>CACGJH010000037.1 GCA_902573325.1 uncultured Alphaproteobacteria bacterium | reverse complement strand
CCTTAAACAATATAATGTAAAAATAAAATATTTTCATCCAACAAAAAATATTAATAATTTTCAAAAATTAATTAACAATAAAACAAAGCTAATTTATTTAGAATCACCAGGAACAGCAACTTTTGATATTATTGATATACCTTTCATTACAAAAATTGCTAAAAAAAAGAAAATACCAACTGTTATGGATAATACTTGGGCTTCACCTTTATTTTGTAATCCAATTAAATTAGGTATTGATATTATTATAGATGCAGGAACTAAATATATAAATGGTCACTCGGATGTATTAATTGGTTTCGTTTCGTCTAATAAAAAATATTCCAAAAAAATAAGATCAACTTCAAAAACTTTAGGCATATGTCCTGGTTCTGAAGAAGTTTATTTAGCAATTAGAGGGTTGCCAACACTTGAAATTCGAATAAGAGAAATTGAAAAAAATGCATTATTAATGGCAAAATATTTATTAGAACATGATCTTGTATCTGATGTTTTCCATCCAGCATTACCGCATACAAAAAATCATAAAATATGGAAAAGAGATTTCTCTGGTAGCACAGGCTTATTTTCATTTATGATGAAAAAGAAATACTCAAAAAATCAAATTGAAAAATTTTTTAATAAACTTAAAATATTCAAATTGGGATACAGTTGGGGTGGATTTGATAGCCTCATTACCTTTCCTCCATTAGATAAAAGAGAGTTTAAAAATAGAAATACCGGAACTTTAATTAGATTATATTGTGGATTGGAAGACATTGATGATCAAATAAAAGATATTAAAAATGCATTAAAAATTTTAAATTAAATGGATTTATATTTTTATATTTTTGCATCATTGGGGGTTTTTGTATTTGGTTTATCTAAAGGCGGTGTTCCAGGACCTATCGCGATGCTAGCAGTGCCAGTTATGTCGTTTGCAATGAGTCCTTTGCAAGCTGCGGGAATATTGTTGCCACTTTTAATAATAATGGATTTTTCAGCAATCTATTTGTATTGGAAAAAATGGATAAACAGTATTTTAAAAATTGTAATCCCAGCATCTATAATTGGTATTTTATTTGGAACTTTAACTTTTGAGTTTACAAACGAAGATCAGATAAGAATAATGGTTGGTGTTATATCAATTATTTTTGTTCTTGTTTCATTTATTCAGAAAAATAATTATTTACTTAAACCAACAAAACTTAAAGGATACTTTTGGTCATCTGTTGCTGGATATACAAGTTTTTTAATTCATGCAGGCAATCCACCTATTAACTTTTATATGCTTCCTTTAAAGTTAGATAAAATTTCATTTATTGGAACAATGACATTGGCATTTATGGTTATAAATCTTGTCAAATTGGTTCCGTATTATTACGTTGGATTATTAGCACCTTCAAATCTTATGATTTCTCTCTATTTACTTCCACTAGCTTTTATTAGTGTTTTAATTGGTTACTTTGTGCAAAAAAGAATTCCAGAAAAATTATTTTTTAATATTGTTTATATTTTGCTTTTTTTGAGTGGATGTAAATTAATATACGACGGAGTAATTTAAATTATATAGATAGCTAAATTTTTGTTTTATAATCAGCTCTTTTAGTTTTTCTAAGCCCAAAAGGACCAGGAATAAATAATGTCATGGTATTTGTATTTGGTTTTAAATCAACTCTATGTAAATGATCTGCTGATCTAAAACCAATGTAACCTGGTGGTCTCCAAAATTTACCTTTATTAGTAGTTTCCCAATAACCACCTTTTAAAATAATTGTTATATAAGGACAAAGATGATTATGAACTCCTTCACCATGATCATCATCTAACATTTTATGAATTAAGATATTAAATGGAAACCATTTGGGTCTTTTTCTAAATAACAAATAATATCTTTCCATCCATGGTTTGGCCTTATGAAATTCTGGATGCGATGGACCTCTGTCCAATACAATCTTTTTTCTTCCTAATTTTTCAAGTATTTTTAAAATCATATTTTTAATTGAGGATATATTTCAGAAAACAATTTAGCTCCTTTTGAACAATTATCAATCCAATCATTATTTGAATTTTCATTTGCATAATCAGAAATATATTTAAAACATTTAAATCTAATATTATGTAATTTGCATACTTTAGCAAAAGAGTAAGCTTCCATATCAACAATATCACAATCTATTTCTATTGATGATTGAACAAAACTATCTCCTGATGCACATATATACCCCTCATTAGAA
>CACGJH010000036.1 GCA_902573325.1 uncultured Alphaproteobacteria bacterium | reverse complement strand
ATAGTTTTTTTATTACTTTTTCATTATTTCTTTCTTTATTAAATAAACTATTTTCAGAATAAATAATTGATTTAAAATCAGTATTAACTCCTCCAATAATTTTTAATATTTTTAAATTTTTTTTTTTATTTATGTAAAAAGGAAGTATGTCAGTCAGCTCTTCATTTTGAAAAATAACTAAAATATTTAAAAAAATGAATTTGTTTCCTTTACATATTTTTTCATACCAATATTTGTTCCATTCATATGTTTGAAAAAAACTGAATTTTCTATTTTCTATTAGATTAGACCAATATTTTTTTAATTCATTATTAAAAGAATTGTAACTTAATATTTTAATCATTATTTTATATTTTGATGAGATTCCTATAATTTAAAGACATGATTTTAGAATCATAATTCTGTTTAAACTTTGTTTTAGCGTTCTTAATAATTATGTTTTTAAATTTATCATCCAACAATAAAATTTCAATTTTATGAGATAATTTTCTATAATCTTCTTTTGGAAATAACATTCCATCATAATTGTCAGTAATTATTTCTTTTAATCCACCTGTATTTGAAGCAATTATGGGTGTCATATACCCCATACATTCAGCAGCGACTCTTCCAAAGCTCTCATTTTTTTGAGAAGGCATTACAACCATATCAATTTGCTTAATTATCCCTCCAATATTTTCAGAAAATTTATGAAAAATAAAATATTTTTTTAATTTAAATTTGTCTATTAATTTAATCACTCTTTCTAGATTATCAGAGTCTGATGGACCAATTATGTATACTTTAAGATCAAGTTTTTTTCTGTCTAACAAATCTTTAATAGCATAAATTAATATTTCGTGTCCTTTTCTTTTCTCTAAAGAGCCTATAATGCCTATTTTCTTATGATTACCTTTGAAAAGTATATCAATACTATTTGATACTTTATTGCTTATTGATACTCCATTATGTATCATTACAAATTTATGTTTTTTAATACCAGTATTTTTTTTTAAATTACAATTTAATGATTCTGATACAGTTATAACTTTATAGAATACCAAATTTGATAAATATTTTAAAAATAACAACAGATAGTCATCTTTAAAATTTTTATTAATATAATTTCTAACTATCATATAATTTTTTTTTCTTTTAAATCGTGACAATGATGCAGCAACAAACCCAGAGAGACCTCCTGGATAGCCACCATTATTATAAATTAGTACATCATATTTATATAAATTAATTAATTGTCTATATTCAAATAATTTATGAATAATAATTTTTAATACATAAAAAAATTTTAAAAATTTATCTAATAATTTATTCTTCGAAATTTGTGTAAATTTGTAATCCTCAGAAATAGATCTGTATAAATTTATATTACAAAAAGACAATTTTTTTTTAATTAAATTTATTCCTGTATGTGATTCATTTATAAATATGTAGAATTGATCATTTTTATTTGGCCAAGAATTAATTAAATCTATCATCGACCAATCTGAACCACCCTGTATATAGCACTCATGCCAAATAGCTATTTTCATTTTTTTACAGTAATTTGCATATACCAACCAAATCTATTTGCTAAAAATTTTTCAATTTTAATTTTGATTTTTTTAGGTATGAAATTACTAAATCTGTTTAATGGACCTAACAAATATAATAAAATTGTATTTACTTCATCAGAATAATTTATTCTAATTTCTTTAAAATCCTTCATTAATTTTTTTGCTTCTCTCTCATTTAAATGTCTTGCAATATAACCATCAGTTATTGAGCCAACAATTTCATCAAAACTTAATCTTAAAAATTTAAGTTTAAAAATGCCTAACCAAAAAAAACAATACCATCTGTACCTCAAACTATTTTTATTATAAATCATTATATAAGCTTCTCCATTTGGCTTTAAAACTTTGTGAATATTTGCAACTATTTTTTCCATATTACCAGAATGATGTATTACACCCCATGAAACAACATAGTCAAAAGTACTATTATTATATTTTAGATTTTCAGCATCCATTTTTTTAATATTTCCATTTAAATTATTAATTTCAAATCTTAACCTTGTCATTTTTACAGCGTTGTCTGTTGCATCGATTGCTTCAAGTTTTGCTCCAGATTTAGCTAATGTAGCTGCTACTAATCCTAATCCACACCCTATTTCGAGTACATCCTTATTATTATATTCAGAATAATTTAAAAAATTTTTTAAAATTTTATCTTTTGGCCACAATGGATTATTAATCAGTGAATGACCTTTTCCAAAAATATTATCAATATATTCAAAATAATCTTTTGTTCCTTTTATATCTCCATT
>CACGJH010000035.1 GCA_902573325.1 uncultured Alphaproteobacteria bacterium | reverse complement strand
AATTAATTTATTTTTAAATAAATTAATTTTATTTTTTATATTTATTGAAAACATATAATTTACTATGTTTATGTCTAAAAAAGGACATCTAATTTCAATTGAATTATGCATTGAAACTTTATCAGATTTCATTAGCACATTTTCTACTAGCCAATCTTTAGAAATAATTTTTAAAATTTGATCTACTGGCTCCTCATCAATAACTTTTTTATAATCTTCTTCTAATATTCGTTCAGATCTTAAAAACATATCACTATTATTAATTTTCATTAAATTTAATTTATCAAAATCATTTATTTGATTAGTAATATTATATAGATTTTGAATAGGCCAATTTCTATAATCATAATTTATGTATTCTGAAGCTTTGTTTAGTTTTCCTTTTAATAAAGAGTAAATTTTTAAAAGAAAATTACTTGAAGCAGGAGATATATTAAGTAATTTTATAAAATTTATTTCTTTTTGTACATTGTGTAATCCATATCCTGCAAAAATTTCATCAGCACCTTCTCCAGATAATAAAACCTTGACTTTTTTATTTGCCAGAGCACATAATTTATTAAATGGTATTGTTGAAAGATCAGAAATTGGTTCGTCAGTTGGAAAGTTAAATTTTTCCAAATCATCAAAAAACTCATTTTCTGAAATATTTAATATATTTAATTTTGAATTACAGTGTTGAGAAATATTTTGAGCATAATAAGTTTCATTATAATCTGAATTATCACTTTCAAACGCTACATGAAAACTTTCTATATTTTGTTTCTTTGATGCTTCATATAAAATTATACTTGAATCTAAACCACCACTCAGAACAATTCCAAGTGGTACATCACTAATAAGTCTTTTATTTACGGCATCCATAATTAATTTGTGTAAATTAGCTTTTTTATCATTATCTGATTTTCTATAACTTGGTAATGAATAATATGTTTCTTTTGTAACTCGATTATTTTGAATTTTGATTATACTTGAGGGTAATATTTTTTTAATATTTTTATGACTAGTTCTTTCTCCAGGAATATATCTGTATGTTAAATAATCCCAATAAGATTGATAATCATGTTCAAAACTTAACCCTTCAACTTCATTTATTGCTTTTGTTATTGATCTAACTTCTGAGGAAATTAAATATTTTTTATTGTCTTCATATATATAGAGAGGTTTTTTACCTAATCTATCTCTTGCAATCCAATTTAAATTTTTTGACTTATCATGTATAATGATAGCAAACATTCCATTAAATTTTGATACTGCATCATCGCCCCAATAGATATAACTATTTAAAACAACTTCAGTATCTGAGTTTGTAAAAAAACTTACTCCATTAAATTGAAGTTCTTTTTTTAAATCAAGATAATTATACAATTCACCATTATAAACTATTGTATAATTCCCACATTTACTTGACATTGGTTGAGAGCCATTTTCAATATCTATAATACTTAGCCTAGTCATTCCTAAAAAAGTATTATTTATTTTTTTTAAGCCTTTTTCATCTGGCCCTCTATGATTTAAATTTTTAATAATTGAATTTAATAAATTTGTATCAGATATATTTATAAAATCTTCTTTCTTAATTAAAGCTGAAATACCACACATATAAAATTCTTTAGATTAATAATATAGATATTTATATAAATATTTAATATTTAATTAATACATATTTTATATGTACAAACTAATTATTGGTTATTCAAACAATAATAACAATGATAAGGATTATTTGTAAATTTTAACATACTTTTCAAATTGATCTATTAAATTAATACAGTATTAATCTTAATATATATTAATAAAAATAAAATTTCTTAAAATATGAATTTAAGTAAACAAAAAATTAATGCCACTAAAACAATAAAAGAGGCAATAAAAAAAATTCAACTCAATGAAAATAAAATTGTTTATGTGGTAGATAAAAAAAATGTAATCATAGGTACAATCACAGATGGAGATGTCAGAAGAGGATTAATCAAAGGGCTTAATCTTGAACATGATGTAACTAAATTTATGAATAAAAAATTTAGTTATGCTAAGCTTATAAAAGGAAAAAAAATATATAAAAAGTACTTAAATATAAATAACAACCAAATACCAATTATTAACTCCAAAAATCAATTGATTGCTAATGATTCTATTCAAGATATAAAAAAAAATTACAATAATGAAATAGTTATAATGGCAGGAGGTTTTGGTAAAAGATTAAAACCTCTTACAAACAAAATACCCAAACCTATGTTAAAAGTTAATGGTATCCCTATACTAGAGCTTATTATTAATAATTTTAAGAATTCAGGTTTTAATAATTTTCACATCTCAGTTAATTATAAAAAAGATGAAATAAAAAAATATTTTAAAAAAGGAAAAAAATTTAATG
>CACGJH010000034.1 GCA_902573325.1 uncultured Alphaproteobacteria bacterium | reverse complement strand
TTTCACGATAATGGTGAGGTAGACTATGATGGTATGGGAAGAGTTTTGGAATGTATGATTGATCAAAACGTTCAGGGAATATGCATTCTTGCTAATTACTCTGAACAATTTTTACTCTCAGATGATGAAAGAGAAAAATTAACAAGACTTTGTATGAAAAAAATTGATGGTAGAGTTAAAACAATTGTTACTGTCTCTCATTTTGCTACTGACATTGTGCGACCTAGAGCAGAATTAGCAAAATCACTGGGCGCTGATATTATAATGATGATGCCTCCTTATCATGGTGCATTGTTAAAGGGTAATCCAGATCAAATATTTGAACAGTTTAATGAAATTTCTAAAGTTGGTATACCAATTATGATACAAGATGCACCTTTATCTGGAATTGAACTTTCAGTACCTCTTCTTACAAAAATGATCAATGAAATTGAACAACTAACATGTTTTAAAATTGAAAGTGCTAATGCAGCATCAAAAATAAGAGCTCTTATTAAAAATTGCAGTTCTAGATTAGATGCACCTTTTGATGGTGAAGAAAGTATCACTTTATATGCTGACTTAGAAGCTGGAATTTCTGGTAGTATGAGCTCAGCATTACTTCCAGAGAAAATAGCTCCAGTAATTGATCATTTTTGGAATAATGAAAAAGATAAAGCTGAAGAAGTCTATAACAGTATTCTTCCTTTAATAAATTTTGAAAATAGACAATGTGGTTTCAGAGCTACTAAAACAGTAATGAAAGAGGGTGGTGTAATAAAATCAGATTTTTGCAGAGATCCAATTAAACCCTTAGATCTAGATACAAAAAATTTATTACTTAATTTTGCTAAAAGATATGATTTGCTTACTTATAAATGGGGTAAATAGTAAAATTTAATTGACAAATATTATTTAAAAATTACTTATTGTTTATGCGTAGAGTATTTGAAGGATTACTTGAAAGAGCAATGTTTTCAAGCAGATGGGCGTTGGCTCCTGTTTATGTTGCCTTATGTCTTACTCTACTAGTTATTACTTATAAAGTTATTGCGTTATTTATTTATGAGATTACACACTTAAATGAACTAACGTTAAATGAACTTCTTGTATTTGTACTACATATTGTTGATTTAGCTCTTGTTGGAAATTTAGTTTTAATGGTAATATTTGCAGGCTATGAAAATTTTGTTTCAAAAATTGATATTGCAAATCAATCTGAAGATAAGCCAGAGTGGATGGGTAAACTAGATTTTTCAGGTTTAAAATTAAAACTTATTGCCTCAATCGTTGCTATTTCAAGTATTGGTTTGCTAGAAGCTTTTATTGATGTTGGCTCAAAAACATCAGAAGAAATTTACTTAATGATTTTTATTCATGCAGTATTTATTTTATCAGGTTTAGTTATAGCAATAATGGATTATATTAGCGGAATTACTAAACATCACCCATAATTTAAATAATAATGAAACTTGATAAGTTTTTTGATGAAAAAACTGTCATTGATTTAAGTTTTTTTAACTTTTCTAATGCTGTAACTGCTGCATATTTTGCCAATAGAAATTTAGAAGTTTTGCGAGTCAATAAAAACTTTAAAAAATTTTTTCCTATTCTCAAAACTGTAAACAATATTCCTTTTACTAGTATTTTAGAACAACTTGGAGTTGGAGATGAATATATTAAAAATTTTAAACAAAATTTAGAAAAAAATGGTTCTGTTATTATTCCTAAAATAGAAATTAAAATTGGTGATGAAAATAGAGTATATTCTTTACTTTCTGCTTATACTGAAAACAAAGATTTCCCTTTTTTAAATGGTATTCAAGGACAATTTGTTGATCGAACGGATGAATATAATCTTCGAAGGGAGAAGGAAGAATTACTCGATCAAAAATTAAAAGATAGAGAATTGATTGAACAAAAAACTAAAAGATTAGAAAATATTGCCAATAGGTTATCAAAATATCTATCACCACAAGTATATAAGTCTATTTTTGATGAAGAAGAGTCAGGCAAAAAAACAAAAGAAAGCTATGTCAGAAAAAATTTAACAATATTTTTCTCTGATATTGTAAATTTTACTGATTTATCTGACTCATTAGAAGCAGAAAAACTTGCTTTAATCTTAAATAATTATTTGAGTGAAATGAGTTTAATTGCAATAAATTCAAATGCTACGATTGATAAATTTATAGGTGATGCAATTCTTTCCTTTCATGGTGCCCCTGAAACACTAGGAGATGAGAATGATGCTATTAATTGTATAAGCATGGCTTTAGAAATGAAAGAACGAGTTAAAGAGCTACAAACTTTCTGGATTAGACAGGGCGTTAAAGATGGATTGAAGGTAAGATATGGTATCTCTTCAGGTTTTGCAAATGTTGGTGATTTTGGATCTAGCGTAATGAGTGATTATAC
>CACGJH010000033.1 GCA_902573325.1 uncultured Alphaproteobacteria bacterium | reverse complement strand
ATACTTAAACCAATATTCATTGTAGTATTATCATTTGTTATTATTGGATTTACTTGTAAATTTCAAAGAAATGAAAATTTTTTTAAGGTTTTAATTATTGCAATAACAATTGGTTTTATTATTTTTTTACTTAAAGAAATTATTTCAAAATTAACAATCAGCCTATCTATAAATTTTTTTATATCTTATTTAATCATTTTTGTGGTTCCTTTTTTGATAGGTTTATACCAAATAATAAAAATTGAGAATGAATAAATATTTTAAATTTTCATTTCTAAAAGTTTTTTTAATATCTTTTATAATTATATTTCCTAATCTTAATAATGCAGAAGAAATTTTAATATATGCTGATTCAATTTCATATGATGAAAATGAAAATATTGTAGCCAAAGGTAACGCAAAAATTTTTAAAAAAAATGAAATTATAATATCTGAATTAATAATTTATAATAAATTAGAAGAGAAAATTTTTCTACCATCAAACTTTCTTTATAAAGATGAAAATAATAATTACTTTGAGGGTGAAAATGGTTCTTTTTTGAAAAATCTGAATTATGCTGAATTTGATAACCCAAAAATAAAACTTAATGACGGATCTAGAATCATTGGGAATAAATTTAAAAGAGATGGATATATAGATATAATTACGAAAGGAGTGTATACCCCATGTAATTCTAGAATTAAAATTGCCAATTTTATATGTCCAACATGGCAACTAGAAGGTGAGAAAATTCTTCATGATAACCAAAATCTTTTTTTATATCAAAAACATTCTAAGATGAGAGTGATAAATACCCCTGTATTTTATATCCCTTATATTGTAACCCCGTCACCATTAAGAAAGGATAGAAAAAGTGGATTTCTTACACCCTCTTTAGCATTAAATTTTTTTGATACTAAAACTTCTCAATCAACTTCGTTTCCGTATTATTTTAACTTAGCAATTGATAAAGAACTTACTTTTACACCAATCATAAATTATGGAGGAGGTGTTGATGCATCTCAAAGATTTGTACTTGATTATAATCAAATACTATCTGGAGGAAACTTTAAAACAGATTTAACTTTTGATTCAAATTTTGAAAATCAAAATAATAATGATTGGTTCAGTGATGCTAGTTTAATAACTAATTATAATAAAAATATTAATGAAAAATATAGAATAAAAATTGATTCAGCATTACAAACATCAAAAAATTATATTCAGATTACAAAACCTAATGATGATTTAAGTTATACAAACTCCCTACGAACAAATTTTAATATAGAAGGTTTTAATATTAGAAAATTAGATGATAACTTAAATATTAGTTTAAATTTTTATCAAACAAATCAAGAGAATGAAGATAACAAAACTATACCAATTGTATTACCAAAAATAAAATATCATACAGGTTATTTAAGCAAATATGGAAATGTAACAGATACATCATATGAATTTTATAATATTTTGAGAGAAAAAAGCACTTTGGTACATGCAGAGAAACAACAAAAAATCTCTCATAAATATAAAATAAGTAGAAAATTAATTAATTTTAACTCTAGAATATCCATAGATGCAGAAATTTATAATCAAGGTTATAACACTGAAAGAAAACTTATTAGCAATAATGAATATAAAAGTGGTTCCTACTATAGATTATTTCCAATTTTAGGAGTATCAACTGAAACGCCTTTTAAAATAAAAAAATATTTTAGATCAATCACATTTAATCCTAAAATTCATTTTGTTGCTGCACCTTCAATATCTAATAGTAATAAGATTTCAAATGAAGATTCTACTAATAATGATTTTAGTTTAGAAAATATTTATAGATTAAATAGATATAGTGGCAATGATAAATTAGACAATTCAAAAAGAGTTACTTATGGAATTAATGTCTTTTCAGAAAATTTAAAATCTTCTTTCTCACAATCATACGAATTCTCAGATAATAGTAATTTTCACAAAGAACAAGGTAATGAAGATAAATTAAGTGATTTATTAGGATCAATTGAATATTTTGATAAAAATCAACTCTCTTATAATTTTAGATATGATTTAAATGACGATTATTTAAAGAAACAAAATGTAAATTTTAAATCAGAGCTAAAATTTGGTAATGTAGAGTTTTCATACTTGGATCAAAATTCAAAAGTCAATAACATAGTCACAAAAGATACTGAAACAATTAATTATTCATTTTTAAGTAAAAAATTTTCAAGGTTTTCAAAATTGAATATTAGTGGATTATATGATTTAAAAAAAGAAATTAATAAAGAATACACTATAGGTTATAGTTATTTTGATGAATGTTTTGGTATAAATATTGATTTTAATAGAAAATCATATGAAGAGAACAACTTAAAACCTCAGGATGTGTTAACAATTATGTTTTCTTTCAAGAATATTGGAAGTTACAAATCAACTAATTTAGCAGTATCTGAGACTGATAAACAAGACATTCAATGGGAAAATTTTGAGATAAGCAATGATAAATTTGAAGCTAATAATTAAAATTTTTATAAAAACTATATCATTATTAATAATTTGTTTAAGTTTTAATATAAGTTCTGCATCAGAGAACAGAATAATATTTAAAATTAATGATCATGCTTTTACACTATTGGATTATGAAAAAAGAATAAAATATTTAAATTTTGT
>CACGJH010000032.1 GCA_902573325.1 uncultured Alphaproteobacteria bacterium | reverse complement strand
ATTTATTTTCAACATGTTATTTAAATATCGTATCTAAAAAGACAAAAAAATCAATAAATTTGGAAAATTGATATTAGTTCTAAAATTTTATTTTTCATTTAATTTCTTCATTGTGACAAAAAATAGCTAATTTTGTATTAAAATATTCCTAGATTAATAGTATAAGCAGACATGGTAGAAAAGCTTGATAATGTAAATGATAAATGGTTTAGGGCTGAAATAAGTAAAAAGGACTTAAAACAATTATCAAAAAAGAGTGATCTTAAGGGATTACAGCACGTTACTTTATATTTCATATCACTATTTTTCTTTGGATACATGTCTATCGTAACTTGGGGCACATGGTGGACAGTTCTATGGTTATGGTTGTATGGAGTTTTATTCTATGCAAGTAATCCGATCTGGCACGAATGTGGTCATAGAACAGCTTTCAAATCAAAATATTTAAATGAAATTTTTTATCAAATAGGTTCTTTTATGACTGATTTTGAGCCTACAAGATGGACATGGAGTCATTTCAGACATCATAGTAACACTGCTTCAGTAGCAGACCCTCATGATTACGAAGCTGCATTATTTCATCAATATCCAACCTTGCAAAGTTTTCTGTTTAGTTTTGTACCATTTGCTGAGTTAATAAAATTTAAAAACTCATGGAAATTTGAAACAATTAAACATGCTATGGGACTTACAACCCCAGTTATGAGAGATTGCATACCTCAAAATGAAATTTGGAAATGTAGACTTATATCAAGAATTCATGTTGCAATATGGATTGCATCTTTTGTAATGTCTCTATATTTAATGAATCCACTTCCTGCTTTATTAATTTTCTTTCCAAGATACTGGGGAAATATAATTGAACTTTTCAATCAAACACAGCATATTGGTCTTCCAGAAGATGTAAAGGATCATAGATACACAACAAGATCAGTACGCTTTAATCCGATCTTTAGTTTTTTATATTGGCACATGGAATATCATGTTGAACATCATATGTTTCCCTCTGTACCATCATATAACTTACCTAAACTAAGTAATTTGATTAAAAATCAATTGCCTAAAGCTAATTCAAGTCTCTTTGATGCTTATAAAGAAATAATTCCTGCCATAATTAAACAGCATAAAGATAATAATTATTTTATTCAAAAAGAAGTACCAAATACATAATTTTTTTTTACTTTTTTATTTATTCATTTTTTCTTTGAGTTTATAAAAAATGATGTCATTGAAAATTGGTATAATTGGTGTTGGAGTAAGGGGCACAAGCCTTTCTTTTCTTATTAATAAGTATTTCAAAAAACAATTAAAGATAATCGCTTTGTGTGATTTAATTGAAGAAAAATGCAACAAAGTAAAAAAAGAAATTAATGACAATAAAATAAATATTTATAAAAATGCAAAGAGTCTTGTTTATAATGAAAAATTAGATGGTTTAATAATTACTTCTCATACAGACCAACACTATAAACACGCAAAACTTGCAGCAGAAAAAAAAATTAAATCTATTTTAGATAAGCCAATATCTGTAAGTTTAAAACACGCTAAAGAAATAGTGGGGCTTGAAAAGAGAAACAAATTTCAATTTTTAATGTCATTTACTAGAAGATATGAAGCTTCATGGATTAAAGCTTGGGATTTAATATATAATAAAAAATTAATTGGAGATGTGTATCTAGTTAAACTTAATTCTATCGTACCCTATACAAGATATTTTCAGACTTGGCACAGATACAATAAGTACTCAGGTGGTGGTATAAATGATAAATGCTCTCATCATGTTGATGTTTTAAGATGGTTTGCAAATTCAGAAGTTGTATCTCTTTCAAGTTTTGGAAGCAGGCATTCACATTTTACCTCAAAAAAAAATAAAAATATTAGATGTAAAGATTGTGATGAAAAATGTAGTTATCGAAGATATGAAGCATTAGGTGATTCTAGAGAAAATTTAAAAAAATTTAAAAATAATTATTCATCATTAAATGATGAAAGACAAATAGACGATCATTGTGTGTGGGCTGCGGGAAGTGATATTCTTTCTCATTTTTCTTGTAATATTAATTTTGAAAATGAGGTTATTGGAAATATAAATTTTTCCTGTTTTGGTCCAGCCTCAGAAGATCAAGAAACACTTGAAGTTGTAGGTATAAAAGGTAAATTAAAACTTATCAGATCAACAGGTATAATTGAAATAACATATGATAATGGAAAAAAATTTAAACGTATTGATGCGAAAGATAATTATCATAATACGTCACACTATGGTGCAGATATAAGATTACTGAAAAGTTATATAAACTATTTAAAAAAAGGGAAATCAGAAGTTTCAGCTGAAAATGGAATCAAATCTTTAAAAATAATAGATATGATAAATAAATCGATAGCAAAAAAAGGAAAATTAATTGAAAACAAAATCTAAAAAGACTGAAGTAATTCTTTTTGGTGATTTACATAATCATTGTAATATCTCTTATGCTCATGGTAGTTTAGAAAGGGCAATTGCATTTTCAAAATTATCCCTAGATTTTGTTTCAATTACAGGTCATGCTGGTTGGCCTGATATGAATACTAAAGATCCTTCAATAAAACATATCATTGATTTTCATAAAGTTGGTTTTAAAAAACTCAAAAAAAATTGGAATAAAATTTTAGAAACTATCAAAAAAGAAAAGGGAATTAT
>CACGJH010000031.1 GCA_902573325.1 uncultured Alphaproteobacteria bacterium | reverse complement strand
GCCATTTATAGCTTTTATAACACTTGAACAAATTAGACTTCCTGAATTCACAACTTTAAATATGACTGCACCTTTAATGGGAACAATATTTGCAATATTTTTCTTAAATGAAAAATTAAATATTTTAACCTATGTTTCTCTTTTAATCGGTTTTTTAGGTGTTTTGTTTGTAATTCAACCAGGATTTGAAAGTTTTAATATTTATTATTTAATTGTCCTCATTGGAGTATTGTTAATTACCGTTACAACTTTTATTGTAAATAAATACAGTTATGTAACAACAAATATTGGTTATTTCTTGTATGGTGGTTTTTTTGTTCACTTTGTTTCAATACCCTTATTTTTAATGAATCCTTTAAAAGTATCTCTTTTTGATTTTTTCTTAATTTTAACTGCTGCATTATTTATTAATTCAGCTATGTTTTTTGCAACAACCGCATTTAAAATTGCTCAAAAACATTATGCTTCTGTATTCAGTTTGGTTTACCTCCAGGTATTGTGGTCATCATTAGTTGGAATATTTATATTTAATGAATATATGAATTTATATGCTTATTTTGGAGCATTATTTATTGTTTTAAGTGGAATTGTTTCATTACCTTCACAAATTAAACAATTAAAGGAAGCACATTAATGAATAAATTTTTTTTAATTTTATTTATTTGTATTTTTAGTTTCAAATCTTTTTCTAATGAAGTTGAAATACTAAGTGAGTCTATAGGTAATGGCTTAGAAGTTAAAAATCACTCTAAATTATCTGTTCATTATATTGGCAAGTTAGAAGATAATACCGTTTTTGATAGTTCTTATGATAGAGGGCAATTTTTTAATTTTCAAATAGGTGTAAGGCAAGTTATCTTAGGTTGGGAAACTGGTTTACTTGGAATGAAAGAGGGTGGTAAAAGAACAATCTTTATTCCATATCAGTTAGCTTATGGTGAAACTGGTGCAGGCAGTTTGATTCCACCAAAATCAAATCTTATTTTTGATATTGAAGTAATAAAAGTAATTCCACCTGGGTATAAAGAAATAGATGGCTATCAGTTAAAATTAGCAATGACTGATGACTTTAAAATTATAGATATTAGGAATGATGATCAAATAACTGATACCAATAAAATACCTGGTGCTATTCAAATTACAGCATTTGATAAAAATGGAAATTTTTTCCCTGATTTTTTTGAAAAGTATAAAGAAAATGTACAAATAGGAGAGAAAGTTATTTTTATAAGCCAAAATGGAGACGTATCTTCAATATTAGCTAATGGATTTGTTGAACAACTAAATCAAACAAATATTTATCATTTAAAGGACGGTGTGTCAGGTTTAGAAAAAATAAATTTTGATTTTGAGTAAATTAAAAATCTATTTTTTTATTATTTTCAGCTGCATAATTAATAATAAATTGCCATGCTGATCTGCCTGTCCTGTTACCTCTTTGCAAACTCCATTTAATTGATTCTTTTTCAGTATTTTCATTAAAGGGAAGATTAAACTTTTCACAATATTTAAAAATTATTTTAACAAATTCATTTTGAGAAATATTATGAAAACCAATCCATAAACCAAAACGATCACTTAAACTTATTTTTTCTTCAACACTTTCATCTGTATGAATTGCAGAGGATCTTTCATTTTCTATCATATCTCTTGGCATTAAATGTCTTCTATTTGAAGTAACATAAAGAACTATATTTTTGGGTTGATTTTGTATACTTCCATCTAAAGTAGATTTAATTATTTTGTAATCACTATCTATCTTTTCAAATGATAAATCATCAATAAAAATTATAAAATTATAATTCTTTAACTTTGCATACTTTTCATAAATAATTTCAATATCAAAAATATTATTTTTATTTAATTGTATTAATTTTAAGTTTTTATTATTTCTATTTATTTCATGAAAAACTGATTTAATTAATGAACTTTTACCATTACCCCTTGATCCCCATAATAAGGCATTATTTGTAAAATTTCCTTCAGCAAAATTTTTTGTATTATCGTAAATAGTTTTCTTTTGTCTTTCTATTCCGATTAAAAGATCAAGATCTAAACAACTAAAATTAGAGATTATTTTAAGTTTTTTTATTTTGCTATCCCAAATAAATGCTTTTCCTCTTGAGAGTGTAAAATTTGATAAAAAATTGCTTAAAAACATCATAAATACTTTATTTGATTTTTCTTATTACACAGTATAATAAATCTCTCAAATTAAATCATCATAGGTACTATTATGGAAGCATTTGGAACATTTTTACCCCTTATATTAATATTTGTAGTTTTTTATTTTTTATTAATTAGACCACAACAAAGAAAAGTTAAACAGCACAAAGAAATGCTATCCAATCTCAAAAGAGGTGATAAAATAGTAACTTCAGGTGGAATTATCGGAACTATAAATAAAGTAGCTGATAATAGAGAATTAACCTTAGAAGTTGCTGAAAATGTTGAAATAAAAATTGCATCCGGAATGGTTGCGGATTTATATGCAATGCCAGAAGTTCAAAAAAAAGAACCACCAAAAGAAGAGAATAAAAGTAAATCTGGCTTCTCTTTATTTTCTAGAAAAAAATAAAATTTTTATTAATGAAAAATTATCCCATCTGGAAATCATTTACAGTAGTATCATTAGTCTTATTAGGTATAATTTTTGCAATTCCTTCAATTATTTATGATGAAAGTTCAGAAAATTGGTTTTTAAAAAATAAGATTAATTTAGGTTTAGACTTACAAGGTGGGTCATATTTATTATTAGAAGTTCAACTAGATGTTTTATATAAAGAAGAATTAGATAATTTTGTTGATAGTGTTCGTTTGATTTCTAGAGATCAAGCTGTAAAAATTGAAAAAATTGATATTCAAGAAAACGAGGTTGTTGTTTTTTTTGGTAATAAA
>CACGJH010000030.1 GCA_902573325.1 uncultured Alphaproteobacteria bacterium | reverse complement strand
TTTGAAAAATAAGTATTTTTCAAACTAAAATCTATTGATATTGGAAATAGTAAATTATCTATTTCCGTTGTTTTGAAATTGGAAATTTCATAAAGTTGAGAGTTTAAAGTTACATTATCTTGTTTGTCTGTATACCAAAAATTTTCTGCAGAAAAATTATTTAAAGATTTTAAAATTGATAAAACAAAATCAGGATCATTGGTATCAAAAACAGTCATATTTTGAGGTCTATTGAATTCTAATTCATTTATTTTAACTAACTTACCTTTTTGTTCAGCTTCTTGATCATCGAAATAAAAATCTCTTAACAATATTTCATCAAATTTCATATTTTCAAACTTATTGAATTCAAATTTTTCCCACTCACTATATGAATCGCTCTCTTTTATCTTAGCACCATTAAATACAATTTTATCAAAACCAATAGTATCTAGAAGATAAAAAATATTTTCAAAGTTTTCAAATGCATCAAAATTAAATAAATTTGAAGAATTTAAAAACTCATAAATTAAACTTGAATTTTTAATATTTAAATTTGAGACTTCAAAATACTCAATTTTATGATCAATATTATCTTCAATAAGTGTGTAATTTTTAATTATAAACTTATCAAATAAATTTATATTTAATTCGCTATTTAATTTTATTTTATTAATGGCATAATAATCTAATTCTAAAACAGTAATTTCACCAATTTTAAATTTTGAAATACCATCATCATAAAAAACATTTTTAATGCTAAAACTATTGTCATCTATGAATTCAAATGCATCATAATTTATATTTGAATTTTCTATAAATTCTTTAATGGTTTTTTGTGACAATTCTATTTTAAAAAAATCTTCTAGAAAATTAGTATTTATATTATTTGAATTTCCAATATCTTCACTTATAAACTCATCATTTTCAAATATGCCTTCATATACTTCTCCATTTGCATAAGTATATTTTCCTAAGCCATGATATTTACCATCTTTCCACTCACCCTCATAACGATCACCATCAAAAAATAAATATTCACCATATCCATTTTTTTTATCGAACTTATATTCACCCTCATAAATATCACCATCAGAATAGGTATAGATACCTTCACCATGAAATTGATCGTCAAGAAAGTTTCCTATGTACTTGTCCCCATTATTATATAAGTATGTTCCAAAACCATTAAATAAGTCATCTTTATATGTACCAACATGACTATCACCGTTATCAAACATAGTTGTGCCTTGACCATTAAATAAACTGTTTTGAAATTGACCTATATATTTATAGTTTTCACTTTGCCAAGTTCCAAATCCATCATCACAATTACCACTTATACAATTACCAAATAAATTGTGAGAATTAAAAATAAACAAAAGAAATAAAAAAAGGTGGTTTATTTTATTTTTTACAAAGTCCATTATTATTTTTTTATATAATTTCTATAAGCTCTATTGACTTTATTAGTATTATATTAATTAAAAGAGGAATTAAAACATTTTATTATGTTTCTTAAATCATAAACAGTTAATAATTATAATTGAATCCATATATATAAGATTTAGTAAAAATTTTTGCTTTTTATGAAAAATCTCTCAATGATTTATCAAGGCATATATAAGAAAAATAACCAGTACAAATTAACCATATAATTAAAACAATTGAGTCATTAATGATTAAATTTATTTCAGATTTTGTAACTAGTCTTAATGTTGTTGCTGACCATATTACTGTAAAAAAAATAGTTAAGTTTCTATGAGATTTAACTCTCAAAGGATGAACAAATTTAAAAGGAATGAAAGTTAATATTGATAAAATAATTATGACTATTAGGTTTATCCAAACATTTGAACTCAATATGAAAAAATATAAAACAACAATATTCCAGATTGCAGGAAAACCTCTGAAATAATAATCATCAGTTTTCATATTAACATTAATAAAAGTGTACAAAGAAACCCCAAATATTATAGCAGGCATAATAATTTCAAAGCCATTTGGCACCAATTGAAACCAATAAATCATTAATGCAGGATTTATTACATAGTTAAGATAATCAACAATACTATCTAAAATTATACCATCTAAGTTTGGTGCTTTTTCTTCAACTCCCACTCTTCTTGCTAATGTGCCATCTATTCCATCAACAAGTAGTGCTAAACCTAACCATAAGAAAGCTCCGGTTTGATCATTGTTTAATATTGATATTAATGCAAGAAAACCAAGTATAGCACCAGATCCTGTAAAAGCATGAACACCCCAAGCAGATATTTGATCTTTGTTAACTTTCATAAAAGATTTGGATCTTTATCATTAAAAATAGAGAAAATAAAATTTTTGAAAAAAATATTGAAAAATTAGGGTTTTTCCAGATTTTAAATTTACTTATAGTAAGTTTATTATATCACTATCACCTTCAGCAAAATTATAATTTTTAAAATCATTTTTTGTAACCCAAGTCGAATCTTCGTGTTCACTCAAAATAATTTCACCATTAGCATGAGAGCATATAAAATAATGTAATTTCACATTTATTTTGTCATCTTGATAATTTTCTTCACCTAATTTATTTTTAATATTTATTTCTATGTTAAGTTCTTCTTTTATTTCTCTTTTTAATGCTATTTCAAAAGTTTCCCCTTTTTCAACTTTTCCACCTGGAAACTCCCAGCTTAATCCCATATGTTTATTTCTATTTCTTTGTGCAATAAAATATTTATCATCTTTTATTATTATTGCTGCAACAACATCAAATTTATCCATTAATTGGTATTATCACGAATAAACTGATTTGCTTTCTTTATTATATGATTTTTCCTCTCTGTATTCATTTTATCATAGATATTAACCATCATATTTAAACGTGGATTAGATTGAAAAAATTTTCTATTTTTATTAATAAAACGCCAATATAATCCATCCATAATATCATTCCAATTACCTCTTTTAAAATTCATCATTTTCATAAAATAACTTGAACCACAAATATAAGGTTTGGTGCTAAATATTCCTCCATCACTAAACAATCCCATACCATAAACATTAGGTGACATTACCCAATCAGAGCTATCTACAAACATTTCCATAAACCAATTATAAACTTCATTAGGTTTAATTTCACATAAGTTCATAATGTTACATAAAACCATTAGTCTCTCAATGTGATGGGTGTAACCATATTTTTGAGCATTTTTAATTGAGTGATCTAAAGGATCTAATCCAGTTGTACCGTCATACCATTTTATAGTAAGAGAATTTTTATGTTGAAAAAAATTATTTTTTTCTAATTGTTGATCGTAATTTTGGTAAATTCCCCTAATGAATTCTCTCCATCCAATAATTTGCCTTATATAACCTTCATAAGAATTTATTTTAATTTTATTTTCAACTTTTCTTACTCTTTCAATTATTAGTTCTGGTGTTAATAAACCTAAATTAATCATGGGGCTTAGCACACTATGAAATAAAAAGTTATTATTAGTATCTACTGCATCTTCGTAATCACCAAATAAATTAAATTTTTTAATAATAAAATAATCTAACCATTTAACCGCATCATCATAGGTTGTAGGTAGCCAAAAATTATCAACTTGACCTGGATGATTTTTAAAAATTGTGTTGATTTGTTGTTTTAAAACTTTTGTATGCTTTGTTTCTTTTGCAGTAATCATTTCTGGTATTTTAATATCTTTAGGGAGTTTTTTTCTGTTATCTTCATCAAAACTCCATTTTCCACCTTTGGGCTTATTATTTTCCATCAAAATATCTACTTTTGCACGGGCAATTTTATA
>CACGJH010000029.1 GCA_902573325.1 uncultured Alphaproteobacteria bacterium | reverse complement strand
TCTCTCTCCTTTTATGTAATAATTACGCGCTTCAGTGTAATCAGGACGTTTTCTTGTCATAAAAACATTAATGCGAATGATTCTTTGTAAAGAAAGTTCTAGAAAAATTTTTTTGTTAAAAAAAATATAATAACGTGAATAAATTAGTTTTTTAAATTGTGTAAAAGTAAGTTTTTAAATTCTTCAACAGCAACTGTAGCAGGTTTATGAATGGCAAAATCAAATTGATTTTGATTACTTGATGGCTCCAAATTTAATTCAATTGTTGGTTTGCGCATATCTTTAAACATCGAAACGAAACCGGCAGCAGGGTAGACTTGTCCTGAAGTGCCTATAGAAACAAATAGACTAGATTGTTCGGCTAAATCATGAATTTCATCCATTTGCATTGGCATTTCACCAAACCATACAATGTGAGGTCTCATTTGAGAGCCACATTTAGCGCATTTGTGGATCTCATTTAGGTCCTCTGTCCACTCAAACACATGGTTATCATCCATTATACATCTCGCCTTATTTAGCTCACCGTGCATGTGAATTATTGATGATGATCCTCCAATCTCATGCAAATTATCGATATTTTGTGTAACTATATGAATTTTATATGTTTTTTCTAATTCATGAAGAAGAATATGGGCCCTATTTGGCTTAATTCCTGAATTTAGTTCTTTTCGACGTTTATTATAAAAATCATAAACAAGAGTAGGGTTTCTGTAGAATCCTTCAGGACTGGCAACATCCTCAATTCTATGGTTATTCCAAAGTCCATCAGAGTCTCTAAAAGTTTCAATCCCAGACTCCTTACTTATACCAGCACCCGTTAATACAAAGATCTGGGAATCAGCTGAAATCTGCGGTAATTGTTCCATTTGATATACTATATACAGTATTTTATTACACGTGAAAATCTATATCTAGTTTTTAATATTAGAAATAGATTTAGATAATATATATAAATAATTGATTTATAATATTATTATTTATCACTTGACTATTATTTACGATAACTGTAATTATCGTAATATATAATATGGTTAAAATAACACTAAATGATAACGTAAGTAAATTAAAAGAAAAATCTAAGGCAAAAAATACACAGGATAAATACAATGGAGATTGGCTTAAATTTATCGACTATTGCAAAAATAAGTACAATTGCAGTCCATTAGATGTAGATGATTTAGAAAGTGCATACGCGTTAACTGCTAATTATATGGATTGGCTTCATGAAGATCCAGAAGCAAAAATATTAAAGGGCACAAGCAATATTCCTGGAAGGGAAAAATTAAATAATAACCCCTACTCTTCATCTGCCTATAAAGCGTCAACAATACAAAGAATTTTAGCCTCTATAACTTATAAATATAGAGTTAATGGTTATCAGTTTGATAGAAAAAATCCAAACATCTCAGAAACGATAAGTGCAATTGTAAGAGATGAAAAAAATAACAAATCTGGCCAAGCAAAAGAGCTTTTGAAAGCAGATATTGAAAAAATAATTAATAAAATTCCAGATGATAAGGATAATTTTAGAAACATAAGAGATAAAGCTCTAATATTAATTGGTTTTTATAGTTTTTGTAGAAGATCAGAGTTGTTAGGCATGAAATATGAGCATTTAAATTTTGAAGATGATGGAGTTCAGGTTTTAATTCCTTTTTCTAAAACTGATCAAAAAGGTGAAGGTAGAATGATCTATTTACCTAAAAAAAACTCACCTTATTGTCCCGTATCCGCGTTAAAGAATTGGTTAGATATGTCATTAATTGATTCAGGCCCTCTTTTTTATAAAATTAACAAAGCTAACAATATAGAAAAATATATTCTTAATAATAAAAATCAAAAAGTAAGTTTAACTGATACAAGTTTTGTTTTAATTTTAAAGAAAAGAGCTGAAAACGCAGGCATAGAAAATTGTGATAAAATTTCTGGTCATAGCCTAAGAATAGGTTCAATTACTCAAGCTAGAATGAATGGAGTACCCACTCATGAAATTATGGCTCAAAGCGGTCATAAAACAACACAAATGATAGATAGATATACAAAGCTAACAAATATTAAAGAAACAAGTGCAGCAAAAAAATTATAAACTAATAAAAAGCAATTGCTGCTGCAATTAAAACTATTACTAACAGCCCTCTTCCACTCATTGTAGCTATTTTCATTATAGTTTTATTTGGTGGTAAATTATTTTTAGAAGAATTAAAAACATGAAAATTTACAAAAGCAGATAGGCCTAAAAGAAAACCTGCTGCAATTATTTTGATAGTAAATGCACTATTAATAATAAAGCCACTATAGAGATTAATTGATAGTATTATTCCAGATATCCACAAAACAATTAGGGATATAAGACCAATATAGCCAAGTAACTTCAAAATCTTAGCTGTGGTTAAATCAGGAATTTGATTTGCTTTTGCATAAGCAGATTGAATCACTCCACCACCAACTAAAACCCCACCTGAAAAAACGATTGAAAGGTAGTGAATAAACTTAAGTGTTATTATTAATGTCATTAAAATTAAATATTTCTTTCTGTATAATTATAATATTAAAGTTTAGATATGAAAATAAAAAAAGGTGATACACCAGAGCTAAAATTAAAGAAAATGGATGGATCTGATTTTGATCTAAATGATTTTAAAGGAAAAAAAGTATATTTAAAATATATGAGATTTGCTTCTTGTATGTTTTGTAATCTAGAAGTGAATCATTTGAAAAATAAACATAATGAATTTGGTAAAGACTTTGAAATAGTTTTAGTATTTCATTCATCTGTTGAAAATTTAAAAAAACAAATGAAAAAGCATGGCCCTCTTCCATTTACGATTGTAGCAGATCCGGATTTTTCTTATTATAAAAAATATGAAATAGAGAGATCAATGGGAAAATTAATGAATGCTTTTATATTCAAGTTCCCTAAAGCTATAGCTGCAATGATAAAAGGATATATTCCGATTAAACTTGGAGGATATCTCGATATAGCTACTGCTGATTTCTTCCTTGATAAAGATGGTGTAGTTTTAGAAGCAAAATATTCTTTGAAAGATGCATTTGATGGTTTTGAATTTTCTGAAATTAAAGAATTTTCTTTAAGGTAAAAAGCTGGGATTTAAATCCCAGCCTAAATATAACTAAATGTATATTGTATATGAAAGTCGATAGATTAAAACAATCGCTATAATAACAAATACGTGCCCCACTATCTCATCTCCAACATCTTGTTTTGAATCAGGATCAATAATCTTAAGCCTTGTTGCCCAACCTAAAATTACCTGATGTGTTGAAACAAGAAAATTCAATACAAAAAATAACCAAGCACCTTCAGGTCCTCGAAATAGTAAATAAATTCCCAAAATTAAAATTGGCAAAACAAAAGTTCCAACAATTCTTATAATTGGAACTGACTTTTCTCCCAAATCATAACGAGTAACTAATGTATTTGGACTTAATACTGTAAGAAATGCATAGTATCCTAAACCCAACATACTAATTAAATACAAAATTAGATTTAGAGTACCTCCCCAAGCTTCGATCATATTTTCTCCTTCATTGAATTATCGATCAAATTAAAATTATAAATAAATTTTATCGGATAAACCGTAAACTATAATTAAATTTATAACTAGTACTACAACTGAAACTATTGGCTGCTCAATTGTAGAGTTAACTTTATCTCTCCCATAGAGAAAAGCGATATTAAAATGAAAACAGAATTGATAAACAGTAGCCATTGCGAATACAATAATGTTTATCACAAAAAAAGGCCAAGTTCCTTCTGGTCCTGTAAACAAAATATAAAGACCAACTAAGAAAAATGCAGTTACCCAGAAGATCCCAAAATTGGCAGCAGGTGCTGCACTTGTATCAATATTATATTTGGCAAATTCTTTTTCTTTATTAAACAAAAAAGTAAAAGAATAGTAACCAGCCAACCCAATACTAATAATGTATAAGATTAAATAAAAAATACCGTTAAAATTTTCAACCATAAATACTCCTAAAAGTTACTTTATAATATTTTGTCTTGATTCTCTGACTCAAGTTGACACATTTTAGTAGCAATAATACCTAAAATTAGTTAAAAAAATACAAATGAATTCTGATAGAAAATTAGCCACTATTCTTGCTACCGATTGTGTCAACTTTAGTAAACATATGGAAGAAAACGAAGAAAAAACTCTTCGAAATTTAAATGAATGTCGCAAAATAATAGATGCTAAAATCATAGAATTCGGAGGAAGAATTTTTAAAACTGAGGGTGATAGTGTTGTATGTGAGTTTGCTTCACCTGTAAATTGCTTAAAAGCAGCAATGGAATTTCAAAATGAAATTTATAAAAGAAATGATCACTCTATTACAGAATTAAAATTAGAATGGCGAGTTGGGATACATGTAGAT
>CACGJH010000028.1 GCA_902573325.1 uncultured Alphaproteobacteria bacterium | reverse complement strand
GAACTACCTTTTTAGAAATATTGAAGGAAAAAATTTTAAATAGGCAAGATCAAATTCTTTTAGCAAATCTTCAAATACAAAATTCTAATATTAATTTAGAGGAAATTATAAATGTTCTTGATAAAAATCTTTTTTTTAAATTATCCTTTTTCAAAACTCCTAAATCATTATTAAAATTTAAATTAGATAAAAATTTACTTCTTATTGTTTTAAAAGAGTTTGTAAAAATTGATATTTATAATGAAGATACTCAAAAATATATTAATATAAGTTTAAAAACCTTTACGGGCGTAACTTTGTCAAAAGGAACAGAATGTAATTTAAATTTTCCAAAAAATTCATTAATTATGCAATTAGAAACTGATGATATTGACTTAGATATTGAAAAAAAACAAGATGAAACAATATAGAATATATGATTGTATTTAACCTTAACTGTTCTGATTGTGATCTTTCTTTTGAAGGATGGTTCGAAAATACTAAAGACTATAATAAGCAAATTAAACAAGGTTTGGTGTCTTGCCCTTCCTGTAATAGTATTCAAATTAAAAAAGGTTTAATGGCACCAAATGTAGCAAAAAAATCAAATGCAAAAATTCTTAAAAAAAATAAATCAATTGCTTCTAATGTTAAGAGACTAAAAAAAATTATAGAAAAAGAATTTGATTATGTAGGTGATAAATTTTCTGAAGAAGCAAAAAAAATTAAATATGGTGAAGTAAAAGAACGCGCAATTTATGGTGAAGCTTCAATTGAGCAAACCAAAGAACTTATTGATGAGGATATAGATATAATGCCTTTACCTTTTTCAACAAAAAAAACTAATTAATTAATTTAGCTGTACAAAAATAATTGATCATATAATTTTTTGATAATTTCCATTCCCTATTTAATGGATCAAAAACAAGGCCCCTAATGTTGTCAAAATAAAAATTTTCTTTTGATAAAGTTATTTTTAATTCTTCAGGTTTTATTAATTTGTTATAATCGTGTGTTCCTTTTGGTATCCAATGAAGTATATTCTCTGCTATATTGATTGCAAATAATTTAGAAAGTAAGTTTCTGTTAATAGTAGAAATTATAATTTTACCTCTACTATTTAAATTTTTTTTTATATTTTTAATTGTTTTTTTCCAATTATCTAAATGTTCTAATACTTCAAACATAAGTATTATATCAAATTTTTCATCTAATTTTGATTTTTCAATATCTTTACAAATATAATTAATTTTAAGTTTATTTTTTTCAGAATGTATTTTAGCAGCTTTGATATTATTTGGTGCGAAATCTATTCCTGTAACTTTAGCTCCTAGTCTGGCTAGTGGTTCACAAACTATTCCTCCACCACACCCTACATCAAGTATTTTTAAGTTTTTAATATCTCTATTTTTAATTTGGTCCAATATATAAGTTATTCTATGACTTTTAATTTGATGAAGAGTCTTAAAATTACCATTTTCATTCCACCATTCATCTGAAAGATGATTAAAGAAGGCAAATTCTTCATTTTTTGATTTTATATCCATCATATATCTTGTTTGTTAGAAACAATAATTATATGAGCTGAAATAATTTAAAAAATATTTAAGTCAATGAAACTTATAGTAATGAAATTTGGGGGTACTTCAGTTGGAAGTATCGATAAAATCAAAAATGTTGCTAATATTGTTGAAAAACAATTAAACGATAAAAAGCTGATTGTTATTTTGTCTGCAATGTCGGGTGTAACAAATAAAATGCAAGAATATATTGATGAAATTGAGTCAAATGAGATTATTGAAAATGATTTAATTTTAACATCTGGTGAATCTGTTTCAATAGGACTTCTTTCAGCTATTTTAAAGAAAAGAAAAATTAAATCCGTTCCATTACTTGGTTGGCAAATTCCAATTATAACAGATAGTAACCATCAAAAAGCTAAAATCTTAAATATTGATAAAATTAGAATTGATGAATATTTTAAAGATTATGATGTTATAGTGCTGGCTGGATTTCAAGGTATCGATATTGATGGAAACATTACATCTTTAGGAAGAGGTGGCTCCGACACAACTGCAGTTGCAGTCGCTGCAGCTGTTGAAGCTGATAGATGTGATATTTATACTGATGTTGACGGTGTTTATACAACTGATCCAAATCTTGAGCCTAAAGCAAAAAAGATTAATAAATTAGCATTTGAAGAAATGTTAGAAATGTCTTCTACCGGAGCAAAGGTACTTCATACTCGTTCTGTTGAATTAGCGATGAAAAACAATCTAACATTGCAAGTGCTTTCTTCAATAACAAAAGATAGCGGCACTCTTGTTGTAGATGAAAATAAATTAATTGAAAAAGAAATAGTAAGTGGTGTAAGCTATAGTAATAATGAATCAAAACTAACTTTATCTGGCATTGCTGATAAACCAGGTATATCTGCAACAATTTTTGGATTGTTAGCTAATAATAATATTAATGTAGATATGATTGTACAAAATACATCACAGGATGGTGTAACTGCAAATATAACATTTACTGTTCCAAACAGCGAAATTCTTAACGCTAAAAAATTATTAGAAGAAAATCAAAATTTAATTGATTTTAAATCTATTGAAACTGACACTAATATTTCTAAAATTTCTGTTATTGGTATGGGAATGATGTCTCAATCTGGAGTTGCAAAGAAAATGTTCACAACATTAGCTGATAATTCAATTAATATATTAGCTATCTCAACATCAGAAATTAAAATAAGCGTCTTAATTGATAAAAAATTCACAAAAATTGCTGTAAAATCTCTACATGAGGCATATAATCTAGACAAATAAAATGATAACAGTAGGTCAAATCTTATCAGTTGGAAGAAACTCAAAGAACCTTTCAATTAGTGATATTGCAATTGAGTTAAAAATTTCTAAAAGTATCATTATTGATCTTGAAAATGATAATATTCAAAACAATTCAGATATTATTTTCAATATAGGACATCTAAGATCCTACTCAAACTTTCTTGAGCTAGACACTGATACGATTATTAAAAAATTCAAAAATGATGTATCATTTAATAATAACGAAGAGAAAAAAAATATTACCCCAATAATTGAAAATAATTTTTTTAAAATAGAGAAGTTTTTTGCTGCTTCTATTATTTTTATTATATTTACTTCATTTTACTTTCTGTTCATCGATCAAAATGAAAATGAGATTAACTTTGCTTTAGTACCAGATATACCTGAAAGTTTGGAACCAATAGTAGAAAAAGCTAATACTTTTAATTATAATTTATCTCAAAATGATGAAGTAAATAAAAGTGATTTGATTAATAATTCTAGTGCTTTAGCATCAATTGAAAATGATAAAGATCTAACTACAGTTGCTACATTAAAAATGTTAAATCCAACTTGGATACAATTAAGAGATAAAGAAAACAATATTATTCTAAGTAAGTTAATGGATAAAGATGAAGAATTTTCTTATGAGCTAGAATTGAATTATAATATTACAGCAGGTAATGCAGGAAATATTTTAGTGCTTATAAACGGTGATGTAAGAGGAAAGATTGGTAAATACGGTGATATAATAGACTCTTTTGTTTTATATAAAGATTTTACTAATTAAATAGATGCTAAGACCGTATCAACAAATTCATAGAAGAAAATCGCGCGTAGTTAAAGTTGGCAACGTAAGTATTGGAGGTAATAACCAAATTGCAGTCCAAACAATGACGAATACACTAACCTCTAATGCAAAAGATACTATTGCTCAAATAGAAAGATCTGCAAAACTAGGAGTTGATTTAGTTCGCGTTTCTGTTCCAGATAAAGAATCTTCACATTCTTTAAAAGAAATTGTGAAACATAGTCCTGTACCTATAATTGCTGATATACATTTTCATTACAAAAGAGGTATTGAAGCAGCAAACAATGGTGCTTCTTGTATTAGAATTAATCCTGGTAACATTGGGAGTATTGAAAGAATAAAAGAAGTTATTAAAGCTGCAAAAGATAATAATTGCTCAATTAGAGTTGGTGTTAATGCAGGAAGTTTAGAAAAACAAATTTTAGAAAAATTTTCTGAACCTAATCCAGAAGCCTTAGTTGAAAGTGCTAAATTAAATATAAAGATACTTGAAGATAATGATTTTACCAATTTCAAAATCAGTGTGAAATCTTCAGATATATTTATGTCCATAAAGGCATATGAACAATTAGCTGAATTATGTGATTATCCATTGCATTTAGGTATTACAGAAGCAGGAGGAAAAAGAACAGGTTCAATTAAATCTTCAATTGGAGTTGGAAATTTACTTTTGAGAGGAATAGGAGATACAATTAGAATATCATTATCAGATGAGCCTGAGGAAGAGGTAAGAGTGGGTTTTGAAATCTTAAAAAGCTTAGGATTAAGGAATAGAGGTGTAAAAATTATATCATGCCCTTCATGTGCTAGACAACAATTTGAAGTAATAAAAACTGTTAAAAATTTAGAAAAAAAATTAGATGATATTTCCACACCTATAACAGTGTCAATAATTGGATGTGTTGTGAATGGACCAGGTGAAGCAACTATGACAAATATTGGAATAACTGGCGGTGGAAATGATACACATATGATTTATCTTGATGGTAAAAAAAATAATGTTGTAAAAAATGTTGATTTAGAAAATTATCTTGAAGATCTAATTAGAAAAAAAACTAAAGAAATAGAACTTAGTAATTAATATGAAATTAAGATCAGTAAGAGGCACACATGATATATTTGGAGAAGAAATAGATAAGTTTAACCGTATTTCTAATATTGTTTCTAAAAACGCTAATTTAAAAGAATATAAAGAAATCCAAACACCAATTTTTGAATTTAGTGATTTATTTGCAAAACCTCTTGGCGAACATTCAGATGTTGTT
>CACGJH010000027.1 GCA_902573325.1 uncultured Alphaproteobacteria bacterium | reverse complement strand
TTTTTTAGAAATGCCTGCAAGTACTTCTGATCAATATGTACAATATAAAACTTGGTTATCAGCACAAAATAGTGATGTTGATATATATAAGGTTGATAATGTATGGGCTGGAGAGTTTGGTACACAGCTAATTGATCTGAAACCATATTTAGATGAACAATTAGAAATAATGCCTAATGTTCTTTCAGCATATACCACAGCTAAGGGTGAAATAATTGGCTTACCTTATAGTGTAGGTATACCAATGTTATACTACAGAACTGATCTGTTAGAAAAATATAATAGAGATGTTCCTGAAACTTGGGATGAAATGACTGAAACAGCTCAATTTATTCAAGATAAAGAAAGAGCTGCTGGCAATGACAAAATGTGGGGTTTTGTATGGCAAGGTAATGCCTATGAAGGTCTAACATGTGATGCATTAGAGTGGGTTGCAAGTCATGGTGGCGGAATGATTGTTGAAAAAGATGGAACGATTTCCATCAATAATGCAAATGCTGCTGCTGCTTTAGATATGGCAGCAAAATGGGTAGGAACAATTTCTCCAGAAGGTGTAATTGGTTATAAAGAAGAAGATGCTAGAGGTATCTGGGACCAAGGTAATGCTGTATTTATGAGAAATTGGCCTTATGCATGGAGCTTAAGCAATAAAGATGAATCTTCTGTAAAAGGTAAATTTGATGTTGTTCAATTACCAAGAGGTCCAAATGGTAAATCAACTAGTACCATGGGTGGCTGGGGTTATGCAGTATCAAAATATTCTGAAAAACAGGAAGTTGCTATTGATCTAGTTAAATTTCTATCAAACAGAGATGCGCAGCATGCAACTATTGCAGAATATTCAATGCCTCCAGTATATATAGAGATTTATGACAATAAAGAGCATGCTGAAACGTATACTCTTTTACCTCTTTTAAAAGGTCCGTCTCAAGCTCTATTGCCTAGACCATCAGCACAAACTTCAGGTAAATGGCCTCAAGTAACAGTAGCATTTTATACTGCTGCTCATGAAGTTATTACTGGTAAAAAAGATGGTACTACAGCTGTTGCTGAACTTGAAACCGCTCTTAAGAAAATTAAGGGCAAAGGCTGGTAACTTAGTAGTTCAAAATAATATAAAGGGGATATATTATCCCCTTTTTTAATTTTTAAAATATGAAATCAGTAAGTCAAATAAGAAAAAGAACAGCGTTAATTTTTTTAATACCTGTTACAATCATATTATTATCTTCAGCTCTTTATCCACTGATTAGCACACTTTATTTAAGTCTTACTGATGCGGAATTAGAAAATTTTTTAAATCCAAATTACGTAGGTTTTATTAATTACATAGAGAATTATGAAGGGATGTGGTACGGAGTTCTTGCTGATAGTTTATTTTGGAATTCTGTCAGAAATACCCTAGTTTTCACAATTTTTTCAATAAGTTTGGAAGTTGTTCTTGGCATTAGTTTTGCACTTATTATGCTTATTGAAAATAAACTAAAATGGTTTGTTAGAGCTGCAGTTTTAATTCCGTGGGCAATCCCAACAATAGTTAGCGCAAGAATGTTTGAGTGGATGTTACAAGATCAATTTGGAATATTTAATTACATGCTGATTGGGTTAGGAATATTAGAACAAGGAAAAGCATGGACAACTGACCCTCAAACTTCGATGATTGTAATCATCATTATTGACGCATGGAAAACGTCGCCATTTGTAGCAATATTAGTTTATGCAGGTCTAAAAGCACTTCCAAATGAAGTATTGGAAGCTGGTAAGGTTGATGGAACCAATGGAATAACTCAGTTTTATTACATCATTTTTCCTTTAATACTTCCAGCAATTGCAGTGGCTATAGTATTTAGAGGATTAGACGCACTACGTGTTTTTGATTTAATCTATCTGATTAATGCCGGAAGCAAAGACATTATGTCGATGACAGTTTATGCAAGACGAGAAATGTTTGAATATTCCCATTTTGGATTTGGTGCTGCTGCCTCTACAATGTTAACTTTAATAATTGGTGTTATTGCTGTTATATTTATTCAAAGAACAAGATTACATAAATTAGATGAAATGGAATAATGAATAAATTATACGACAAAATATTTAAATATGGACTACAAATTATAGTAATCATTTTTTGCGTTTTTCCATTTTACTATGCTGTGATGACTTCTTTAGAAGGTAGTGCTGCAGTTTTTGTTCCAAATTTTTTTCCAACTGAGATAAACCCTAAAAATTATATCTATCTTTTATTTGAACATAATTTTCCTAATACAATTTTGAATTCTTTATTTGTTGCAACTGTTACTGTTTCAATATCTATTACTATTTCTTATTTTGCTGCTTGGTCTTTAAGTAGGGTAAATTTTCAAGGTAGGAGTATGTTTTTATTTGTAATACTTGCTATTTCAATGTTTCCTCAAATTGCAGTATTAACAGGTATGTATCAATTATTTCTAAATTTTAAAGAATTCTATTTCAATATTTTTGATTTAAGAGTCAAAGGAATTACTTCATTATTATGGTTATGTTTTACATATACAATGTTTAATATCCCTTTTACAGTTTGGGTATTAACAACTTTTATGAAGGGTGTGCCTAAAGAAATTGAAGAAGCAGCAATTGTAGATGGTGCATCTTCTTTTTTAATTTTAAGAAAAATTTTTCTTCCAATAATGACTCCTGCAATATTTACTACTGCAATTATGGCAATGATTGCAGTTTGGAATGAATTTCTTTTTGCCCTCACTTTTACTGCTACAAACAGTGATAGAACTATTACAGTTGGAATTGCCCTAATTAATGGCACTGTAGAGTATGAAGTTCCATGGGGAAGTATAATGGCTGCATCTGTTATAGTCACAGTCCCTCTAGTTATAATAACATTGCTTTTACAGGGTAGAATTATGTCTGGATTAACAGCTGGTAGTATAAAAGGTTAAATTTTTTATAGATTTAAAATTTAATTTATTTTAAGATATATCAAGATTATAGTGATCTTAGCACTTGAAAAATCGCTCAAAGGAGGATGAAGTGGCAGATATAAATATAAATACCGTAAATAAATATTTTGGGGACGTCCATGTAATTAAGGATGTTTCTCTAGATATCAAAAGTCAATCGTTCACAGTTCTAGTTGGCCCAAGTGGTTGTGGAAAATCAACTATGTTAAGAATGATCGCAGGACTTGAAGATATAAATTCAGGTACAATTTCAATTGATGGTCAGGTAGTTAATGATTTACCACCAAAGCAAAGAAATATTGCAATGGTGTTTCAATCTTACGCATTATACCCACATATGACTGTATTTGATAATATGGCTTTTGGTTTAAAATTAGAAAAAAGATCAAAAGATGAGATTAATGAAAGAGTTAATGAGGCAGCAAGAATTCTTCAAATAGAAGATTATCTTCAGAGAAAGCCAAAACAACTTTCAGGTGGTCAAAGACAACGTGTTGCTATTGGAAGAGCAATTACAAGAAAGCCAAAAGTTTTCTTATTTGATGAACCACTTTCAAACCTTGATGCTGCATTAAGGGTTCAAATGAGAGTTGAATTAGCTAAACTTCATAATGAATTAGAAGCTACTATGATCTACGTTACTCACGATCAAACAGAAGCAATGACACTTGCTGATGATATTGTTGTCCTTGATACAGGTATCGTTTCACAAAAAGGATCTCCTCTAGAACTTTATGATAGACCAAATAATATGTTCGTAGGTGGATTTATTGGATCACCAAAAATGAACTTTATTTCTAGTAAGATATTAAGCAAAAGTTCTGATGCTACAGAAGTTGATATTATGGGAATGTCAAAAATATCAGTTTCAAAAATGTCAGCATCCTCCTCAGAAGGTGATTCAGTAACTCTAGGTATTAGACCTGAACACTTAGTAGTAAACGGTGATTCAGATGGATCTTGGGAAAGTAAAGTATTTGTTGTCGAAAAACTTGGTGACGTTACTTACCTATACCTTGAAAAAGATGGAGAGCCATTAGTTGCTGAAACTGAAGGACATTCAGAAATTAAAGTTGGTGATACTGTAAAAGTTGGTTTTCCTGCTGGAAGATGCCAGTTATTTGACAGTTCAGGACAAGCATTTAAATAATAGAATCGTCTTGATTATTGCCCCTAATATAAGGGGCAATACATCCCTTTTTTGAAAATTTTCAATAAATATCAAAAATTTAAACTAAAATGACAATGGGCAGAGGGTTCATATTATTTCCTCCTATAAGAAGTATTCCTCTTATAAAACTTTTCTGCCCGCCAGATTTGAAAAGTTATTTAAGAGGGATACCAATTATAGTTTTTGTTTAGCAGTCCAAGAACTTTCCTTATTTATTGGAATATGTTTATTAAGAGTTAAAAGAACATTTTCAGCTAATTTTCTATATGTCGTGAGCTTTCCTCCATAAATATTTAGTAGTGGGGCTTGAGAGTCGTCCTCATTTAAGTCAAATATATAATCTCTCGTAACTTTTGAAGCTTCTTTGAAATCTTCAATAAGTGGTCTAATTCCAGAATAAGAACTTACCACATCAACTCTCGATATTTGTTTAATGAAATATTTATTTACTGAATTTAATAAATAATCAATTTCACTTTCATCAATTTTTGGATTTTCTGGTGAGAAAACTTCTGTTTCGGTAGTGCCTATAAGAGAATATTCATCTTTATAAGGTATTACAAAAATTATTCTGTTATCTTCATTTTGTAAAGTGAAAGCTTTTTTCTGACTGTAAAGACTCTTAGTTATTATGTGACTACCTTTTACAAGTCGAATTGATTTATTTGAATTTAACTTAATAACATTACTTAAAACTTTATTTATCCAAGGTCCGGCAGCATTTATAAGGATTTTAGATTTAAGTATAGTATTATCATCTAAAGTTATATCCCAAAAATTTTTATTTCGTTTTGCATCTATTACTTTTTTATTTTGAATAATCGTAGCACCTTTTTTCTTTGCATCTTCAACATTTAACTGAACAAGTTTTTTATCATCAACTTGTAAATCATAATATTGGAAACCAATTTTAAATTGATCTTTTAAAATATTAGGCATTTCCTTTATAATATTTATAGTTGAAGATTTTGGTATAGTCATTTTACCACCAAGATTATCGTATAAAAATAATCCTAATTTAATTAACCATTTAGGTCTTAAAGATTTTTGATAAGGTATAATGAAAGGTATTGGTGTTGTTATATTACTGGCAATTTTTTTAATTACCTCTCTTTCCTTGAGAGATTCACGTACAAGGCGAAATTCATAATTTTCAAGATACCTTAATCCGCCATGTATTAATTTTGTAGACCAAGATGAAGTGGCGGAGCCAACTGTGTTTTTTTCAACTAAACAAACTTTTAAATTTCTGCCTGATGCATCTCTAACAATTCCAGCACCATTAATACCTCCACCAATTACTAAAATATCAAAAGTTTCATTCATGCTTAAATTAAATAAATCTATTAATTTCGTGAATTATTATTTCAGGGTCAGTTAAATGTATAGTTAAAAAACCAAGTTTCTTTGCAGCCTCAATATTCTCTTTTTTATCATCAATAAATACAGTTTCCTCTGGAATTAGATTAAATCGACTTGTAGCTAATTTATATATTTCAGCATTAGGTTTAACCAATTTTTCTTTTCCAGATATTATTAGGCCATCAAATTTATTTAAGAATGGATATTTTTTATCCATATCTTGAAATGTTTCCCAAGACCAATTTGACAAAACATAACACTCATATTTTTTATTTTTTAAATGATCTAAAACATCTACTGAATACTGAAAGATTTTTCTGAACATTTTATGATGATTTTTATAATATAATTTAATTTTATCTTCATAATCAGGATAAGTTTTGATTAGATCAGTTTCAGCATCTTTTATAAGTCTTCCAGCATCTTGTTGGATATTCCATTCATCATTGCAAATATTATTAAGAAAATTGTCTCTTTCTTCTTTGTTTTTAATTACATCTTTATAAAAATAATGAGGATCCCAATCAAAAAAAACACCACCTAAATCAAAAAGAAATTTCATGTATAAGTATTTTGTTTATAAATAAGTATTAAATGAGTGCATTAATAGACTATATTCAAATAGAAATACACAAAACATATAATAAAAAATATTCCAGGAAGTATATAGAAGATAAATTAATTCCAATAATAAATTATGTTTGCTCTAGTAAATCAAAAAAATTCCTATTTGGAGGCTCTCAGGGTATTGGAAAATCATCATTTATTAATATTATCTCTAAAGCTATTGAAAAATTTTATAATAAGAAAATACTTTTACTTAGTTTAGATAATTATTATTTATCAAGAAAACAAAGATATCAATTATCAAAAAAAATACATCAATTGTTAATAACTCGAGGCGTTCCTGG
>CACGJH010000026.1 GCA_902573325.1 uncultured Alphaproteobacteria bacterium | reverse complement strand
TTTATTAAATTCAATTTTAATAGAATCGGAGAAAAACTCAGATACTTATTATCAATATTTATTTTCACTATTATCTAATTCTGCAGATTCACAAAATGATGATAATGAAATTAAAAATTTAGAAATTAATTATGAATTATTGTTTTTATATAGTGCTATGACTAGAATTGCAGAGCTACCTTTTTCAGATTCATTTTATGAACTTGATAAGAAAAATCTATCAATTCCAATAATTTTAAATCAAGCTTCGCCAATTGATCTTAGAATAAAAGCAGCAAATAATAGTTTTTTGGAAAAATTAATAACAGTAGATAGTTTAGCAGCTTTATATATGTCAGCTGATTTTAATTCTGATCAATTTAATAATCCTCAAAAGACAATAGATTCATTTTTAAATAATAAAGAATTAAGTATGGCTTTTTTATTTCAACTTGTAAATATTCAAATTTTTCCAAACGATAGACTAAACGTATTGATTCAATTTTGGGATTTTGCAAAAAAAAATAATTTAGAAGAAATAGCATATAAGTTATCATTAAATATGTTAAGCTCTATTGATGCTAGTTCAGAAAATATAATTTATGGACCTCAAATAGCTTCTGCCTATATATTTAACAATAAATTTCAAGATGCAGTAGAATGGATAGAATTATATGAAAGTGCAAAGCAGGTTGACTCAAAAAGTATTTATACAAGAATTTTATTAGATATATATTCTTCCAATGATCTTAATTCATTCATAAATTCTATTAATTTAACTTTCGATAATTATACAGATGATAACTATAGTCAAAATGCAGAATTGTTGTTTGTTATTAGGGATGTAATGAATCTGGATGTTAAAACTGATAAAACAATAAATTTAGATAACATTTTTGATTCTAGATTAATGCCTTCACTCTTTCTTTTAAATGAAATTAATGAAAGTATTATTAATAGTAATCAAGATAAATTTCTTTTTTATACATTAATTTCTTTAAATGGTAAAGATTGGAATGATTTGCATCCAGAACACTTAAAGCTAATACTTGAAGGATATTTAATTTATAAAGATGGATCACTTTTTAGAGATTTAATTTTAGAGATATTTAAAAGTTATAAATTCATTATATGATTAAATACTTTGAATTTGAAAGTGAAATAGAAAAAATCGAATTATTATTGAGTCAATTAAATAATAATAAAGAATTAAATATACATAAAATTAAAAAATTAAATAAAGAAAAAGATGAGTTATATAAAAAAATTTATTCAAATTTAGATCCTTGGCAAAAAGTTCAAGTGTCTCGGCATGGAGAAAGACCGCATACAATTGATTATATTGAAAATATTTTTGATGATATAGTATATTTACATGGAGATAAAAAATATGCTGATGATAATGCAATAGTAGGAGGTTTGGCAAAAATAGATGGTAATTCTATATTTTTCGTAGGAACAGAAAAAGGCAACACTATGGAAACAAGAATTAAGCATAACTTTGGAATGGCTAAGCCAGAGGGATATAGAAAAGTTCAAAGATTACTAAAATTAGCTGAAAAATTTAAATTGCCATTGGTTTCATTTGTTGATACTGCAGGTGCATTTCCTGGTAAAGATGCAGAAGAAAGAGGACAATCAGAGTCTATAGCATCCTCAATACTACATTTTCTAAAAACTAATATACCAACAATATCAATAATTATTGGAGAAGGTGGATCAGGTGGAGCTATCGGTATTGCTACTTCGGATAGAGTTCTGATGTTAGAACATTCAATTTACTCAGTTATTTCTCCTGAAGGATGCGCTTCTATTTTATGGAGAAACACAGAATTTTCTCAGGAAGCTGCAAAAACCTTAAAATTAACATCTGCTGATTGTAAAAATTTTAAGATTATTGATGATATCATTCCAGAACCATATGGAGGTGCACACAGATATCCACTAAAACAAGCAGAATTAATTAAAGAAAAGATTATTAGCCTTATCAATGAACTCAAAAAAATTTCTATAAAAGAATTAGTTCAAATTAGAAAAGAAAAGTACCTTAATATCACTTCTGATATTTAACTACCATGACACTGTTTGTATTTTTTACCTGAACCACAGGGACAAGGTTCATTTCTACCTATTTTTTTTGTAATTATTCTTCTAGGCTCTTTAGTCTGCTCTTCTGAGGAATTATTATTACTATCACTAACAAGCTTTATATTAAATAAAGTCTTTAAAACCCTTTCATTTTGGTTTGAAAGCATTTCATCAAAATAATCAAAAGATTCTTTTTTATATTCATAAAATGGATCTTTACCTCCCATTGCTCTTAAATTAACACTACCACGTAAAGAATCCATTGCTGCTAAATGATCTCTCCAGTCTTTATCTATTTGAAATAACATTACCCTTTTTTCTGCAAATTTAAATAATTCAGCTGAATATTGATGTTGTTTTTCTCTATATCTTTGATTTATTTCATCAAGTAATCTTTTTTTAATCTCTTCATCATCAACACCTTCTTCATCGAACCATTTTGAAGCGGGTATATCTATAGCAAAAGTATCTTTAACTTTTTCTTTTAATAAATTTCCATCCCATTCATGAGAGTATTTTTTAGGTGGAATTGTTAATTCAATTAAGTAATTAATATAATCAGAAATCATATCTTCAATGATTTTAGATTGATCATTAGTATTTAGAATTTCTCTTCTATTTTGGTAAATAATTTTTCTTTGGTCATTTAATATATCGTCAAATTTTAAGATTTGTTTTCGCATATCAAAATTATGACTCTCTACTTTTTGTTGAGCTCTCTCTAAAGATTTAGTGATCATAGAATGAGTAATAACTTCACCATCTTTAAGACCTAATTTTGATAATACATTTTCAAGAGTTTTTGATCCAAATATCCTCATAAGATCATCTTCTAATGACAAAAAAAAGATACTTTCACCTATATCTCCTTGTCTACCTGATCTTCCTCTTAATTGATTATCAATTCTTCTACTTTCATGCCTTTCTGTACCAATTATTAGTAAACCACCTGCTTCAATTGCTTCTTTTTTTAAATTAACATCACCATTTCCCAATTTAATATCAGTACCTCTTCCAGCCATATTAGTTGAAATAGTTATATTGCCAGGCATTCCAGCTTCTTCAATAATTTTTGCTTCACTCGTATGATTTTTAGCATTTAGAATATTATGCTTTAAATTTTCATTTTTTAATAAATCAGAAATTTTTATAGAATTTTCTACTGATGTGGTTCCTATTAGGATTGGTTGATTGATTTTATTTCGTGACTTAACAAGATCTAAAACAGCATTGTATTTTTCTCTTTTTGTCATATAAATTTGATCATTTTTATCAAGACGATTTACTTTAATATTAGGAGGAATTTCAACAACCTCCAAATCATATATACTTTCAAATTCTTTTGCTTCTGTAGTAGCAGTTCCTGTCATCCCACTTAGACGATGATAAGTTCTGAAAAAGTTTTGATAGGTAACAGAAGCAATTGTTTGATTTTCCTTTTGGATCACTAAATTTTCTTTTGCTTCTATAGCTTGATGCAATCCATCACCATATCTTCTACCTTCCATGGCTCTACCAGTTAACTCATCAATTATAACTACACTCCTATCTTTAATTATATAATCTTTATCTTTTATAAATAAATGATGTGCTCTAAGTGCTTGGATAATATTATGGTTCAAAACCATATTTCCTAAATCCTGTAGTGTACCTTCTTTAATAATTCCATTTTCCTTTAATAATTTTTCACAAAATTCCATTCCATCTGTAGTAAGTAGAATACTTTTACTTTCTTCATTAATTTCAAAATCATTTTCTCTCAGAATTTTAATAATTTTATCAATTTTAGGAAATAAATCAGTATTAGAATTTGATTCTGCAGATATTACAAGAGGCGTCCTAGCTTCATCAATTAAAATACTATCTACTTCATCTACTATTGCAAATGCATTTTTTTTAAAACACAAGTTATTGTAATCATTTTTGAGATTATCTCTTAAATAATCAAATCCAATCTCATTATTAGTTGCATACACAACATCTGCATCATATTGATTAGATCTTTCTTCATGCGCTATTTCTGAAGTAATACAGCCAACACTTAGACCAAGAAAATTATATACTTGACCCATCCATTCTGCATCTCTTTTTGCTAGATAATCATTAACAGTAATAATATGTACAGATAAATTTTCTATAGCATTTGCATAAGCTGCTAGAGTAGCGACTAATGTTTTTCCTTCTCCTGTTTTCATTTCAGTTATCTTGTTTTCGTATAAGACCATTCCACCTATTATTTGAACATCATAGTGTCTCATATTTAAAGTTCTTTTTGATGTTTCTCTAACTACTGCAAATATTTCTGGTAATAATTTTGATATTGATCCAGTTTCATTAAATGTATTTTTAAAGTAATTTGTTTTATCTTTTAATTCTTGATCAGAAAGTCTTGAAATTTCTGCTTCCAGTTTATTTACTTTTTCTACAAAACTCGCATATTTTTTAAGCGAATTAGATTTTAAAGAACCAAATAATTTATTAACGATATTAATCATGTTATGATAGATGGCAGTTAATATATGAAAAATATTTCTTCTACAAAGGAATTTAAGTTAAAATATGGTCAATAAAATGATTTCAATATTTAAGCCAAAAAAAATCAAAGATTTTAATCCTAGAGGGCTCAATATCCACACTTTCAATGCTGGATTTAAAAAAAAGGATAAAGATCTTTTATTAATAATTTTTGATCAAATAATTAATGTATGTTGTGTTTATTCAAAAACATCAACACCTTCAGCTCCAATAATTTGGGATAAAAAAAATAACAAAGGTAAAGCTAAGGCTTTAGTTGTAAATGCAGGTAATGCGAATGCTCATACTGGTAAAGATGGTCTAAAAATTATCGATAAGTATGTAAAAGCATTAACAAAAAAAATTAAATGTAAATCCACTGAAGTATTAGTATCATCAACTGGTGTAATTGGTGAAAAATTTAATCCTAATTTAATTATAAATAAATTTGAAAAAATAAATTCAAAAAAAAAAAATAGTTTACTAGAAAGTGCTAGGGCAATTATGACGACAGATACTTTTCCAAAAGTATCAATTAAAAATATTAACTTAGATAATCAATCATTTAAAATTTATGGAATAGCAAAAGGATCAGGAATGATACAACCAAATATGGGAACAATGTTGGTATATATTTTCATAGAATGTGAAGTGTCAAAACAATTAATGTTAAGGTTACTTAAAAATAACTTAGACAATACTTTTAATTCAATAACTGTTGATAGTGATACATCAACTAGTGATACTTTAATGATGTTTTCTCTTGGTATTAAAAATATAAATTTAAATAAAAAGAATTTTAAAATATTAAATTATAAAATTTATGAGTTAATGCATGATTTATCTCTTCAAGTAATTAAAGATGGAGAGGGTGTTTCTAAATTAATAAGGGTAAATGTTTTGAATGCAAGATCAAATAAACAAGCAAAAAAAATAGCATTTAGTATTGCAAATTCTCCTTTAGTTAAAACAGCTGTGGCTGGAGAAGATGCAAATTGGGGCAGAGTAATAATGGCAATTGGTAAAACTGAAGAAAATATCAATCAAAATAAAATGCAAGTTTTATTTGGAAAAAATATTGTATGCGAAAATGGTTCCATAAGTAAAAAAATTAATATTAGAACACTTGATCATTACATGAAGAATAAAATTATAGACATTAATGTAAAATTAAACTTAGGTAAGTTTTATCATACAGTTTATGGCAACGATTTAACTATTGAATATTTAAAGATCAATGCTGATTACAGATCATAATTTTACTTTTTCCAAGCACAAATCGTATTATAATTTATATCGAGATTAAAATATTCTTTATAATATTTTTTTCTAAATTGTTTTTCCAAATGAATAAAGTATTTTTTATTCTCAAAATTTTTTCTTTTATCTTTTCCTGCATAAGACAAGTTTAATAATCTTACATCATTAAGTAGTTTTCTAAAAACTGAATATTCGATTATAAAATTATTAGTATTTATTAAAGGTGCTTCAAATTTATATAATTTAAGTAGTTTAAAAATATAATTTGTATCTAAAACCGGATTGATTCTCTGATACATTCCTCCGTATAAAATATTATCTGTCTCATACATTGAATTTACAAGCTGATATATATTGTTAGTGCTGGGAATAGTTGCAATAAAAAATCCATTGGAGTTTAGACTTTGAGAAATATTATTTATTAATTTTTCAAAATTAGAAGTTAGATGACAGAAAAAGTTACTAAAAATTAAATCGAATTTATTACCTTGTAAGTTTAAGTCATCTAAGTCAATTTTTATTAATTTTTGGTATGTTTTTTTTTCAAAATTAGTTAAGTTAATATCAGCACTAGTTATTTTAGTAGATGGAAATTTTTCTTTAATATATTCAATCACTAACTTTTCATTAATTCCAAGTTGTAAAACATTACCAAATGGAACTTTCAAAATATCTAAGGAATCAATAATATTTTTACTTATTTCGTTATATATGAAATTTTCTCCATATTTCCTATTTTTAGATCTTAATAGTTTTACATAATTTTTGTTT
>CACGJH010000025.1 GCA_902573325.1 uncultured Alphaproteobacteria bacterium | reverse complement strand
CTTTTTCTCCAAACTTGGTAAAATCTTTATTTAATATTTTTGCGCTAAAATTTAATCTATATAAATTTTCTTTAAGAATCTTGATTCTACTTTTACTCTTATCATTTAATGTCAAATGATGTGTTATTGATAAAATTTGAAATGACTTTCCACCAGGTGCAGCACAAGCGTCTAAAATTTTTTTGTTTTTTACTCCAATTTTTAAATTTTGTAGTGGAAAAAAAGAACAAAAATCTTGAACCCACCAATTACCTTCTTCAAATGACTTTATTTCCTTTACGTTTTTCCTATTAATCAAAAAACCTGAAACTTCAGAGGTTTTATATAGATTTTCTTCAAAATTTTTTAACTCTTTTGCATTTTTAAAAACTATATGTAGACTTGGCTCTTTATTAAAGTTTTTCAAAAAATTTTCCTTTTCACTATGTGTTAATGAATTTGATTTATTTTTAAACCACAAAGGTAAATCATCAAATTTAATATGAATATCTTTTAATATTTTCTTATCTTTGGATATGTTTTTTAATGTAGCATTAATTAATCCATGGTAAATTTTGAGTTTTTTTGCAATCTCAACTGAACAATTAATAACTGCATATTGTTTAAAGTCTAAAAATACGATTTGAGTTATTGCACTTATTAATAATATCTTTTCTTTATCACGAATCTTTTTTTTAATATATTTTTTTATTATTTTAGATGAATGTAAATGAAACCTCATAGAGTTTAACGTCACATTGTGTAAAAGAGAGATATCTTTCTTTTTATGTCTATAAATTCTTTTTTGTATATCTTGATAATTTAAAGTTTTATTATGTTTATAAATAGCATACAAAATATTATAAATTTCAAATCTAATTTTTTCACCCTCAATCATCTTTAAAAATAATTAATTTTTTATTAAATAGTTATATAATAAATATTAAAAATAAAATATATTGACTTGTGCGCGGTAATCTTGAAACAATTGTAGGTGCGATGTTTGCTGGTAAAACTAGTGAACTTTTAAAAAGAATTCTTTGGGCAAAACATCAAAATAAAAAAATTATCGTTATTAAACCTAGTATAGATAATAGATATTCAAATGAAAAAATTATAACTCATAATGATTTAAGCCACGAATGCTACTCCATGAGTAATTGGGATACAACTTTAAAAAAATTTGTTTTTGAAAAGAGTAATGTGGATATGGTTTTTTTAGACGAAATTCAATTTATGGATACAAATGAAACTCTTCATAATGTTGAGACTCTTTTAAATAAAGGGATAGATGTTGTCTGTGCTGGACTAGATCAAGACTCAAGAGGAAAACCATGGGAAACATCTTCAATGCTTCTTGGGTTATCAGATAAAATTGTAAAAATTTATGGTTTCTGTAATGTCTGTGGTATCGAAGCTACTAAAACTTTTAGAAAAACAGAGGGCGGTGAAAGAACTCAAGTTGGAGCTGCAAATATTTATGAGCCAAGATGTTTAAAACATTGGGAACCTAGGTAAGTTTTATTTATTTTTTCTATTTTCAATTAAGTCATCTACAACTGATGGATCTGCCAATGTCGAAGTATCTCCAAGATTTTCAAAATCATTGGATGCTATTTTTCTTAAAATTCTTCTCATTATTTTACCTGATCTTGTCTTAGGCAAACCATTAGTAATATGTATAAAATCAGGACTAGCAATTGGGCCAATTCTTTCTCTAATAGTTTTTTTCAAATCTAGAACTAATGCTTCCGAAGAATCTACGCCAACTTTGAGAGATACATAACAATATAAACCATTACCTTTTATCTCATGGGGATATCCAACTACGGCTGCTTCAGAAACATCTTTATGTGATACAAATGCACTTTCAATTTCAGCAGTACCTAAATTATGACCTGAAACTATTATCACATCATCAACTCTACCTGTGATCCAATAATATCCATCCTTATCTCTTTTACAACCATCACCAGTAAAATATTTTCCATCAAATTGAGAAAAATAGGTATCAATAAACCTTTTATGATCACCATAAACAGTTCGCATTTGACCTGGCCAAGATCTTTTCATACACAACATACCCTCACACTCACCTTCTAATTCTTTGCCTTCCTTATCAACAATACATGGTTCTATACCAAAGAAAGGTTTTGAAGCAGAGCCCGGTTTTAATTTTATAGCACCAGTTTGAGGTGATATTAAAATTCCTCCTGTTTCAGTTTGCCACCAAGTATCTACAATTGGGCATTTTGAATTACCTGGTATCTCATAGTACCACTTCCAAGCTTCTGGGTTTATGGGCTCTCCAACTGTTCCCAAAAGTTTTAATGATGATCTGTTAGTTTTTGTAACAAAATCATCACCCTCTCTCATTAATGCTCTTATAGCAGTAGGCGCCGTGTAAAATATGTTTACCTTATGTTTATCAACTATTTGCCAAAACCTAGAAAAGTCAGGATAATTTGGGACACCTTCAAACATTAAAGTTGTTGCGCCATTGGCAAGTGGTCCATAGATTATATAACTGTGACCAGTAATCCAACCTATATCTGCAGTACACCAATATATATCTCCAGCATTATAATTAAAAATATATTCATGGGTCATTGAGGCATAAACTATATAACCACCTGATGTATGCATAACACCTTTTGGTTTACCAGTTGATCCTGAGGTATACAAAATAAACAAAGGATCTTCAGCATTTAAAACTTCTGGTTCACAAACACTATCAACTTCTTTTATGAGATCATCATAAAATAAATCTCTATCTTTTTTTAATTTTATATTTTTATTTGTTCTTTTAACAACTAAACATTTTTTTACATCGGGACATGTTTCTAGTGCTTTATCTGTTGTTAATTTCAAAGGAATAGTTTTTCCACCCCTAATACCTTCGTCTGCTGTAACTACAAATTCTGATTTACAATCTTTAATTCTACCAGCTATAGACTCAGCAGAAAAACCTCCAAAAATGATGGAGTGTACAGCCCCAATTCTTGCACAAGCTAACATAATATAAGCTAGCTCAGGTATCATTGTTAAGTATATTGTTACTCTATCACCTTTTTTTACACCAATTTTTTTAAGTACATTTGCTGCTTTTGATACATTTATTAGAAGGTCTCTGTAGGTTATTTTCTTTGTTTGATTTGGGTCATCACCTTCCCAAATTATAGCAACTTTATCAGGATTATTTTCAGCATGCCTATCTATACAATTATAAGACACATTAAGATTTCCGTCTTCAAACCATTTAATACTAACATCATTTTTAGAATATTTTATATTTTTGATTTTTGTAAATTTTTTAACCCAATCAACTCTTTGTGCTTGATTTGCCCAAAATTCATCATTGTTCTGAAGAGAATTATCATACATTGAAGAATATTTTTCTTCATTAACCTTTGCATTTTCAAGCCATTCTTTTTTAATTTCCATATTAAGAGAGTAATTCTAATTTATTTAAATATCAACAAGTAATTATTGTTTTAAGCTAATTTGACATTTTAATTATTATTTCCCATTCAGCTTTTTTTAAAGGCATTACGGAGAGTCTGCTTTGTTTAACAAGAGCTATATTTTCTAACTTATTATTTTCTTTTATTTGATCGAGAGAGACTGGTTTTTTTAGTTTTTTTGTTGCTTTAACATCAACCACAACAAAACGGTCTGTTTTATCAGTAGGATCTGGATAATATTCTTTTACTACTTTAACGATACCAACAATACTTTTTTCAGTAACTGAATGATAAAAAAAACATAAATCATTTTTTTTCATTTCTTTTAAATTATTTCTAGCTTGATAATTTCTTACCCCTTCCCACATGGATGCACCCTCTTTGACTTGGTTATCCCAAGACCATGTATCAGGTTCAGATTTCAACAACCAGTATTTCATTTTAATATTGTTTTAGTTTAAAATTTTTATAAGATTAATTTTATAATACACTTCTTACTCCTAATCTAGGCATTGGTTTAAAAAATAAATCATTTCTTTCTTTTTTATAAAACTTCATACATGCCCAAGCTATCATTGCAGCATTGTCTCCCATCATTTCTTTTATAGGATAATAAATTTCAATATTTTTTTGGACAAAAAAATTTTCTATTTTACTTCGAATATATTTATTATTTGACACTCCCCCTACCACAGAAATTGATCTTATATTTTTATTTTCAGAACTTAATCTTTTTAATCCTCTCTCTAATTTTTCAATAAGAATTTCAGTAATATTTTTTTGAAATGATGCTGATAAATCTTCTACAAATTTTTTATCAATTTTATTCTTTTTTGTTAAAAGGTTTATGTTTGTTTTAATACCAGAAAATGAAAAATTAAAATTTTTTTCTTTAATTAATGGTTTAGGTAAAACAAATTTATCCTCATTCCCTTTAAGTGCTTGTTCTTCAATCTCACTGCCGCCAGGATATGAAAGACCAATTAATTTTGCTGTTTTATCAAAAGCTTCCCCTATTGCATCATCAACACTTTCTCCTAATAGCTCTATTTCATTTTCACTTTTCATCAAATAAACCTGAGTATGACCTCCGGTTAAAAGCAAGATGAGATTTGGAAATTTTATATCGTTATTAAAACTTGTAGACAATATGTGCCCCTCAAGATGATTAGTCGGAATGAATGGTTTGTTAAAAGAAATTGCTAAAGATTTGGTAAAGGTTGAGCCAACCAATAAACTTCCTATGAGTCCCGGCCCACAGGTAGCAGTAAAAACATCTATTTCGTTTGGGTTTATTTTCTTATTATTAAATAAATTATTTGTTATAATTTGTATTTTTTCCAGATGTGATCTTGAAGCTAACTCCGGTACGACACCACCATGTATTTTATGAATTTCCTGAGAAAAAGTAATATGCTCTACAATAGAGCTGTTTTCCATTAGACATATTGATGTTTCGTCGCACGAAGTTTCTGCAGCAAATACAAGCATATATTTTTGGTATAGTATTTTACACTGTTAAACAACAAACTAATAATGCTAAAAAAAGGGCATGAAAAAAGTTTTTGATAATTTTTACGTTTTTTCTAAATTTTCATTAAGCTTTATTCTTTTAATATGTGTTTTTTTTTTAATTTATCTTCTCTATACAAATTATCAAAATGAAGATGAAGTATCAAAACTTCAGATTGAAATAGAAAATGAGCTTAGAGAAAATATTAATGAAAACTCTGAATTTATAAAAAATATATCAAAAGAAATATTAGAAACAAAAACAGCTTTAACAAATATAGAAAAACTTATTAAAGAAAATTTAAATAAAAATTCAGAAGTTGATTTGACATCAATCAATGAAAGTATAGAGTTATTAAACAAGAATTTTAATTCTCTAAGATATGAATTTTCTTCTATAAAAAATAAAAATATTGACGATCAGCCTATTAATAATCCTGAACTAGTAAATAAATCTATCAATGAAGTACTTGAATTAATAAAAATTAAATACGAAAACAATATTAATTTTGATAGAGAACTCAAATATCTTGAAACAACTTTAGAAAATAATAAAAAACCTATTTTGGAAAAATTATCAATTCTAAAAAGATATAAATACAAAGGTCATTTATTTTTAGAAGATCAATTTAATGATGAAGTTAATTTATATTTGAAGAATATTGTGAATGAAAACAACAATTTATTTAACAAAATTTTTTTACCTTACATAAATCTCTCCCCATCTTCAGAAAATGTTATTTCTGATGAAAAAATTTTAATATTAGAGGAAACTAAATTTTATATTAAAAATAGAAACATAACTAAAGCTTATGACAGTATAAGTAAGATAGAAAATTATAAAGTTTTTTTTAAAGTATCTTTAAATGAAATGAAAAATTATAATAATTTTATAACAGAAATATCAAAATTAAATAATGTATAGATTTTCAATTTTTGTATTGCAGTTTTTGTTATTAATCATAGCGCTCACTTTCGTTTTTACCAATCCATTTATTGTATCCTTAGATATAGGAGATTTAAAATATTCATTTTCTTCAAATTTATTTGCTGTTGTATTTATATCTTTAATTTTTCTATTATATTTGGTGCTTTATTTGTTTTTCCGATCAAGACTTTCACTCGGTAAATATTTCCTAAAAAATAAATATAATAAAATTGAAAAAGGTTACTTACACTTTGTTGATGCAATGATAGCTGTTGCAAACAAAGATAATAAGACAGCTTTAAAATCACATAAAAAGATGGTTAGTTATCTTAAAGATGACCCATCATTATCTCTGTTACTAAAGTCTGAAGTTTTAAAGATAGAAAAAAAATTTCCAGAATTAAACGATGTCTATGAAGATATGATTAAATCAAAAAAAACTGAAACACTTGGATATAGAGGTTTAATGGAACAAAATTTAAGAAATCAAGATTATCATCATGCTTTCTTATATGGAGAAAAATTGTTTTCAATTAATCCTAATATTGAAAAACTTTATGATACACTAATATTTATTGCAGCAAAAACAAAAAACTGGAATCAAATAATTTCATTATCAGATAAAGCTTTTTCAAATAAAATAATAAGTAAAAATGATTTAAATGAAAATAAATCAATAGGATTTTATGAAATAGCTAAAATAAAATATGATAGTGATATTAAGGACTCTTTAA
>CACGJH010000024.1 GCA_902573325.1 uncultured Alphaproteobacteria bacterium | reverse complement strand
ATATTTTCTTAAATGTTTATGTGGGAATAATTGATTTCCAAGAACTAAAAATAAACTTTTCATCAATATTTAAATAGTAAGTTATTAGAAAATTTATATGATTTATTAAAAATAATTGCTTATTTTAGACAATTTTTAACTATAATAAGTTATAAATTAATGATCAAATTAGTAAAATTATTCGTAATTCCACTTATAATTAGTTTTGCACTAATCTCTTGCAATACAACATCTCCAAATAAGGTTAAAAAATCTGATGCGCAAAAAGTAACTAATATTGAATATGGAACAATTAAAAACTCTCTTCCAGTAAAAATTGAAGGTGAAAGTGATTGGATTGGAGCAACTGCTGGAGCAATGATAGGAGGTCTTTTAGCATCTCAAATATGTGGGGAAGAAGAAATATTAGGAACAAAGTGTCAAGATATAGCGATAGTATATGGAACTATTGGAGGAGCTGCTATGGGCTCAGTAATACAAGCTAAAATTGGTAATCATGATGGCTTCCAATATATAGTGAATATTGATGAATGCGGTAATGACACTTCTAATTGCCAAAATGATCGAGAAAAAGCTTTTGTACAAGGAGATAATAATGCTCTTCAAAATGGCCAAAGAGTTGTAATTATTTACGGAGATGTAATAAGAGTTATGCCTTATGAAGAATAATTTTAACTATAACTAGATATGAACAAGAGAAATTTATATGCAGCTATTGCTATAGTATTTATCTTTGCTGCTTTAAATTTAACTATATATTTTTTCTATTAAATTATGGTTATCAGAAGAAAATCTAGTATTTATAAAAAATTATATGAAATTAATGGTCAGAAAATGATGTTCGGTCACGATAATATACATTTTAAAACAATTAACTTACCAGCAAAACAGAGATACAAAAATCTATGCAATAAATTTGGTTTAAAAAAAATTAAATCTTCAGGCAAAAAAAATTTTCAATTAATTAATATTAATTAATGTGAAAAATATTGCAATAATTGGAGCTGGGATGACTGGTTTGTCTCTTGCTTATAATCTTCAAGAACATAATATTACAATTTTTGATAAATCATGGAGACCAGGAGGAAGAGTCTCTACTAGAAAGCATGATAATTATCTTTTTGATCATGGTGCACATTATCTATCGACTAATCATTCTGTAGTTCAATTAAATGAAGTAATAAGTAAATATAATTTGGGGCAAGTAATAGAAATAGATTTTGCAACAGATTATTTAAAAAATAAAAAGATCAGAAAAAAAATTATTATTGGTAAAAATGGAATGAATTCTATTCCAAAGTCTATTTTTGATAAAATTAAAGTAAAAAGTTACTTAAATTCAAAAATAATTAAAATTTCAAAAAATAGTAATGATCTCTTCTCGCTATTTTCTGAAAAGGAAGAATTTAAAGATTTTGATTATATTTTAATTTGCATACCTTATTTACAATCAAAAGAACTTTCAAAAGATTTAATTGATTTTACTCAGATTGTTAGCGAACCATCTTATGACCCAATACATACTGTAATGTTAAGCTATAAAGATAATAATAACATTAATGTTAAAGCTGGATTAAATCTTCATAAAGATATTAGTTTCTTTATGAATCAAAATATAAAATTTAATGAATTATCCCATGATTGTTGGGTATTAAATATGAGTTCTGAATATACAAAAAATAATATTGATATAGACAAGACTGAACTAGAAAAATATGCTCAATCAATATTTGAAGAAACACTTGATATAAAGAATAATGTAAGTTTTATTAAATCACACAGATGGCTATTTGCTCAAACAAAAGTGAGCTATAATAGTATTTCAAAAAAAAATTGGATTAATTCTAAGGATAATAAAATATTTTTAAGTGGAGACTGGGTTCTAGGAAAAAGTCTAAGCGATGCCTGGGATGCAGGTGAAAAATTATCGCATTATATTAAGATTTTATCAGTTTAATATTAAGTATTAAAATATCTTTTAATATTTTTAGCTGCCTGTCTTATTCTTTGAGTATTTTCTACTAGACCAATACGAACAAATCCCTCCCCTCCTTTTCCAAAAGCTAAACCAGGAGCTACTGCAACGTCGGCATTTATCATTAAATTCTTGGCAAACTTCATAGAACCCATTTTTTTATATTTTTTTGGTAAAGGAGCCCATACAAACATTGATGCTTCAGGCTCTGGAATTTTATCCCAACCAGCCCTTTCAAAAGATTCTATTAAAACATTTCTTCTTTTTTTATAAGTCTCTCTTATTTCTTCTACACATCTTTGAGATCCATTTAAAGCAGCAGTGGCTGCTACTTGCACGGGAGTAAAAGCACCATAGTCTACATAAGATTTAATTTTTGTTAATGCTTCAATTAATGTTTTGTTTCCAACAGCAAAACCTATTCTCCATCCTGCCATTGCATAAGTTTTAGATAAAGTCGTAAATTCAACTGCTATATTCTTAGCTCCATTAACTTCTAATATTGATGGAGGTGGATATTTACCAAAATAAATTTCAGAATAAGCTAAATCAGATAAAATATAAACTTGATATTTTTTTGCAATTTTTACTAATTCTTTATAAAAATCTAAATCAACTATCTGAGCTGTTGGATTAGAAGGAAAAGAAACAATAATAACTTTTATTGAAGAGTATTTTTTTAAATTATTAACAATATTTGATAAAAATTTGTTTCTATCGAATTGTCCATTATAAAATGTTCTTAAAGGTGTTAATTTTGCTCCGGCAATCATAAAACCATATGGATGAACAGGGTATGATGGATCAGGGCATAATATCCTGTCTCCTCTTGAAGTTATAGCTTGTGCTAAATTTGCTAAACCTTCCTTTGAACCAATTGTTACTATAATTTCACTTGATGGATTTAAATCAACATTAAATCGTTTTTTATAATATTTAGCTTGAGCTTTTCTTAATCCATTAATGCCTTTTGAAACTGAATAACGTCCAACACCTGGTTTATCTACAACTTCTTTTAATTTCTGTCTTATGTGAAGAGGTGTTGGCATATCAGGATTGCCCATGCCAAAATCAATAATATCCCTACCTTCTGATCTCAGTTTCATTTTTAATGAATTTATCTCCCCAAATATATACGGGGGAAGTCTATTAATTCTTTCAAATTTAGATTTCACTTTTTAAGCAATAATTAATTATTGATGATAATACTAGTTTAAATAAAATTGATTTTTAATAATATTATTCCTATTTTTATATTGTGATTAAATTATTTTACTATTTTTTGCCATTTATTGTAATGTTTCTACCAAGTTTATGGGTAAATTATATTTTAAAAAAATATAATAAAATTTTACCTGATATGCCTTTCACTGGTAGAGAACTTGGGAAAAAAATCCTTGAAGAAGAAAAAATTACCAATGTATCAATTAATCCTATTCAGCAATTAGATCATTACAATCCTAAAGAAAAAAAAATACATATCGCTACAGATAAACTTGATAAAAAAAGTATTACAAGTATTGCGGTTGTTGCACACGAAATTGGTCATGCAATTCAAGATAAAGAAAAATACAAACCACTTATTCTTAGACAATCATTAATTGAAAAAACAATGATCTTTCAAAGAATTGGCTCTTTTTTATTAATTATAGGACTACCGTCAATATTTGCCTTCACTAAAAGTCCATTTATCACCCTTATTGCTGCGATAATAATAATGGGATGTTTATCTACAAATGTGCTGATCCATTTGATTACTCTTCCTGTAGAATTTGATGCAAGTTTTAAGAGAGCCTTACCAATACTCAAAAGATTTGTTCCTAGAGAGAATATGTACCAATGCAAATCCGTTTTAAGAGCTGCTGCATTGACATATTTAGCTCAATCCATTGTAAGTATATTTAGATTAAAAATAATACTGTTATCTTTTATCAATATTTTTAAGTCAATTATAAGAAGATAATATTTTTCTCTTTAAATAAAATGGGAAATTTATTAAGTTAGATAATTAATGAATTTAAGTGAAAAATTATCCTTAATACTAGTAGATAAAGGTTTTTCTTTGTCTCCAAAAAAAAATACTGAAGATTTAATCAATTCTGGCACAGAATTTCACAAAAGTAATGAAGACATCAAAATTGCAGAACAGCATGGTATCGCAGATCAAATTTTTATTCTTTTAAAAGGTGAGGCTGAATATGTAAAATATCATAATAATGTTTTTTATAAGTTAGCAACATTAAAGAATGCAGGGTCACCTCTTGGTATTTCAGGCTTAAATGCGCCAGGTAGATATATGTCAGATATATTTATTAAAGGTAATTCAGAATATATTTCTATCAAAATAGAAAAGTTAAAAGAATTGGAAGAAGTAGATCCGGACTATGCAAGTTTTTTTTATTCTTTTTTATTATTTGAATCAATTAATTTAATATGGTCATCTCGCAATTTAGAAAAACCCATTGAACACAAAAATATTAATTTAGCTGATGGTGTTAAAACTGGTGGAGATATTGTAAATACCAAAAGAATTAAAAATTCAGCATTTTTAGCTTTTCTTGATGATAACGATTTAGATGAATTAATACATTACGCAAACGTTAGATTATTTTCATCTGGTGAGTTTATAACATTAGAAGGTAAAAATTCTGATGGAATAAATATTTTGTTAAAAGGTAAGGTTGAAGCCTCTTTTACAAATTTAAAAGATGACCAATTAGAAAACAATTCAAGATCAATAGCTAGACCAGGAGTAGCATTGTCCTTATCTTCAGGATTACATGAAATTGAGTCACCCTACTCCTTAAAAGCAACAAGAGATACAACGATATTAAAATTCTCAAATGAATTTATTGATAATTTAATCAAAACTAATCCAGAATTGGCAATCAAATTTTTTAAAAGACAATTATGGCAATTAGGACGCTATATTCAAAGTTCAACAGGCTTAACAACCTATCCAGCTAAAAATGAAAAAGAGTTTTTTCAATATTTATTAAATGATAATTCTGCAACAATACCAAGTAATTCAAAACTTTATACAATACCTCATTTATTAGAAAATCATTTAACTCATTCTTTAGCATTCGATACAATTTATGATTTAATTATCACAGGTAATGATGATGAAAAATCTATAGCTAGTTTAATGATTGATGCATTGAGTGGTATAGAAAGAAAAAATAGATTTTTCAAACAACTAAACAAAATATACAACAGAGTAGCAAATTCATATGATTCAATAAATAAACAAGCATTACAAAAATTAACAAATTCAGATTTTATAAAAGCTTTTGATCAAGTACCTTATGTTATTAAAGGTATAGAGAATTTACCTGATGAAGCCACAAACATATTTTTTTATAATCATTTGGCAAGCATTGAAGAAAATAGTTTAGCTAATGGGCATCAATTTAGTATAGATAGTCATTTTATAAGTGCAAAAATTTTATTTCCAAAATATGGTGATGGTGGTCAAAGAATTGCTCGATATTCTAGAAATACAGAATTCTGGAGATACAATTATTATGAGAATTTAGATTATATTTTCGTCCATACACCAGAATCAGATTATTTAAATGAAACTCAAGAACAAAAAAAGAAGAGAAAAAGTAAATTATTTATCGAAACTCAAAATATTTTTGATCAAAACAGACCTTTAGTTATAGCGCCAGAAGGTACATCTGAAACTGAAGATAATTTAACTCCAAATTCCCCAGGTCCATTAAAACCAGGTGCATTTTTATTAGCAGACCAATTAAAACCAGAGCCTCTTCTTGTTCCAATTGCATTAGCAAATTTTGATTATTCAATTTCTGATACTATTTATTCAGCAGTTATTAAAGAACCAATAAAAATAAAAGATTTTGTAAATGATATGAAAAATAAAAAAGAGTTAGAAAACTTTTTATCTAAATATAGAAAAACTTTTAGAACATATGTTGAGGAAGCAATTGAATTAGCAAAATCAGCTTCAAAAAATAAAATTAATATTGAAGATGTGGTTAGTAACATAAATTTAGTAAGCCCAATTGAAGAAGAATTTGAAGCAGACGTGAGAGAATTAGAAATTAAATTACATTCAGATCAATATAAAAATAACAAAATAGTCTTATTTGGAAGTTCAACATTTAGAGATTGGGAAAATGCAAAAACTGATTTGTCATTTGATAGTTTATTAAATTTAGGATTTGGTGGTTCCACATTAGTATCATGCCGAACCTATTTTAATAGAATAGTAGTACCAAATAATCCTGACAAGATGATTTTTTATGCTGGTGATAATGATATAGGCAGCGGAATGAGTGCAGAAGATTTAGAAAATGAATTTTTGTTATTTGCTTCTGAAGTTAATGAAAAATTACCTCATACCTTATGTTTTTTTGTATCCATAAAACCAAGTGTATTCAGGAATAATTATTTAAATACAATTTTAGAAGCAAATGAACGGATAAAAAACAAAATTGAGAATTTTAGTCAATGGCGCTATGTTGACCTTTGCTCTCCTATGCTTGATGCTGGATTTGAAAAATTTTATTCAGAAGATCCATTACACATGAATGTACTTGGTTACAGTCTCTTAAGCAAATTAATTAGAGATGAAATATCGAAATTTACAATTTAACTTAAATAAAAAATTAAATTTTAATTTCTTTTCTTAGCTTATCAGATTTATATGAATTGAAGACTAATGATAAACTCTTTATGTTATCTTCACCACTGGTGTCATGTTCAATATTATTTATTAGTGAATCTATGAAATGTTTATGCGTATTAATTACACTTTCTTGAATTTGATCCCAAGGCTTTGAAATCCATTTATATTTCTTTGGTTTTCCATCATAAATCTTCTTCTTGTTATTTTTGTGAAGAGTGATTTTGTAATTGTAGTCCAAATCAATTGAGCCGTTAGAGAATTCTAAATTAATTAGTGTTTGAGCAAATCTATCTGGTTTTTTTATTGAAGAAATAGATGCA
>CACGJH010000023.1 GCA_902573325.1 uncultured Alphaproteobacteria bacterium | reverse complement strand
TAAGCATAAATTCCAGTTTTTATAATTCTATTTGTTTCAGTTTGAGGAGGTAATTTTTCTTCATGTGCATTAAATGCATTTCTTGAGGAAAAAAATACAATTGGCATTAAAATTATAATTAATAATCCAAAAAGATTAAGAATATATAGAAGTGGATATTTAGGAAAAATAAATTCACCTAAAATATAGGAGGCTATCAAAAGATAGACTGAAATATAAAGTGGATTTCCTTTTACATCTGGCCCCATTTAAAGCTCCTCTATTGCCTTACCTAAACTTTCATAATCACTAAATACATTCAAAGCACCATTGTCAAATAATTCATTTGTATCTCTATCTGAATGCCAATGTTTTCCTGCAGTAAGACCAAATACCCTTACTCCTGCTGCAGTTGCTGCTTTAACACCTACGCCACTATCTTCAATAATGACTGACTCTTCTCTAATTAGTGAATTATCATTTAAAACCTTTAAGTATATATCTGGATCAGGTTTTGGTCTTTTTACCATATCGAATGAATAAACCTGATCACTTAAAAAAAATTTATCTAACTCAACAAGCTTCAATCCATCAAGAATTCTATCCTTATTACTGTTAGATCCAATAAAGTGATTTCTATCTGATTTACTTATGTAATCTTTTGCTCCATCAACTAATTTTAAATCCTTGGAATAAACTTCTGAAACAATATCAAATATTTCGTTTGTAAATTTTTCTTTGTTTTCAATCTTATATTTAGAAGACAATAAATCTATTACTTCGACTGTTTTTTTTCCAGCATATTTATAAAATTGCTCCTCTTTTATTGATTGATCAAATTTACTAAAATATTTGGAAAATGCCTTAGAAGCTAAGACCTCACTATCAACTATTACTCCATCAAAATCAAAAATTATATTTTTAATCATTATTTTATATTTCTGTCTTTTTATATTCTGATTTCTCTAACCAATCAGGATTAATCTCTATACCCCAACCAGGAGTATCTTCAATTTTAACCATTCCATTAGATATTTTAAAAGGATCACCTAAAAATAAATTCTGCTGCCATGGATAATAATCTTTACCTTCAATTGAAAATTCAAGATAGGGGCCTGAATTATTTATTGCTTTTAAAAAATGCATTGTACAAATTGTTACTAAAGATAAATTAGCTGTATGTGGGGTACATATAAAACCACCCTTTTCAATAATTTTAGCAACCTTCAAAGCTTTTGTTAATCCTCCCATGTACATAACATCTGGCTGAAAAATATTTACAATTTTTCTGTTAACCATATCTCTCCATATTCGCAGATCACAATCTTGTTCTCCCCCAGTAACATCTATCTTCAAACTATCAGTAACTTTTTTAGTTTCTTCTGGTTTCCAGTAAGGACAAGGTTCTTCAAAATGAGTAACATTATTATCTTCTAAAAGTTTTCCAATTTCTATTGCTTGAACAGAATTATAACAACTGTTTGCGTCGACCATCTTAATTACACTTTTATCTAGAGTCGAATTTATTGTTTTTACTATACTAGGCGTTCTTCCTTCCCATTCATCGATCCCTCTTCCACATTCGGAACCAACTCTAAATTTAAATGCATCAACACCCTTTTCATCAAAGAGTTTTTTAAATCTATTTGCTTCATCATTTGGTGTAATATCTCTTTTCATTGATGAACCATATATTCTTAAATTTCCTGGAGATCCTCCTATCAATGAGACTACAGGTTTACTTTTGATTTTACCTTTCAAATCCCACAACGCTGTATCTAAACCAGCAATTGCACGTAAGAGATAAGATCCTGGAAATTTATGCTCTCTTTCAAAGACAAAATCTTCCAAATCATCGAAATCAAAATATTCTTTTCCTAAAACCCAAGGTGCTACTTGTTTGTGAAAAATTTGAGCTGTGATATCTGCATGATAAGTTGACATTTGACCATAACCGATTGAACCATCCTCAACTGTTATTTTTACAAAACTTACATATGGTTTTGTGAATGTTTCAAGTTTAACTATTTTCATAAATTAAATCTTATTTAAATCCTCAATAATAAATTTACTTCCAAGATTAGCAAGCATCATTACAGGGGCATTTATATTGCCAGAAGTAATATTTGGAAAAACAGATGCATCAGCAATCCAAAGATTCTCCATTCCATGAACTTTTAATCTTTCAGAAACCACTCCTTTTTTAGGATCTTCATCCATTTTACAAGTACCACAAGGGTGATATATAGAAACTGCATTAGATTTAAAGTGATCAATCATTTCTTCTTCAGTAGCATTTAAAAGATCATGCGTAACACTTTCATTTCTTATTTTTTTTATACTATTTGTATTTGCTAAAACTTGAGAAAAATTAATTGCACATTTAACATCATATATATCTTCTTCGTGTGATAGAAAATTTGGATCAATTAATGGAGCATCTTCAAAATTAGGAGAGTTCAATGCAACTTTACCCAAACTTTTTGGTCGACAAGAATTATAACCAATAATAAAACCATTAAATTTGTCAGTTTTTAGAAGAGGTCTTTTATTTTTATGAGTGATAGAATAAGTCAATGGATTGAAATATATCTGCAAGTTGGGATAATGATGTTTTGAATTCCAATTTACATATCCCCCAGACTGATTAATACTTAGTGATAATGGTCCTTTCCTATTATAAATATATTTTAATACAGAAGTAATTCTGCCTGGCCAAGTTCCTAACGATTTATTTAGTGAATGATGATGAGTTTTAAATAAATAATCTAACCCAAGATGATCCTGAAGATTTCTTCCAACATTAGAATTATCAATTATTATTTCTTTATCAAATTGTTTTAAATGTTCTTTATCACCAATACCAGAATGCATTAACAAATAAGGTGTCATTATAGAACCAGAGCATAAAATTGCTCCATGAGATAAGTGTATGATTTGTTCTATTGATTTATTTTGAATTTTAATACCAGTAATTTTTTTATCTTTAATTAATAAATTTTTAACTTGAGTATTGTCTAATATTGTTAGTCTTGGATTTTTTAATACAGGCTTTAAAAATACTTTTGATGATGAATGTCTAGTACCGTTGTAAGTATTAATATTATAATGACCTACTTGATTTTCGATTGATGTAGTTAAATTTGTATTTTTTTTAATACCAATTTCATTACTAGCATTAAAAAAATATTCTAAAATTGGATGATGATGCTTACTTACATTATTTACTGGAATCTTTTCTTTTGTAAGAAATTCTTTATCATGATTTATTTGTTGCTCCATAGAACTGTATACTTTTTTTATATTTTCAAAACTCCATTCCTTATTGCTACCCCAATTTTCATAATCTGTTTCTAATCCTCTTGCATAGACCATTGCATTTATTGAGCCAGAGCCACCTAAAACTTTACCTCTCGGATAATATATTTGCCTATTGAATAAATTATCTTGTTTTTCCGAGTAGAAGTTCCAATTAATTTTTTTATTATAAAATGTCATTCCATAACCAAGAGGAACGTCAATGATAGGATTGTTATCTTTAGGCCCAGCCTCAATAAGAGCTATATTAAAATTAGTTTTAGTCAGAAGTTTATTTGCTATTATACTTCCTGCAGAACCTGCTCCAATAATTGCTATATCAATATTATTCAAATTAGAATGTTTGTGTTACTTTAGTTAAATATCTAGGATTGTCTGGATCTAATCCTTTTTCAAAAGAGTAATTAACTATCCATGGATAAAATTTTGATAGTACTATAATTGGATCTAATTCTATCATTTCACTAGTGTTATATCTTAGTTTTGTATTTGAGTTTTCATCATAGGTAATTTCATAGTGAAGATTAGTTAGTGAAATAATTTGATTAGAATCTTTTGCTACTATCATCCCACTTTTATCTCTAAGTGATATAGTAAATAACTTGAATGAGTTTTCTATCAAGCTTTTTGGTCCATGCATTACTTCAGCACTACTAAAAGGTTCTATCATTTCTTGACATAACTCTTTAAACTTTAAAGATATTTCATTAGAAATTGCATATCCAACACCCCTACTAATTATATAACCATTACTTATGGTTTTATCTAATAGATTTGGATTCCATTGATTTTTACTATCTAAAATTAAATGATCACTTAGCTTTTCAATATGCTTATTAATATCTTTTTTGTTAAGAGTACTAAAAACAAGCTTTAAAATTATTAGTAAAGACAAAACAAAAGTTTTTGTTGCTGCAACACTTTTTTCTTCTCCAGCATTTATATCAAAAAAATAATTGGATGTTTTTATTATGGGGCTATTTAAGTTATTACTTATTAGTATGGTCCTTGCTCCCATTTTTTTTACCATTTTATGACATTCAACCAAATCTTCACTTTTTCCAGATTGAGAAATAATGAATACTAATGCTCTCGAAAAATCAAATTTTGATTCTTCTAAAGTTATTATAGATGGGGGCATGCTGTATGTTGGTAAACCAAGATATTTTGCAAACATATAAGACAAATAAAGAGCAGCACAATCTGAAGTACCTCTTGCAACAGTAACAACATAATCAATCTTTTTTTCTGATATTAAATTTGATATTTCCTGATAATTATTTTTATCATTCAAGCTAAAATGATTAATTTTATTTGGAATTGAAAGTGCTTCCGATAAAACTTGAGAGCTAGACATTAATTTTTTTTCCTCTTAAATAAACAGCCTTAAGATTAAATTCTTTATCTAAAATAAGAAAATTACTTAAAAAATTTTTTTGGATTATACCGACATTATCTAGTTTCAAATATTTAGAAGCATTATAACTTGTTAAAGCAACTGCTTCTTCTAATGAAAAGTCCATTGAAATTAAATTTTTAAAAGTTTGATCCATAGTAATAATACTTCCTGCTAAAGTACCATCAGATTTAATTTTTACTGAATTTTTTTCTTTTTTTATATTATTTTTTGCAAAAATATATTCTCCATCATTGAGTCCACTAGCATTAATAGAATCTGTAATTGCATACAGCCCGGGAATGCATTTTTTTGCAATTTTAATTGCTTCTTTACTAACATGAATATTATCACAGATTATTTCAGCATATTTTCCTTTTGAAAGAGCAGCTGATAAAACTCCTGGAGATCTATGATCATTACCAGACATAGCATTATACAAATGTGTAAAACCAACTTCATAATCTTTCATAATTTTATCACAGCAAGAAAAATCTGCTAAAGTGTGTCCAAATTGAACCTTAATATTTAGATTTACTAAATCATTTATAAATTCTTGCATCCCATCAATTTCAGGAGCTAAAGTAATAATTTTTACATCAGAGATTTCGAGAATTTTTTTTATAAAATCTAAAGATGGTTTCTCAGTTAAATTTGGTTGAGCGCCAAGTTTATTAGGATTAATAAAAGGCCCCTCCAAATGGATACCAAGAACATTTTGATTATCATTCTTTATTTCATTAAATCCTTTTAATGCTGAAATAGTATTTTCTAGGGTATTAGTCCAAGTAGTTGGCATAATTGAAGTTGTTCCATGCATCAGATGATATTTTGACATTTCAATAATTGATTTCGATCCCTCCATTACATCAAATCCATTACCACCATGACAATGGAGATCAATAAAACCAGGAATTATAATATTATTATAATCATCAGAGTCCTTTATTTTTAACTCATTAATTTTTTCACTGAAATATACATCGCCAATATAGGTAGAATTATGATTTATTATTTTTCCACTAACTTTATTTTGATCAGTCATCTAAATTTATTATCTTATATAGTAATTTGTTGATTTTTTAAAAAATTAAAGAAACTTATAAGTGAGGGTTAATCTTACTAAATTTTTTCTCTAATTTATCATTATTTTTTTTAGCATTTGGCATATTTACACTGATATAGAATGGAAATAATTTTTCATTTTTTAAGATATTTGCAACTTCAATTAAAATTGAATTTAAAATAAAAGATCCTGTAATTGTTGAAGCTGGTCCAACCATATTATCTTTAATATTTATAATTGCATCACCTGGCGGTATCTTATTATCAATAAATATATCCGTTATTTCAAATAATCTTTTTTTCAATTTAGAAAGAGGAGCTTGTTTTGAGTATTTTACAGATGTTAGTGAAATAGTTTTTATTTTCTTTTTCTTAGCAATCAAAGCTGCTTCAACTGGTGCGTGGTTGACACCTGAATTAGATACAATCATCAAAATATCTTTGCTAGTAATTTTATATTTAGCTAGAGCTTTTTTTGCAATATTAGGAGTTCTTTCTAAAGCAGTAGCTTTTCTTGCTCCTTTTTTAAAACTGAGATCATCATCTCTTATTGGACATGCGGCAGCAAAACCTCCTGCTCTGTGAAATGACTCTTCTCCGAGTAATCTAGAGTGTCCAGTTCCAAAAATATATAACTGCCCACCTTTTTTATATGATTTGCTAATTAATTTAGCACACTGTAAGAATTTTTTTTCTTCTTCTTTTAAAATCTTCTTTAAAATTGAATTAATTTTTGAGGAATAGGATCTTGTTAATTTACTCATTTGAATTTTATAATGATGCTAGGGCAAATATTGCCCTAGCAAAATAATGTAATTATTTGTATTCTTCTAACTCTTCAGCTGCTTCAGCTACTAAATCCGCAGCATCTCCTTCACCAAGAATTGCACCTTGGATCATAGAGTTCATAACAGTTTGAAAAGCTTTGTAGTCTACAAATAGTGGCTCTGGTCCACCATCGCCAATAGAATCAATAAACATCATCCAATAATCTTCATTGTATGGAGCTTCATTTCCAATTTGAGGATATTGCATAATTGGTGTTAGACCCCAATCAGTATCAAGACTGTATTGAGAATCACCTGATGTGATTATGCTAGCTAATTCCATTGCTTCTTTTTCAACACCTGTGTTTGAGAAAACTGCAACACTATCAGTGATTAAAAGCGTACCTTGGCTTCCTTGTGGTCCAGCTGGAATTCTAACTGTTTTAACATCTAGACCTTCCTTATGCTGACCTCTACCCCAAGGTCCATTAATATACATAGCAATTTTTTCGTCATTAAATAGTTCTGTTAACTGTGATCTCTCCCAAGCTAAAGGACCTTCCTGAGCAACGTTTGCTAACTTTCCATAAAATTCTAATGTTTCAACAGTATTAGATGAATTTAAAGTTATTTCATTTGTCATTGGATCAATAACTTGTCCCCCGTTACTGTATAGGTAGTTTAAGAATTGGTGCATAGTATTATCAAAATCTTTACCAGCTAGCCCAATTCCTGCAGCTCCATCAACATTTTTTGTTACAGCTTCAGCCATTGAATATAATTCATCCCAACTTTGAGGACCTTCACATGCAACACCTGCTTTTTCTAAAAGACCACAATTCATGAAAAGTGCTTTAGTTGAAAACGCATGAGGGAAACCCCAAGTTTTACCCATGTGTGTAACTGTGTTTAGGATTCCTGGTTGATACATTGCTTTTTGAGAATCAGGAATATTTGTTTCTAAAATATGTCCGTTTTCTGCAAGACCTTTTAAAGTTCTTGATCCAACATATGAAAATGCAACAGGATCACCTGCAATAGCAAGATTGATTACTTTATCCTGACATGTTCCCCAAGGAACAGCCTCTAGAGTTACAGTAACCCCAGGATTGTCTTCCATGTACTTATCAGCTATTTCAACATAATTAGGACGAAGCTCACCGCCACAGAATACTCCGTGTACTTCAGCAGCATAAGTTTTAAAACCAACTAGTGAAAGTATAGCTATTGTAAGAAATGAAGATAGTTTCTTGAAATTCATAATTCCTCCATTAAAATATATAAGAGAGATAACATTAACTGGCTCTATGAAGCAAGTTAGTTTTTGGATATTTCTCTAGTTTTTTACTGCCCCAGAAGTTAGTCCAGCAACAATATATTTCTGTAGAAAAAGAAAAATTATTAAAACAGGGGCAATCCCAACAAGAGAGGCTGCCATCATTTCATTCCATTTGACTGTTGTGTAGCCAATAAATTCATACAGACCTGAAGGGATAGGCATATATTCTTTTTTCTGATTAAATGTAATCGCAAATAAGAATTGTTGAGCATAAGATCCTATAAAAGCATATATCCCAACAACTACCAGACCAGGTGTACTAAGAGGTGCGATTATGTGTCTGAGTATTTGTACTCTTGATGCCCCATCGACAAAAGCTGCCTCTTCTAAATCTATTGGTATTTTTTCAAAGTAAGACTTTAGTAGCCAAATTGCAGTTGGTATTAAAAAAGCAACACCGGGCACTATCATAGCTTGATATGTATTTAGCAAACCAAATGTCCTTAATACTTTATAAAGAGGGATTAATAAAACTGCACCTGAAAACATATTAATTGCTAATAAAATATAGAGTGAAGAATTTTTAAAAGGAAATTTAAAACGTGCGTAAGAGTATGCTGCAGGAATTACAAAAAGTAAAGTAATTAT
>CACGJH010000022.1:0-5000 GCA_902573325.1 uncultured Alphaproteobacteria bacterium | reverse complement strand
ATAATTAAATAAGCACCCAGTACTAGCTAATATTTTAAAGAGATACATAGACAACAACCCGGATAAATAGCGAACCATTTATCAATATCCTTAGAAAGGAGGTGATCCAACCGCAGGTTCCCCTACGGTTACCTTGTTACGACTTCGCCCCAGTCGCTGACCCTACCGTGGACGGCTGCTTCCTTGCGGTTAGCGCACCGGCTTAAGGTAAAACCAACTCCCATGGCGTGACGGGCGGTGTGTACAAGGCCCGAGAACGTATTCACCGTAGCACGCTGATCTACGATTACTAGCGATTCCAACTTCATGGACTCGAGTTGCAGAGTCCAATCCGAACTGAGATGGATTTTTGGGATTAGCTTTATTTTGCAATATTGCTGCCCTCTGTCTCCACCATTGTAGCACGTGTGTAGCCCAGACCGTAAGGGCCATGAGGACTTGACGTCATCCCCGCCTTCCTCCAGCTTATCACCGGCAGTTTTTCTAGAGTGCCCAGCATAACCTGATGGCAACTAAAAATGAGGGTTGCGCTCGTTGCGGGACTTAACCCAACATCTCACGACACGAGCTGACGACAGCCATGCAGCACCTGTGTGTATGCCAGCCGAACTGAAGAATTACGATTCTGTAATTCAAACATACCATGTCAAGGTCTGGTAAGGTTCTTCGCGTTGCTTCGAATTAAACCACATGCTCCACCGCTTGTGCGGGCCCCCGTCAATTTATTTGAGTTTTAATCTTGCGACCGTACTTCCCAGGCGGAGTGCTTAATGCGTTAGCTTCGACACTGAAACTATTGTCCCAGCGACTAGCACTCATCGTTTACTGCGTGGACTACCAGGGTATCTAATCCTGTTTGCTACCCACGCTTTCGTATCTCAGCGTCAAAAATGGCCTAGTTAGTCGCCTTCGCTTCTGGTATTCTTTCCAATATCTACGAATTTCACCTCTACACTGGAAATTCTACTAACCTTTACCAATTTCTAGATCACTAGTTTTAAATGCAGTTCCTGGGTTGAGCCCAGGGATTTCACATCTAACTTTTTGATCCGCCTACATACGCTTTACGCCCAGTGATTCCGAACAACGCTAGCCCCCTTCGTATTACCGCGGCTGCTGGCACGAAGTTAGCCGGAGCTTCTTCTTCAACTAATGTCATTATCATCATTGATGAAAGAGTTTTACAACCCTAAGGCCTTCTTCACTCACGCGGCATTGCTGGATCAGGGTTTCCCCCATTGTCCAATATTCCCTACTGCTGCCTCCCGTAGGAGTCTGGGCCGTGTCTCAGTCCCAGTGTGGCTGATCATCCTCTCAAATCAGCTATAGATCGTAGCCTTGGTGGAGCAGTTACCTCACCAACTAGCTAATCTAGTGCGGGCTCATCTGAAGGCGATAAATCTTTCTCTTTGCAGACACATCCGGTATTAGCTACAGTTTCCCGCAGTTATTCCGAACCTTCAGGTAGATTCCCACATGTTACTCACCCGTGCGCCACTAAATCCGAAGATTTCGTTCGACTTGCATGTATGAGGCATGCCGCCAGCGTTCGTTCTGAGCCATAATCAAACTCTTAAGTTAAGTAATTTGACCTAAGTCAAAAATTACGGAACGTCCGTTAAAGCGGAATACTTCTTGTAAAAACAAAAGTATTTGTTGATACGTATTCCAATTAACTTTCGTAAAATTTAAATTACGAATTGTTGTCTACGTATCTCTTTATTATCTTATTAACAAATTAAAGAGCATACAAAACCCTACTATTTAATCAAAATTGTAGAGGATTGTTCTTTTCAAAAGAAAAGAGTATGTGCCTATAATAGTATAAAAATTCCTTGTCAAATCATAAAAAATAAAAAAAAAGGGCTAATTTCTGGGGATATGTATGTATAATATTATGTTTTTATATAAAAATATAAGAATCTATCTTTTTAATTGGTTGCGGGAGTAGGATTTGAACCTACGACCTTCAGGTTATGAGCCTGACGAGCTACCGGGCTGCTCCATCCCGCGATATATTTTTTACTGTTATTTCTAAGTAATTAAAAAAGCAATAAATATTTAATATATTTTATAAAAAAATGAATTTGTTAATTTGCAAATTTTATTATTTATTTCTTGAATGATTTTTTTATTAATAAAAAATTATCAAAAGCCAATATATCTAAACCAGAGTTCAAAAAGGTAAATATGGCATCATCTGGATCGCATACCATAGGCATACCATGTAAGTTTAATGATGTATTAAGTAAGCAATAAACTTTAGTTCTATCTCCAAATCCCTGAATCAAATTATAATATTTTTCATTATGTTTTTTTTCTAAAATTTGAGGTCTACATGTTTCATCAGCTGGATGAATAGAGGCTGGTGCAATTTCACGAAATTTAGAGGTTGTTTCAAAAGCCATAGTCATAAAAGGAGAAGATAATTTTTTGGGATTTACTAAATAATCATTTTCATATTCTTTTAAAATAGTAGGGGTAAAAGGCATCCAAAAATCCCTAAATTTAATTTTTGAATTTATTTTTTTTACTACCGAATAATTTATTGGAGATGATATTATAGATCTGTTTCCCAAAGCTCTTTGACCGAATTCCATTCTTCCACTAAACCTAGCAATAACTGCATCATCAATTAAATAATTAACTAATATTTCGTTTGAATAATTTTCAATAATTTTAATCTTATCTGTATCAATAGCTTTGAGCGATGTTTTTATTTCACTATCAGTATAACTTGGACCTAAATAAACATTATCTATTGGCTTTATCTTCTTATGTACATCTTCAATATCATTATTTTTGTGCAAAAAATCAAAATATGATTTATAGCAACCACCAATAGATAGTGATCCATCACCAGGTACCGGAGCGATATAAATATTTTTAACCTGCTCTATTTCAGAGATTGATTTTGCAGCTTTAATATTTTGAGCGACACCTCCACTAAAAAGTATATTATTCTTTCCAGATTTTTTTATACAACTTTCTATCCACTCACATAGAATCTCTTCTAATAATTGCTGTAATCCCCCAGCTATTCCATCAAATCTACAAGACTTAAATTTATCAATTATGGAAAAATATAAATCCCTTGGTTTATTCTTAAATTTAATATCATAACCATCAACTTGAAAAATATCTTTAATTTGTGAATATGCCTTTTCTGTTTCATATGAGTTAGCATAAGGTGCGAGACCCATAACTTTATATTCATGCATATCAGGTTTCATTCCTAATATTAAAGTGGTGTACTTATATAGTTTTGCTAAGTGATTATTTAAAGATGAGTGTATTTGATTATAGGAATTATTTTCATATACTGAGACAGTGTTATTAGAATAATCACCAACTCCTTCACATGTCAAAACCAATGAGTCAGTAATGTTATTTTGAGCAAATATAGCATAACACTGGTGTGCATGTTCATGTTTAATATGAATAATTTTTTCTTTATCAATTTTCAAATGATTAGAAACAGTTTCAATTCTAAGTTTTCTAAATTCATAAATTGATTTTTTTTCATCCTTTAAATCTGTTAATTTACTGAAATCAAAATTTTTGTAATCAATTTTGTTTTTAAAAATTTCTAAATAATTTTTAGTGGTTTTTTCAAATAATAAAGGCTTCCAATATAATTCTTGTTCTTTAACATAGTCATTAACAGAAAAAGAAGAAGTTCTGTGGACAATATAATCCCTTGGAGGATCATTTTCACTTACAATTACTACTAAATCAAGATCATTTGATTGTAAATTTGTAAAATTTAAACAAAATTCAATAGCATTTTTTGGGTATCCTGCTTCACCTTTAATCTTGGTAAATCTTTCTTCTGCTGCTGAAGCTAATATAGCGCCATCTAACATAATTGATGCATTTGCTTCATGTGAATAAGAAATAGATAGGATTTTCATTTATATGTTTTATAAAAAACTTTTATAATTAATTGTTATAGTTTTACAACGAATATATATTTATGTTTTTAAATAGATTTAGTTTCAATAATTTTAAATTATTATATAAATATTTTTTAGAGAATCCAAAGAATTATATTATTTTTTCTTCTATAACTTCAATTGTTGCTCTATTAGAATTTTTAGGAATATCTTCTTTATTAATTGCTGTTAGCATTTTGCTTGGAGAAAAAATTATTTTTTTTGAGAGTTATTTTCCAACATTTAATGATTACATTACATCAATAGAGCCAATATTTGTTTTTGCAATCTATCTTTTGTTAATTTTAACTCAAACTTTAGTTCAAACCTTTAATGAAAGTATTTTTATATCTTTTATGGCTGATTGGAGAACTAAAAAAAGTATCGAATATATTAGAAATATTCTGTCAGCAAGTTTTATAAGCCAACAAAATCTTTCTATTTCAGATGTACAAACAATAATAACAAGGAATATAGGTTTTGCAGTAAGGATTAGATATAGGTTGGCAGTTTTTATTGGAGATAATATTTTATCTATAATTTATATTTTAATGTCTATTGTGCTTGCTCCAGTATCAACTGTTCTATTTGTATTTCTTGGATTAATTTATATTTTAATCAATAAATATATTATTAAATACAGATTAAGATTTAGCGAAAGAGCTCAAGAGGAGTATCTCAAAGCAGGTAAGATTTCTTATGAATATATGTCTGATTTTAGAGGTCTGCTGATAAGTAATATAAAAAATTTTACAAAAAAAATAAATGATACGATATTTCAGGCTTCAAATTATCAAAGATACAACGATATTATAAACATAATATTGAGAAATATACATACACCACTAATATTAATTATACTATTACTTGGTATTATAGTTTCAAAATCTATTTTTAATCTTCAAAATTCAGAAATATTAATAACGCTATTAATTTTTTATAGAGCTCAACCTAAAGTTGTATCTGCTGCTTTGGGTTTTGGAAGTATTATTGAAGATAGCCCAGTAGATATTGTACCAGAATTAGAAAAATGGAATTCTAAAGAAATTGAAAACATATATGAAA
>CACGJH010000021.1 GCA_902573325.1 uncultured Alphaproteobacteria bacterium | reverse complement strand
ATAAACGAAATAATTAAAAATAATGCTGGCGAAGAAGAATCAAAAAAACTTTTAATTTATTTTGCTATAAAAAATTTAAAATGGGATATCGCTAGAGACAATATTATTGGAATGATTGGCGTGAGTCCTTCTAGGGATATCTGTTATTTTATGTCAGATATAGAACTTGGAGAAAATAATGATAAGCAAAAAAGTGATGCTTGGATAATGAGAGCTGAAAATGCTAAATTAGAAAATTGTTGGACATGTAGAATTACAAATCAGTCACAAGAAGAATGGAGTTCTTTATCCAACTCTGGTAATTATAATTCTCTTGTTTGGTCGTCTCCAATGATGATAAGACAAAATAGCAATTGATATGAAATTAAATTTTTTTATAGGATATGATTCTAAAGAGGATATTGCTTACAGAGTTTGTAAGTATTCATTACTAAAACGTACCAATGCTAATGTAAAAGTTATGTCTTTAAAACTTGATGAGCTTATTGCTAAAAATTTATACACGAGAAGCATTGATCCTTTAGCATCTACACAATTTACTTATTCTAGGTTTTTAGTTCCAAAACTCACAAATTATGAAGGTTGGGCAGTCTTCTGTGACTGTGATTTTATTTTTTTAGGCGATGTCTCCAATTTATTTAAAAATCTTGATGAAAATAAAGCCGTTTATTGTGTTAAGCATGACTATACACCCAAAGAGAAACATAAAATGGATGGACAGAAACAAACAATTTATCCAAGAAAAAATTGGTCTAGTTTTATTTTATATAACTGCTCTCATCCTAGCACCAAACAATTAACTGTTGAAAAAGTTAATAACGAAACAGGTGCATACCTTCATCAATTTAAATGGTGTCAAGATGATGAAATTGGATCTTTAGACGAAAGATGGAATTGGTTAGAAGGGTGGACGTCAGGTCACAATAAAGATAAACCTTACGCAGTTCATTATACTAGGGGAGGACCATGGTTTTCTGAATGGCAGGACGTGGAATTTGCTAAGGAATGGGTTGCAGAAAGAGATGAATATCTCTCCAATAAATTTAAATCATAGATTTTAAATAATTTTCTAAATTCGTAGATCCCTTTAAAAAACTCTCTCTATCAATTAATTCAACACTATTATACCAGGGTGTTTTGTTGTTTTTTTGGTTCCAATAATGAAAAAGAGCAAAGTTATCTGGCTTTATTAATATTGTTTTGACACCCAGTGATCCTGCTAGGTGTGCAGTACTGTTACTTATAGTTACAAACATGTCTAGTGATTTTAAAAATGCAGCTACACCCTCGAAATCATTATAAAGATCTAGATCTACAATCTTCATAAGTTTATTTTTCTTATTATTAAAGTTATTAATCTCATCTAAAACATCACCGTATTGTAAATTAAAAACATTACAATTTGGTATCTTAAACACATTCTTAAAGTCATCTAACTCTAATGATTTGTCAGATGCGTATCTATTATTAAAACTTTTCCATGAAATCCCAATATTATATTTATTATCATATTTAGATAACTTACTTTGTATCTCTGTATATTTTTTATGATCTATTTTTAGGAATGGCTCATTAATAAAATTTTCTAATCTTTTACGATAATATCTACCTAAGCTTCCAGCATATAAAACATAATCAATTTTTTCTAATTCATAATCATTATTTGAAATACTTCCAAGTTCAACAAAGTTATTATTATATTTTGGAAAAGATCTTTTAAATAAATTTAATAATCTTGGATCACATTCTATTGTAACATTTTCTACTTTTTTTAAAAGATCCCCATACATTGAGCCATAAAGAATTTCATCTCCAACACCCTGTTCTCTTACAACTAAAAATTTATTTTTAGAGTTATTTAAAATTTTTTTTCTAAACAGTTTTTTATTTAATTTTTCAATATTTTTATTCTTTTTAATAAATTCATTAAGGTTTAGTCTTCCTTCAAAATAATCCCAACCTTTTTCAAAATCATGATCTTTTAAATAAATAAATGACAATGTTTTTTGTATATCACCATCATCTGGTTTAATCTGTAATGCTTTAAAGCTATTTTTTTTCGCATCTTCATTAATGCCTAAATCAAAATAAGTTTTTGATAAATTATTATAAACATATGGATTATTTGGATTTAAATTAATTGCTTTTTTATAATAATATACAGCTTTATCATTTTTTCCTTCTTCTCTATAAAAACCAGCAATATTATTTACAATATGGTAGGAAAATTCGTCTCTTTCTAATGCTAATAAAAAAAACTTTTCAGCATTTTTTGCATCACGTTTCTCATGATAAATTCTACCTAATGAATTTAGAGCAGATAAATTGTTAGGCTCAAATTCTAAGATATCATTAAAGATTTTTATAGCCATTTTATTATTTCCTTCAGCAAAAAAACACTGACCTAAAATATTAAGAGCAACTAAATCTTTATTATTTTTTTCAAGATAATATGTACATATTTCTTTAGAAATTTTTATATTATTTAATTTTAAACAGGCAAAAGCTTTATCTTTGTGAACGTTTTCAATTTGTTGAACTTTTAATATATTATCTATTATATTTAATGCTTCATAATATTTTTCTTCTGAGAAAAAAATATTATAAAGATTAATCATAGCTTTTATATTTTTTTCGAACTTAATTAAATAATTATAGTTAATCTTTGCTTCCTCATTTAAATTAAGTTTTTGTTGGACTACTGCCAAATTGTAACGTAACAAATTGTCGTTTTTATTTTTTTTAAAGATTTTTAATAATTCTCTGTAACTATCAAGCTTGTTACCAGATTCAAATTTCCTAAGAATATTATTAATTTGAGAATTTAAACTCATTATTTTTTTCTAAAATATTATTTATTAAATCAATTGTTTCATTAATTGATTTTTTAATTCCTAAAACTTTAATGTTTTTATACCAAATCGAAGAACCAGTATTCGTATTCCAATAGTAATAAGTAGATGATTTTTTTGGACATATTAGTATCGTCGGTATACCTAAAGCTCCAGCAAAATGTGCTGTTGAATTGCTAACTGTAATAAATATATCTAAATTTTTAAGTAATCCCATACACCCTTCAATATCATTAAATAAATCTAAATCATTTAATACTTCTAAGTGTTTGTTTTGATTTAATATATATTTTTTATCTGAATCAATATCACCATATTGTAAATTAATAATTACTCTTTCTTCATTAAACAATGGTTCAAAATCCTTAATAGATAATGATTTTAAACTACCATAAATATTCACTACACTTTTCCAAGATATACCTATTTTTAATTTATCTTTATATGTATTTAATTTTTCTTTGTAGTCGTTAATAATATCTTTTCTTGGACTGAGATAATTAACATAATCAAAATCATCTTTATTTTTTCTAAAAAATTTAATCAAACTTCCTGCATATGCAATTTTATTGAAATCAGATACTGTAGAATTTTTTGAATAATATCCATCTTCTACAAATATATTTTTTTCAAAAGATCGATTAAAAATAGGTACTAATCTTTTATCGGCTTCTATTTTTAGATTTTTAAATTTATTTATAATATCAGGATAGATTGAACTAAATAAAACCTCCTCACCTATTCCTTGTTCTCTTAAAACAAGTAATTTGTCATCTTGATTAATAGTTAAATTTTCAAATAAATTATTTTTAATCAAATTAAAATTGCTTAACTTGTCTTTATTTTTTTCTATTAATAATCGTGAATCAAATAATTCCCAAGAATCATCTAAATTATTTATTTTTAATTGTAATGTACAATACGCATACATTAATTTGTAATCATATGGATTAATTTTTATTGCTTTATCGTAGAATATTTTTGCTTCTTTTTCTTTAGTATCTCTGCAGTAGCATATAGCTAAATTTGAAATAATTTCTTGATTATCTGGCTCCAAACTTAAAGCTTCATTATAATGTTTTAATGCCCCCACAATATTATCTTGAAGGCTTAGAACATTAGCTAAATTTATTAGGGTTGATACATTTTTTTTATCAAGGTCATAGGCACTATCAAATATTTTTTTTGCTTCATCAAGTTTTTCTAATTCAAGTAAACAAGCACCTAAATTATTATAGCTATCTATATATTGATCATTTATTTTTAAAGCTGTATTAAAAAAATTTTTAGCTTCGTCAAAAAATTTATTTTTAAGATAAATTAAGCCTTTAACATTGTAACCAAAGTAATCGTCGTCTTTTAACTTTGAAATATTCTCAATGTATTTCTTTGCCTCAATATAATCTTTCTTTAAAAAATAAATATAGGATTTGTCACGTAAAGCATCATAATTTTTATTATCTTTTTCAAGTATAGAATTAATTTTTTCTAATGCCTGATCAAGCAAACCTTTTCCCAGAAGTAATTTATATAATTGAGAAAGGTATGAAATGTTATTTTTATCAATAAACAAAATTTTTTTTAAAGCACTAATAGATGTATCTATATCTCCAACTTTCTTAGATACTTGAAACAAAACATTTTGGACTCTTATGTTTTTACTATATTTTTCAGATAATTGTTTAATATCCTTAAGAGCAATTTCTCTATTTACATCGTTGAATGTATCAATAATTTTTTTTAGTTTATTTTCTAAGTTAGACATAAAAAAACCCAGCCTTTAAAAGACTGGGTATAATAAAAAGATATTTGTGTTTTAAAAGAATTATCTTCTTTGACCAAATAATTGTAGCAATAAAATGAATAGGTTGATGAAGTCCAAATATAATTTTAATGCACCCATCAATGCTTTTTTTGATCCTATCTCTTCACTATCACCACCGTAATACATATTTTTTATGTTTTGTGTATCATATGCAGTCAAACCTACAAAAACTAAAACACCTATAACTGAAATTACAAAAGCCATGAGCCCAGATTGGAAAAATATGTTTACTACACTTGCTATAATTACACCAATTAGGCCCATAAACAAAAAACCACCTAGTTTAGTTAAATCTCTTTTTGTTGTGTATCCATAAAGACTCATTGCACCAAAAGTACCTGCAGTTATAAAAAACACTCTTGCAATTGACTCTCCTGTAAATTGAATGAATATTGATGCCATTGATAAACCCATTACAGAAGCAAAAATCCAAAATGTTATTTGGGCTGCAGAAGATGACATATTATTTATTCTTGCACTTAGATAAAAAACAAAACCAAGAGGTGCAAGCATTATAACCCATGCTAGTCCTGAATTAAATAGCGTGTTACCAAGTGGGGTTAAAACAACACCTTGTGGTAAATAAGCCTCAACCGATGCTTTTCCAAAAAAATAAGCAATGAAACCAGTAAGAACTAAACCTGTAGTCATATAATTGTAGACTTTAAGCATATACGCTCTCAAGCCTTCATCAATTACTGCCTGATCTACTGATTTAGTATAAGATCGTTGATTAAAGTCTAAAGCCATAATTTCTCCTTTTAATTATTATTAATATCGCTATAAATCTGACAATTTCAAGGTATTTTGTTAAAATTAGTATGAAGTATAGAAAACTAGGGACCACAAATTTAGACGTAAGCGTTATTTGTCTTGGTACCATGACATGGGGAGAACAAAATAATCAAGATGATGGCTTTGAACAGATGGATTATGCATTTGAAAGAGGTGTAAATTTTTTTGATACTGCTGAAGTTTATTCTATACCAACTAGAGCTGAAACGTATGGCAAAACAGAGGAAATTATTGGTAATTGGTTTAATCAAAATAATAAAAGAAAAGATGTAATTTTAGCAACTAAAATTTGTGCTAAAAGTGAAGGCAATAGCTGGATAAGAGATGGAGGACCAAATCTTATCTTTGATAAAAAAAATATTAATGCTGCAATTGATGGTAGTCTTAAAAGATTAAAAACTGATTATATTGATTTATACCAACTCCACGCGCCAGAGAGAAAAGTGCCAAAGTTTGGAAAATTAGATTTTGAATATGATCCTGAAGACTCGTGGGTTGAGTTAGAAGAAGTCTTATCTTGTCTTCAGGATTTAGTTAGACAAGGAAAAGTAAGGCACATAGGTGTATCTAATGAAACACCTTGGGGTGTAATGAAATATATGAAATTATCAGAAGAAAAAAACCTTCCAAGAATGATGTCTATTCAAAATGTTTATAGTTTAGTAAATAGAATTTTTGATATCCATAACTCAGAAGTTTCAATTAGAGAAAAATGTGGCTTGTTAGCTTACTCCCCTTTAGCTGGAGGTAGATTGAGTGGAAAGTATGTAGGAGGTAAAAATCCACCTAATTCAAGATTTACATTATGGGCTAATCGCTTTGATAGACACAATACGATGAGAGGAGAAAATGCAATTGAGAAATATGTCAACCTTGCTAACAAGCATGGCATAGCCCCATCTACATTTGCCAATGCTTTTGTGAATGATCGTCCGTTTGTAACTAGTAACATTATTGGAGCCACAACAATGGATCAGCTTAAAGAAAACATCGATAGTATTGATATAAACTTAACTAATGATATTTTAAAGGAGATTGAAGATATTCATCTTTATGATCCAAACCCTTGCGTGTAATAATTATGAAATTAAAAAATGAAATATAGAAAATTAGGCAATACAGATATTGATGTAAGTGTCATTTGTTTAGGTACAATGACCTTTGGTGAACAAAACAGTCAACAAGATGGTTTTGATCAGATGGATTATGCTGTTGAAAGAGGAGTTAATTTTTTTGATACTGCGGAGCTATATGCAGTGATGCCTAGAAAAGAGACTTATGGTAAAACTGAAGAGATAGTTGGTAATTGGTTTCAAGAAAAGAAAAACAGAGACAAAATAATTCTAGCTTCAAAAATAGCTTCCAAATCAGATGGTCTTGAGTGGATTAGAGAAGGATCAAAAAATCTTGGTTTTGATAAAAAAAATATGAATGCTGCAATAGATGCAAGTCTAAAAAGACTAAAGACTGATTATATTGATTTATATCAATTACATTGGCCTGAGAGAAAAGTTCCAAAATTTGGAATTTTAGATTTTGAATACGATGCTAGTGATAATGATTGGACTATTGTTGAAGAAGTTTTATACAATTTAGATCAGCTTGTTCAGGCCGGAAAAATTAGATATGCAGGTTTATCTAATGAGACACCTTGGGGTGTGATGAAGTATCTTCAATTATCTAAAGAAAAAAATTTACCACGCATGATGTCTATCCAGAATGTTTATAGTTTGGTAAATCGAGTATTTGATATTCATAATTCAGAAGTTTCAATCAGAGAGAATTGTGGCTTACTAGCTTATTCGCCCTTAGCTGGAGGAAGATTGAGCGGTAAATATATTGGAGGTAAAAATCCAAAAAAAGCAAGGTATACTCTTTGGCCAAGAAGATTTTCAAGACACCATACTGAAAGAGGTGAAAACGCTATTGAAAAATATGTTAATCTTGCTCATAAACATTCTATAGCCCCATCTACTTTTGCCAATGCATTTGTGAATGATCGCCCATTTGTAACTAGTAATATAATAGGAGCAACTACAATGGAGCAGCTCAAAGAAAATATTGATAGTATTGATATTACTTTATCAAAAGAAGTTTTAAAAGAGGTCGAAGATATTCATTTGTCAGATCCGAACCCGTGTGTTTAAGAATTTAATAAATTACTTTTCTCTTTGGCTTTCAAATCGATATCAATAGAATCATATTTATTTTTGAAACCTTTTATCATTAAGAAATACTTACAAAGCAACCATATTTTATCTAAATTTTTATTATTAATAAAATCATCATTAATATTCTTAAAATTGTAGACATTACTTTCTTTAAATTCACTTTCATTAATTATTTCAGCAATCAAATTTATAGTATTTTTATCATAATCAACATTTTGTATAGTTAAGCCTTGTTTAAATTGTTGAGTATACATAGTTTTAGGAAAATATTTTTTAAAAGCTTCTCTTAATACTGATTTTGTAAAACCATTTTTCAACTTATTAGAACCACTTAATGCCAATCCAAATAATCTTACATTATTATCTAAAAAAGGCATTCTAACCTCAACTGAATTTGACATTGACGCCCTATCCCATTTATTTAAAAAAAATTGAAACCAACCACAATAAGACATCAAATAAGTAAAACATATTTCATAAGGAAAATTTTCTAAATCTTCTAAATCATCATTAATAATCTGATAACTCCCATCAAAATTACCTGTATAAAGATAATTTTCAAAACCATAATTTAAGTCTGGTACTGATCTGAAAGATATGGGTGTAATCTCTTGTTCACCTAAACCAAATAATCTTTTAAATTTATTTATATTTTGAGTTTTCCCAAATTTATTTATTGTTTTAAAATTATTAGCAATACTGTTATAAATATCTACAGATAATTCTGGTATCCAATTTGGATACCCTAAAAACTCATCGGCCCCATGACCATCAAGACTAACCTTAATTCCTTTTTCTTTTTGTTTTTTATATAGCTCAAACTGCATAAAATATTCTTCTACTACCTCAAGGGATGAAACAAGTTCCATTGTTTTATCAGCAGTCATCTTTTTAAAATCAACTATCTGGTAATTTCTTTTAAATTTTTGGGATAATTTAACCGCGTCCTCTTTAGTTTTCATTTCCTCATAATCCATTATAATTGGGTTCAAATCTAAATCATCTTCGATCAAATTTTCTTTTTTTTGTATCAAATTCATCAATGTGAAGATAGAGGAGGAGTCCAAACCACCACTAAGTGAAGTTCCAGTTTTAACATCGCTGTTTAATCTTAATTTTGTAGACTCATATAGAAGATCAAAATAATCATTAACATTTTCTCTAAATCCTGAATTGATTTTTGGTAAATTTTTAAGTGGATAATCCCATCTAAAAATTCTTTTTTCTAAATTATTTAAATTTATTTTTAAATATCTTCCTTGGGTAAGCTGATTAACATGTTTAAAAATTGTCTTCGAGCAATTATTTAAAGTAGTAAAATTTATACCTAAATTATTCTTATCAAATTCAATTGTATTTTCTAATATATAAAATGGTTTTATTTCTGAACTGAATGCAAAAAAGTTATTATTTTCAAAAATATAACAAGGCTTATATCCAATACCATCTCTACAAATAATTACTTCATTATGTTTTTTATCTAAAATTGCAAAAGACCATTCTCCGTTAAACTTTTGAAATGAATCAACACCCCATTCTTTGTATGCATTAAGGACAACCTCAGTATCTGAATTTGAGTAAAATTTATATTTCTTAAGAATTAGTTCTTCCCTTAAAGTTTTATAATTATAAATTTCTCCATTATAAATAATCCAATATCTTCCATCTACAGACATAGGTTGAGAACCAAGATTTGATGTATCGATAATAGATAGTCTAGTATGACCAAGTAAAAGATTTTTATGGTTAATAAATCCACTATCATCCGGTCCTCTATGATCTAGAAGCGCATTCATTTTAAGAATTTTTGAAACATCTGTTTTAGATGTTTTAAAAATTATCCCATTAATTCCACACATTATATTTTAATTTTTTCCAGCAATTTACGTACATCTTCAATATAGCTTCTA
>CACGJH010000020.1 GCA_902573325.1 uncultured Alphaproteobacteria bacterium | reverse complement strand
TTAATAACTTTGAATATAAATATTTCAATATCAAAAAGTGGATGCAGAAAAATTGTGCAATTTTAAGAAAAGAAAGTAATTTAGTATCAGGTACTTTTTTGGAAAATGTAGCTTTTTTAGAAAATAAAATTAATGAAGAAGAAATATTAGAACTTTTAAAAATTCTTGATTTAACTGATTTACTTGATAAAAATTTATTTCTTAAAACAAATATTTTATTGAAAGGAAATAATTTATCAGCTGGTCAACAACAAAGAATTTTGCTTGCAAGAGCTTTGTATAAAAAACCTAAATTACTAATTCTTGATGAACCTACAAGCCATTTGGACAAAATCACACAAGAAAAATTTAATGAAGTAATTAATCTTTATAAAGGAAAAATGACAATAATTATTGTTACACATCGTGACGAAATATTAAAAGTTTCTGATAAAATTATCAAATTATAATTTTAAAAAACATATATAAACTTTACAGCTTATTAATTTTTATTAAAAAAAATTAAATATTATGTTAGACATTTAATATGAATGATCTTTTAAACAATTTTGATTTGATAGATCCTATTTTTATTTTGCCAACATTAATAAATTTTTTACTATGTACATTATCTTCAATAGTATTAAGAGAAATTTATCTAAAAAATTCTTTAACACTTTCAGTAAAAAATTATATTGGTAATATATTACCTGTATTATCTATAACAATTTTTCTCATTATTCTAATTGTTAAATCATCAATTGCACTTTCATTAGGATTAGTAGGTGCATTATCAATTGTGAGGTTTAGAACACCCATTAAAGATCCAGAGGAATTAATTTTTCTTTTTTTATCAATTGCTATTGGTATAGGTTTTGGATCTGGTCAAACATATATTACGTTAATTATTATAATTTTAATTTTTATAATAATCTATGTATTAAACTACTTATACAAACAAAAAAATATAGCAAATGAGGGTTATAATTGTATTATAAATTTTGAAAATCAATTTACAAATACAGAAATTTCAAATCTTTTAGTTGAAAAGTGCTCTTATATCAAATTGATTAGATCAGATGTTAATGAAAATGAAACCACTTTAGTATTTAATCTAATTCCAAAACATGAAAATTTCTTAGATGAAATCAATAATATCTTCAAAAATAAAAGTGAAAAGAAATTTTCAATATCTTTTTTTGAAGAATCAAATTGGTAATTTGTGTTTGAAAGAAAAAAAATTTATTTAATTTATTACTTTATTTTTTTTCTATTAGTATCAATAATTGTTTTTGTTTCTATTAATAAAAATTATTACAATAGAATAAAAAGTGATACTATTGATTATTTAGCTTCTTTAAATTTGGGATTTTCAGGAAGAATAAATTTAGTTGATAATGGAGCAATTTGTATTGATTGTTCAAATGATAGTTATAGCCAATATAAAAATTATATAAATGAAAATATCTTTAAAATTATCCCGAAAATAATTAAATATAAAATCTCTGATCTTTATGAAACTAAATTTGAAAAAATGTATATAGATATAAATTTTAAAAATTTAGATAAATTATTAAAAAATAAAAAAAATATTATTTTAACCAAAAATTTTAGTAAAAAAGTAAAAGTTGATTCAAAAATCAAATTTAATAATAAAATCTATGATGCTAGGATAAGTTTAAAAGGTTTAAGCCTCGGTCATTACAATAAAAATATAAGATATAGTTTAAAAGTTGAGCTAAAGGATAATAAAAGCATTTTTGGATTTAATAAATTCTCAATAGTACATCCCTTAGAGAGGCAATATCCATATAATGATTATTATTCTAAAATTTTTAAAAAAATAAATAATTTATATTTTGATAATAAATATTTAGATATCTACTTAAATGGTCAAAAATGGGGAGCGATGCATATACAAGAAAACATTTCTGAGCATTATGCAGAATTGAATATGAAAAAAAGTTCGATTTTTTTAAAATTTGGATTAGATCCTCCTGACCCATATCAAATACATGAAAATTATCTTTTTGGTGATCAAAGTATATATTTAGATTTTTATGAAAACAAAGTCATATCAAAAAATACAATATTTAGAAGATATATTTCTTATATTACTAAACTATATTTGAATAAAAATAATTTTTTATTTGATCAAGAAAATCTTTTTGAAGTTTTTCTTCTTTCATTATTTTGGGGGAATTTTCATGATGCTACGTTCGAAAATGCTAAATTTTATTTTAATCCTTATACTTTAAAATTAGAATTTATCACAAATGATCAAGCAAGATTTAGAGAATTAAATAATATTAAAGATATATCGAATATAAATAGAGTGCCTTGGTATCATATCGATTTTATAAAAAATGGATATTACAAAATAAATAATAAAGAAGAAAATAAACTAATTATTAAAAAAGTTATTGAGTCTTTTGAGGATTTTAAAGTGGTTGATAGTTATTTTCCTGTTGATAGAAGTAAAAAAATTGAGTTACTAAAAGAAAATATGACATATGTAAATCTGAATTTTAATGAGATATTAAAATATATTAAACAAGAAAATACAAAAAAAAGATTTATAGATTTAAAAATATCAGAAGATAGAATCAATAATTTCAAAAATTTTATTAATTTTTATCATTTTGATAATGGTAAAATTTTAATTTATAACTTATTACCTTATACAATCACAATTACACAAATTTCAAATGATGTAAAAAGTGAAAATATTAGTATTAAAATACCAAGTCATCTCAAAAATAAAGAACCATATATTTATTATAGCAATTTTAAAGGAATTCAGGATAACAACCTAAATATTACAGCGACATATAAAAATTACTCAAAAATAACAGAAAACAAATTAACCTTATATGATGAAAATATTATTAACCCATTAAAGAATAATAATAACTCTAATTTTTTGATTAAAAGTGGTGATAAATTTATTTTTAAGAAAGGTATATTAAAAATTGAAGAACCTATTTATATTAATGGAGATTTGATACTGCATGATGATAATCAATTCTTATTTAGTAATAATTCATATTTAATCATTAATGGTTGTGTAATAAGCAACAATAAAAAAATTATAAATTTTGATGCAATACAAGACTATTGGTTAGGATTATATATTCTAAATTGCAAAAAAGAAATTTCTTTAAATAATATAAACTTTAATAACATTAAAGAATTAGATTATGGTGTTTTAAATCTTTCTGGAGGAATTAATATCTATAATTCTAAAGTAAGTATAGAAAATATTATTATAAACAATGCAAAAGGAGAAGATGCTATAAATATAATAGATAGTTCATATTATATAAATAATATCGAAATTAATAATGCTAAAAGTGATGGAATAGATTTAGATTTTTCAAATGGGGAATTAATTAATAGTATTTTTATTGATATTGGAGGTGATGCAATTGATTTATCAGGTTCAAATACAAATATTTCAAAAACTTATATTAATAATGTTAAAGATAAGGCTATCTCAATTGGTGAAAGAAGTATTATAAATATCAATGGTGCAAGAATAATGAATACAGAAATTGGTATTGCAATAAAAGATGAAAGTGAATTATTTGGGAATAATATTGAAATACAAAACAGTAGATTTTCTGATGTAATAACTTTTATTAAAAAAAATTATTATGGTCCAGCAAGTGCACATTTTAAAAATTTTAAAAGCGATAAAAATAAATTTATCAATCAAATTGCAAATACTCTTTTTGTAAATGATATTAAAATAAAAGAAACTGATTTTAATAAAGATGAAATTTATTAATATGGATGATTATAGATATGAAACTAAATATACTTTAAATGATAATCAATTAAGTAAATTTAAAAAAAAAGTATTTAATCATTTTCATTTTAAAAAAAAATATCCTGATAGAGTAATTTCAACAATATACTTGGATGACGCCAAGCTTACAGATGCTAAAGAAAATATAATAGGATTATCTAAAAGAAAAAAAATAAGATTAAGATGGTACAATAATGAGTTTGAAAAAATTAAATTAGAGAAAAAAATTAAAAATAATAGGTATAATTTTAAAAAGATTTATGAACTAGACGCAGAAAGTTCAAATATTATTGAAATGAATAAAAAGATCCATAAAATTAATGATAAGGATTTCAATTTTTTACAAAACAAAAATTTATTTTTTATTGTTGGTGTTAGATATTTAAGAAAATATTTCGAGAATATTTATGGGATAAGAATTACTTTAGACAGCAATATTAGTTTTTCTTTGATGAATAATAGCAAAAATTTTTTAGAATTAAATTTTCATACAAAATATAATTATAATATAGCTGAAATTAAATTTAGTACTAATTTATTAGACAAAGTAAAAAATATTTATTCTATAATTGATAAAAGTCCTTCTAGAAATTCTAAATATCTAAACGCTCTTGCATATTATAATCTAGTTAACTATTTTTAAATAATTATTTTAACTTAAAACAATTAAAACTAAAAAAATTATTTTCATTATCTAAAAATTTTTTTTAATAAAAAAGTAATTAATTAATAAATTTTAATACTATAAAATAAACAATTTAGTTATCTTCCCAGGTATTTAATTTAAAATATTTTTTTGAGATAACAAATTTAGATATAGCAAATCTTTGATTCGTATACGGCTGTATTGTTGATCTAATATAATCTGGTAAATAGTTATCAAATTTAATTTCATAAATAATTAATGGCTGTTCAATGACATCAAGAGTTAAATAATTATTAGAAAAAATATCATTTTTGTGGTTTATGTAAGTTCTTAGATTAGAATCAAATGTTATTCTAATATTATTTATATTTGAAACAAAAGCCTCTCTTTTATACTCTGTAACAATGTCTGGATTGTATAATTCACTTTTTAATTCAGAGAAAAAAAGCTTTTCATTATTATTATTTAAATCAAGAAAATTGAAATCTTTTTTTAATAAATCATAATAATTTTCTATTTTTAAATATGATGATTTTTTTTGTATAAAATTATTTCTTTTGACTTTTCTCTCTAATTTTAATTTTCTACTTTTATTATAGGTTCTAACTCTATATTTTTTTCTATCAATAACACCAGATTGTTTCTCAAAAATAGAATCTCTATTGATGTTATCAAAATAATGACTTGTAACTGTGTAATAACCCTCTTTATTAGAATTTGGATCTAGATTCAGTATCTTTGAGATTTTCGATTTTAATAATTCATATTCCCCTAAATTGATAAAGAATTTAATTTCATTTCTAAATCCTTGCATTAATTAATAGAAGACCATTTTATATTATCATCGATTTTATCAATTTGCATAATAGTGTTTTTAAATTTTTGGTTATCAAACTTATAAGTTTTATTTAATATTTCCAATACTTTGTCGTATTCCTTATTTACAAATTTTTCAAAATTAAGAGGTTTATTAATAATTCCATTTTTTAGTTCTAATTTCTGTGTAAAATTATCAAAATCATTTGAGGTATAAAAATATACATACGGTGATTTAAAAAAATTTTTTTTAATAAACATATTTAAATTTATACTATTTTCAGAAATATTATTTTCAATCAAATAAGCTTTAGAACTATCTTTAACAGCTATTGCGCTAAAATTATTTTTTATATTATTATTGATAACATAAGATATTGTATTTTCTCCTATTGACATACCTTTATCTATAAAATTTTCTATTAAGTTTGAATATACTATTATATTGCTACCACTTAAATCAATTGCATCACCTGCTTTATTTGATTTTAAGTATTCAATTCTGTCTTTTATATCTTGTTTATCGATAGGATTAGTTAATATATTTTTTTTATTATCATTCTTGAATATATTATTAATCACATATCCATTAACAAAGTCTAAATCTAAAGCATCAAATTTATTATTGTAAAATTTATTGTTAAACAGCATTGCGAAACTATTTTTAATATTTACTCCATCATCACGATTACTATTAATAATCTCGCTATTTGTTATATTAACAATATTTGAATTATGAATACTTAATGCCCCGGAGAAAAAAACATTTTCCATGATGGATTCACTTCCTCCATTAACAAGAAGATTATTAATATTAACATTATTATTTTTATTACCAAGTATAGCTATCGTGCCAAAGTTTTGATTCGGATTAAATTTTTCAAAAATTACTTTTTTATTTTTGGAACCATTTATATCTAAATCCCCTCTAAATAATAAACTTGTATATGGATATAATAAAATTTTTGTCCCTTTTTCAATTTTTATATTACATCCCACAGGAAAAATAAGATCTTGTTTTACAATGTATTCTCCAGAAGGAATTAATAAATTATTATTACTAACTTTTTTTAATTTGATATTTGATGATGTCTCAAAAAAGGGATCACAATTGTTTTTTATAGCTTTTTCTAAATAATTTTCTATTGAAAAATAAATGTTATTTTCATCAATTTTTTCATTTGTAACATTATCTTTAAATTCAACCATGATATCATCAATTAAAATATTTTGATTTGTTTCAATATTGAAATTAATATTTTGAGGCATTGGTTTCATTTCTGAGTCTAAGTTAAGAATAAAATTGAAATTTTTAAAACTATTTGTGATATCAATGAAGTTATTCAATTGTTCATGATTAACATTTATTTTTTGTAAAATTTTATTATTATGTAATATTTTGATAATAATTTTTTTATTTGTTACATTTTTTGTATCAGATATCTTTATCAAAAATCTTGAGATCGATATTTTATTATTCGAGTCAGCATTTATATTTAAGTTAAATATTTTATTATTTTGTTTTTCTATATCTAAAAATACTCTTGAGTAATTTAAATAATTTTTTGAAAAAGATATATTGTTTTTTAATTTCTCAAGACTTTGATTTATCTCTCTTATTATCACTCGTGCAGGTTGATTATGTGTATTATCTGCATAAATTAATTTTTTGTGATAATTAATAAGATCATTATAATAATTTAAAATATTATCTTCATTTTTTAAAATTTCAAAAATGAAAGAGTTTCTTAAATTTCTAAAATTATTATTCTTAGTGAGTTTATAAAAAATATCATTTTTAGAATGTTCAATACCATATATTGGTTCAGCAAATACTAAACCTTCATCTATTATGTATGAGTAGTTGGAAGTAATATTTTCTATTATATTTTCATTTCTATAGAAAGGATTGAACCTCCCTGACGTTATATCATAAATTAATTTGAGATTATCGCCAGATCTAGAGTGACCAAAGTCAAAAATTAAAGTTGAAATAGCTTGATGCTTAGCAAAAGAGTTTAAATTAACTAAGTTTGCTAAATCATCATAATTTTTTGCATTAATTAAATTTTTAAATTTAATTTTTTGACCAATAGATAATTTTGAAAAATTTTTAAATTCAGTATTACTAATAAGATTTTGGAATGGATTCATATGATTGCTTTGATATTGATGATTCCATGCATCATTACTTTTAAATACATCAGCGCTAGAAAATTTATTTTTTTCTAAAAACTCCTTACTTAGATTTTCTTCTAAATAATATAAGCCCTGATTAACATTGTTAATTTTTAAAATAATAGGGTATATGGTAGGACTTGGTAAATTTAATAAATCTGTTAAATAATTATTTGCAAGAATAGATACTGTATTTAATTCTTCAGGAATAACTAAATTAAAACTTTTCATATTTTCAAATAATTCTGTATTTTTTTTTGTTAGTTTAACTTTGAATGATTTTTTATTTTTAGAAAAATGAACATAATCTGTTCCATGCAATTTAAAATCAATGTCATAAACATTTTGTCCAACAATTAAGTTAGCATTATTATATTGATTAAGTTCATCAGGCATATAATAATTATATAAAATGTTATTTTTAGCACTCTGAATTGATGAATAAATATTTACTATTTCTTTTCTGTTTATATTAATATTTAATGTTTTAATGTCATATGAGTTTAACCTTACTGCACCTTTTAATGGATTAATAGAATCAACTAGTTTAATTAAATTTATACTTTTTTTGTACATATTAAATTTATTATTGGTAAACTGATCAATTTTTTCCGGAAGTGTCAGCATAACTGAATTATTATTATAAATTAATGTGAAGAATAAAATAATTATTATAAAAAATATTGAAAAAAATATTGTTTTGAGGGTCATTGATTTATAGCATCAAAATAAATTATACTATATTATATTTTAATATAATTTTACTATAATTTTAATATAATTTTAATGAAATTTTAAATAAATGGAAAATAAACAAAACATTCTTGGTAATATTGAAAACTTCCTAAGCATTAATAATGAATTTGGAAGACTTCTCACATACGGTGATATTTTTATTATTTTAACTTCAAGTTTAGTTTTATCTTTAATTATTTTTTATACTTATAAACTTACATATAGAGGAATTTTATATACAGAAAATTTTAATAGATCCCTTGTGTTAGTCTCAGTAGTTACATCTATAGTAATTCTTACAATTTCTTCTAACATTGTTTTATCTTTAGGCATGGTTGGAGCATTAAGTATTGTTAGATTTAGAACTGCAATAAAAGATCCTATGGATATCGTTTTTATGTTTTGGGCAATAGCTGTTGGAATATCTAATGGCGCAGGTTTTTTTAAAATTTCTATTGCTGGAACTATTTTTATCGCTGCTATATTTGTAGTTTTTGCAAACATAAAAGGATCTTCAAATCCATATTTGGTAGTTATAAAATTTCATAAAAATTTTGATATTTATTCATCTTTAAATTCCTTTGGTAATTATAGAATAAAATCAAAAATTATTTCAGGTGAAGAAGTTGAAATGACAATTGAGACTAGAATGAATGATAAGGTAGCTGAAGAAATAAACAATATTTCAAGCATGAAGGAAGTTTATCATTGTACGGCAATTTCATATAATGGAGATTACATTTCATAAATAATAATATTTTTAAAATTTTTTATTTATAAAATGCAAAGAGTAAATCTTCTAATTTATTAGTATTAATCTTATCCTTGTGGTTAGCTAGTTTATTTAAATTATAAAAATACGTATAAGGAGAAATAAAATGTAGATGAAAAATAATTCTTGGTTTATTTTTAATTCTTCCACCGTAGTGATAGCATTTAGCAGTATCAACAAATGTATACATACCTTTTGCTCCAATATTATTAATTAAATTTTTATTGGGAATTATACTATGCAAATAATTATCTTCAAATTTTTTATTTCTTGAAAAGAATTTTATTTTAAATTTTTTTAAACTTAAGAATTTATTAATTTTTTTATAAATTTTTTTACTATCAATTTTATTATAGAATGTAAAAGGGCCAGATGTTTCATCAATTTCTTCTATATTTAAAAAAAATTTTAAATGTTTTGTATCATCATGATCAATATGAAAAAGTTGACTTGAATTATATTCTTCTTGCTGTTCATTAGTAATCCATATTGAGCACTGATTTAATAATGGTAAATATCCAAAATATTTTGTAACGACACCATAAATATCATTTGATAAAATAAATTTTTTAATTATCTCATTTTCAAAAGGGTTTATATCTATTTTTTTTAAATAATATTTATTAGGATTATTTTTTATATCAGTATTATTTATAACAATTTGTTTTA
>CACGJH010000019.1 GCA_902573325.1 uncultured Alphaproteobacteria bacterium | reverse complement strand
GATACAATAGTTATAAAAATTGATCCAATCCAACTTAACAGACTCAGAACAGAATTTATAAAACCTTTCCAGATACCATAAATTATAAATAATATTGTTAACCCTATTATGAAATAATCAAAAATCTGTATTTCATAACCTATTATATTCATTTTATTATTCTCAACATAGCTGGTAATGTAATTAGTACTCCTATCATAGCAAATATCATTGCTAAACTAGTAAATAGACCAAAATAAACTGTAGGAACAAAGTTTGACAGACAAAGAGTAAGGAAACCTGCAGTTATTGCAATAGATGTAATCAAAACTGCATTACCTACAGTTAAATGTGTTTTTTCAATTATTTCACTATGATTTCTATCTAACTTTAGATTTTCCTTGTAACGATAAATATAATGTATTGTGTTATCAACAGCTATACCAATAGATATTGCTGCAATTGTAATTGTCATTATATCCAGTGGTATTTTAACCAATCCAATTATACCTAGAATAAAAGTTGATGCCAAAATATTTGGAATTATTCCAATTATACTTAATTTTAAAGATCTAAATAATATTACAAACATTATAAAAATAGCTAAAATTACAAAACCTAAGGATTTTATTTGTGAGCTAAATAAAGATTTTAACATGTTATTATATAATACTAATAAGCCGTTTACCTTAAATTCTTCCAAGTTATCGAATTCATTTAACAAATAAGAATTAATTTCATTTATAAGGTCATTTCTTTTAATATCTTTAGAATCTTTTACTCTTGTAGAAATTTTTATCATGTTTTTTTCAACATTAAGATAAGGATCAATTAAATCAGTTTTATAATCAATAGGTATTTCATTATATAATACTGATAATTCAAACATTGATAAATCACCTTTGTTTATTTGGTTTGCTGTATCTGTAAGTGAATAAATCGAAGTAACTTTTCCAATTTCTATTCTGCTTTCTAAATATTGATGAATAGATTTAATTGTTTCAATTTTTTCATTTGTGAACCAAATATTATTTTCTTCTTCTGAAAACAGATCATCTGAGAAAAAATCATCTTCAATTTCTAAATCATCTTCTTCTTCAACCTTTATTATTGAATCAATTATTTGATCATCATTTTTGAATTTAAGAATAATGTCTAGGGGTGTAGTCCCGCCTAATTCATTATCTATAAGGTACATTCCTTTATAAATTTCTGTATTTTTTTTAAAATATTTTACAAAAGAGTTTTCAACATTCAGATTGGTAATTCCATATAGAGATATGAAAAATATTAGAATGTTTAATCCGAGAATATATTTACTATTTTTATATGCAAAAGGATAAAAAGATTTTAAAAAACTCAAATTTAGAGAATAGCTTTTTTCCTCCTTTGAAAAGAAAGAAACAATTAGAGGTAAGATTACAAATGATGAAATTAAAACTATTAATAATGCTACTATCATTATAATTCCAAAATCAATTACAGGCTTAATGTCTGATATTACTAGCGATACAAAAGCAACAATTGTAGTGAGAAAGGTATAAAAACAAGGCCAAAACATCATGCTAAAATTTTCAATAATTTTTATATCCCTTTGTAAATAATTATTCATTATATGAACATTCATAGAAATAGATAAAACAAACATTAAGGATAAGAAGTTTGCTGAAACTGCTGTAATTTCAAAATTAATAAAACCAGCTAAACCTATTGACAAATAAACTGCACTAATTGAAGTAAATAAAATAGCAAATACCCATTTGACTCTTCTAAAAATTATGAAAAGAATTAAAACTATAACTAAAAGGACAATTAAACTGAATGTAAAAATGTCATTCTTTACATAAGAAATAACATCGCTAGATATCATTTCGACTCCACCCAAATAGTATGTAAAATCTTTATTGCTATTACTAATAATATTTCTTATTTTTTTAATTAATTCGTTTCTTTCCTTATCTATTTCTGTTTTAATTTTGTAATATTTACCCTGAGTTAAGTATAAATTTTTATTATTTTTAAGATCAATTGCTTTACTATTTTCATTAAGAAATATTACTATAGAAGTTATATTTTTACTTTCATTAATGATTTGATCACTATAAATTGGACTTTTTGCAAATTCATTTAATATATCTTCAAATGGCAAACTTGAGTTCAATATTGTTTCATAATTATTATTTGCTAAATCTATAAGACTAGTATTATTTAAAAGTAGGATAGGGGCTTTATTAATTGTAAAAACAGAATAAACTTCTGGTAAATCAGATAATTTTTTACTTATTTTTTCAATTTCTTCTATTAGAACTCTATCAATTTTAGAATTACTTTTGATCGCTATTACTAAGCTATTTTTTGTTGGAAACAAATCTTGGTAATATGAGAAATATTTAAAATCTTCATCATTTTGTGATACTAAACTATCTGAAGACGCATCAATTCTAAAATCTTTTATATAAAAGCTAGTAAATATTAATGATGCAATGAGAAAAAATAATAAAATGATTTGTAATTTTTTAGTCATATTTTCTGTAAACTCTTTTACCAATAGAGGTCATAATTTCATTAGGTATAGTTTTGCATAATTTTGCAAATTTATCTATTTTATGCTCGTCATTTATAATGTCCAAATACATTCCTATACTCAAATCATGACTAGATTTTGAAATATCTACAGTAAACGTATCCATTGAAATTCTACCAATTATCTTGAAACTATTTTTTTTAAAATAAACATACCCTTTATTACTTAATGATCTAGGTATGCCATCCTCATATCCAAGGCCTACAATGGCTACTTTGATTTTTGTTTTTGTTTTATAAGTTCTATTATAACCAACATATTGGTTTTTATTAATAAATTTAATTTGAATAATTTTTGCTTTTAAACTAACTACATTTTTAATTTTTTTACCTAATTTTTTATTTTCAAAACCTCCATATATTCCTATCCCCGGTCTAATCATGTCATATAAATATGATTTATTTAAAACGGCGCCATGAGAATTAGCTAAACTAAAAATTATTTTATTATTATTAAATTTATTTTTTAATCTATTAAAAATTTTCTTTTGTTTTAAACTGTAATTGTTATCATATTCATCAGCGCTAGATAAGTGACTTATAATTAATTGTATATTTTTATTTTTAAAATCTATTTCTTTTGTTTTCTCTATTGGAATTCCCAATCTATTTATTCCTGTATCGATATGAATAGCAAATTTTAATCCAGAATTTTTAATTCTAATATATTCTTCTATACTATTAATAACTGGAATAAGGTTTGAATTAATAAATCTTTTTAAATTGTAATCTTGTAATCCATTTAAAATAAAAATATTTATTAATTTCTTTTTATTTTTTAATCTTAAACCTTCATCTAATGTAGCAACAAAAAAATGCTTACAATTATTCTTTAATAATAGATTAAATACTTTTTTATCTCCTAAACCGTATGCATTTGCTTTAATTGTTGGGGCAACAATTAAGTTTTTCTTTAATTTTTTGAAAAAATTATAATTATAAATTAAATTATTAGTGTTTATATTTAAGATACCACTTTCTTTAATCACTCGATAATATTATCATAATCTTTCGATGTTAAGTCACTGAATTTTGTATAATTTGCATCAAAGTGCATTTTTATTGATCCAATTGGCCCATGTCTTTGTTTTGCTATAATTATTTCTGCTTTATTATAATTTTCATTAGTTAGTTGCTGCCACCTTGATACTCTTTCATTATATTTCATATCATCTTCTTCTGATTTTCTAATTGGCTCTAATCTCTCTAAATAATAACTTTCTCTATATATAAACATTACTACATCGGAGTCTTGCTCAATTGTACCACTTTCTCTTAAATCAGATAGTTGAGGTCTTTTATCCTCTCGTTGCTCAACTTGCCTTGAAAGTTGGGATAGGGCAATTATTGGAATGTTTAATTCTTTTGCAATTGATTTTAAACCCCTTGTTATTTCAGAAATTTCCTGAACTCTTCCATCATTTCTATTATTAGAAGAAGATGACATTAATTGTAAATAATCAATTATAATTAAGTTGATATCATGCAGTCTTTTAAGCCTTCTAGCTCTTGCTCTAAGTGTTGGTATTGTTAACACTGGATTGTCATCTATAATTAAATTCAAGTTTTCTAATTCTGATGATGTTTGTGCTATTTTGTTAAAATCATTTTTATTCAATTCCGCTTTCCTCATTTTATCCCCTGAAATTTTTGTTTGTTCTGCTAATATTCTTGTGGCCAATTGTTCAGAAGACATCTCTAAAGAAAAGAAAGCAACCTTTCCGCCATCTACTATTTTTTTATTTTCAAATTCGTCTTTCTCTTCTTGATACTTAATTGCACAATTAAAAGCAATATTTGTTCCTAATGCTGTTTTTCCCATTGATGGTCTTCCAGCAATTATTATTAAATCTGATTTATGTAATCCACCTAATTTATTGTCCAAGTCTTTAAAGCCAGTTGGAACACCTGCTATCTTACCTTCTCTTTTATAGGCTTCACTTATTATGTCTACCGCACCCTGCAGTGCATTTCCAAAATTTATAAAGGATCTATCAGTATTCCCACTTTCTGATAAATTATACAAATCATTTTCTGCATTTTCTATGAGGTTTTCAGGTGATATACTACTATTTGAATTTGTTTCTTGAATTAAGTTATGCGCAACACCAACTAAATTTCTTTTAACATATAAATCATATATAATTTTACCGTAATTATAAGTATTTTGTGTCGATGGCGTGCTATCTTTTAACTGATTAAGATAATTAACTTTATTTAAATTATCGTTATCTTCAGGCAAATAGTTCTTTAAAGTTATAGGAGAAACTAAAATGTTTTTATCTAATAAATTTTTAATTGTAGAAAAAATTATTTTATTTGTTTCATCTACAAAGTGTGTTTCATTAAGGAAATCAGAAATTTTTTCATAGTTTTTATTATCCCATAAAATACAACCAATTACAGCTAATTCAGCGTCAGTATTAGAAAAGTTATTGTCCTCTGTTTGAGTTGTTTGATTTGAATTAAGTAATTCAACTGACATTAATACTAAATAAACTATCTTAAAAAAATCAACAAGAATTACAGAAAAAAATTAGTTAATAAGATATTAATTGTGTGAATAAATTAGTTCTTATTTACTATAATATTAATTTCTTCTGACATATTTACATAAGGATTTATTTCAATTTTATGTTCACCAATTGATTTAATTGGATTTTTTATCAAAATATCATCAGATTTAACTTTTATATTTTTATCCGCTAAATAGTCTAAAATTTCTTTTTTAGAAATAGAACCATAAAGTTGATCTTTCTCATCTGCTTCTTTTTTAAATGTTATTTGAGTTTTTTTTAATTTTGCAATTAAATCTTTTGCTTCATTTATTTTTACTTCTTCATTTCTCTTAATTTCATCTTTAATTTTATCATAATATTCAACATTTTTTTTATTATCTCTCAAAGCCATTTTGTTTGGAAATAAAAAATTTCTAGCATAACCAGGCTTAACAGTTACTGTGTCTCCCATTTTACCTAATTTTTTTACTGTTGTTGTTAATATTACCTTCATGATGTGAAAGATTTGTTTGTGTATGACATTAGCGATAAAAATCTTGCTCTTTTTATAGCTTTTGCAAGTTCTTTTTGTTTTTTTCTAGATACACCTGTTATCCTGCTAGGAATTATTTTACCTTTTTCAGTAATATATCTAGATAAAAGTCTTAAATCTTTATAATCAATTTGTGGTGAACCAGGTTGACTGAAAGGACAAAACTTTTTCCTATTTTCGAATGGCGAATTAGATTTTTCTTCTCTTTTAGATTTTAATTTACTTTTTTTCATAATTTAATTTTGTTGGTAGTTCTTGATGTTCTTTTACTTTTATAAATAAATATCTTAAAAGATTTTCTGACTGATTTAATTCTTTGTTGAGGTCTTTTATTATCAGACCAGATGCCTCAATTTGCAGATAATTATAAAAAGCTTTTTTAAATTTATTAATACTATAACTTAAATCTCTTAAACCCCAATTTTCTTCATTTAAAATTACTGCCGATTTAGAGGTAATTTTTGATTTGAATGATTCAATCTCTGAATTAAGTGTTGTAGTAGCCAGATCAGGATTAAAGATTAATACTACTTCAAATTTGTTCATATAACTCCATGGTTTATCTTATAAATTATATTATAAGAGAAGTTGATGTTGCATATATTAAATTTTTAAAATAAATCAAGCTTTTATGACAGCAATAGTATTTCCTGGACAAGGTAGCCAAACAGTAGGTATGGTAAAGGATTTTTATGATAATTTTAATATAGCTAGACAAATTTTTGAAGAGATTGGTGATTATACTCAAATTGATTTAAAAAAAATTATATTTGATAACGATGAAAACAAATTAAATTTAACCCAATTTACTCAGATATGTATCTTTACAGCATCGTATGTAATTTATAGAACTTTGAATTATGTACAAGATTTAAAAGCTGAAAATATAGAAATAATGTTAGGTCATTCTCTCGGTGAATACACTGCACTCGCTTGTAGTGATAAAATCAATTTAAGAGATTGTAGCTTAATTTTAAAAAAAAGAGGCGAATTAATGAACATTGCAGTCTCACCAAATAAAACTGGAATGGCTGCATTAATTGGATTGCCTGCTAATGAAATTCAAAAAATAATTGACACAAATAATTTAACATTAGAAATTGCAAATGATAATTCAGAGATACAAATTGTAATTTCTGGAGACATTGAAGATCTTAATAAAAGTAAAGATTTATTTTTAAAAAAAAATGTAAAAAAATTTGTTTTATTGAATGTTTCTGCAGCATTCCATAGTAAGTATATGATTGATGCACAAAAAAAATTAGCTGAAGAAATTGATAATTTAGAGTTTAAAGAAAATAATATAAAAATTATTTCAAATTATGATGCTAATATTTACGATGACAATAACATAATAAAAAAGAACCTACAAAATCAAATGGCAAATAGAGTTAACTGGACACAAAGTATTAAAAAACTTGAAGAGACTGGAGAAAATAAAATCATAGAAATCGGTCCTAATAAAGTTCTTAGTGGATTAATAAAGAGAATCTCAAATAGTTTTGATATTGTATCTATTAACAAAGTTTTAGATTTAAAATAAAATGAATATAAATAAAAAAATTTTTCTTACCGGCGCATCTGGAGGTATTGGATCAGCAATTTGTCTCAAATTTCTCAGTGCTAAATATACACTAGTATTAACTTCATCATCAAATGATAAACTCCAAATTTTAAAAGACAAATATGGAGCTTCTCATTATTATTATATATTAGATCTATCAAATTCAGAAACTCTTCAAAAAAATCTTGATGAGATATCTAAGGATCATAAAGATATATCAGTTATTATAAACAATGCAGGAAAGACACATGACAACTTAATTTTTAGAATGAAAAATGAACAATGGTCAGAAGTTATTCAAACAAATCTAAACTCAAATTACCAAATAATTAAATCTTTACTACCTAATATGCTATCTAATAAATATGGAAAAATAATTGGTATTTCTTCAATTGTTGGATCAACAGGTAATCCTGGTCAAGCAAATTATGTAGCTTCTAAATCTGGTTTGGTAGGTCTGTATAAATCCATTGCAATTGAGGTAGCTAGGAGAAATATAAACGTTAATGTAATATCGCCAGGTTTTATATCTACAGCAATGACTGAAAAATTAAATGATGATCAAAAGAATGCTTATTTATCTAGAATTCCAATGATGAGATTTGGAAAACCTGATGATGTTGCAAATTTAGCCTATTTTTTATCAACAGATGATTCTACTTATATTACTGGTCAGAATTTGCATATCAATGGTGGAATGTTAATGGTTTAATTTGTTGACATACATTCAAAAAATAATTTAAAAGAATTATAAGGAGAAATATTTATGAGTGAAATTCAAGATCAGGTAAAAAAAATCGTTGTAGATCATTTAGGTATAGATGAATCTAAAGTTATACCAGAAGCTAAGTTTATAGATGATTTAGGAGCTGATAGTTTAGATACTGTTGAGCTGGTCATGGCTTTTGAAGAAAAATTTGGTATAGAAATACCTGATGATGCTGCCGAGACCATTCAAACTGTTCAAAATGCTATTGATTATATTCAAAGCAAAAAATAAATTTCTAAATATTGATGAGAAGGGTAGTTGTTACAGGTATTGGTTTACTAACATCTTTAGGTAACAATGTAGATTCTACTTGGAATAATTTAATTAATACAAAATCTGGTATTAAAAAAATTAATCATTTTGATGTATCTAATTTACCTGCTAAAATTGCTGGATATATTAGTAATGATCCACAAGATGAAAATTATTTCAATAAATCATTAGTATTAGAAAAAAGAGATATAAATAGAAATGACAGATTTATACAGTACGGTCTTATAGCTGCTAACATGGCAGTAGACGATGCTGGATTAAACAATGTAAGTGATGAACAAAAATTAAGAATTGGTGTCTCAGTTGGCTCAGGTATTGGGGGGTTAGAGACGATATATGAAGGATCCTTAACGATTAATAATAAGGAACCAAAAAAATTATCTCCTTTTTTTATTCCATCATCTTTAGTAAATCTGTTATCTGGTCAAATTTCAATTAAATATGGTTTTAAAGGACCTAATCACTCAGTAGTTACAGCTTGTGCTACAGGTGCTCACTCAATTGGTGACTCCAGTGAAATGATTAAACGTGGAGCAGCTGATGTGATGATCGCTGGAGGATCTGAAGCAGCTGTTTGTAAGTTAGGTATTGCAGGCTTTTGTGCTGCCAGAAGTTTGAGTACATCTTTTAATGATAATCCGGAGGAAGCATCTAGACCTTGGGACATAAATCGAGATGGGTTTGTTATGGGAGAAGGTGCTGGTATTGTAGTGCTTGAGGAAATGGAATATGCAAAAAAAAGAGGTGCCAATATTTATGCTGAACTTATTGGTTATGGAATGTCTGGAGATGCTCATCACATCACTGCTCCTGCTGAGGATGGAGATGGCGGTTATAGAGCGATGAAAGAAGCTATTAATATGGCAAATATATCCTCAGATAAAGTAGATTATATAAATGCGCATGGAACCTCAACTATTAAAGGTGATGAAATTGAGCTAAATGCTATTTCTAAATTATTTACTCATAACATTTATGTAAGTTCAACTAAATCCTCTATAGGTCATTTATTAGGTGCTGCTGGAAGTGTGGAGTCTATTTTTTCAATTTTGTCATTAAATAAGAATATTTTACCAGCAACTTTAAATTTAAATAATCCTATAGGTACTACTAATATAAATTTAATTCCAAAAGTTCCTATAGATAAAAAAATATCATATGCTTTAAGTAATTCTTTTGGTTTTGGAGGAACAAACACTGCGTTATTATTTAAAAGCATTTAACATTGCTATAATTTTAATTTTAATTATTTCATCATTTTATATTTTTAATATTTTAAATAAAAACATTATTTTAAAAAATAATCCTTTAAAAATTAATAAAGGTCAAAGTCTAGAAAACATAATAAAAGATAATATTATTAATTTTTCATATTTAGATATCGAGTTGTTGAAAATTTTAATGAAAATAAATAATTTAATTGATAATAATTTTATACACTATGGTGAATTTAATATACACAATGATTCTTCAATAATTGATTTAATAAATATAATTTCTCAACCTAGCAATATTATTAATAAAATTACTATTGTTGAAGGTTGGTCCCAAAAAGAATTAAATTTAGAATTAGCAAAACACTTTCAAGATTATAGAACTATTCCTTACGAAGATATTATTGCTGACACTTATTATTTTAATAAAAATATGGATTTTAATTTATTTTTAAAAAAATTAAAAGAAAGTAAAAAAGATTATTTTAATAATTATATAAATTATGAAATTTCTAACCAATATACATTAAATGAAATTATGATAATAGGTTCATTGTTAGAAAAAGAAGGTCTGGATTATTTGGATAAAAAGATTATTTCATCAGTAATTTTTAATAGATTAAATAAGAATATGAAATTACAAATAGATGCTTCTGTCCTTTATGCTATTACTAATGGAGCATATAATTTAAATAGAAATTTATTGTTGAGCGATCTCAAAATTGATCATCCATTCAATACATATAAGTATTTTGGGCTACCACCAAGACCTATTTCCTATGTAGGAAAGAAGACTCTAGATATTATATTTGAGAATTATAAAACAGAATTTTTGTTTTATTTTTTTGATAATTCTTTAAATAGACATGTATTTTCAATTACATACGCTCAACATATAAAAAAACTTAATGAATATAGAAAAAAATAATAAATTAATAATAATTTCATCACCTTCTGGTGCAGGAAAAACAACATTGTGTAAATTGTTGATTAAAAAAAATAAAAATATTAAACTTTCAATTTCTTATACATCTAGGGATAAAAGATTAAACGAAATTAATGGAAAAGATTATTATTTTGTTTCAAGAGAAAATTTCAAAAGATTAAAGAGGGAAAATTATTTTATAGAGACTGCAAAAAATTTTAATAATTTCTATGGATCTCCTTTTAAAAATATTATTAAATCTCAAAAAAAGAATCAACATTTATTATTTGATATAGATTGGAAAGGTGCAAGAAAAATTCGAAAAAATTATAATAAAAATAATATTATTGATTTTTTTATATTACCTCCATCAAAATCAGAGCTTAAAAAAAGATTAATAAAAAGAGGTACAGATAATAAAAAAGA
>CACGJH010000018.1 GCA_902573325.1 uncultured Alphaproteobacteria bacterium | reverse complement strand
TAAATATAAGAATTTTGAAACGTCACTATCATTTACATTTCTCCAAAATTGAAAAAAATCAAGATTAGATATTTTATCTTTGTTAAGCCAAATAGCTCCATCAGCGGTTTTACCCATTTTAGAACCATCAGAATTAGTTATAAGAGGAGATGTAATGCCAAAAGCATCTTTCTTATTAATTTTTTTAATAAGATCGACACCACTCAATATGTTGCCCCATTGATCTGAACCTCCCATTTGCAGAATACAATTATAATTCTTATTTAGATGTACAAAATCATAAGCCTGAAGGAGCATATAATTAAATTCAAGTATTGTTAATGGTTGTTCACGATCCAGTCTGTTTTTAACAGATTCAAAAGTAAGCATTCTATTTAAAGTAACTTTTGAACCAAATTCTCTTAAAAAATTAATATAATTTAATTTTGATAACCAATCATAATTATTAATGATTAAAGAATTTTTTTTTAGATTAATGAATCTACCAAATGTATTTTCTATATTACTAATATTTTTATCAATTTCACTCTTATTTAAAATTTTTCTGGTTTGATCTTTTCCAGATGGATCTCCAATAAGTGTTGTTCCTCCACCTACCAAAGCTATTGAATTATTTCCATAATAATCAAACCAGTGAAGTAACATTAATTGAATTAAACTTCCAACATGCAAACTATCACCCGTAATATCAAAACCTATATAAGCAGATGACTTATTTTTTGTTAATACATTATCAAGATTTTCAATATCTATATGCTGATAAATAAATCCTCTTTCTTTAATTTCATTAAGAAATTCTGATTTAAATTTCATTACTTACTACTTTATTTCTAAAGTTTGCTTTATATATTCATTTATTGAATTTTCAAAATCGTTTGAATAACTCTCATAAAAATGATCAGCACCTTTTATAGGTTTAAATTTTATATCAACTTTTTTTTGTTGTTGAAGTTTTTCCACTAAAATTTTTGTTGAATCAAAAGAGGCAATATTATCCTTATCTCCATGCATTATTAATCCTGAAGATGGACAAGGAGCTAAAAAGCTAAAATCTCTTAAATTTGCAGGTGGGGAAATACTTACAAATCCATTTATCTCAGGTCTTCTCATCAAAAGTTGCATAGCTATCCATGCTCCAAAAGAGAAACCAGCTACCCAACATGTTTTGGAATTGGTATTATATTGTTGTAACCAATCTAAAACACAGGCTGCATCACTTAATTCTCCTTCACCATCATCATAAACACCCTCGCTTTTACCAACACCTCTAAAATTAAATCTAATTGTCGAAAAACCAGCTTTTATAAAAATTTTATATAATTTAAAAATTATTTTAGTATGCATAGTACCACCTTTAGATGGATCAGGATGTAGTAAAATAACTATTGGCGAGTCATCATTATTATTATGAGAATACTTAGCTTCTATTTTTCCTTCTGGTCCTGGGATTAATAAATCTACCATTTGATAAAGCTAATATTGAACTTATATGATTTTGTAAATATAGATATTTTAAATATATGAATTCTCTTGGTTTTGATAAGCTTGAAAAAGACACAAAAGTTGTAGTTGCTATGTCTGGCGGGGTTGATAGCTCAGTAACGGCTGTAATGCTAAAAAAACAAGGTTATAAAGTTACAGGCATTACCTTAAAATTATATAATAATTCTAATGTTTCTAAAAATAAATCATGTTGTGCTGGAGTGGATATTGAAGATGCAAAAAAAGTTGCAATTAAACATGATATCGAACACATTGTTTTAGATTATCAGGATAAGTTTTTTGATGGTGTAATAAATAACTTTGTTGATTCTTATGCTAATGGCGAAACACCATTACCATGCGTTAAATGTAATGAAACTGTAAAATTTTCAGACTTACTTAATGAGGCAAAAAAAATTGGAGCAGATGCGCTAGCTACAGGACACTATGCAATAAGAAAAGGATCTTTAAACAATGCAAGTTTGCATAAAGCAAAAGATTATTCAAAGGATCAAAGCTTCTTTCTTTTTGCAACGCTTCAAGAACAATTAAATTATCTAAGGTTCCCCCTTGGTAATTACAAAAAGACAGAAATTAGAGAATTAGCTCAAAAATATCAGCTAGATGTAAGTGATAAACCTGATAGTCAAGATATATGCTTTGTAACATCTGATTCTTATAGAGATCTTGTTAAAAATTTAAATCCTAGCGTAAATAAAAAAGGGATTATTTATGATATGGATAAAAATATCTTAGGAACTCATAAAGGAATTAGTAATTATACTATTGGTCAGAGAAAAGGTGTTGGTATTAGTGGCTCAAAAGAAGCATTATACGTTATTGATATAAATAAAAACCAAAATTCAATTACTTTAGGCACTAAAGAAAAATTAAAAAAAAATGTTATTAATTTTAAAAATATAAATTGGTTAGGTGGTAATATTCTTCCTAAAGGACTTGATTGTTCAGCAAAAATCAGATCAACTCAAGAAGATTTGCCGGGAATCTTGGATATAAATAGTGACCATGGAACTTTTACTTTTAAATCAGAATTAGATAAAACTTCTCCTGGGCAAGCCTGTGTTTTTTATAAAAATGACCAATTACTTGGTGGTGGTTGGATTACCGCTTAAATTTAAAGTCAGTTCTAAATTTGCTTAATTCTTGTTGAATTAACTAGATTTTTTCAATTAATGAATTAGATGATGTAATGTGAACTCAGAAACTTTAAATACACTAGATTCTTATAGTAAAAATAAGTACAAATATGGTTTTGTAACTGACATAGATAATGAAAAGCCTAAAAAAGGGCTAAACGAAGATACTATTAAATTCATATCATTAAAAAAGAAAGAACCAGATTGGATGCTTGAATGGAGACTAAAAGCATTTTCAAAATGGAAAAAAATGAAAGAACCAAAATGGGCAAATCTTAATTTTCCTCAAATTGATTATCAAGATATTTACTATTATTCAGCACCAAAAGGTTTTGAGAAGAAACCCAAAGATTTAAGTGAAGTAGATCCAAAACTTATAGAGACATACAATAAACTCGGCATTCCTCTAGAGGAGCAAAAGGTCTTAGCGGGTGTTGCCGTCGATGTTGTGTTTGATAGTGTTTCAGTTGCAACCACATATAAAGGTGAATTAGAAAAACTCGGTATAATTTTCTGTTCCATCGGAGAGGCAATTCAGAAACATCCAGATTTAATTAAAAAATATTTAGGCTCAGTTATACCTCCAGGAGACCATTCATTTTCAGCATTAAATTCAGCTGTGTTTACTGATGGATCATTTGTGTACATTCCAGAAGGTGTAAAGTGTCCAATGGAGCTATCAACATATTTTAGAATTAATGCAGAAAATACTGGCCAATTTGAAAGAACTCTAATTATTGCAGATAAAGGTAGTTATGTTAGTTACCTAGAAGGCTGTACTGCTCCAAAAAGAGATGATAATCAATTACATGCTGCTAATGTAGAATTAATTGCTCTAGAAGATGCAGAAATAAAATATTCAACTGTTCAAAATTGGTATCCAGGAGATGAAGATGGCAAAGGTGGAATTTACAATTTTGTCACTAAAAGAGGTCTTTGTGCAGGTAAAAATAGTAAGATATCATGGACTCAAGTAGAAACTGGCTCTGCTATTACATGGAAATATCCTAGTTGTATTTTAAAAGGAGATAATTCAATAGGTGAATTTTACTCTGTAGCAATAACAAATAATTTTCAACAAGCTGATACAGGTACAAAGATGACTCACATTGGTAAAAATACCAAAAGTAAAATAATATCAAAAGGTATTTCTCTTGGTAAATCTCAAAATACTTACAGAGGTGAGGTTTCTTTTTTAAGAAAAGCAGATAAGGCAAGAAATTATACTCAATGTGATTCTTTGCTAGTAGGAAATAAGTGTGGAGCACATACAGTTCCTTATATTGATTCCAAAAATAATACTGCAGTTATTGAGCACGAAGCTTCGACTTCTAAGATAAATGAAGATCAACTTTATTACTGCAGACAAAGAGGTTTAAGCCATGAAGAAGCAGTTTCATTAATAGTTAATGGTTTTTGCAAACAAGTTTTACAAGAACTTCCAATGGAATTTGCTGTTGAAGCACAAAAGCTTGTATCTATTTCTCTTGAGGGAAGTGTAGGGTAATATGTTTTTAGAAATCAAAGATCTATCAGTAAAAATTGAAAATAAAAATATTCTTAAACGCCTTAACTTGAATATCAATAAAGGTGAAGTGCATGCAATTATGGGTCCAAATGGATGTGGTAAAAGCACATTAGCAAACGTTTTAGCAGGTAAAGAGGATTACGAAATCTTAAATGGCAAAATTAATTTCAAAGATAACGATTTATTTGATTTAAATATTGAAGAAAGAGCTCAAGAAGGAATGTTTTTAGCTTTTCAATATCCAGTTGAAATACCTGGAGTAAATATCACTCCCTTCCTGCATTCTGCAATTAATTCAAAAAGAAAACGTATGAACGAAGAAGAAATTGATAATTTATCATTTGCTAGGCTTTTAAAATCTAAGGCTAGTGATTTAGGTATAAATATTGATATGCTTAAACGATCAGTTAATACAGGCTTCTCTGGAGGTGAAAAAAAACGTTACGAAATTTTACAAATGAGTATTCTCAATCCAGATTTAGCGATTTTAGATGAGACAGACTCAGGCCTGGATATTGATGCCCTTAAAATCGTTACAGATGGAGTTAATAAACTTAAAACAAAAAATAATTCATTTTTAATCATTACTCATTATCAAAAACTTTTGGATTATATTAAACCAGATTATGTACATGTTATGGTAAATGGTTCTATTGTCAAATCAGGAGGATCTGAAATTGCTGCTGAAATAGAAAAAGATGGATTTCAAAAATTTCAGTAATGAATATACAAGATAATTATCTAAAAAATAAAAAAAATATTTTTTTTTCTGAAAACAAAGATATTCAAAATCATAGAGAAAAATTAATAAGTATTTTTAAAAATGATAGATTTGATAAAAAAAATAATGAAAGTCTTAAAAATATAAATCTAAAAAACTTTATTGATTTTAAGTATAAATATGTGGTTCCTGAAGAAACATCAGTAATAAACAATAATCAGGAAAATAGTTATTCAATAGTTTCTGTAAATGGACAGTGCGCAAGTTTTAAAGATGATAAAATTGAAATTACAAAAATTTTAGATGAAGATTACAATGATTTTTCTAAAAATCATACAATTGAAAATAATGATTATTTTGTAAATCTAAATTCATTATTTTTAAATAGTGGTTTTAAGATTGTTATAAAAAAAAATAAAAACATAAAAATTAAAATATCAAACATTATAACTGATGATGATTTAACCATTTTTCAAAAAAATAATTATATTTGTGAAGAAGGATCATCTCTAAATCTTATTGAGGAATATGAAAATAAAAATAATTCAACCTCGAATATATTAAACGTAATTAAATTAGAAAAGAATTCTCAGTTAAACCATTTTCTAATTCAAGACAATTCTCCCAATCATAATTTAATAATAACAACTCATTCTTCATGTAAGAAAGATTCTACTTACAATCAAAAAGTGTATAATTTTTCAGAAGGTTACGTAAGAAATTTTCATTATTCTGAACTAATAGAAACTAACTCAGAAGCTGATTTACAAGGAATATTTTTTCTAAAAGATAATAACACATCTAACAACAAAACATTTGTTAGGCATTTAGCTGAGGATTGTAAAAGTAATCAAGTTTATAAGGGCATTTTGAATGATCGCTCTAAAGCAACATACTTTAGTAATACTCATGTCGACCAAGTGGCACAAAAAACAGAGGGGTATCAACTAAGTAAAGGAATACTTTTATCTGATAACGCATCGTATTTTTCTAAACCCGAATTAAAAATATATGCTGACGATGTAAAATGTAGTCATGGTTCTACCATTGGACCAATAGACGAAAATGCTATTTTTTATCTTCGATCTAGAGGTATGAGTAAAATTGCAGCAACAAAAATATTGATATCATCATTTATAAATGAAGAATTAAGTAGTATTGATAATGAACAAATGTCTGAAATAATACAAAAGAAACTAGTAAGATACTTAAGTAAAGTTAAATGAATATTTCAAATTTAAAATCAAGATTTCCCGTATTCAAAAAAAATCCTAATTTAGTTTTTTTAGATACTGCAGCGTCAGCATTAAAAGTTGATGAAATGATTGAAGCTACCAATAATTGTTACACTAATGAATATGCAAATATTCATAGAGGTAATTATGAATTAAGCTCTAAGTTAACAAAAAAATTTGAAGATGCGCGAAAAAAAGTTGCAGATTACTTAAATACATCTGAAAACAATATTATTTTTGTTAAAAGTGCAACTGAAGGTATAAATTTAATTTCATCTTGTATGTCTAAAAGATTTTTAGAAGATGGTGACGAAATAATCTTAAGTTATCTTGAACATCATGCTAATTTGATACCTTGGCATTTAATTGAAAAAAAAATTAAAATTGTTCCTCTTGAGCTAAACGAAAATAGTGAAATTAATTACGATGGATTATATGATAAAATTAACTCAAAAACCAAGTTAATTACATTAACCCACATGTCAAACGTAACAGGATCAATAACTAATTTTGATAAAATAAAAGAAATTGCGAAAAAAGAGAATATACCGTTACTAATAGATGGTTGTCAATTTGCTCCTCACAAAAAAGTTGATCTAAAAGATTTAGATCCTGATTTTTATGTTTTTTCAGCACATAAAATGTATGGCCCTTCAGGTCTTGGGGTACTGTATATGAAAGATAAGTGGATAGATGTATTTACTCCTTACCAAGGTGGAGGTCAAATGATTCATGAAGTAGATATTGATAAAAGTACATACGCAAATGGTTATGAAAAATTTGAGGCAGGTACTCCTCCTATTGCCCCAGTTATTGGATTTGCTTCTTCATTAAATTTTATGAATGAACTTGATCCAAATGTTATATATGATCATGAAATGAAACTTCATGATTACGCTTTTGAAAAAATTTCAAAATTTAATAATATAAAAATATATGGATCAAATATAAACAAAGGTGCAATTATTTCTTTTAATATTGAAGGGGTGCATAATTCTGATTTAGGAGCGATGTTAGATAAAAAAAATATAGCAATAAGAACAGGACATCATTGCTGCCAACCTCTTATGAAACATTTTAATGTTACTGGGACTTCTAGAATTTCATTTGGAGTATATAATTCAAAAGATGATGTTGATTATTTAGTGGATAGCATTGATGAAATAACTAAAATTCTTTTATAAACAATGGAAGACAAAAAATTAAAAGATTTTCTACCAGATAAAAATTCAAGTTACATAAAAAAGTTTCCCTTCTCAAATAAATCATCAAAAATTAAAGAAGAGCAAGTTGTTGAATGCATAAGAACAGTTATGGATCCAGAAATACCAGTGAATTTGTATGATTTAGGCTTAATATATGAAATAAAAATAAATGATAATAACGATATTAAAATTAAAATGACCTTAACTAATCCTAACTGTCCAGTTGCTGGAACTATGCCAGAAAGTGTAGGAAAATCAGTAGAAAAAATATCTAATCTAAATTCAATTGAAGTATCTTTAGTTTGGTATCCAAAGTGGCATAAAGAATTAATGTCAGAGGAAGCAAAACTTGCTTTAGATATTTTTTAAATTAATTTATAGTAATACCGTGAATAAAATATTATCGATTACAGCCAATGCAACTAGTCAAATTAAAAGGATCATGACAGTTGCGCCAGATGGTATGGACTCTATTGTGATTAGTGTAGATAAATCTGGTTGTAGTGGATATTCATATAAATTAGACTTTGGAAATTCAATTAATTTAAAAAATTTTGAAATTATACACCAAGATGGTGCAAAAATTTTAATCGATCCAAAAGCTACAATTTTTTTGATTGGAAGCGAAATGGATTATCAAACTGATAAAACCTCCTCTAGATTTATATTTAATAATCCAAACATTAAAGGTGAATGTGGTTGTGGTGAATCATTTAATATTTGAATTACATTTTAATTAGTTAGATTTCTAATATACTCTGAGAATTCAATACTATTAGATGGAATGTTAATTGATATACTTTTACCATAAGTATTTTTTGGATCAAAATCTCTTATTGTAATTGAAGTCATTAAGGGCTGATCTCCTATAAAATTATTAATTTTTATACCCCAAGAATTAAAAATTTTTATAATATTTTTTTTATGTGATTGGGGTCTGTTGGTAATTATTGTAAAATTTAATTTTTTATTTTTATTTATTTCTGAGAGAGTCTCCATATTACTTTTAATTATTTCATAAGACCATTTATTACTAAGATATTTTGAACCTTTTTTGAAAAAAATTCCATCAACTTCAGTAATTATAGAGATAAATTTATCAGTGTATTTTTTCCATTCTTCATATGTTCCAAAATCTGAATAGCTACTTACTTCCTCAGCTTCAAATTTATGATTATTCAAAATCATTTTTTGAATCACGTGAGATACATATATTTCACCAATATTATTATTTTGTTTATATATGCTCTTAAAATTTTCTAAAAAAAATTTTCCTGAGTCAAATCCATATCCACCCGTGCAAAATAAATCACTAATTACTTTTTTCTCAATAATTCTTTGTACAATCTTCTTTTTATTGATTTCAATATAACTTTTATTTTTTGCTAAAACTAGATCAGCATTATTTAGGTTTAATGCAGTAACAGTATTACCTCTTCTAATTTTATACTCAAAATAATTATCACAATCTTTAATAAAAATTGGTCCATTAATTTTCATTTTTTCTATTCCCGCTGCAACTGTATGTGCCTGAGAGCTTAATATTTTATTTAAAATACAAACTCTAACTCTAACTTTATTTTTAACATTACTTTGGATAGAATTTTTAATATTTTCAACAGTAATAAATTTTTTAATGTGATCTTTGATACAAATTAATATTATTTCTTTTACTAAAGATAAATCTAGTTTTGAAATACTTTCAGAAATCATTAAATTGTTATTTGGTGTAGTTAGTAGCCATTTAGGAATTTTTTTGCCAAATCTCTCAGATCTTCCTGCTACAGGTAATATTAATGTTACTTTTTTAATTGATTTCTTTTTTTTAATATTCATAAGATTCTATTAAACCTTTTTTTATTGATATTGTATTTTTATTAATTTTTTTTAATTTTAATAGGGCTATATTATTGAATTTAATATATTTAAACTTTAACTGCATTTTCATTATAAAATGTGAAGTTTCATCTATTATATTTTTAATTTAATTATTAATAATTTTATAATATAACTACTTAAGGGTCGCTACTTCTTTAATAAATATCGGTATCTATAAAATTTATCCTTCCTCATCAAGAACATGTTTTATCCATTCAAAGTCTTTTTGTGATTTTACATAAGGTAAAATTCTTACAATACAAAGATTCATAAAAAAATTAAATATTTCTCTGTTATACTTATCTATAAATTTTTCATCAATTAAATTCCAAATAAACTTTCCAGTTATTGAATTTGCCATTGCTTGATTTGGGTTTAAATTTCTTGAACTCCAACCATAAAATAAATCTTGTTTTAGTTTTGCTAAATCTAGTAAAAAAGTATCATAATTGCTATCAAGCCAATCTATTAAATATATTTCAAAATATTTATTAATTTTAAATCTAGAATTTTTTTGTTTGCTATTTGTAAATATCATATTTGAAAGTGTTAAATCACCATGACAATAGCTAATTTCTAAATAATCAGGAAAGTTATTCAATTTCTGCCTTATTCTATCAAAATAAATTGAAAATTTTTTATTACTATTTTTTTCTACCGTATTTATTTTTTTTAAAATATTTTCTTTTTGTATATATTGTTTGTTTTTACTTTTTTTAAAAAAAAAAATTAATTTTATTAAACTATTTGCTAATTTTCTAGCTTGATCATATGAATTATAAGTTAATATATCAGCACCTGAATAACCATATATAAAAGGCATATTCACTGATATTGAATTTTTTAAAATTTTATATTTTACAGGGACTGAAAAAAACGGTTTGATTAATCTTTTTTTATGCCAAAAATTTTGTTTGTTTAATTGTTCAACTATTCTTGATTTTTTGTTATTTTTTGTAAAGTAAATTTTTTTATTTAGAATTAGTTCATTATTTATTTTTTTAATATTAATTATCGCTCCACTATTTGAAAGATTTCTAATATTTTTTAACATTTACAAGATTTAAAGATTAATTTTAATATTAATTATATTATACAATTATCATTAATGGTTTCAACAAGACAATAATTTAATACTCTATGAATACTATTACCAATTTATAATATATTTTGATATTTATATGATTTTTAATATCAAATTAATCTATTCTTGCAGCAATATGATATGGTAGATTTGCTTTATCTTTTTGTAAATATTTCAATGTATTAGTTCCAGGGTAATTGTAAAATTTTTTATTTTTGAAATTTTTCATTTCCTTAAGAATGTTTATCTTTAATATTATTTTTTTCAAAAAAACATCAATATCGATCATAATTTTATTAAAGAAATTTTTTTTAAAAAAACATTTTTCTCTTTCCATAACAATCTTAATCTTTTTAGAATTATACTTTTTAATATATTTTGACGTGTTTTCAAATTGGTCAAGTCTGTAAATCTCGAGCATTTTTGCTCTAAGAAAATGTAATTTTTTAAAGCTATGACAATTCGCATGCATTAAAGATAGATCTTTTTGAAATTGAAATGGAACAATAACCATGCCAGATCTTTCTCCATAATGATTGTATGATTCACTCATATCAGTGTAAGCGTTAAAATATTTTTTTGGAACTAATTCTTCCAAATAAAGTTGTAGCATATAGTGGAAACCTCCATAATTTAAAAATATTGGATCCCTGTGCAGACTTAGATCTCTATTAAATAAATTTAATTTTTTACAAACTTTTATATTAATTATTAAAAAATGATCATCATAGTAAGGAACAAAATCTCCTAGAGCAATATTTGTTCCCAATACTTTTCCAATTCTAAGAGAAACAGCACTCTCATTTATTTTCTTATCTTTTAAAACTTTATGTATTTTATTTATATCCAAAACCCAAGAATCCGCATTGTTTACAATCGCAAAGTCACAATTATATAATACTCCCTTATTGTATGCTCTTTGATATGAACTCAAAATTCTCATTGAAATAAAATATTTTTCAAATGTTTCTTGGGCTCTATTTTTTGGATCCCTTTTAAGCATGGGTACTTTATAATATTCATCAACATGTTTTAATTGCTCTTTATTTGGTTTTATTTCAGATCCACTTTGTGCAATAATTTTTATTTCATTAAAAGTATTTGAATTTTTATTTTGCATTTTTATTATTTCGGATCCTAATAAAAGATCATCAAACTCTTCCCATAAATTTATAGAATATAACAATTTCATAATGTTTTTTTTCTAACAAATTTTTTATATCGATTATTAAATATTTTTAAGGATATGTTATTAATAAATTTCGCAAATTTACTTAACCAATATATGATTAAGCCTTTTTTCAAAAAAATAAGATATTTTAGTTTTTTTTTATTTTTATTTAATAACAATAATTTTTTTACTTTTTTATTAAATTTTGGATAATATGTTATTAAACTAGTATTATTACAATATGAAAATGGAAAAGTATTAATTTGATTAATTAAATCACCGTATATATTAAAATTTCCATTATTAAAAAAATTATATACTTCATTAATATTAAAATTTTTCTCAATAAAAAGAATTAAATTCATATTCTGACCACAATATTTATCATAATTGGATTCAATAAATTTATAATTTTTTAAAAATTTTTTATATCTCGAGTTATCACAATTAAAGGCAATAAAATGAGTGTCAACAAACGGCACCCTTGGGCTATTTTTTGGATTCTTGATATAGTTATCTGAATGCCTAATACCAATCAATTTTTTTGATTTTGCAAAATTTACTAAAGATTTATATAAAATATTTTTAGATATAATTTCACAGTTTCCTAAGAGATGTATGACAATGTTATATTCTTTTTTAATTTTTTTAAGATTTTCATAAATTAGTTCACCAATATTTTTATTATTTCTATATTCTTCTTTAACGACAAAATAGTCTAATATTAAATTATGTTCTTCATCATTTATTTTAATATTTGCAGATGATGTAATATTGCTAATTACCAATACTTTTAAAATTTCCATAAACTATGTTTGGGTTTGGAATATATTTAAAAACTTATACTATTAAATTATTAATAGATAAATAAATAAAAATTATTAAAAATTACATAACTTAAATGCTTAGATTGAATACATAATTATTTATCAAATATACTTTTTATACCCAAAGTAATTTTAATACTTTTATGAAATTAAGATAATATAATTAAAGCAAAGATAAATTTCTAATTAGTTTAAATCAATATAGTATGGTAGCGGAGGAGGGATTTGAACCCCCGACATCACGAATATGAGCCGTGCGCTCTAACCAACTGAGCTACCCCGCCACAAAACTATATATATTACTATGTTTCTATTAAATCTAGACTTTATTGTTGATTAAGATTAAATATTTATCATGAGTGAAACTATTTTTCATATTGGTCACCAAAAAACTGGGTCAACATATTTACAAAATTATTTTTTTCCAAATCTGAATATTGAATATTTAGGTAAAATAAATGATCAAGATAAAATCACAAATAATTCATCTTTTTCTAAAAATTTGATAAAATTAGGAAATGAATTAGTTTTTAATAATATTGAGTTATCTCAAGAAACAAAAAATTTCATAAAAACATTTTTCAGCCAAACTAAAAAGAAAATATTAATATCAAAAGAGGGTCTTATGGGCGACCATCGTGTAAATTACTTTAATGGAATTAGTACTTTGAATAAGATAAAGAATTCTTTTTATAATCCCAAAATAATCTTTATTTTTAGAGAGCAAGTTAAATGGTTAGAATCAATATATCAGCAATCAGTTCGTGATAACTCATTTTATTCACCAGATAAATTTTTAAATTTTGAAAAAAAATCAAATTATTATTCTTTTGAGTCAGATACCAACCTTCATCAAAATGTTGCTGATTGGTATACATTTATAAAATACAATTATGAACTTTTTGGAGAAAAAAATGTATTGGCATTACCATTTGAGTTTTTTCAAAAAGATAAAGTAAATTTTTATTTAGAAATTATGAAGTTTTTAGAAATTGAACAAGATTTAAAAGAATTATTAAAAAATATTGAAGAAAATGAGAAAAAAAATATTCAAACAAAAACACATCATACAATATTAAATAAAAGACTTAATCATGGTGAAGTAGTAGCAAAATGCTTCATAAATAAATTTTATAGAACTGCAAGACAACCATTTCCTATTTTAAGTAGAAAATTAATAAATCCAGAATCATTTGCTAAATTTATTAATTTTGTTTTAATCAAAAAAAATTATCCTTATAAGTTTCCAAAAAATACAACTATAAAAATTCAAAATATCTATAAAGAAAATAATAAAAAACTTGAAATTTTACTTAAAATTAATCTTAAAAAATTTGGTTATTCTTGTTGAAATCTAAACTTAATAAATTTTTATTATTAATTAAAAATAAGGGTATTATTTACTCTTTTGTATTTTTAATAATATATCTTTTAAGAAGAGTAATATTTACAAATTTACTAAAATTTAGAATATTTCGATTAATTAATTATAAATTTAATTCAGATTATAAAAGTTTCAAAATTTATAATAATCTTAACCGCAGTTCTACTTTTGTAGATATTGGTGCAAATATTGGAAAGGTTGCCGAATACATATACGATAATTATTCTTGTGAAATTTATTGTTATGAACCAAATCCAGCAGCGTATCAGTATTTAAAAAAAAAATTTCAAAACAATAATAAAATAAAGGTATTTAATTTGGCCATAGCTAATGACAACAAAAAACGTTCACTATACCTACATAAAGATAACAAGAATAGTGAAAATAATTTATCACTTTCTCAAGCTAGTTCGTTATCTAGATATAAAAATAATGTTGATTTTGAGAAATCAATTAAAGTTGATTGCATTAGTATTCAAAAACTCTTAGATCAATTTATTTTTATAGATACATTAAAAATTGACATAGAGGGTTATGAATATGAAATAGCAGACACAATAATTAAGCACAAACACAAAATCTCAAAAATAACTTGTGAGCTGCACAAAAATACAAATTATTTTAAAAAAAATT
>CACGJH010000017.1 GCA_902573325.1 uncultured Alphaproteobacteria bacterium | reverse complement strand
TATTGTGAATCAAGAAAAAATTTCAAATGATAGATGGACAACATATAAATTTCATAGCTGGTTAGTTGTTGAGGTAGAAACAAGTGATGGTTTTATAGGTTTAGGTAATGCCGCATTATCCCCAGAACCATGTAAATCAGTTGTAGATACTTATTTAGCGCCAGCCATTATTGGTGAAAGTATATGGGATTATGAGCATATATGGCAAAAGATGTATAGACAAACACTTGCTTGGGGAAGAAAAGGTATAGGTATGACAGCTATTAGTGCTGTTGATATTGCAATATGGGATGCGCTTGGAAAATCTGCTAAACAACCTGTATTCAAATTATTAGGTGGAAAAACTAAATCAAAACTCCCCTGTTATGCAAGTAAGCTTTACAGTCAACCTCTTGATAGTCTTGCAAAAGAAGCTAAAGATTATGTGGATCAAGGTTTTAAAGCAATGAAATTAAGACTTGGTTGGGGTCCCACTGATGGTGCTGAAGGTATGCATAAAAATATTGAGTTAATCAAAACAGTGCGATCAGTTGTTGGTGAAAATGTTGATCTTATGGCAGATGTATATATGGGATGGACATTTGAATATGCAAAAAGAATGATGCGATTAATTGATAATGAAAATCTTCGTTGGTTAGAAGAACCAGTTATTGCTGATGATATTGATGGTTATGCAGATCTAAAAGCCTCATGTAGAACTCCTATATCTGGTGGTGAACATGAATATACACTTTTTGGTTTTAGACAATTACTAGAAAAAAAAGCAATTGATGTTGTGCAATTTGATACGAATAGAGTTGGTGGTATAACACAGGCACATAAAATTTCTGCTTTAGCTGAAGCATTTCAAATACCAGTTATTCCTCACGCAGGACAAGTTCATAATTTTCATATTTCTATGAGTTCAGTAAACGCTCCGATAGTTGAATATTTTCCTTTTTGGCCTGTGGAAATTGGCAATGAATTATTTTGGTATATTTTCGATGGCGAACCTCAAGCAAAAAATGGTTATATCGAATTAGATGAAAATAAACATGGATTAGGTATTAAGTTATCAAATAAATATTTAGATAAATTTGAAATTATTGAGTAGAATTATTTGCAATTTCATCGTTATACGCAAAAACTGCAGGACTACCACCAGTGAACATAAAAATAACGTTTTCACCTTTCTTAATAATTCCTTTTTCAACATAATCAATTAAAGCTGCAAAACCTTTTGATGTATAAACTGGATCTAAAATAATTCCCTCTTTATTAGCTAAAAGCTTTGTTGCTTTTATTCCGTCTTCTGTAGTAGCACCATATTTTTCACCTACATAATTATTGTCATGATTAATCATTTTATGTGAAAACTCTAAATTAATATCAAGCATCTTTGCTGCGTCATTACATATTCTTGCTATATCTTTTTTGATATTCATTTCCCAATAAACAGGAGAAATACCTTGAATACGAGTTGGCCAATTTAATATCTTAGCTCCTAATTCACAACCAGCTTGTGTCATATTAGCAGCAGTAACAAATAGATGATCTGCCATAAAATTTTGCTCTTTCATTTGTAAATCAATTTCAGCCATAGCATTTGCATAACTTATACCAGCAAGAGTGGTATCCTCTTTTCCAAATCCTCCATAAATTAATAGAGGTTTTCGACCTTCTTTTATTAACTCATTATATTTTATATCTAAATGCTTTGGTATTTCTTCTAAATTCTCACCATCAATAACATCAACATTAGCTCCCAAAATATTATATAATAAAAAATTTCCTTGCATTAAGTTACCTTTTATTCCGTGCATTAACACTAAAAAACTATCTAAATTTAGTTTATTTGCAGCAGCTACAGCTTGGCGGCAAAAATTAGATTGAGATGCAGCCCCAGTTAAAATACAGTCATAATCTCCAGATAATGTTTTAGCCATTATAAACTCTAAATGTCTTGTTTTGTTTCCCCCAAAAGCTAATGCAGTGCAATCATCTCGTTTGATATAAAGATTTATACCCAACTCTTTAGAAATATTAGGTGCAAATTCAAGTACAGTAGGTAATTGAGCTAGATTAACTCTAGGAATTTTATTTATTCTTGAAGTTAATTCTGCAGCAGACAAAGGATTAAAATTGTTATTCATCTATTTTAATAATTTTTAATTAATGACTATGTCTTTTGACTTCAGCTCCTCTTTTTCCAATTAGAAAATCTAGATCTGCTCCTTTGTCAGCTTGCATAACATGCTCTACATACATTTTTTGATAACCACCTGTGATTTCTGGAACAACAGGTGAATAATTTTCTAGACGATTTTTTATTGTTTCATCATTAACTTTTAAATTCATTATACCCTGATCAACATCTACTTCTATTTCATCACCATTTTGAACTGCTGCTAAAGGACCTTTAACTGCAGCTTCAGGAGATGTATGAAGTATTACGGTACCGTATGCTGTTCCACTCATTCTAGCGTCAGATATTCTAATCATATCTCTCACACCTTTTTTAAGAACTTTTTGTGGAAGACGCATATTTCCTACTTCAGCCATACCAGGATAACCCTTTGGCCCACAATTTTTTAAAACTAATATTGAATTTTCATCAACGTCTAAATTGGGATCATCAATCTTTTCATGAAACTCTTCTACGCTTTCAAAAACTACCGCTTTTCCAGTATGTTTCATTAATTTTGGTGAAGCAGCTGATGGTTTAATAATTGCACCATTTGGAGCTATATTACCTCTAAGAATTTTAATTCCTCCATTTTTGGTTAATGGATTATCAAATTCTTTTATAACATCATTATTCCAACATTTAGCGTTTAAATTATTTTCAGCTATTGTTTTTCCATTAACAGTCATTGAATTTGCATCTAGTAATTTTTTTTCCATTAATCTTTTTATGACTACCGGAACCCCACCTGCATAATAAAAATCTTCCATTAAGTATTTTCCTGAAGGCTGAAGATTTACTAATGTTGGAATGCCATCTCCACATTTATTCCAATCTTCTAATTCTAAATCTATTTCCATTCGACCTGCGATTGCAGCCAAATGGATAACTGCATTTGTAGATCCTCCTATTGCTCCATTGACCTTGATTGCATTTTCAAATGATTTTTTTGTAACAATTTTTGACATAGTTATATCTTCCTTAACCATTTCAACAATTCTTTTCCCAGACATATGAGCTAAAGCATATCTTCTTGAGTCAACTGCAGGTATCGCAGCATTTCCAGGGAGTGACATCCCTAATGCTTCAACCATTGATCCCATTGTTGATGCAGTACCCATAGTCATACAATTACCTTTTGATCTACTCATTGAAATTTCTGCATTAATAAAATCTTCTTCTGTAATTACACCAGCATTTAAATCTGCATCAAGTTTCCAAACACCAGTACCAGAACCTATTGTTTCACCTTGATGATGTCCGTTAAGCATTGGGCCACCTGAAACACCGATTGTAGGAAGATCTACACTAGCAGCTCCCATCATTAATGAAGGTGTTGTTTTATCACACCCCATTAATAATACGACTCCGTCTATAGGATTACCTCTTATTGCCTCTTCAACATCCATACTTGCTAAATTTCTAAACAACATAGCTGTAGGTCTTAAATTGGATTCACTTGCTGAAAAAACAGGGAATTCAAGAGGAAAACCACCTGCTTCATAAACACCTTTTTTAACAGACTCTGCTATTTCTCTGAAATGACCATTACAAGGAGTTAATTCTGACCAAGTGTTACAAATTCCAATTACAGGACGGCCATCAAACAAATGATTTGGATGACCTTGATTTCTCATCCAGCCTCGATGAATAAATGTATCTCTTCGATGTGATTTAGAATTATACCAATTAGAAGATCTAAATTTATTCTTTTTATTCATGTGTGAAAGTTTTATCTAATTAAAGTAAAAAATCAAATTTTAAATTTATTATCTTCAAGGCCAGGTACATTAACATTTAATGCAAATAAACTCCCGTCATGTTGATTTTTACCTAAATTTGTAGCACTGGTAATAAATAAAGTTTTAAGATCACTTCCTCCAAATACACAATTTGTTACATTTTCAACAGGTAGCTCATAAATTTTATCTATTCTTCCTTTAGGGTCAATTCTCACAACACATGATCCACCCCAACGACAATTCCAAATAAAACCATCACTATCAATAGTTGATCCATCTGGAGCACCTCTATCAAAATCAAAGAAGTTTTTTTTATCTGATAAACTACCTGTATCTAGGTTAAAATTGTATTCTAGTAATGATCCCTTAGTTGTATCGGCAAAATAAAATTTTGAGTTATCTGGACTCCAAACAAATGTATTAGGTATGCCAAGGTTTGTCTCAACAATATTTAACTGATTATCTGATAGACAATATAAACTTCCAGATTTAGTATTTAAAGATTTTGCACTTCCATCTTGATCAAAATTATTTTGCATAGTCCCAAACCAAAGCCTGCCTTTTGCATCTGATGCACCATCATTAGATCTATTTGTTGGTATATTTTCTTCAACATTAATTATTCTTTCATATTTTTTAGATTGAAAGTTAAATTTATTTACTCCATTATTTGATACTAAAGCAATTTCATTCTTTGAGATTATTGACGTCGCAGTTACAAACTCCGGTAAATCAAAAGTTTCTATTTTCTCGTTATCTAAATTAATTCTGAATAAAACTGATTTTGGTTTAATATCTACCCAAAGCAAACATTGATCAATTGAAGACCACGTAATACCTTCTCCCAAACTATTTTTTACATCTTTATATAATTCGACCTTACTCATATTTTAGATCAATATAATAAAATTTAAAATTTATGAAGATAAGTTTAGAGGTAATGGGCTTTATCTTTAATGCGAGCCATTACTTCTTTTGTTGCTTCTTCAGAACCGTCATGGAATGTACCCATTAGTTTATCTAAGAAACTAGTATTTCCACCTGAATAATTGCATTCAAAATATTTATGATGAATGTAATGCATATAATCACCTGTTGGAATTGATACACCATTTTTGAAAGTCATTTTCTCATATCCTGTATGTCCAGGTGTAGGTGCTAAACCGGCATGAAATACATGATACATCGCAACAAGAGGATGAGAAGGTATAATCCAATGAACTAAGATTCCTGAAAAATAGAGTATATGTTCTATTGGATGCATAGACATACCTGACCAAGCACCTGTATTCGTATTACGGTGGTGAACTTTATGAGCAATTTTATAAAGTGGTGCCCAGTGTAATAGTCTATGAGTTAAATAAAAATGTGCGTCTCTTATAAACGGAACAAGAAAGAACATAAAACAACAATATATTGGATAAGCCTCCCAACTTACATATGGGATTATTTGATTTGCAAATGCCCAAAATGTAATTACTTCGTAAGCTGTCCACAATGGAATAGCGCTACAAAAAGTATAGAATAGGTTATCTTTAGTCTGATCATTAAATAAAAAAGTTGAGTTATTTTTTTCCAAAGGTCGTGGGTTATATTTAAATGAAGTTCCTTGAGTCTTTAGTCTTAAATGAAAGAAGCCTGTCCAAAGCAAAATAATAACCGCATTTCTGAAAAATATATAGGATATCCATCCTATTTCAAAAGTCCTCATTGTCTCTAAAGAAGGAGTCAAAAAGAGATATGTAGCAACTGTTATTGCTGCAAAGACAAATGTCCATGGGAAAAAAATTCCTGGGAATTTAAAAAAATATTTAAAAAATTTTATTGGGTTAAAAAATATATCTTTAGGTGGATTAATACTTATTGTACCAAAAGGTTTCCAATGACCTCTTTTATCTCTGGTACCGAAATCATTGTCATTAAGTTGACTACCCATAGTGCATTTATAGTATATTTTGGTTAAAAAAAAAGAGACTAAATTGTCGTATCTGGAACTTTCACATCAATAAAATAATTTTTATCTTTAGATTGCTTAAATATTGCTGGAATTATTGATCTATAAGCAGAAATTATTCCGTAATGAGGTTCTGGCATTTGATTTTTAACTATTTTGTGAAATTTTTTTAAATTATGACATGGGATTTTTGGGAAAATGTGGTGCTCAATATGATACTCCATATTTGAATACAAAAAACTAAAAAAGGGATTCATAATAACGGTTCTTGTACTTTTTCTATGATCTTTAATATTATCAGCTAGTCCTGCGTGTTGAGTCATGGCACAAATCATCAATATAGTGTTGCCATAAAATGGAGGAAAAATTATCATAATAATTGGTAACCATGATTGCAGTAAAACTGAGAATAAAATTACAAGTAGCCAAAAACTTAAATATAATCTTGAACTATTAATAATTTTTTTTATCTCCTTTTCAGGTACTGTAACTTTTACAACAGGAGTAATTATCCCAAATGAATGTTTAATAATTTCAAAATGCGTAAAATGTCTTATTTTTTGAATATTAATTATTGGACCAAGGGGTAAAAAATTTAAAAGAAATCTGACAGGTTCTGTTGGTTTCGGACTATTATTTTCGTAATCATATACCTCCTCATGTGTAAATATGGTGTAAGTATGGTGATGAAAATGACTCCACTTCCATCTAACTGCCTCAAAACCACCAAGTAAAGAAGTTATATGATAAAAAAATTTATTTAATGCCCTTGTTTTAAAATATGTTTCATGATTTGTTTCATGTTGAATGCTTATGATTTTGCAATAGAAAATATTTCCATAAAGTAAAAGAGCAGGTATTGACCATAAAGTACCCCAACTTATAATACACAAATATCCACTTAATATTAGAGCAACAATAAATACTGATATATCTAATAAACCTTTTATATCGGATCTCTTAGAAAGTTCTTTTAAAGTTTTCTTATCTATTTTTGGCTTAAACCACGTTTTTAAATCAACTTCGCCCGCAAACATTAATCAAAATTTTTCTGAAAGCTTTAAAAATTTTTCAAATTCACCTTCATCGATGTTAACTGTGATTTTAGGATCATCAAATTTTTTGTTTACCGTATCATCGTGAAACTCTTTGAATGCACTTACTCTTTCAGCTTGTAATTTTGAAAATTCTTTTTTAAAATCTCTATATATTCTCGCATGTCTGGGAATTTTTCCTTGGGTATATCCAAGTACATCGTTAGCAAATAAATATTGCCCATCACATCCAGAACCACTTCCCATTGAGAGAGTCATGATATCAACTTTTTTTGTAATAACTTCTGCAACTTTTGGTGGAACTACTTCGAGTTCAACTCCGATTGCACCCGCTTCTTGTAACTCAAGAGTGTGCTCTAAAATTCTGATGGCTTTATCTGCGGTTTTACCTTGTGCAACAAAGCCTCCAATCCAAGTAGCATTTCCTGGAACTAATCCAACATGACTGTTAATTGGAACATACTCATCTCTTAATGCTCTAATCCATTTATAACTCCAATTACCGCCATAGATAACATCTGCGCCAATGTCTAAATACTTGTGTGATAGTTTCATTGCTTCATACTCAGAAGCTACTCTTACTGCACCTCCAGATTGCATAAAGCAAGTTGGTGCAGCTTCGCGAATTCTCTTAAGTTCATCAAAAGAATTGTAAATACCAAATTGTGGAGCATCATGAGAAGTACAAATCATGTCAATGCCTGCCTCTTCAGCTGCAGCAGCTTCATCAGCATTATGCACAAACATAACACTTAGTTGTCTTTTACCTTTGCATTGCAAATAATCATAAACTGTAAGTTTTTTTCTGCTCATAAAATCTCCAAAAAATATTTAACTTATCTTAATGAAAATTTTATCATTATCAACTTTAACTGGATATGTTTTTAAATCCTCACACGCTGGTGGGCTTAAAGCCTCTCCAGATTTAATATTAAAAATTCCCTGGTGCATTGGACATTCAATTTCATCATCCATAACCAAACCATCTTCAAGATGTACCGCCTCGTGTGTACAAATTCCATCAGTAGCATAAAAACCATCTGTTAGCCTATACACACAAAAAGTTTTATCTTGATGATCGAATCTGATGAGATCCTCTTCTTCAATACTATCTGTAGATCCTACTTCAATCCAATTTTCTTCAGACATAAACTGTATATAATATCTATTTTATGAAAATAAATACAAAATAATTAAATTGTTATTTTTGTATAAGTTTATTTAATTTTAGATTTTGATCTGAGAGAATTTGTTTATCTACAATGGTATCTTTCTCAGTCAATTTAGAAGTTATTCTGATGTCACGGCCTACTTTTCCCATAATTCCAACACCACATGCTCCTCTTATTTTATTATTTTTTAAGAAAAAATAAATAACACCATTATTAATATCATTACCTCTTTCGATGATTTCATCATAATCATCACAAATACCAGTTAGTTGAAGATTCAAATTAAATTGATCAGACCACATCCAAGGAATTGAAGTGTATTCTGTTTTTACTCCAGCAATATTTTTTCCAGCACATATTCCATGATTTTGTGCATGTTGATAAGACTCGAGTCGCATATTTCTTTGATATAATGGATGATAAAAATTAGATACATCACCTGCTGCATAAACATCTTTAATAGAAGTTTCACAGAATTGATTAGTTACTATACCATTATCAAGCTTTAAATTTGTATTTTCAAATAACTTTACAGCAGGGGTTGAGCCTATACCTGCAATTATAAAATCTGTTTCTATTAAAGAATTATCATTTAATAATATTTCATAAATGCCATTTTTTTTTGTTATTTTTTCTATCTGTTTATTTAATATTATTTCATTTCCATGTTCTAAATGAGTGTTTTGAACTAAATCAGCAATTTGTTTGGGTATAATTCTTCCCATAAGTTGATTACCAATTTCGATGACAATTACTTTCTTTTGAAGTTGAGATAAAGATGAGGCAATTTCTAAGCCAATGAAGCCACCACCAATAATTGTTATTTTATTTTTATTTGAAACTGTTTCTTTAATTTTTTTGGCTTCTTCTAAATTTCTTAGATAATAAACATCATTCTTTAAATTATTATCTAAACTAAGTTTTTTATTTTCAGAACCTGTTGAAATAAGCAAACTATCATAAAAGTAAACATCATCATTTTTTGCAAAAAGTTTTTTATTTTCAAAATCAACTTTAGAAATTGATACATTTTCAAATTCTATATTTTCATTTTTTAGTACGTCGCTAGAATAAAAATAAAGATCTTCTTCATTTTTTTTATCTAGCAAAAAATCTTTAGACAGAGGAGGTCTTTCGTATGGTAATAAATTTTCCTCACCTAAAATTTTAATATTTGATTTTGAATCATTTTGTCTAATCTCTCTAGCAGCATAGATTCCAGCTTGACCACCGCCTAAAATTATAATGTTATTTTTCACTAAGTCTAAGCGTTGCTTGGAACAGATAATGGAATTTGATAGTCAGGATTTTTTGCTTGTTTTATGAGTGCTGGAATAATTTCTTTATAAGCTCCAAGAAGACCTTTTCTTGCAGGTGGTAATTGATCTTTAATCATAGCATGCAGTTTAGGTAAATTATGCGAGGGAACTTGAGGGAACATATGGTGTTCAACATGATATTCCATATGCCAATATAAAAAACTTAAAACTGGATTTAAATACACTGTTCTGGTTGTATATCTATGGTCTCTTTTATCTTCTCTAAGTCCTGCGTGTTGAGTAAGACCCATGAGCATGACTAGGGTCTTTCCATAAAAATTAGGCAATAAAACATATAGAACTGGAAGCCAACTTTGAAAGTAAACTGAAGAAGCTATACTTATTATCCAAATAGAGAGATGACTCCACGCAGATAATCTACATTTCCATCTTACATTTTCCGGAATACAAACTTTCATTACATCAGTAGTTACACCAAATGCATGTTTTATAGTTTCCCATTGAAGAGAATTTTTAAAGAAAATAAAACCAGAGAATGGAATGTAATGTGAGAAAAACACAATTAAATCAGTTGGTTTTTTTACATGTATTTCAAAATCTACAGGATCATTAAATTGAGTATAAGTATGATGATGATAGTGAGAATATCTCCATCTGATAGGTTCAAAATTATCCATGAAACTAGCAATATAATAAAAGAAATCATTCCAGAACTTAGATTTAAAAGCAGTTCTATGACCAGTTTCATGCCATATAGCATCACTGCATCCCCAAATATTTCCGTATATTAAAAAAAATAATAATGACCACCAAGTGCCCCAAGTGACATACGCAAGATATCCAAAAAGAAATAGAGATGAAAAATAAATAATCATATGCTTAAAACCCTGCCAATCAGATTTCTTGCATAACTGCTTGAATTCTTTTTTATCTATATTTGCTCGATACCATTTACCTAAATCAACATCCATAATGAAAAAATAGCACTTTTTGATAATCTTATAAATATAAAAATTGCTTTAAATTGGTAAATAAGTGCGACTATTTTATCTATCAAAAGAAAGAGGATTTTAGTTTGTATTAAGATCTTTAATAATTTAATTTAATTGTATTATTGATTTATTTACTTATAAATTAATGCATAAATTATTTGGAGGAATTATGAAAAAAATCTTTGCTGTCATTGCTTTATTTTTTGCTTTTGCATCTACTTCAGCAGTAGCAAAAAATGATTACAGCTGTGATAAGAAATTTATATTTTTCCCAGGTGGTCCTGAAGGTGGTCCATTTGGAACTATCGTTTATAATGGTGCAGTAGCTGCTGCTGAACACACTGGTTGTGAGGTAGATTACTACTGGTCACAGTGGAACTCAGAAATCATGATTAAACAATTTAAAGAAGCTGTTGCTTTACAGCCTGATGGAATTGCAATCTATGGTTTTCCAGGAGACGCTGCAATGAGACCTATCATTCAAGAAGCAAGAGAAATGGGAATAGTAATTACTACTATGAATACACCTCTTCCTGATCTTGAATCAGAATATAAAACTGAAGGATTTGGTTACGCAGGGGCAGATCTATTTGATGCTGGATTTAATCTAGGTAAAAAAGCTGTTGAAGTTTGTGGTCTACAAGCTGGAGATAAAGCATTTATCTGGGGTCTTGCAAGTATGCCAAATAGAGGAGAAAGAACTAAAGGTGCAATAGCTGGTGTTGAAGCAGCAGGTGTTGAGGTAGTTTATCAAGAAATTCCTGATAACGTAAACTCAGATGCATCTCAGGGAACTCCTATGTACGTTGCTACTTATAGTGCAAATCCTGATATCAAAATGGCTATCACAGATCATGGTGGATTAACTGCAAGCTTACCAACATACATGAAAGCTGCAGGCCACGGTACTGAAGAAGTATGTGGTGCTGGATTTGATTTATCAGCTCCAATTGTTGATGGAATTAATTCTGGATACATTGATGTTGTAATCGATCAACAACCATTTATCCAAGGATATATGCCAATTGTTCAGTTATTCCTAAGTACAAAATATGGAATGGCTGGATTAGCAATGGATACTGGTGCTGCATTTGTTACAGCTGATAACGTTGATGCTGTTGCTCCATTAGCAGCAGTACAAATCAGATAAATTAAATATTATAGCCTGCCTTATTATATAAGGCAGGTTTATTTTTTATGGCTGAAGAACTATTAAAATTACAAAATATTTACAAAAACTTTGGAAACGTGAAAGTTTTAAAAGATGTGAATATCAAAATAAATAAAGGTGAAGTGGTAGCTTTAATCGGTGATAACGGAGCCGGAAAATCTACACTTATAAAAGTTATAACTGGAGTTCATAGTCCAAACTCGGGAAAAGTATTTTTTAAAGAAAAAGAAGTACAAATTAAGTCAGTTGCTCAGTCAAGAAAAATGGGGATTGAAGCAGTGTATCAAGAAAGAGCATTATGTGATCAGCAAGAATTATACAGAAATATCTTTGCAGGAAGAGAAATTACAAATTCATTTGGTTTTTTGGATATAAAAAAACAAAGAAAAGAAGCAGAAAAAATTTTACGCGACTATATAGGTTTTACTTCAAAAGCTATAACAGTTGACTCTCAAGTAATGGGTCTTTCTGGTGGTGAAAAACAAGGTGTAGCTTTTGGTAGATCATTATATTTTAATTCTGATTTAATCGTATTAGATGAACCAACAATGGGATTATCGATACAAGAGACAGAGAAAGTTCTTAATTTTGTAAAAGGTTTAAAAAATGAAAACAAATCTGCAATATTTATCGATCATAATATAATACACGTATATGGTGCTGCAGATAGATTTATAATTTTAGATAGAGGTGAAGTTGTTGGGGAATTTAATAAAGAAGATATTTCAAGAGAAGAACTTGTGCAAAAAATGATTCAACTTCATGAATCAGGAAAAATAAAAGTGGAAGAGTAAATGAATAATTTATTGAATAGTTATTTTGTAAAAACTCACAAACTTGAAATTAGTATTACTATAATTGCTGTAGTACTATTCCTAATTTATTTTCTTGGCGCACCACATGTTTTTACAAGATTTCCTATTTATAGAGCTTTTATGCAATCAATGCCTTTTTTTGGAATTATTGCTATATCAGCAACATTTGTTGTTACACTCGGTGAAATTGATTTATCATTCCCATCTATAGTTGGAATTACATCTCTCATATTTGGAATTATAATGACATCGACTGATGGTAATTTTTTTATAGCATTTATTTTGGCAACTTCACTTGGAATGTTTGCGGGATTAATAAATGGATTACTTGTTACTAAAATTGGTATACCTTCAATAGTTGCCACTATAGGTACATTATTTTTTTGGCGTGGATTAGTTAATGTAATTTCTCAAGGTAGTGGTATTGCAATTGTTGATGTAGCAGATGGAACATGGCATCATATGATATTTGTTGAAAAATTATTTGGAAAAATTCCAATGCAATTTATTTGGTTCATTGTATTAACTGGATTGATGCAGTGGGTTTATCGATACCATAAATTTGGAAATCATATCCACTTTGTAGGTGATAACAAAGCAAGCGCTCAAATGATGGGAATTAACGTTGATAATGTAAAAATTATTGCTTTTGTTCAACTCGGATTTTTCTCTGCTTTAGCAGGAATTTTTACAATGTATGAAATGTTATATTTCTGGCCTACACAAGGTGAGGGTTTAATGTTAACAACACTAGCGGCTGTCTTTGTTGGTGGTACTTCAGTATTTGGTGGTAAGGGTACTATTTTTGGAACCTTTATTGGAGTATTAATTATTGGATCATTAGAATCAGGAATAGTTGCTTTAGGCTTATCTGGTTTTTATGTAAAATTTATTAACGGACTCATGATTACAGTAGCCGTAACAGTCTACGCCCTAATACAAAGAAGAAAAAATTAATAAGTAGCTCGACCACCACTCAAATCAAAAGTAGATCCTGTGGTATAAGAATTTTCTTCAGAAGACATCCAAGCAACTAAAGAAGCTAATTCTTCTACTAACACAAATCTATTTCTCGGAATTTTTGATAACATATAATCAATATGTTCTTGTGTAATTTGATCAAAAATACGTGTCTTAGCAGGTGCAGGGGTAACACAATTAACTGAAATGTTATTTTCAGCTAATTCTTTTCCTAAAGATTTAGTAAGTGCAATAACTCCTGCTTTTGCTGCACTATAAGGCATTGCATTAGGATTACCCTCCTTACCAGCTATAGATGAAATATTAACGATACGTCCATAATTATTTTTGATAAAATGAGGAACTATAGTTTTACAGCAATAAAATACTCCACTTAGATCTATGTCTATTACTTTTTGCCATTCCTCAAGTGGGTAATCCCATGTCTTAAAGTTTGGTCCAGCTATTCCTGCATTATTTATTAAAATATCAATTTTGTTTTCATATGTAAGACTTTCAGCAAATGCATTCTCTACACTTTTATGATTTGAAACATCAACTTCAATTTTTTGAGTATTTTTTAGATCAACTTTATTTAAATATTCTGTATCTTTATCCCATATTAATACTTTTGCACCTGACTCTATAAATCTTTTAGTAATAGCTAAGCCAAAACCTTGTGCTCCACCTGTTACAATTGCGACTCTATTTTCTAAATTAATTTTATTCATTAGATTTGTTTTAAAATATACTCAGCTGAACTGACATTATATTCGCCATCATTTTCAATAAATTTGTTTAAAATCACATTATTCTCAATTATCATCGCAAACCTTCGACACCTATAACCCATATAATTTTTTGTCTTATCAGATATCAAGTCAAAATATTTTGTAATTTCAGCATTTCCGTCTGCAATTCCATTAATTATTTCTCCATCTGTATAACTCACTAACCAAGATTTCATCACATGTTCATCATTTACAGATAGACAGTAAATTCCATCAATTTTTTTATCTATAAATGAATTATATAATTTTATGTAACCTGGAAGATGTTTCTCAGAACAAGTTGGCGTGAATGCTCCCGGAACACCAAATAGAATAATTTTTTTATTTATAAATTCATTTTTTAATGAAGATACTGATGAAACACCTTTTTTAATAACAGGCACTTTAAAATCATCAATAATCATGTTTATCATTTAACTTTCTTATATGTTTCAAATATTTGTTTCTCAGTCAATATTTCATTCATTACTATGCCTTCAGGAAACTTTGAAGAATAAAATGCATTAAAAGGTATGCCAAATTTATTATATTTACTTAAAAATTTATTTATTTTTTCATTAGGTTGTGTCCAATCAGCTTTTATCAATGTCACTTCTTGCGATTCAAAAAAATCAGAAATTGTTTCTGAATTTAAAACATTAATTTTATTAAACTTACAGGTAATGCACCAGTCAGCAGTTATATCTAAAAAAACAATTTCATTATTAGCTATTATTTCAGGAATACTTTTGGAATTAAAATCTAACCAATTATTACTTTTATAATTTTCTTCATTAATTTTTTGAAAAGAATTTAAAAATGGAGTTAAAAAGAAAATAACTATTAGAGAAATAATTAAGGGAATTTGGTAAATTCTAAATTTTAAAATTGCTGATATAAAAATTAATAAAGCAGTAAATGTAACTATAAAGAAATAATTAAAATAATTATTTAATATACTTAAAAGCCAAACAATTGTTATGAATAATAAAATAGATAGAAAATATTTAAAATAAATCATCCATTTTCCAGATCGAGGTAAAAAGGAAATCAGGCCTGGGAAAAAAGCTATAACCAAATAAGGTAAGCTCATTCCTATACCCATAAAACAGAATATTAAAAATAAATATGTTGTTGATTGAGTAAATGCAGCTGTAACAGCTGTTCCTAAATATGGTGCAGAACATGGTGTAGCAAGTAATGTAGCAAAAAAACCATTAAAAAAATTCTTTGTATAAAAATTATTTCCTGAATTTAAAATTTTTGATGAATATAAAAAACTTGGTAAATTTATTTGGAAAAGACCAAGTGTGTTCAAGAAGAACAGTGATATAATTATCAAAATAAACATTAAAAAGTAGGGTTCTTGAAATTGCATACCCCAAGATATTGAAATATTGACTTGTTTTAGGATGGCAAAAAATGCACCAAGTATTAGAAAAGAAGTGATAATACCTAGCACAGTTATAAAAAAACTACTTTTTATTTTTTTATCTTCAGTACTAATTACAGATAATAATTTTAATGATAATACAGGAAAAACACACGGCATAAGATTCAAAATAAACCCACCTAAGAGTGAAATTAATAGTAAGTATATAAGACTAGAATTTATAGAAATATTTTTATCTACATTTTCAATTTCTACATTTTTTTCTACTTTGAAGCTGTGATTATTATCATAAAAAAATATTTCTATTGGAAATTTTTTTTTATTAAATTGATCGGCACTATAATATAGAGAGGTATTCAATTTTTGGAAATCAAGGGAATAATTATTTATTGGTTCTACGACAGGTAGTCCAAATGGTGTGTGAATAAAAATTTTTGGATCATCAAAAAAAGAGCTTGTGGATATTTCTATATCAAAAATAACTTTATTATTATTTTCAATAGCATTTAATGAGAAATTAGAAATAGGTGTAAGATCAATATTATTACTTAATGTAGTAGATAAAACTTTTTCAATTTCAAAAAAATAATCTGTGTATGCACCATCTCCAGATGGTAAGTTTAAAAATATATCCGCATTACCTGGAATACAAACATCTTTACAAACTAAATAATTAATATTTAAATTTAAATTTGTTTGTTTTTGATTATCTTCAATATCTACAATCAAAGGGAATATAACTTTATCTTTATATCCAATTGATTTTAAACCTAGTATTTCAAATTCTATTGGTTCCGGCCATAATATTTTAATATTTTTCACATTTGATGAAGTGTTCCATATAATTTTTTGAGGAAAACCTCCCCCTCCAGGAGATTTCCAATATGTTTTCCAATCCTCTTCTAGTTCATATTCTAATGCTAAAATTAATTGGTTATTATTATTTGAAGCAGTCATTGGTGAAATTAATCTAACTTTTGATTTTTCACTAATTGCCCAATCTGAAGATAAGGAGTATCCAGCTGTGCTAAATAGTCCAATAGCAAGTATTATTACAATTTTTAACAGATTTATAATTTTTATTACCTTGTCCATATAAAATAAATCAATACAATATTGAAAAATATAAATTAACGCGAATATATATACTATATGAATTTAACTGGTCAGTTCTTAATTTCAATGCCTTCATTAGAAGATGATAGATTTGAAAAAACGGTTATTTATATGTGTGCTCACTCAAAAGATGGGGCTATGGGTATAATAATCAACAAAAAAATTGATTATGACCTTTACCCCGATTTGCTCCAACAACTAGGTATAGACAAGCCATTAGAAGATAAGAAACTTTACATTCGCTATGGTGGTCCTGTTGAAAGTGGAAGGGGGTTTGTTTTACATTCTGACGAAGTTATTCAAAAAGAAACCCTAACAATCGATAAAGGGGTGGCGTTAACTAGTACTTCAGAATTTTTTGAAGACCTTTCTAAAGGCAATGGTCCAAAGAATAGTATTTTAGCTCTTGGATATGCAGGATGGGGTCCAGGACAAATTGAAAAGGAATTAGCGTCAAATAGTTGGATGACGCTAAAAACAAATAGTGATTTTATTTTTGGTGAAAAAGTTAACAAGAAATGGAATGATGCATTTAATTTGTTGGGAATAGATGCAAGTAAACTTTCAATATTCTCAGGTAGTTGTTAACTATAGAATAATATCAAAAACCCTTTCCTTATCTTTTTCTAAAACTTTTTTTATTTTAAACTTTGTAGTTTTTGCAAGTTTAATACCTTTATTTGTAACAAATGATTTCATTTTTATTACCTCTTTTTCAGGCATTTTTCTTTCATATTTTAAAATATGCTTCTTTCCATTAATTATAAAAGCTGTGTTCATATTTTATCTCCTTTATTTTTAAGAGAGGTAAGATTACCTCTCTTAATTTTTTTTTAGTATTAGTCTCTAATTGAATAAGCTACCACTCCAACCTCTGCTTTATCAGTGCCAAGTTTTTCGGCTTCTTCACTAATTCTTAATCCCATAATATTTTTAATTAGATATATTACAATATATGAGAAAACAAAAACAAAGATACACACTGAAGCAACACCCACTAATTGAATTGAGTATGATGCATCAGGATTAGTTAGAGGAACAACTAATGTTCCCCAAATACCTGCAAACATATGTACGGGTATTGCGCCAACAACATCATCTAGTTTTAATGAGTTTAAGAAGTTAGTTCCATAATACATTATTACTCCACCAACTGCTCCAATTCCAATTGCAAGCAATGGACTAGGCATCAATGGCTCAGCTGTTATTGAAACTAAACCTGCAAGAGCTCCATTAAGCATCATCACAATATCAGTTTTGCCACCAATCAATCTTGTTATTGCGGCACCAGCCATGCATCCACCACAAGCTGCAAGTTGAGTATTCATGAAAATTTTTGACATTGCTGTTGCGTCTTCATAAGAACCTAATGCAAGTTGGGATCCACCATTGAAGCCATACCACCCCATCCATAAAATAAATGTTCCTAATGTAACTAAAGGAATTGATGATGGAGCAAATGGTGCCATATTAGCTGGTTCACCACTCGCACTAAATCTTCCAAGTCTTGGACCTAAAAGAATTACTCCTGCTAAAGCAGCAGAACCACCACAAGCGTGAACTAATGTCGAGCCAGCGAAATCTGCAAATCCTAGGGCGTCTAGCCATCCTCCACCCCATTCCCAACCCATTTGAATTGGATAAATTACTCCTCCAAGTACCGCTGCAAATGTAAAGAAAGGCCAAATTTTTATTCGCTCTGCTACAGCACCTGATACAATAGACACAGTAGCACAAACAAATAAAGCTTGAAAAAACCAGTCCGAAGCATCTGAGTAACCTGTTTCTATAGAAGTATTATCAGTCCATATAGATGGTGTACCAACATAGCCTCCTTCGGGAACAGAATATCCAAGATTGTATCCTATTAAATAGAAAACAATTGAAACTATTGCAAATTTTCCAATATTTTTAGCAGCAATAGTTGAGACACTTCTTGTAGTAACAAGACCTGATTCTAAAAATAGAAATCCTGCTGCCATCCACATGACTAAAAAACCACAAACTAAAAAAGAAAATGTATTAAATATATATGCTACTTCTGCATCAACTTCTGCTCTTACAGAAGAACTTAGCAGCAAAATAAAAGAGAGAATTGTAAAAAGACTTAAAAATTTTTTATACATTATTAACTCCATATAAAATTATAGACACATAACTAACCTTTAATTATGCATTGCATCATGCTTAGCTATGGAAATTAATTACTAAGATCCGCGTTCCTTCGGGTATACCTACTTCCGATTTGCAAGCTGCAAATTGAACGATTTAATAACTTTGCATGCGTTCCTTCGACTTTCGTCTACTTCCGTCACCCTTAAAGAGTGATGAACGTGATTAGACTTATAACTATAATTCGGAAAGTATCAACAAATAGTATTAAAATTAATTATTAAATCTAATTAATTTTCTAAGCTCATTTTATTAAAAAATGTACCTTCTTTTTTTAACCAACCATTAATCATATCAAGAAAATTATTACTTAAGTAGTAATTCTTAATTCGTTTATCAGATTGACTTTGTTCTTTTACAAAAATATTTTTTTCCAAGGCTTCGTTTAAAATTGATTGAATAGAGGATCTAGAACCAATTGACTTAGGTATATTTGCACAAATTGTTTCAAACGAAATTCCATTTAATCTATTATTTTCATAGATCTCTAGAGAAATAACATGGTGCAAAATTGATTTAAATAAAAATTTTGAAACGTAATCTTCTGAGAAAAAACTTGAATAGATGTTTCTTTTTTTTTCTTTAATAATTTCTGTTTCGGTCATTTGATTCTCCCACTAATGTTTAAATTTTGGGAGAGCAAAGGCTCTCCCAATTTTTAGTGACCAACTATAAGGAGTTGATGTGCTAATCACTAAATTCATTAGTCTCTGATGCTGTAAGCCATAACGCCCACTTCAGATTTATCAGTACCAAGTTTTTCAGCTTCTTCACTGATTCTAATACCAAATAACATTTTCATGATGTACCAAATGATAAATGATACGACAAAAACGAAGACGTTAATTGCTACTATTCCATAAAGTTGAGCTCCGAAACTTGCTGCAGTATTTGAAATTGGAACAACTAATGTTCCGAAAATTCCGGCAAAACCGTGTACAGGAATTGCTCCAACAACATCATCAATTTTTAGGGAAATTAAAAGTCTTGTTCCGTAGAAAACAATTAATCCACCAATAGCACCAATGATCACTGCTATGAATGGAGAAGGGGCTAATGGTTCTGCGGTAATTGCCACTAGACCACCTAATGCACCGTTAAGCATCATAACAACATCTGTTTTACCAGTTACTAGTCTTGAAATTACTGCACAAGCCATTACACCTGCACCAGCTGCCAAGTTAGTATTAATATATATTGTTGCTACTGCTGTAACATCATCAAACGTACCCATTGCAAGTTGTGACCCACCATTAAATCCAAACCATCCAAGCCATAGGATGAACACTCCAAGAGTTGCAAGAGGTATTGAAGAATTTGCAAAAGGCTCCATTGGGGCTGCTTCACCGCTATCAGTGAATCTTCCTAATCTTGGGCCTAATAAAATTGCACCAGCAAGTGCTGCTGCTGCTCCTGCACTATGTACTAGAGTTGAACCAGCAAAATCTGAGAAACCAGCTTCAGCTAAGTATCCTCCGCCCCACTGCCAACCCATTTCGATTGGATAAATGAAACCAGTTAATAAAGCACAAAAAATAAAGAATGGCCAAATTTTGATTCTTTCAGCTAGTGTTCCAGATACAATTGAGCATGTTGTTGCACAAAATACCATCTGAAAGAACCAGTCAGAACCGTCTGAATAACCTGTATCAAGAGCACTACCATCACTCCAAGGAAGTGGAGATCCGATAAAACCACCTGCAGGGATGCCATATGCCATATTGTACCCAACTAACCAGAACATTAAGCCAGCTATTGAATATAAGCCTATATTTTTTGCAGCAATTGTTGCTACACTTTTGGACGTAACAAGTCCTGATTCAAGCATTGCAAATCCTGCTGCCATCCACATGACTAAGAACCCAGATACAAGAAATAGGAATGTATTTAAAATGTATTGCACTTCGCTGTCTACTTCAGCTCTTGCGTATGAGCTAAAGAGCATAAAGACAGCAAGAATGCTAATGAAATATATAGATTTTTTTAACATTAATCCTCCATTATAAATTTCACGGTACATGGCTCACATTGAGTCATGCGTTACTTTTCATGCTTAGCTATGGAAATTAAATAATAAGATCCGCGTTCCTTCGGTAAAAACCTACTTCCGATTTGCCTTGGGCAAATTGAACGATTTTATAACTTTGCATGCGTTCCTTCGACTTTCATCTACTTCCGTCACCTTAAAAAAGGTGATGAACGTATTTGCTGATTTAGTTTAATATTAATTTTTAGTAAG
>CACGJH010000016.1 GCA_902573325.1 uncultured Alphaproteobacteria bacterium | reverse complement strand
CATGATTTCCAGCATGATATCCGTGTTTATAGCTAAGCATAAAAATAAAAAAAAATTGTTGAAATTAATTTCTTATTAGTTATTTAAAGTATTAAATTAATCAATATACAATATTTATATAAGTTAAATAAATTTAATCCCCCAATAATAAATAAGGAGAATATAATATGCCAAGTGGTAAAATTAAATGGTTTAATCCGACCAAAGGTTATGGATTTATAGAAAATGATGATGGAGGAAAAGATGTTTTTCTTCATGTTTCAGCTTTAGAAGCTGCTGGTATTGATACTTTAGAAGAAGGTATGCCAGTTGAATTTGAAATCGGTGAAAACCGTGGAAAAGAAAACGCTATTAATATTAAGAAAAAATAATATTTAATTGAATTCAAACAAACTTTTAGAATGGATTGGCGTAACAACAGCCATCCTTTATTCCCTACTAGTTGCATTTAACATTGGATTAGAATTTATTGGTTTTTCATTATTATTGCTATCAGCATTATTAATTGGAGTCTGGGCCTATAAATTAAAACACAATGGGATATTGTTTTTACAATTCTTCTACGCTGGTGCAGGTATTATAGGAATGTATAGATGGTTTGGATAAAAATATTTTTTACATTTTTATTTTTACATTCTTCTATAGCATATTCTGCTGAATTAAATGAAGAAGAAGAAATGTACTTTAATTTTGTTGATTTAAATAATGATGGAGTTATTTCTTATGAAGAGATTGAACAATCATTAAATCTACTCTTTCAAATTATAGATCTGAATCAAGATAATAAAATTTCTCAAAAAGAGATAAATGAATTAAAAGGTATAATTGAATCTTTAAAATGAGTATTTGGGGAAGAGTTATAGGCGGAGCAGCAGGATTTGCTTTAGGCGGACCTATAGGGGCTATATTAGGTGTAATGGCTGGTGGTGCTTTTGACAGAAGATCTAAATCAAAATCATCATTTAATTTCAATCGAATAAATAATAATCAAAAACAACAAATTTTTACATTAAGTTTTATTATTCTAGCTGCAAAATTAGCTAAATCAGATGGTATTGTATCAGATGATGAAATCAGAGCATTTAAAGAAAAATTTAAAGTTCCAAAATCTGAAATTCCTAAAGTTGCAAAAATATTCAATGAGGCAAAAAAAGATACGTATGGCTATAAACAAATAGCAAATCAAGTAGGAGATTTATTTTCAGCTAATAAAATTTTATTGGAAGAATTATTAAATAATTTATTTTATATTGCTGCATCTGATGGAAAGGTATCTATTAGTGAAATAGATTTTTTAAGATCAATTTCTAAATCATTTAAATTTAGTGAAAAAGATTTCCAAAGAATTTTCCAATCAAATTTAAAAAACAGTGAATCTGACCCTTACAAAATATTAGGTGTGAATAGATCGTCCACTGATAATGAGATAAGAAAAAAATGGATAAAATTAAATAAAGAACATCACCCAGATAATTTAATTGCCAAAGGTATGCCAAAAGAATTTATTAAACAATCTAATAAAGAGTTAGCAGCTATAAATATTGCTTACGATAAAATTAAAGAAATTAGAGGAATTTCTTGATACCTAAAGATTTATCTGTCGATAATATTAGTAAAATTTATAAAAAAATTAGACCATTTATTAATAAAACTCCTTTTTTGAAATGTTCTGATGATATTGATAATTTTTTTTCTACTAATTTATTTTTTAAATGTGAATTTTTACAAAAATCTGGTTCATTTAAGGCAAGAGGTGCTATTAATAATATAATTTCTCAAGATCAGAATAAATTTAACAAAGGAATTACAGCAGTTAGTGCTGGAAATCATGCAATCGCTGCTTCATTTGTGGCCAATCAATTCAAATTGAAAAATAAAATTTTCTTATACGAAAGTGCAAATAAATATAGAGTTCAAACTTGTAAAAATTATGGTGCTAACATTATCTTTACAAATCCAAAACAAGCTTTTCTTGATGCTGAAAATGCTAAAAATGAAGGTTACTATTTTATTCATCCTTTTGACGGCCCATTGACATTACAGGGTAGTGCTACCTTGGGATTAGAAATTGTAGAATATTTAAAATCAATTAATACTAAAATTGACAATTTATTAATTTCAGTTGGAGGAGGGGGATTAATAAGTGGTGTTTCATCGTATGTAAAACAATTTTATCCTAAGATTCAAATTATTGGGGTTGAGCCTGAAAATGCTAATGGTTTAAATCAAAGTTTTAGAGCTAACAAACCACTAAATAATGTTAAAGTTAATAGTATTGCTGACAGTCTTTCAGCACCTTTACATATGCAATATTCTTTTGATGTAGCAAAAGAAGTAATTGATGAAATGGTAAGTGTTTCTGATGATCAAATGAAAGAATTTATGGTCTTTTGTTATAAAAAATTTAAGTTATTCCTTGAACCCGCATGTGTTGCTGGACTTGCTGCCTTAAAGTATAAAATCAATAATGAGCTTATTGGTAAAAATACAATGGTGATATTGTGTGGCTCAAATATTGATAAAAAAACTTGGTTAGATTTAACTAATTAATCTGGAAAATATAAAATACCACCACTTAAATTTTTTTTTACACCTGTAGTATTTTTATTACTTATTTCTAAATTTCTAAATGATCTCATGCCAATATATGCAAACATTTGAGCTTCTACTAAATCACCATTTATTTTATATTTATCAATAAGTTCGATTTTTTTATTTAGTTTATTCATTAATATTTCTCTGAGTAATTTATTTTTTCTTCCTCCTCCAGTAAGTAAAATTCTGTCAATCTTAAATTTTTTATTTTTTAATAATTCTTTAAATCCAATATAAGTCATGTAGTTAGCAGTCATTAGCGCATCATATTTGTTCAATTTTTTTAGCTTATTAAAATAATTTCTAAAATAATTTCTATCTAATGATTTTGGGAACTTTTTCTTAAAGAATTTATCTTTTTTGAATTTTTCGATTAATTTATTATCAATCTTACCTTTTCTTGCAAAATTGCCACCATTATCAAATTTTTTTTTAAAAAAATAATTACAAAGATCATCACTTAAGCAATTTGCAGGTCCTATATCTGATGATAATAATGTTCTTGAAACTATAGTTGAAAAATTTGCTATACCTCCAAGATTTACTATAATCACTTTTTCCTTAAATTTTTGTATTAAAAACTTATGATAATATGATCCAATTGGCGCTCCTTGACCACCATTTTTAATATCATTATCTCTTAAATTACTTATAGTTTTAACTTTAAGGTTTTTTGCAATTTTGTTTCCATTTCCTAATTGTATAGATATTTTATTTGATGGGTCGTGGTAAACAGTCTGCCCACTAATTGATATTAAATCGATATTTTTTTTATTAATTTTTTTTTGTTTCAGAAATAAAATTATTTTTTTTTCTAAAATATCTGTAACGAACTTATCTTTTTTTAAAAAATACTCTTTAATTTTATTATTAGTTTTTGGTTTATTTATTATTAGATTGTATATTGTATTTTGATAATTTTTATTAAATTTATATGATTTTTCACATTTAATTTTTACAAAGTCAGTCCCATTTGTATTAATCAAACTGATATCAACGCCATCCATTGATGTGCCTGTCATAACTCCTAAGACATTAAGTTTTGAATTTTTACTCATTTTTGATCAAATTTAATTTTGCACATTTTATTAACAAACATATCAACAAAAAAAGATTATTTATTTTTAAAAATACATTTTTTTATTGATTGATAAATAACAAATGGATAAATTATTTTTAATTATTACACGCAAAGGTAATAATCAATTTAATAAAAGGAAACGATTATTAAATTGTATCGGGAGGAAATGCACGATACACAAAAGGGACCTAGCTTGCTGGGTCCTTTTTTTTTGTTTTATGGACAAATCTAATAAATAAAGTATCAGACATTTCATAATGATAACAAATTATGAAAGAATTTTAGATATAATTTTAGATGATCTAATCCCATTAACACAAATTTCAATTAATGAAGGAAATAAAATATTTGGTGGATTTATTGTTAAAAAATCTGACCTAAGTCTTGTTTGTTTAGGCACAAACCAGGAAATCAAAAATCCTTTATTTCATGGAGAAATTTCAACTCTTTTTAATTTATTTGAAAAGAAATTGTTTAATACAAAAGATTATTACTTCATCAGTACACATCAGCCTTGTTCTATGTGTTTATCAGCTATAACCTGGGCTGGATTTGACAATTTTTACTATTTTTTTTCATATACCGACACAAAAGAAGGTTTTCATATTCCGCACGATCTTAAAATTTTGACGGAAGTATTTAAGATCAAAGATGGTAAATACAATATTAATAATGATTATTGGGAGAGTTACTCAATTTTATCGGAAATTAAAAGATTAGGTATAGAGAGCTCATTATCAGACAAAATTTATCAGATCAAAGAAGAGTACCAAAAAATGTCAGAAATTTATCAAAAATCAAAAATTGATAATAAAATTCCTCTAAATTAATTGTTAAATTATAAAAATAAGTATACAAATAATTAACGGGAGATACTGAAATTTCAGAGCCGAAGGAGCAACGACCCGGAAACTCTCAGGCACAATGGACCGTTAAAAAAAAACTCTGGAAAAGAGCATTTAGCTCTACCGAAGGTGAAAAGCTCTCAGGTAAAAAGACAGAGGGGTAGCTTGGAGAATTTATTTGAACCAGTTACCATTAGACATTCCGCTGAAAAATTTTCATCAAAATAATGGTGCAAAGATATTGCCATTTGCAGGTTTTAATATGCCTATTAATTATAAAACTGGAATAATTAATGAACACAAAAATGTCAGAAACCACTCTGGTATTTTTGATGTTAGTCATATGGGGCAAATTTTAATTGAAAATAATGAATCGTATTTACATAAATTAGAAAAATATATTCCATTACAATTAAAAAATTTAATTAAAAATAGATCGCATTATTCATTTTTGCTCAATAAAGATGGCGGTGTTATTGATGATCTAATTATTTCGAATATTGATATTAAAGATAAGCCATATTTGTATATTGTTTATAATGCATCTCGAAAAAAAGAAGACGAAGAAATATTTATTTCTTGCGCTCCTAATGCAGAAAAAATTTATAACAAAAATTGTTTATTCGCGATTCAGGGGCCTGACTCTATTAATGTTTTAAAAAATATTATTGATATTCCAAATAATATGAATTTTTTTGATATTTTAATAAGTAAATACGATAACAATGAAATAATAGTAAGTAGATCAGGTTATACTGGTGAAGATGGTTTTGAACTTTCTATTCCAAATGAAAGTGCAGAAAATTTAATTACTGATTTACTTAAAAATGAAAATACAATGCTTTGTGGTTTAGGTTCTAGAGATTCATTGAGGCTTGAGGCTGGATTAAGTTTATATGGTCATGAATTAAATGAAAATATTACACCAATTGAAGCTGGTTTATCATGGGCTCTAGATAAAGAAAGATTAGAAGATAAAAATTTAAATGGAAATAAGATTTTATCTGATCAATTAAAAAACAATTTATCTAATAAAAAAATAGGTTTAATTTCAACAAATAAATCAATGCTAAGAGATGGAATGACTTTATTCGATAACAATAATAATGAAATTGGAAAAATTACAAGTGGATGCTTCTCTCCTAATCTTAACAAATCAATTGCTATCGGTTACATAAAATCTGAATTCAATACTGATAATCCAATTTTTTGTGAAATTAGAAAAAAATTAGAATTATTAAAAATTAATAATCTACCTTTTGTAAAAAAAAATTATAAAAAAAATGGGAGCGTATATGAGTGAAAAAAAATACACAAAAGATCATGAATGGGTTTCAATTGAAAATGAAATTGCCACAATTGGTATTAGCAATCACGCCCAAGAGTCTCTTGGCGATATTGTATTTATTGAATTACCATCAGTTGGAAATTCGGTTAAAGCAAAAGATGAAATATGCGTCGTTGAGTCTGTAAAAGCAGCTTCTGATATTTATGCTCCAATAGATGGTGAAATAATTGAAGTTAATAATAATCTAGAAAATGACGCTGCTATTATTAATCAAGATGCAGAAAACGATGGATGGATTTTTAAAATGAAAATTTCTGATTCAAATCAATATTCTGATCTTATGTCAGAAGATGAGTATAAACAATTTTTGGAACAATAGATGATTGAAATAGATAAATTTGTTAGCAGACATATAGGGCCTAGAAATGAAGATATTGGAGAAATGCTCAAATTAATAAATTGCTCTTCATTAGATGAATTAATTGAAAAAACTGTACCTAATCATATCATTTTTAAAGACAAACTTAAATTTCGACCTGGTATGTCTGAAGAGTTTAATAAAATTAATACTCAACTTTTATCTTTAAAAAATAATTTCAAAAAAACTTATATTGGAATGGGTTATTATAATACTATTACACCTAGCGTTATTTTAAGAAATATTCTTGAAAATCCAGGATGGTATACTGCTTACACACCTTATCAACCAGAAGTAAGTCAGGGCAGGTTGGAAATGTTAATGAATTTTCAACAAATGATAATTGATTTGACTGGAATGGATATTGCAAATGCATCTTTACTTGATGAAAGTACAGCGGCAGCTGAAGCTATGATGATGGCTTTTAAAATTAAAAAAAGTGCAAAGTTTACTTTTTGTGTTCAAAATAAATGCCATCCACAAACACTATCTGTCTTAAAAACAAGAGCTAAGCCTCTAGGTATAAAAATTATATTTGATAATCCAGATAATGATACATTTGGTTGTTTAATTCAAAATCCAGACACTTACGGAGAAATTGCAAATCTCAACGATTTAATAAATATAAATAAATCTCACGATGCGTTATCAATCATAGCAGCTGATATAATGAGTTTGGTAATTATGAAATCACCAAAAGATTTTGGAGCTGATATAGTTGTTGGGAGTACACAAAGGTTTGGTGTTCCAATGGGTCTAGGAGGCCCTCATGCAGCATATTTTGCAACATTAGATGAATACAAAAGAATGATACCTGGAAGACTAATTGGCGTGTCAGTTGATCGTACTAATAAAAGATCTTACAGAATGGCTCTTCAAACGCGTGAGCAACATATTAGAAGGGAAAAAGCTACAAGCAATATATGTACTGCACAGGCCTTATTAGCAATTATATCTGCTTCATATGCAATATATCATGGTCCAACTAGATTAAAAAATATTGCTAATGACATTCACTATAAGTCTAGATATCTAAAAAAATCATTAGAGATATTAAATTTTGAAGTAGAATCTAAAAATTATTTTGATACTTTATTAGTAAAAGACTCAAAATCTAAATACTGGGTAAATAAATCTATAGAAAATGGTATCAATTTTAGATTTGTAAATGATGATTATTTTTCAATTTCCTTAGATGAAACTACATCACTACAAGATGTAGATAATTTAATTAAATTTTTTAATGAAAATAATACTGAAATATTTGCTGAAGAGATCGAGGGCAAAATTGAAAATTCAATTTTTAAAAGTGATTTAGAAAGAAAAGACAATATTTTAACTCATCCAGTATTTAATATCTATCATTCTGAAACAGAAATGATGAGATATTTAAAAAAATTAGAAAATAAAGATGTTGCTTTAAATAGATCAATGATCCCTCTTGGATCTTGTACCATGAAATTAAATGCGGCATCTGAAATGCTTCCAATTACTTTACCAGGTTTTTCAAATGCGCATCCATTCTTAGAACCCCATCAACGTGAGGGATATAATGAAATGATGAGTGAATTAATATCGATGTTAAAAGATATTACTGGTTTTGATGCAGTTTCACTTCAACCTAATGCAGGAGCACAAGGCGAGTTTGCTGGTTTATTAGCTATACAAAAATATCATGAGAAAAATTCAGATACTAAAAGAAATATTTGTATAATTCCTAAAAGTGCCCATGGAACTAATCCAGCCAGTGCTCAGATGTGTGGTATGGATATTTTAATAGTAAACTGTGATGATAAAGGTAACGTTGACTTAACTCACTTAGATAAAAAAATTGAAGAAGCAGGAGATAAATTATCTGCTTTAATGATTACATACCCTTCAACACATGGTGTATTTGAGGAAAGTATTGTTGAGATTTGTAAAAAAATTCATGATGCCGGAGGACAAGTGTATCTTGATGGCGCTAATTATAATGCAATGGTTGGTGTAGCTAAACCAGGTAAATTTGGACCTGATGTATGTCATATGAATTTACATAAGACATTTTGTATACCTCATGGAGGAGGTGGGCCTGGAGTTGGAGCTATAGGATTAAAAAAACATTTAGCAGATTTTGCTCCTGGACATCCCATGTTTAAAAATGAAATTGGTTTAACCACTCAAGATGCAGTTTCTGCAGCTCCTTGGGGTAGTGCATCTATTTTACCTATTTCATATTCCTATATTTCTATGATGGGTGACGATGGTTTAAAATTAGCAACTCAAGTAGCAATATTAAATGCTAATTATATTAAAGAAAGATTAAAAAATTATTACCCCATTTTATATACTGGTAAGAATAATATGGTGGCTCATGAATTCATTATTGATATCAGGCCATTTAAACAAGAATTAAATATTTCAGATGAAGATATTGCTAAAAGACTAATTGATTATGGATTTCATGCACCTACAATGTCTTTTCCTGTTCCTGGTACTCTTATGATTGAGCCTACTGAAAGTGAATCAAAAGAGGAGCTAGATAGATTTTGTGAAGCAATGATTTCTATTCACAATGAAATCATTATGATTAGAGATGGTAAATTTGATAAAGTAGACAATCCCATAAAAAATGCCCCTCATACCATTGAAGAAGTATCTTCTGACAATTGGGATCACAAATATTCTCGAAAAGATGCTGCCTACCCGCATGCTTATTTGATAAATAATAAATACTGGAGTCCAGTTAGTAGAATTGATAATGTATATGGTGATAGAAATTTATTTTGTGTTTGTCCTCCAATTGATGAATACGAAGAGGCTAAAACAGGATAATTATTATTTATCAATTAATTAAAATATTAATTTAATAATAAGTATGATTTATATTAATCTTATTTTAGTTTTTTTAGCCCTGGTCGCAATCCATGAGTATGGTCATTATATAGTTGCGAGATTATTTAAAGCTGAAGTTACAGACTTTTCAATTGGATTTGGTAAGCCTCTTTTAAAATATACAGATAGAAATGGCACTACATGGAAATTATCTCCAATTCCATTGGGTGGATATGTAAAAATCAAAGGTCTTGATAATATATTTTCTCCAAATCCTAACGATGAACAAGGATCCTTTCAATCCCTTACACTTTTTCAAAAGATATTAGTACTTTTAGCAGGAAGTATTTTTAATATTCTTAGTGCGTGGTTTGCTCTTTTCTGCATATTTTTCTTTTTTGGAATTGTTAGTTTAATGCCGATTATTGGATCAGTTAGTGAAAATTCATCAGCATTTGAAAATGATCTTAGAGAAGGAGATAGAATACTTGAAATAAATAATATTAGTATTGAAGAGTTTTCTGATATTCCAAAAGCAATTGCAAATAACCAAAGTATAAATATCTTAATAGAAAGAAATAATCAGATAATTGAAAAAAATTTTGATCTAAAATTTAATGAAGAATTAAATAGGTATATTATTGGAATATCTTCACCTCAAAATCCTATTATTGATAAGTACAATTTAATTGATTCAATTAAAAACTCATCTTTATTTATACCAACATATTATGCTGCTTCTTTTACATTTCTTCAACAATCTTATAAAGAAAATACATTAGGAGATCAGTTAGCTGGACCAATAGGGATCGTTAAAAATGCAGATCAAATGATGCTAGATCAGGTTAGAGGAGTTCTATTTTTATTTATTATTATTTCTTTGTTTGTGGGGTTATTTAATTTAATTCCTATTCCTCTTTTAGATGGTGGTCATATAATGTATTTTATTATTAGAAGAATTTTTTCAAACTCTCTTCCTGAGTTTATTACAAGAGTTTATTTGGCTGTGGGGATAACAATAATATCTTTTCTCTTTATAGTTGTGACTTACAACGATATTTTTTATAAATAAATATTATTGGGAGATAAAATGACAAATTTTGAAAAAGTAAAAGAATTTATGACAACTTTTGGTCAAGAAGTAAAAACTAGTGCTGAATTTCCAGAAAATAAAATTGTTGAATTAAGAAAAAAATTGATTGATGAAGAATTTAATGAGTTAAAAGATGCAATTAATGATAATGATATTGTTGAAGTTGCTGATGCATTAACTGATATTTTAGTTGTAACATACGGTGCGGGTGCTGCTTTTGGCATAGATCTAGATAAATGTTTTAACGAAGTTCATCGTAGTAATATGAGTAAACTTTCAGAGGAAGGCAAGCCAATTTATAATGAATTTGGTAAGGTTATGAAAGGCCCTAATTATTCACCTCCAGATTTGAAAAAAATAATTTAAATATTTTTTAGAGCATCATCTAAAGATTTCTTTAAGTCTGAAATATCTTCAATCCCAATTGAAAGTCTTATTAGGGTATCAGAAATTCCTAATTCATCTCTAATTTTTTTATCTATTGATGCATGTGTCATTATAGCTGGATGCTCAATTAAACTTTCAACCCCACCCAAACTTTCTGCCAGTGTAAATATTTGAATTGTTTCAAGAAATTTTTTTGCTGAATAAATATCACCAATTAATTCAATTGATAATATTCCTCCAAATCCAGTCATTTGATTTTTTGCAATTTCATAACTTGGGTTATTTTCTAGTCCAGGGTAAAATACATTTTTAATTTTAGGATGTTTTAATAAATAATTAGCAATTTCTAAGGCATTATTATTGTGCCTCTCCATTCTTACAGCAAGTGTCTTAATTGATCGAATAAGTAAATAACAATCGAAGGGGCTGGGAACAGCACCAACTGCATTTTGAATATATTTAATTTTATCAGCTAAAATTTTATTGTCATTTATAATTAACGCACCTCCTATTATATCAGAATGCCCACCAAGATATTTAGTTGACGAATGTATAACAACATCAGCTCCGGAATTTAATGGTTGCTGATTATAAGGTGAGGCAAAAGTATTATCACAGACTATAATGATATTATCATCTTTCAAGCTTTCTCTAATTTTTTTTATATTAATAATTTTTAGTAATGGGTTAGAGGGCGTCTCAACCCAAATCATTTTCGTATTTTTTTTAAGATGACCTTGCCAATTATTTTCTTTACTAAGATCGGCATATGTTACTTCCACATCTTGATTCACTGTTTTAATTTTATCAAATATTCTTCTTGTTCCACCGTAAACATCATCGCTACAAATAATTGAATAATTTTTACCTAAAGCATCGGATAATGCAGAAATTGCTGCCATACCTGAGCTAAAAGCATATGCAAATTTACCATCTTCCAATTCAACTAATAACTTTTCTAATATATCTCTTGTTGGGTTTCCTGTTCTTGCATATTCATAAGTAAAGTCACCAGGAGAATTTTGCTTAAAAGTTGATGAAAGATGAATAGGAGGCATTACTGCACCCGTAGTTTCATCAGCGCCATGACCTGAATGAATTACTTTAGAATTAAATTTTTTATCTTTAGTTTTCATTATTACATCCAATCGGCATAAGGTAAATTTTTGGAAATCAAATATTCTTTATTAAACATTTTATCATAATATTTATTTGCATCATCACAAAGTATTGTCGCAATTTTTTTCCCTTTACCCATTGATTTAGCCAGTTTTACTGCACCACATATATTAACCCCGGAACTTAATCCTAGAAATAATCCATCTGTTTTCATAATTTTAAATAGCATTTCCATACATTCTTGATCGGTAACAAAAAATGATTGGTCTACAAGACAATTTTCTAAATTTTTTGTTACTCTGGCTTGTCCAATACCTTCTGTAATTGATTCCTCTCCTTTTTTTTCTGGTTTACCATTAGTAAAATAATTAAACATTGATGATCCTTGTGAATCTGTACAAGCGATAATAATTTTTTTATTTTTTGATTTTAACCCAACGCTCACACCAGTTAAAGTGCCTCCAGTTCCAATTGCACATGTGAAACCATCTATTTTACCATCTGTTTGGTTAAAAATTTCTGCAGATGTTGTTTTTTCATGAAATTTGTAGTTAGCTAAATTTTCAAATTGACCTGCCCAAAAAGTTTTTTTACCTGTTTGTTTTTCAATATCTTTAGCTAATTGCTGCGAGACTTTTTGATAGTTACCAGGATCGGAATATGGTTTTGCATCAACTAAATGAAGTTTTGCCCCCATATTTTTGAGTATATCTCTTTTAGATTGAACGGTTATGTTAGGCATTACAATTTCTAGATTATAATTTTTTGCATTACAAACTAATGCTAAGCCTATTCCTGTATTCCCAAAAGTACCTTCAACGACAGTTCCACCTGGTTCCAATAATTTTTTTTCTTCTGCATCTTCGATAATACCAAGTGCTGTTCTATCTTTCACTGAACCAGCTGGATTCATAAATTCAGCTTTACCGTATATTTCACAACCTGAAATCTCTGAAGGGTACTTTAATTTTATAAGGGGGGTGTTACCAATTAATTGAGTAACATTATTTGTTATCATCAATATCTCTTACACCATATGGATTAAATGAAGTATCCTTATTAATATTAATATTTTTAACTGGATTTCCTACCATTGTTGCATAAGGGGGAACATCTTTTAATACTACTGTATTAGCCCCAACTCTTGCACAACTCCCAATATTAATTGGGCCTAGAATACTTGCTCCACATCCTATGATTACATTATCCTCTATTGTTGGATGTCTTTTTGTATCTCTTTGATCATTGGAATTTTCTGCTGGACTAATTCCTCCAAGTGTAACACCATGATATAAAGTAACATTATCTCCAATTATACTTGTTTCTCCAATTACAGTTCCCATACCATGATCAATAAATAGGTTTTTACCTATTTTAGCTGCTGGATGAATTTCAATTCCTGTTAAAAAACGACTAAATTGAGAAACTATTCTTGCTAAAGTGTAAAGATTTAAATTCCATAGATTGTTTGCTATTCTATGAAAGAAAACAGACTTCACTCCTGGGTATGTAAGCACGATACTTAGCTTACTTCTTGCAGCTGGATCTCTTTGAATTATTGAGTCTAAATAATTAGTCATTTGGTAATGCTATTTAGTGATTATTGTATTTTTTTCAATGTAACGAGGATTTCTCTTTAAAATTTATCATTTTAATTATGTCAATTATTGATAGTTTATGTAGATAAAAGATAATCAATATATGATTTGCTAATTTAATGATTAAAGTAAATAAAATCAAAATTCGTTTATTTAAGTATAAGAATAAAAATCCAGTTTTATCTTCATTTGGCAGAATGACTTTTAGATCATCGTTAGTAGTTGAATTAATTGATCAAAATGACAATAGTGGATTTGGTGAAATATGGTGTAATTTCCCAAATCATGCTGGTAGATATAGATTTGAAATCTTCAAAGATTATTTTGTAAATTTACTTAAAAATTTTAATTTTGAAAATCCGAGTGATTCTTATGATTTTTTTTATGAAAAATTTAATTCAATAAAAATTCAAAGTGGTGATTATGGAGCTTTTAGTAATATTATTTCCGGAATAGATTGTGCTTGTTGGGATTTATTTTCAAAAAATAAAAAAATACCTTTAAACAAATTAATTAATAGTAATTCTTCAAATAAGATTCAAGTTTATGCTAGTGGAATTAATAGAGACGAACACCAAGAAAGAATTAGTGAAGCAAGAAAATTAGGAATAAAAAAATTTAAAATAAAAATTGGTTATGATTTAAATGATGATATTTCAAGTTTAGCATCAATTGAGAAAATTTTAAGTAATTCTGAAGATTATATGATTGATGTAAATCAAGCTTGGAAAATAGATAAAGTTAACTCAAATATTAAAGCATTAAATCAGTTCAGATATTATTGGTTAGAAGAGCCAATTAGCGCTGATAATTCTTTAAATGAAATTATTAATTTAATAAATAATCATAAAAATTTAGCCTTTGGTGAAAATATTACTCAAATAAATAACTTTGTTAAATTAAATGATGATACTTCAATTAAATTTTTACAACCAGATATTGCGAGGTATGGAGGTATTTCTCAAATAATAAGTTTAAAAGATAAAATAGTTACTGATAAATTATATCTACATTATTTAGGTGGTGCTGTAGGTTTGGTTACTTCAGCACATTTAATGTCTGCAATTAATCAAAGCGGTTTTTTAGAATATGATATTAACGAAAATGCACTCAGAACTGATATTTTGAAACCTGCCGTCACAATAAGAGATGGTAATCTTTTATTAAATTCATCAATAGGTATCGGTTTTAATCTTTCTGAAATGTCAAAAAATTATCTAAATCAATATTATGAATTATAAAATTAAAGTTTACTATGAAGATACCGATGCATCAGGCAGAGTATATCATTCAAATTATTTAAAATATTTAGAGAGGGGTAGGTCAGAATTTTTATATAAATTGGGTTATAATCATCAAAACCTACTACAATCACTTAATTTTTACTTTGTAGTTAAACATATTGATATTGATTTTAAATTACCTGCATATTTTGAAGACATCTTAGATGTTGAAACAAAAATTCATGAAATTTCAAAAGTAAAAATAATTTTTAATCAGTCTATATTTAGAGAAAAAAATTTATTAATTGATTCGAAGATTTTAATAACTCCTGTAAATGATAAAGGTAAAATCGTAAAAATGCCTATTGAAATGCTTGATAAATTGCAATTATCAAAAATCTAAATAAATTTATATTTTTTTATAAGCAAACAAATGTTAAATAAATTTTATGGGAATTGTAACTGACGTAATACTGCCTCTTTCTCTAGCTTTCATTATGTTTTCATTGGGTTTAGGTTTAAGTCTCAGTGATTTTACTAGAGTTTTCTTTAAACCAAGAGATTTTCTTATCGGATTATTTTTTCAAATTATTATTCTTCCAATAGTTGCATTATTAATTGTTATGTTTTGGCCTTTATCTCCAGAGCTAGCTATTGGAGTGATGATTCTTGCAGCTGCACCTGGTGGTGTAACCAGTAATGTTTTAACATCATTTGCAAAAGGAAATATTGCTCTTTCAATATCTTTGACGGCAATAAACAGTATTTTATGCGTAATTACGGTTCCATTAATATTAATGATATCATTAAGTGTTCTTGACATGGGTAGTATTAATGAGGGACAGTCGTTATTTAGTGTTGCATCACAAATGTTTTTAATTGTTACAATACCAGTTATCGTTGGGGTTTTATTAAGTGGATTACTATCTTCATTTGAAAAAATAGCAAAAAATATATCAATAATTTTATTTGTTTTAGTTCTTATTGGAGCAATATTATCTCAAAGAGAAAATGTTATTACTTACTTTGCTCAAGCAGGTTTGGTTATGTTATTTTTGAATATTATAATGATGATCATTGTTTATTTATTATCTAATACATTTAAATCTTCCAAAGAAACATTCAGATGTTGGTTGATGGAAGTTGGGCTACAAAATGGAACTTTAGCAATTGTAGTAGCTAACACTTTCTTTGCAAGTACGGTTTATTTGATACCTGCTGCTATTTATAGTTTAATAATGTATGCAACAGCTCTACCATTAATATATCTCTTAAGAAGAAATTAAGACTGGAAAAGTTTCACTATCTAAAACCTGATTATTTTTTAGATTAATATTTGGAAATGGGGGAGACATTTCACCTTTCCTCTTTATATATCTTGCATCATCACCAGTAAATCTAACTGAAAAAGCTCTTCTTCTATTATTTGAATTATTACCATATGCAGCATGAATTGTTGCATAATTAAATGCAATAGCGTCACCTAACTCACATTCATAGGATATAATTTCATAATCTTTTCTATTATTTTCAATATCTGGAATTTTTTCAAATTCTTTATCTTTATGCTCATAATCATTACCTTTAAATTTTGTAGGTAAAAATATTTTATCCCATTTATGTGATCCTAGTATGAATTCCATTGACGAATTAACATCAATTTTATCAAGTGGTATCCAAATACTTACATTATCTCTTCCTTTTACACAGTAATATCCCTGGTCTTGATGCCAAGGTGTTCTTTTTTTTGATCCTTTTTCTTTTATTAAAACATGCTCATGGAATAAATTTACTTTATTAGATTGCATTAATGAACCAGCAATTTTTGCAATATCAGAATTAAAAATAAAATTTTTATACTCTTTTATTCTTTGCCAATTACAATAATCATCATAAAATATCTCTTGATTATCTGATACTTCATAAACACATTTATATTTACTTGGGTGAAGAAAATTATAATCAATACCTTTTCTTAATTCTTCAATCCATTTTTGATCAATAATTTTTTTCAGTAACACAACTCCATTATTTTGAAATTCATTACTTATTTTTAAATCAATCATTTAATCTTTAATTCTATATCCTTTTGAAAATGTATATGTAATAAATATTATGCATCCAATTAGAATTGTCAAAATAGTTAACGTACTTGTGAATAGTGAGACATCAGAAACTTCATAAAAACTATATCTGAAACCACTGATTAAATATAAAACAGGATTAAGTAAGGATATTTTCTGCCAAAATTCTGGAAGCATATTAATAGAATAAAAACTCCCTCCTAAGAAAACTAATGGTGTAATTATTAGAATTGGAATAATTTGCAATCCTTCAAAGCCCTCGGCATACATTCCAATTATAAAACCAAATAAAGCAAATGTAATGGATGTTAGAATTAAAAAAAACATCATGAGAAGTGGGTGATCTATTCTTACATCTACAAAAAAATTAGCTGTTAGAATAATTACACATCCAATTATTAATGATTTGGATGCTGCGGCTCCTACAAAACCAAGTACTATCTCAAATGATGATAATGGTGCAGCAAGTATTTCATAGATAGTATTTGTAAATCTTGGAAAATAAAAAGCAAAAGAAGCATTTGAAATTGATTGAGTCAAGATAGTTAACATAATCATTCCTGGTACGATATAAGAGCCATAATTTATTCCATCTATCTCTGTAATTCTTGAACCAATTGCAGAACCAAAAACGACAAAGTAAAGAGAAGTTGTAATTATTGGCGATGCAAGACTTTGAAATAAGGTTCTTCTAAACCTTTCCATTTCATGAATATATATTGCTTTAATTCCGTACCAATTCATTATTATTTTCCTTTATTAGTTTAATGAAAATCTCTTCCAGTGAACTTTGTTCAGTATTAATATCTTTTATTTCATAACCATCTTTTTTTACATCATTTAATAGTTCAGTAATATCAGTTGTATTTGAGTTTAAATTATAGGTATGTGAGATAATTTTATTTGTTTGATCTAAAGTAAAATTATATTTTGACAAATTACCATTTATTTTTTCTATAGGGTCAAATAATTCAATTTTAATTGTTTTTTCTCCAAGTTTTTTAATTAATTTATCTTTTTCATCTACTAAAATTATTTTACCATCGTTTATAACTGCCACTCTATCACTTAACTCTTCAGCTTCTTCAATATAATGTGTTGTTAAAATAATTGTTACTCCATCTTCATTTAATTTTTTTACAACATCCCACATGTCTTTTCGTAATTCAACATCCACACTAGCTGTTGGTTCATCTAAAAAAAGTAATTTAGGTTGGTGAGATAAAGCTTTAGCTATCAGAACCCTTCTTTTCATTCCACCCGATAGTTCTTTAATTTTATTATCTTTTTTGTCCCATAAGGATAGTTGTTTTAAAAGCTTTTCTATATAATTATTGTCAGGCTTCTTACCAAAAAGACCTCTAGAATAATTAACATTGTTCCAGACAGTTTCAAAAGATTCAAGATTTAATTCTTGTGGAACAATACCTGTTATTTTTCTAGTAGTTCGATAATTTTTAACAATATCCATATTATTTATTTTTATTGTTCCTGTATTAAAATTTACAATTCCACAAATTGAGTTTATCAGTGTTGATTTTCCTGCACCATTTGGTCCAAGTAGAGCAAATATTTCTCCTTCTTTAATATTAAGATTTACATTTTCTAATGCTTTAACTGAATTTTTATAAAATTTAGTTACATTATTTATCTCAAGTATATTCTTCATAATTTAAATTTTTGTAATTAGATTTGGAATATTTTGTTTAAATTTGAAATAACCTTTTTTTGAAAAAATCCAACTATTAACATCATATTTTCTATTAAAAATTATAAAATTAATTGATGGGTATTTTGTAATTATTTTTTTATAAATTTTTTTCCAATTTCCCTTTGTAACATAGGGTAAATAAATTTCTTGAATTTGAAATTTTTCTATCCATTTATCTAAACTTTCAAAATAACTTTCAAATTGAATATCAATTTTAATATTTTTATAAAAATCATCATCACTGAAACATGAAATACAAATACTTTTTATATGTTTAATTATTTTTTCAGAGAAATAGTGATCATTATAATCTTCTAGTGGCAAACCTGTAAAAACATTTACTTTTTTATGATTTAAATCTTTTAGAATATTTAATTCATCAGTTGGTATTAAAATATATTTTATCTCTTCAAGATTATAATCAGAATTTAAATTTAGTTCATTTAGATTATAAATTTTTTCTTCAATTAAAGGATTTGCATTTTCATTTAAAATTTCATTATCTGATATTTCAATATTACTATATTTTTCTATATTACTTTTTCTTGCCAAATAATTTTTACCCTTAGTCTGTATACCGGCAACCCATCTCCATGATAGAGTATTAGATGCTGGATCGCCATCCAATAAATGTTGCATAAAAAAATCTGCTCCAAGTTGCCAAGGTAAATTAAGAGTAAAAATCCAAATTGAGGCAAACCACATTCTTACATGGTTATGCAAATATCCATTTTCTTTAAGATTATTTACCCAATTATTAAAAAATGATAGATTTGTATTTCCAGAAATTGCATTTAAATAAAATTTTTTATTACCAAATTCTTCAATTAATTTATTTCTATCTTCTAAATAATCAGAATAAACCGAAGGTCTATGTTCAAGCCAGCCTTTCCAATAAGTTCTCCAATAAATTTCTTGGATAAATTTCTCACATTCTCTAAGATCATATTTTTTTAAGACTTCCTCCAAAACTTGTTCTTCAGAAATTAGCCTATATCTTATGAACGGAGATAATAGAGATGTAGTATTATTATTATTATTATTATTATTATTATTATTATTATTATTATTATTATTATTATTAGATCTGTCTTCACTGTAATTTCTATTTGCTTCATAATATTTTCCAGTTTTTGGCAAATAAGATAGAAGTTGCTCTTCAGCAAAGCTGATATTTGATTTTAACATTTTAATTTTAATTAATCGTCAGGTAATTTTTTAGAGCGCCTATTAAGTATTTCCATGTGACGCACTCTTAATACTACAATTGCGATTGCTAATATCAATATTGCTACAGACTCATACACATATGCAGATGGATCTACATCTTTTCTTTGCATAATTATCATTCTGGCTAGAGCTGTCATTGCAATGAAAAGAGGGTAGCTCATTCTTATCATTTTAGAAACCCAGTATTCTTTGATCATTCCAATAATTTCAATATAAATAAATAACAAAAGAATGTCTGCAAGTGTAACTTTGTAATTTGCAATCATACCTTGTATTTCCATTCCAATCGCTATGATTGTGCAAACAATAAGTACTGACAGTACTATCTTCTCTAATAACTCAAAATAATTATTCATTTAAATTCTTTCTAATTTATTTAGTTGATTCTTGTTTTTGTAAAATAGAATTAATGCAAAAGCTTCATAAATAACCCAAGAAATCTGATATATTATTGGTTTTCTAATAATTTTTGCCAAAAACCTGTATTTTGGTATCTCTAACCACATTTCAATAAAAGCATCAACTCCTGAAAAAACTTTATTATTTTTTTTTGTATGTAGACGTCTTAAAAGTTCTTTTGCACTTTTATGTGTTTCTATTTTTGATTCATTTACATTATTTATATCTACCCACTCAATATTATTCTTAGTTTTTTTATAGTGATTAATTTCAAAACTACAAATACTGCATGATTTGTTATAAAAAACTTTTGTTTCCATAATAATTAAATAACTTAAATATATTCAAATTCAATTGAACCTAATTGATTAAAATCAGCTTTAATTTTACTTTTAGGATAAATCCTAAATGCTTTAGTGCAAGATCCAGAACTAATAAACTGACCTTTAAGCATTGGCTCGCCTTTTTCTGCAAGATTGTTTATCAGCCAAAGAACTGCATTTAATGGATTATCCAATACATTTTTTGTATTTCCAGTATCTACAATTGTTTCATTTATTAATAAACTTACTTCAAAATTGTTAAGATCTACATCTTTAATTTTAATTAAATTTTCATCACGTATCCAAAATTCTGAGGCTCCATTAGTCGATATTACATTTAAGGCGCCAATCTCTGATAATGGTTTTCTAAATCTAAAATCAACTATTTCAATTGAACAAAATAAACCATCTAATAAATAATCTAAGTCTTTAAATTTGAAAGGTGCTTTAGAAATATTTATATCATCTTTTATTCTGAAACTAATTTCTGGCTCAACATAGGGTTCAAAGAAATTTTTAGAATTTAATAAATTAATATTTTTTGAACTGTATCGATAAAATAGATTTCCATGGAAGGGTTCTTTTATATTCATTTGTTTCTGTGCAGCTACAGATGTGCATCCAACTTTTTTTCCAATACAGAAATTATCTTTCAGTTCTAAGTATCTTAGTTTTAAATTATCTTGAATTGCATAAGCCTCATCAATTGTCTGAGGTTCTAGATTTTTTAAAGAACTTAAACCAGTTTTATTTAACCTATGTTCAAATAAAATTTTTGATGCTTCTTGAATATCTTCTTTATTCATACTTTAATTGCGTACTTATTAATTTCTTCATATACGTCTAAACATTCTTTATAAATATTATCATAAGTTTTTGGCACAATATATTCTTTAGAATTTTTGGCGTTAAAAGTAGTAGAGGAGATTACATCTTGATACCAAACTTTAGACCAAATACCATCTGTATCTCTATAGCCTTTTGGCCAATTAAGCATATTTTGATCAAAATCTAAATTTAATTTTTGACACAAAATTTTTAAATACTTTTCAGGACTTGCTAATAAATAATCAGAGTTTATTACTATGGGCTCTTTTGAATTTAATAATTTGAAAATTTCATAAAGTTTTTTAAAACCTACATCTTGAATTGATTTTAAAGTATTTTTTTTTAAATATGAGACAATTACTTTAGCAGGATCACGGATTAAAAAGCAATTTATACCTTTGTTAATCCAATCTAAGCGTGTTTCATCTAAAATATGATGAGTCATATGTTTTTGATAAAATATTTTATACTTATTATCTTCTTTAGTGATTAAATTAATAACCTCATCTTCATTCGTATGATAGTGATCTATAATTTCATCTTTCATTGGATGGTTTAAGTTAGTTTTTTTTAAATAATATGCATAAAAAGGTTCATCATAAACTTTTGTGTCTTTTCTATTTTCAAAAGATCGCATCAATGCAGTACTAATATTTCTTGGTCCAGACCAAACGAATAAATTAATCATTTAAAATAAATTATTATAAAAATTAGTTAATTCTTTAGTAATAGGATTTTTCTTTAATGAGTATTTTTTTTTATTTATTTGATTTACCGGTACAATTCCTGCGAAAGATCCTGTACAAAATGCTTCATCTGCATTTAATACTTCGTTTAATTTAAAATTTTTTTCTTTTACTTTTATTTTATTTCTTTTACATAGATCTATAATTTTCTGTCTCGTAATTCCTGTAACGCAATATTTTCCTGTTGAGGTAAAGACTGTCTTATTTTTTACGAAGAAGAAATGCGTACTATTATTTGTAGCAATATTTCCATTAATATCAAACATAAGTGCTTCATCAGCATTCTTTTTATTAGCCTCAATACATGCTAGTATACAATTTAATTTACTTAGTGAATTTATTTGTGGATTTTGAACATTGATTGGCCCTCTAATAGTTTTTACTGTAACCAATTTTAATCCTTTTTTGTAAGCTTTAATATCTGGTTTTTTATATTCAGGTATTATAATTATTGTTGGTTTGGATATTGTAACTTTAGGTGATTGATAGGGTGTTGATTTAATACCCCTAGATACAATTATTCTTAAATGAACGTCTGTTTTCATTTTATTTATTTTGATAGTCTTTATTAGTGCTTCTGAAAGTTTTTTACGGGTCAAATGTATTTTTAAGTCAATAAGCTTTGCATCTTTATATAACCTATCTAGATGTTCTTTAAGAAAAATGAAATTATTATTATGATATCTTAACGAATCCCAGATACCATCTCCAAGCATTGTAGAGGAATCAAAAACTGATATTTTGGCATCTTTTCTTTTATAAAATTTTCCATTTATATATATTTTAATATGTTTATTTCTTTTATCATCTACAAAATCATGACTTGAAACCATAATTATTTTTATCTTAATAGCAAATATTGTCTACTCAATAATTTTATTAATTTTTATTGTAAATCAAAGAGTGACAAGTGATCAAATTAATATAACCAAATAGAAATTATCTTTTGTAATGTTTAATAAAAATTTTATTGTTATTTGTATATCTTCTACAATTGCGGCTTTCCCACCTATGGCTGTAGTTTTATTAGGTGGAATAATTACATCTCAGATAATGATGAAAGATTCATTAGCAACAGTGCCAATGACATTAATGATTATAGGTATAGCAATAAGTGCACCTATTGCCTCTAGGTTTATGAGTATCTGGGGGAGACAGAAAGGATTTTTATTTTCTTCTGTTTTAAGTTGCTTAGCTCTAATTATTTGTTCAATTGCAATTTATTTGGAAAATTTTTTTATTTTTGCATTAGGTAATTTTTTAATAGGTATCTCACAAGCTTTTATTCATCAATATCGATTTGCTGCTTCTGAATCAGTCAAAAAAGAATTTATTCCAAGATCTATCTCAATTATATTATTATTAGGTATAGTTTCTGCATTACTTTCATCTAATTTTGCAGAATATTTTAAAGATTTTTTTCCAAGTTATTTATTTCTTGGTAGTTATATTTTCCTATCTTTTACAGCAATCATTCCTTTTTTTATTCTGCTTTTTTATGAGGAAACAAAAAATACTATTAATCAAAGTAAATTTGAAATTGAAACTATTTTCAAACTTTTAAAAAATATTAAAATTATACAATCAATCGTAAGCGCTGGTCTTGGTTATTTTACAATGGCTATAATCATGACTGCTACCCCTTTACATATGCATCTTGTTAATAAATTTACTTTATTTGAAACAAGTATCGTAATTCAACTTCACGTCATTGGTATGTTTTTACCCTCTTTATTTTCTGGAGATTTAATTAAAAGGTTTGGAAATACAAATATTATATATGCAGGAGTAATTATTTTGTTGTTAAGTATATTAACCAATACATTCTTTGATTTCTATTATTCTTATATGCTAGGTTTAATACTACTTGGAATTGGCTGGAATTTTTTATTTGTTTCAGGCTCGAGTTTGTTAGTTGTTTCTTATGAAGAAAAGGATAAATTTACAGCACAAGGTCTAAATGATTTTATCGTTTTTTCTACTCAAGGCATAGGATCATTATCAGCTGGTTTTCTTTTATATTTTTCAAATTGGACAGTTATAAATCTTTTATGTGTTCCTCTACTAATTATTGTTTTAGTAGTTTCTTTTATTTCATCAAGAAATAATTAAATTTTATAATTCACTTTTAAATAATAAATTTTTCACTATAGTTATTATTATGAGCAATGTAGGTTTTATAGGTGTTGGCTATATGGGCTATGGAATGGCTAAAAATTTATTAAAAAATAATAATGTATTTATTTTTGCTCATAAAAATAGAAAACCTATAAACAAATTAAAAAAAATTGGGGCTATAGAATTAAAATCATATAATGAAATCAAAAAACAAAAACTTGATTGTTTAATGATATGTGTAACAAATACACCAGTAGCACTAAATGTTGCAAAAAAAATTAAACAAGAACTTGATAGTAAAACACTTGTAATCGATTTAACAACGCATAACAAAAATGGTGCTTTAAAAATGGATAAAATTTTTAAATCAAAAAAAATAAGTTATAATTTTTGTGGAGTAATGGGAGGTCCAGTTCAAAGTGAGCAGGGTATATTAGGTGGGATTTATGGAGGTAAAAAAAGTAATTTTTTGAAATGTAAAAAATTTCTTAATTCTTTTTGTAAGTCTGTTTTTAATTTTGGTGATGTATCAAAGGCATCTTCTGCAAAATTATTATCTAACTTTTTATCATTAATGACTACCACTAGTGTTATTGAATTTTTTAAATCTGCAAAAAAACTAGATATTAATATTAAACTTTTATGTGATGTTGCTAGATTGGGTTCAGGAAATTCGGGAGCTTTGGATAGAATTGCAGATAAAGCTATAAAAGGTAATTATAAAGGATATGTTTTTTCTGTAGATAATACATACAAAGATTTAAATTATATTAATGACCTTGTTTCAGACTTACCAAATGCCAATAAACTCTCAAAAATGGCAAAATCATTTTACAAACAAGCTTCAAAAAAAGGATTTGGAGATTTACTAGTTAGTGAATTAATCGATAAGGAAAAATATTAATAAATGGATAAGCTAGTTCCAATTATTTATATGATTGGAGTGCTTTTATTGGTTTTACCGTCTTTCTTAAGCTCGAATAATAATCTAAAAACTTTTTTTACAAATTTATCTATTTACTTTGCTTACAATTATTTTCTTTGATTCATAAAATCAAATTTAATTTATTTAGATGTAGACTAATTTAATACAAATATTTATACGAGTCTTCCATGCCCAATCAATTAGTAGCTAAATCAAGAAGGTTGAGAAGTACTATTTATTCTTCCAGAATTGAAAAACAGGGTGTTACTTCTTATACAATATACAATCATATGTTACTTCCTGCAGGTTTTGAGGGAAGTCTTGAAGAAACATATAACCATTTAAAAAATTATGTTCAAATATGGGATGTAGCAGCTGAAAGACAAATAGAAATTAAAGGTAAGGACGCTTATCAATTAGTTCAATTAATGACTTGTAGGGATTTAAGTAAGGCTAAAGAAGGTAAATGTTATTATTGTCCAATAATTGATGAAAATGGGGGAATGATTAATGATCCCGTAGTGCTTAAATTTAACAATGAAAAATGGTGGATTTCAATTGCTGATTCAGACGTAATGTTATTTGCTAAAGGTCTTGCTATAGGGAAAAATTTTGAAGTTTCTATTACTGAACCTGATGTAAATATTATGGCTGTTCAAGGTCCTAAGGCTTTTGATTTGTTAGAGAAAGTTTTTGGTAAAGAAATTTTAGAATTAAAATTTTATAATTTTAAATATTTTAATTTTAAAAATACCAAACATTTAATTGCTAGATCTGGTTGGTCAAAACAGGGTGGAGTAGAAATTTATGTGGAAGATACTAAATCAGGTTTAGAATTATACGATTTATTATTTGAAGAAGGTAAAGAGCTTAAAGTTAAACCAGGTTGTCCTCATTTAATTGAAAGAATTGAAGGTGCTTTACTTTCTTATGGTAACGATATGGATATAAATGATAATCCATTTGAATGTGGATTAGATAAATTTGTTAATCTAGAAAATGATATTAAATTTCTTGGAAAAGAAAATTTAATTAAAATTAAAGAAAATGGAATTAATAAAAAATTAATGGGAGTAAAGATTAATATTGATAAAATTAATCTAAGATCAGCAATCCACTTAACAATTG
>CACGJH010000015.1 GCA_902573325.1 uncultured Alphaproteobacteria bacterium | reverse complement strand
CCCTGTTGGTTTAATTGATATTTTAAACTTAACTCTTGATTAATTTTACTAAAAACTTTCCTATATTTTAAGGTTTTTTTTAGTATGCAAATTTTGCATATCTAATTAAGTTCATAATCAATTTAAAATACAAATAAATTTTATTATTAATTTTTAAATCGTTCATTTTGAATATTTCAAAACGGAAGTAAACGAAAGTTGAAGGAACGCATGCAAGTTATTAAATCGTTCAATCTGTGTAAATCAGATCGGAAGTAAGCATAAGCTGAAGGAACGCGGATCTTATTATTTAATTTCCATAGCTAAGCATGAATTATAAACGATAAGAAAGGCTTATTATATAACTATGGTTAATAAGTTTTGGATTAAAAAAAAATACTATTTGAGATCACGAGGTTACTCTGGTGATGTTTAATGAAATGTATCAATCTGAGTCAGTTATAAGAAATCATTATAATAATATTAATGATTGGTTGGATAAAATGACTTCTAAAGTCATTCTTGAAAAGAACGCAGAAGCTGAAACTCACTTTAGAAATATTGGAATTACATTCTCAACAAATAATGAGACTATAAGGGAAAGAATTATTCCTTTTGATCTAATTCCAAGAATATTTACTTATACAGAATGGTTAAAATTAGAAAGAGGTGTAATCCAAAGATCAAAAGCACTTAATGCTTTTTTAGCTGACATCTATAATCAAGGTGAAATAATAAAAGCCAATATAATTCCAAAAGAAATTATTTACAAAAAAAAATCTTTTGAGCCTTCAATGTTTGGTTTTTCTCCTCCTAGAGATATTTATAGCCCTATAATTGGGATAGATTTAGTAAGAACAGGTCCAAATGATTATTTTGTTTTAGAAGATAATTGTAGAACACCAAGTGGTGTTTCCTACATGTTAGAAAATAGAGAAATAATGATGCGAATGTTTCCAGATTTATTTCATAATAACAGAGTAACGCCCATAGATGATTATCCTACAAGACTTTTGCAAACATTAATGAGTTTAGCTCCTATAAAGTGTGAAAATCCAGAACCTGTATGCGTCTTACTTACACCAGGACCATTAAATAGTGCTTATTATGAACATAGTTTTTTATCAGATCAAATGGGAATTGAAATGGTTGAATCAACAGATTTATTTGTTGAAGGAAAATACCTTTATATGAAAACTGTTGATGGTCCAAAAAGAGTAGATGTTGTTTATAGAAGAATAGATGATGATTTTTTAGATCCTCTATGTTTTAATCCTAATTCTGTAATTGGTATTCCGGGAATTATGGATGTTTATAGAACCGGAGGTGTTAATATCTGTTCAGCACCTGGAGCAGGTATCGCTGATGACAAAGCAATTTATATTTATGTACCTGAGATGATTAAATTTTATTTAGGTGAACAACCAATCTTAGATAATGTTGAAACATGGAATTGTGAAAAGGAACAGGAATTAAATTATGTTTTAGATAATATAAATGAACTTGTAGTAAAAGAAGTTGATGGATCTGGAGGTTATGGAATGTTAATAGGTCCAAAATCATCTAAATCTTCAATAGATGAGTTTAAAACTAAACTCTCAACAAATCCAAAGGGGTATATAGCACAACCTTTACTTGATCTTTCATTTTCACCAACGCTTATTAAAAATCAAGTTGAAGGAAGAAGAGTGGACTTAAGACCATTTTGTTTAATTGGTGAGCATGCTCAATTAAGTTCAGGAGGTCTAACAAGAGTTGCAATGAATGAAGGTTCTTTTGTTGTAAATTCTAGCCAAGGAGGCGGTGTTAAAGACACATGGGTATTAGCTGAATGAGGAATATTAATGTTAAGTAGAACTGCTGAATATCTATATTGGATAAGTCGTTACATGGAAAGAGCTGAAACAACAGCAAGACTCTTGGATGTTGGTTATAGAATGTCTCTTTTTCCAAATCCTAGTGGTTATAATAATGAATGGGAATCAGTATTATCTGCTGCTGGAGCAATTGAAGGATATAAAAATAAATATAATACAATTGAACAAAGAAATGTCGAAGATTATTTATTTTTTGATGAAAACAATCCTTCGTCTGTTTTTAATTGTATTCTAAATGCTCGAAATAATGCATTAGTAGTTAGAACTTCTTTCACACCTGAGTCTTGGTTAGCAATTAATAAAACATATCAAGAGATACTAAAATTAAAAGAAAAAAAATTTACAAAATCTGATTTACCTGATCTTACAGAGTGGTCGATAGAACAAGTAAACTTATTTAGAGGATCATTAAGTTCTTTACTAAGAAATGATGGTTATAATTTCCTTTTTCTTGGTTTATTTATTGAAAGAGCAGATAATTCTGCGAGATTATTAGATGTGAAGTATTTTGTTTTATTACCAAAACCTCAATATGTAGGCGGTAATATCGATAATATGCAATGGAGTATATTGCTCCGTTCCTTATCTTCTTTTAGAGCTTTCAGATGGGCATACGATGGCAATATTACCGCAACTAAAATTGCTGATTTTTTAGTTTTAAATAATAATTGTCCTAGATCTTTAAGTTTTTGTATTCAAAATATAGTTAAACATTTAACAAATCTAACATGTAGTCCAGAAAAAGTTGGAAGAATTTATAATAATTTAAAAGATCTAAATACTAAAATTCAAGAAGAAAAAATAGAAACTATTGTTGAATACGGTCTTCATCAGTTTGTTACACAATTTATTAGAAAAATATCTAGTGTTGATAACGAAATACATAAGGAGTTTTTTAATTAATATGGAACTAATCATTGAGCACACAACTAAGTATGAATATAAAAACCCAGTTTCAGGATTAATTCAAACCACTAAATTACACCCATCAGAATATAATGGTCTTAAAATTCTAGAATGGAATGTGCATAATGATTCTGCAAAAAAATCTAAAATTTATCAAGATGGAGAAGCTAATAATATTCAAAGCTTTACAAATACAAATAAGGTTAAAAAAATACAATTTACTGTTCTTGGAAAAGTTGAAACATTTGATACAAAGGGAATTTATCAAAGTAAATCTGATAAAATAGATCCATTAGTTTATCTAAGAGAATCAAATTTAACAAAAGCAAATACTGATATAAAAAATTTGGCAATTGAAGCTAAAAATGGTTTTAATGAAAATGAGAATTTAGAAACATCTCATAATATGATGAACTTAGTAGCTGAAAAAATTGAATACAAACCTTTAACTACAAATAATCAGACAACAGCAATTGAGGCATTTAATCAGAAAAAGGGAGTTTGTCAGGATCAAGCACATATTATGATTGCAGCAGCAAAAACTTTAGGAATTCCTGCTAGATACGTAAATGGTTATATGCATAACAATTCTCATTCTTCAGAATTTCAATCAACTCATGCTTGGGCTGAGTTTTATATTAATGATTTAGGATGGGTAGGATTTGATCCAACAAACAAATGCAGTCCTGATGAAAGATATGTTCGTGTTTCTTGTGGTCTTGATGCAAGTTACGCATCACCTATTAAAGGTGTTTTTTATGGAAATATTAATAATGATGCTGTGATAGAAAACTTAGATATTCATGTACAAACACTGGAAAATAATTTTCAACAATAATTTATTTTTTAAATAGATTTAAATAATCTTATTGTAATATTCAAACTACATATCTAAGTTAGATATCATATTTATTTGAATTAATTGTTATTATGGAAATTGAAAAAATTTTTAAAAATTTAATTTTAGCAGATTTTATTGTTATAATTTTAATGGTTATATCATCTATGTATCAACCATCCGAAATTTCTAATCTTTATGAAAATTTAAATGATGGATTATTATCTAATTTTGAAAATTTTTCTCGAATAGTGTCTATTAGTTTATTCTTTCTATATCTATTTACTTTAAATTTACTTTATAGATTTATCTCTCACGGCAAACCACTGTATTTATTTTTAGTAGTAGCTGGCATAGTTCTAAATTATTTTAGTGGTTCTGTTATTTTTAGTGCTTTTAGTGGTATGCTTGATCAAATTGGTGGGTTAATTAGTGGTGCAATTTTGATTCTTTTATATTTTTCTCCAATTAAAGATAATTTTAGATAAGAAATTGCATAGTTTTCTGCAATCAAATTAATATTTATATATTTTTTATTAAAATTTAGTTAAAATAATTACTTATAGGTCGGTCAAAACCCTTGTAAAAAAAAGACCATAAATTTGATTATGGTAAAAACATTAGCTAAAATTATAATTGGTTTATTAAGTTTATGGGCATTAGTATTTATAATTGCAGAAATTATGGGTGTAACTATCTATTTTCCATTCAGTATAGTTGAAAGACAAGATATACCATATCATAGAATTACTTCAGTCAGATTAGCTGTTTTTCTAACTTTTGCGTACTTTGGTTTTAGATATCTTTTTTTTCAAACAGAAAAACTTTATCCTATTCAGTTTTTAGAAATTTATATTAAATCATTTACAATTTGTTGTTTATTTGTTTTTTATACAAGTCAAGTTGAATTTAGAGAATACTATTTTGTTTTATTTTTATTTATAGTTTCATTAATCTTACATTTTGCATCAAGAAATAGGATTAGAAGTTATTTTAATTAAAACAAGCGGTTATAAAACCGCTTGTAATTTATTAGTAACCTTCAAATATTGTTCTAAGAATAATTAAAACAAGTCCAACTAGTGGAAATATAACACCTCTTATATTTGGTTTGATTCCATAATTATTTACAAAATTAAAATATCTAACTATTGAACTAATTAAAGCTATAGCAAAAAGCATAAACAAAAATGAATACCAAAATTTATATTGTACTACATTTTCTTCATAAGTATTTCCAGTTACATCAAAAGTTAACAATATAGACATTAACAACATGGTTAGAAAAACAGCACCTAATGGACCTCTGAAAACCAATTTAGGTTCTTCATTTGAAAATCCTAATTCATTAAAAAATTTATCGTTAAAATAAAACTGATAAATAATAAATAAATTAAAGAGCATAAATAAAACATGGAATAAAAATGCTAAATTCCCCCCAGCTTCATTGATAAATTCATTCATAAAATCTCCTTTCAAATATTTTTATCAAAATTTTAGTGATTCTTTGTAAAAAAATATTAAATAATATTTAATGAATAATATTTTAGTAACAGGTGGTTCAGGTAAAGCTGGTAGAGCAACAATAAAACTATTATTGAAAAAAAATTATAATGTCTTCAATGTAGATTTAGTCAATGATCCAGAATTAAAAGTTCCTTTTACTAAAGTCGATTTAGAAAATTTTGGAGAAGCTATAGAGTCTGTATCTGAAATAGATGATCGTATTGATGGAATAGATGCAGTTATACATCAAGCAGCAATTCCAGCTTCTGGGTTAGAGGCAAATCATAAAACATTCAGGGCAAATACTTTAAGCACTTATAATATCTTTCAAGCATGCAAAGTGATGAAAATAAATAATATTGTTTGGGCATCAAGTGAAACTGTTCTTGGTTTACCTTTTGATGCTTATCCGCCTTATGTACCTGTAGATGAAGAATATACCCCTCGTCCAGAGTCAAGCTATTCACTTTCTAAAGTAATGGGTGAAGAAATGGCAAGACAATTTTGTAGGAGAAATCCTGAAATGAAAATTATTGGTCTTCGTTATTCTAATATTATGGAAGAACATGATTACAAACAATTTAAATCATTTCAAAATGATCCATTTTTAAGAAAATGGAATTTTTGGGGCTATATTGATGCTAGAGATGTAGCCAAAGCTTGTTTATTAGCAATGGAAAGCAAAATAAAAGGTGCAGATCATTTTATTATAGCTGCTGATGATACTGTTATGGAAGAAGATAATAAATCACTTTTAGATAAAGTATTTCCAAAAATTAAAATTAAGGGTGATATTGGAAAAAATAAAACACTATTGAGTAATGAGAAAGCAAAAAATATTTTAGGTTTTAAACCTGAGTACTCTTGGAAAAATTATATCTAAATATTTAAACTCATAATTCCTTCAGCATTAAAAGACAAAGATATAGGATCACAAATTTCACCTATGAAATTTCCGTCTTTATCATCATGTAAAAAAGCCATAAAATAATAATCATTTTCTATTTGTATAATTCTTCCAGCATATAATTCTTCTTCAGCATCTGAAGTTAAAAAAGATCCTGGAGCAATTTTCCAAGGTCCATCAAAGTTATCTGATATTAAATAATGAGTACCTCTTCTGATAGGACCGTTATAATTTTGTTTAAATCCATCAGACCAATCTTCAGGGTGATTACAAAATAAACAATACCATTTATTATTTACTTGAAAAATTTGGGGTACTTCAAGTTGACTAAATAATCCTCCAAAAAGCGGTTTAGTTGATTTCCAATCATAAAGATTAGTTGACTCTGCCATTCCTATAACTCCACATTGATAAGGATCATCATCTATTGATGCTCTTGCTGTGTAGGCCATAATATATTTATTTTCTTTAGGATGTTTCATTACCCATGGATCTCTCATAGCTTGATCTTTCCAAAACCCATTTTCAGTAATTTCCAAGTAAATATTTGGATCTAAATCTAAAGCTAACCCATTACCGCATCTTTCAAAAGAGTAGGGGGTATTACCTAATGCATGTCCTATTCTTTGTTTAAGTCCATTTTCACTTTTATTTCTTCCAGTATAGAAGTAATGCCATTGAGAATTTTCATTTAATATTGACCCTGTCCATACTGTGTAATCATCAAAATTTTCTTTTTTTGAAGGTGAAAAAACTGTTCCATAATAATTCCAGTTAATTAAATCTTTTGAAGTAGCAAGACCTTGAGTAACATTATTATGTCGTAAATCTGGATTTTTTAATGATTTATCTGCTTGTAAAAAATAACAGTACCATTTGTTATCATCATTTGCCAACCAGAAATCCCAAACCCATTTATCTTTTATTTTTAACACAAATTATTTTAAAATTACTTGTGCAAATGATGCTGTATCTTCTAAAAATAAATATAATTGATTATTATACTTAATCATGTCTCTAATTCTCTCACCTATTTCTATTCTATTCATATTTATTATTTCTTTATTATCTTTTAGTTCAAAAAAATATAGTGAACCATCTTTTAGCGAGGCAACAACATAATGGTTTTTTTTATCTAATCCTACAATTTGTGAAATACCAATTGAAGGAACAAAATATTTAATTGGTTCAATAAAACCATAATCAGAATGAGATTTGTAAAGTGGATATTTTTCATAAGTTTTTTGATTATATGAAGCATTTGCTCCACCATAATGTTCTCCATAGCTTGAAATCGCCCATCCATAATTTGGGATTTTTTTTTGATTTAACATAATTATATTAATTTCATCTCCACCTTGAGGTCCATGTTCAGCTTCAATCAAAAAATTATCATCTTTATTATAATATAAACCTTGAGGATTTCTATGACCCATACTAATTACTTTATAATCTTTAGTAACTTTATCAATTTCGATAACTTTACCAAAAATACTATCTATTTTTTGAGTTCGGTATCTGCTTCTAAAATCACCTGTAGAAAAAAATATTTTATCATTTTCTAAACTAATTACCCTGCCGCCAGATTGATGAGCATTAAACTCTTCATCGATATTATCATAGAAATGGACGCATTCTTCAGAAGTAAAAAAATTATCAAATTCAATAAACTGATAATCCATTTTTCCGTGAATTAAACTTGTATTCCAACAATTATCAGAAACTTCTCTGGTATAAGAAACATAAATTTCATCATTATAAATTTCGATATCTTTAATAGAAAACCATCCTCCTTCTAGCCAATCAAAATCATGAATTCGGGATTTTTTAAATTGTTCGATACCAATAAATTTATTAATATTTGTTTTAATTTGTTGAAAAAAAAGATCACCCTTAATATTTTTTATTTCAATATTGGAAAATCCTAAAATCCCACTCGCAGAAATAATAATTAAATTATCATTATGAACTTCTAAATATCCACTTCCTGGATATTGATTTGCTATACCATACATAAATAAATTTGATGTTGGTCCAAAAATGTTTACATCAATAGTATCATTTGAAAAACTATGTTCTGAATTATAACTATATTCAAGATTGCTTGAATTATTCTTCAAACTAATATCAAATTCATAGGGATCAAATTGTGTTAATAATTTTTCAAGTAAAAGACTATCATATTCAAGATAGGGCTTATCTTCCATCAAATCATTAAATGCTTCCTCATATAGAATTCTTCTTTTATCAATTTGGTTACGATCTTTTCTTAATTCTTTAATTTCCTTTTCCAATTTAACTGAATGTTTATGTGGAAGTATATAATTATAAATAAAGTTTTTTATTTGATCGTTAGTTTGAACATTAAGAAATTTTAAATCAAAGATAAAATTTAATAAAAGAAAGAATAATAAAACTGTGAACAAATATTTTAAAATACTCATAAATTATAATTTATTTCAAAATTTTATATTTAACAATTAAAAATATTAATCTTTACTTGATCTAGACCAAAGATTTATATTTTCTTCTTTTGCATATTTATCAATTTCTTTTAATTCAGAATTACTAAAAGTTAGATTATTTTGACTATCTAAACACTCATCCAATTGCTTAACTGTTCTTGCACCAATTAGAGCTGATGTCATAGTTGGATGACGAAGTACCCAGGAAAGAGCCATTTGAGGTAAAGATTGTCCTCTTTTATTAGCAATTTTTGTTAATTCTTTAATTTTAATTAAATAACTTTTTGTAATCATTTTTTTATCAAGAGATGAATTATCTGAAATCCTTGATACTTTAGGTATTTTTTTTAAATATTTTCCCGATAGCATGCCTTGAGCGAGAGGGGAAAATGCTATGCATCCTAGGCCTAATTTTTTTAATGTAGATAATAAATCCTTTTCCACCCATCTATTAATCATTGAGTAAGAAGGTTGATGGATTAAACAACTAACCCCTCTATCTTTTAATAATTTATTCATTTTAATTGTTTGTTTTGAACTATATGATGAAATTCCTACGTATAAAGCTTTACCTGTTCTAATTGATTGAGCTAATGCATCTGCTGTTTCTTCTAAAGGTGTTAATGGGTCAAAACGATGAGAATAAAAAATATCTACATATTCTAGTCTCATTCTTTTTAAACTTTGATTAAGGCTTGCAGTTAAATATTTTTTTGAACCCCATTCTCCGTATGGCCCAGGCCACATATCGTATCCAGCTTTAGTTGAAATAATTAATTCATCTCTATATTTATTTAATTCTGATTTCATTATTTTACCAAAATTGGCTTCAGCTGAACCGTAAGGTGGTCCGTAATTATTAGCCAAATCAAAATGAGTTACGCCTCTATCAAAAGCTCTAAAAAGCATTTTTTTAGATTCAGTAGGCATAGATTTTTTTCCACCAAAATTATGCCAAAGACCAAGTGTTATAGGTGGTAAAAGTAATCCACTATTTCCACATCTTCTGTATATTAATTTTTGATATCTTTTTGGGTTTGCTTTGTATGTCATAATTAAAAATAATTATTAATTGTTATATAATAATATATAAATTAAATAAATGACTGAGTTACAATGGTATGCTTATCTTGGAGGGTTTGTAGCATTTGCAATCGGATGCTACGTATATTATCTTTCTAGAAATAAAGAATTGAGTGATCAGCAGATTAAAAATAGAAAAAGAGTTATGAATTTTTTTTTAATTATAGCTTTAGTTTGCGTGGGCTATTCATGGTTATAAATTTAAGAGATAACTTTTGAAATATTATGTTGCAATTGATGCTGGGACTTCAGTAATAAAGACTGTAATTTTTAATAATAATTTTAAACAAATAAATTCTTATAGTGTAAAAAATCCAGTAGTAACTGATAAATTTGGTAAATCTGAAATTGAAATGGAAAAATTTTGGTTACTAACAGCAAAGTGTATTAAACTTTTAATAAAAAAATCTAAAATTCAGTCACAATCAATTGTTGGTTTAGGCATAACTGGAAATATGGTTGGATTTTGGTCTATTAACAAAACAAATAAACCTGTAAGAAATGCAATTTTATGGAATGACACAAGAAGTCAAAAAATTTTCACTAATAAAAAAATATTTGATCAGATTTATAAAATTACAGGCTCTATCGCTCAATACGGCTGTACTATACCTATTCTAAAGTGGATGACTAAATTTGAAAAAGAAAATTTAAAGAAAATTAAATATATCTTAACTTGTAAAGATTGGTTAAGATTTAAATTAACAGGGAATATAAATAATGATGAAACTGAAGTTTCAGTATACCCAGGAGATATAAAAAATAAAAAATTATCAAAAAAAATTTTCAAAATTTTTAATTTAAGTACTAAATATTTTAAATTATTCCCAGAAATAAAAAAATCAAATGAATTAGGCGGATACGTTACTAAAAGTGCATCAAAATTGACTAATTTAAAAATTGGTACTCCAGTTATAATAGGATGTGGTGACGTAATAGCTTCTATTTTAGGAGCTGGAGGAATTAACCATAATAAAAAAATAAGTATAGTTGGAACTACATGTCATAATATTATAGTTAAAAATAATTCAAAAATATCTAAAGATGGCTCAGGGTTATTTTTTGCTTCTTTAAATAATACATGGTTAGAGACTAAAATAAACGTTGCAGGAACAACTAATATTGATTGGGTTATTGATAATTTTTATAAAAATTCAAAAAAATATTCAGATAAAATAAAAATAATTAATAATTTTGAAAAAAAATATTTAACTTTTAAATATCCAGAAAATTCATTAATATTTCTTCCTTATATAAATTATGGAGGATCAATATCTCCATTTGTAAATTTAAATTCTAAAGCTGAAATTTTTGGAATTTTACCACATCATAATAATTTTGATATTATGAGTGCTTGTTATGAAGGTTTAGCATTATCTATCAAAGATTGTTACGCGAATAAAATCAAAACTAGAGACAGTCTTTATCTTGCAGGAGGTGCATCAAAAAGTAAGATTTTACCTCAATTGATTTCAAATGTTTTGAATATTAAAGTTAAAATTTTAACTAATTCGGAATTAGGTGCATTAGGTATTTCATTCTTAATTGACAGTTATTTACATAAAAAAGATTTAAAAAATTTAATTAATGATCACCAAAATATTGGTCATATTTACACACCCAAAATAAAACAATCCAAATATCTTAATAATAAATATCAAAAATATAAAAAATTAAGAGAGTCATTGAATAATATTTGGTGAAAGTCTCAAATTTAGTTGATAATGTTGGTATATTGATATTAAAATATTAATCATAAATTAAGTGAGGAAAAATGAATAAAATATTACTATTTTTTATTACAATTCTATTTTCTTTTAATGCTTATGCTGTAACAAATGTTACTTTTTGGCATATGGAAGGTGTTCCACATAGAGTAGATAGAATACAAACATTAATAGATGAATTTAATTCTGCTAATCCAGATATTAATGTAACACAAGAAGTGCAAAACTGGGGTGAAATTTATGCTAAAGCTCCAGCATCAGTGGCTGCTGGAACTGCGCCAGAAATATTAGTAGGTATTCCAGATTTTACTCCTATACTTGCTGATATGGGTGCAGCACAACCTGTTGAGGAATTTGTTGCAGAGTTAGATTCAAAATATGGTTTTTACCAAAAAGCACTCGATCAATATACTTATAATGGTCATACTTGGGCTGTTCCTTTATGGAATATGGGTTTATCACTTTGGTATAGAAAAAGTGATTTTGAAGCTGCAGGAATTGAGCCTCCAAAAACTTGGTCTGATTTAAAGAAAGCTGCTAAAGCTTTAACCAAAGACGGTGTTTACGGAATAGGTCTTCCAGGCAATAAACAACTTTATACTGATCAAACAATCTATAGTTTTATGGTTAACTCAGGTGCAGAAGAAATATACAATTCTGATGGCACTTTAAGATTTGATAATCCTCAAACTGTAGCAGCATACGATGTTTATAAAGAATTATACCAATATTCAGCTCCTGATGCAGCAAACTGGACTTGGGGTGAAGCCGAAGCATGTTTTGCAAGTAAAGGTTGTGCAATGATATTGCAGTTCACAGTTATCTCTACATATGACTCACAAGCTGGTGGAGATGCTAGTGATTTAGGTGTAATTCAGATACCTCATGCAAATGGTAAAGCTCACAGAGCAGGAACTGTTTCATATGTAAATTCTGCAATGATAATGACTGCCGATGAAGCAAAAATGGAAGCTTCTAAAAAGTTTCTAAGTTTCTTAATGGAGCCTGGAAATTATGGTAGATTTATCAACATGGAGCCAGGACTATTTTTACCAATAACTGAGGCTGGAAGTAAAGATTCAACTTATTGGGATGATCCGGTTGTTGTAAAATATAAATCACAAGTAGAAACTATGTTAGACAATTCAACACGAGGTAGTCTATTTGGTTTTACGAATGGTAATACTTTTACAAGTATATCATCTATATCAGCTCAGAATTTATTAGCTCAAACTCTTCAACTAACTTTAATTGATGGCAAAAGTGCAAAAGATGCAGTTAGTGAAGGTATGGAAATAATGACTGAAGCTATTGAGTAATTAAAAACTTTTCAGCACCTCTAATAGAGGTGCTGTGATTTCTGTGAAAAAAAATAATATTGAAGGCTGGTTGTTTGTATCTCCATTAGTTATTTGGATTTCGCTTATAATTTTAGTTCCAATATATATAGCATTTGAATTAAGTTTATTTAATGTCAAGATAATTGGTACATCAGGAAAATTTGTAGGTATTGATAACTACATAAAACTATTTGGTAAATCTAAATTTTTAAATGCTTCTTTAAATAGTTTCTATTGGATAATTGGTAATGCAATCTGTCAGACATTTTTTGCATTCACTATTGCCTTAACTATTAACTATAAATTCCCTGGTAAAAAAATTATGGCTAATTGGATTATTTTGTCATTTATTATTCCAACAGTAGTAGTTGTTGTTATTTGGAAATTAATGTTAAGTAGTAGTAGTGGTGTAATAAATTCAGTTTTAATTGATATTGGATTATTAGATGAAGCCACGGGTTTCTTTAGTTCTCCTAATAAAGCTTTTATAAGTTTAGTTCTAATAAACTCATGGCGTTGGAGTCCTTTTTTAGCATTAATTATTCTTTCTGGACTTAATTCCATAAATAGGGAAATGTATGATGCATCTAAAGTTGATGGAGCGAATTTTGTTCAACAATTTCTTTTCATTACATTTCCAAACCTTAAAAGTGTTCTTTTTGTTTTAGGTCTAGTTGGTACATTATTATCATTTAATATATTTGACATTATATGGTTAATCACAAAGGGTGGACCCTCGAGTGCTACAACTACCTTACCATTGTTAATTTATGAAACAGCTTTTACTAAATTTAGAATTAGTCAAGCTGCGACCTTATCAATTGTTACAAGCTTGTTGTTATTACTATTCTCAATAATATTTATCAAATCCATGGCACCAAAAGAAGATGATTAAAGAAAATAATATCAAACTTATATTTTTAAGCTTATCTTTATTTTTAATAATACTTATTTTTTTCTTTCCTTTTTTTTGGATAATCACATCATCTTTTAAAAGCCCTGAAGAAATTATTGCTACATCAACAACTATTATTCCAAGATCTTTTACTTTAGAGCACTATAATAAAATATTATTTAATTCAGATTTTTTTATATATTTAAAAAATAGTTTAATAGTTTCATTTTCTTCTATGATAATTTCCATCATTTTATCTGTATCGGCAGCTTATGGCTTGCATAAACTTAAATTTTATGGAAATAAATTTGTAGAATACTCACTTCTAGTTACTTATGCTTTTCCAGGAGTCATTCTATTAGTGCCTATTTATTTATTGTTTGCAAAAGTAAATCTACTTAACAGTTATTTTGCTTTGATTGTTGTTAATGTTTTATTTGCCACTCCATTTGCGGTTTGGATGTTAAAAGCTTTCTTTAAGTTAATTCCTAATGAGATAGAGGAGGCTGCATATATTGACGGTGCATCTAGATATATCGTAATTTCTAGAATTGTTGTTCCTCTAGCTGCCCCAGGTATAGCGAGTGTAGCAATTTTTTGCTTTATTATTTCTTGGACAGAATATCTTTTTGCGTCAATATTAATCAGTGGCGATGATCTAAAAACCTTACCTGTTGGTTTAGCTGGAATTGTTGGTCAATATCAAATTGATTGGGGATTTTTATTATCTGGAGCTGTTCTTGCAAGTTTACCAGTGATATTATTATTTGTATTTATTGGAAAATATTTTGTATCTGGTTTAACTGAAGGGGCAGTTAAATAATTGAATAAAATGAAGGAGGAAAAATGACAGTAGCAAGAATAACAACAATTAACTTTAAATCAAAAGAAGATGCTGATGAATCTATTAAAGATTATTCAGCAAAAGCACCAATTGAATTTCCTGAAGCGCAACAATTACTACAAATTCGCGCAAGTGATACAACTGTAATGGCTGTATCTTTATATGCTGATAATGATGCAATGGAGTGTGCTTCAGAAGCTAGAGCTAAAAGAATTAGTAATAATGAAAAAACTTTTGATGTTGTTGACACAAAGACTGGTGAAGTAACATTAAATCATAAAAATTAAATTAGGAGTGCCCGTAGCTAAGTATGATATAGCGCCAGCTTCCTTGCGTCAAATGCTCAATATTTTAATTTACAAATACATATTATACAAATATTGATTTAAAGATGAGAATAATTACTTTTATTTTATTTATTTTAGTTAGCTTTTCACTTTCAGCAAAAAAAATGGATTTAATTTGTAAAGATATTGAATTAGCAGGATTTGAAGGTGAGGATAATTATAGTAAATTTAAATTATATAGAAAAACTACATTTGAAATAGAGTTAGATTTGGATAATAAAATAATCGTAAGTGATGATTTAACTTATATAAGTCCAGTATGTGATGTTATGTTGAATGTAGAAGGGTATGACGATTTTATTTATTGTAATCAATTTGGTTATTCATTTAATTTAAATTTAAATAATTTAAAATTTACAAGAACCAGAGGTTTTGGATATGTTATGGCAAATAATGATGATATTGGAATTGGATACGGAACTTGTAAAATACATAAAAATTGATAGTAAAATATAATGAAAAAAATAATAATTTTTTTTATTTTTATTTTTCTATTCACAAAATATTTATATGCAGACAAACAATCTGCAGCTGTAGGCATTATTTCAAATAAGTGCTCTTATGTATTAGAAACTGTTGAAAATATTTCAGCATCAACTGAAGATGAAGTTGTTCAAGTTGTTGATGTGGTTGAAGCAGGAATAACAGGTTTTTTAACTGGTATAAATTTTTATTATTCTACTTTATCTAATGATAAATTTAAGAACTTATGGGCAGATGATTTTGACGATATTTATCCAGCTGTAATGGATTATTGCAAGAAAAATCCAGAAAATGATTTAATTGATGCATCAATGAATTATTTTCTTACTTTACCTGATTACAAAGAATAAATATATAAAAATTATTTTTTTATATTATCTTTTAATTATATTACAAAGATCTGATTATGGATAAAATACTTCAAAGATCAAAAGGTAAGATTGATATAGAATTATCAAACAATAATTTTAAAAAATTTTTTCAAAGTGGTTGTTGTAAACTTTTAAATCCAAACAATTATATTGAACATAAAGAATTAGTCTTAATTAATACGGCTGGGGGAATTACTTGTAATGATAATATTGAAATTAATGCTACAATTAATAATTCTCAATTAAGTGTTTGTACACAAGCTGCAGAAAAAATTTATGCAGGAATTGGAGATCCAGCCAATGTAGAAATAAATATTAATTTAAATAATTCAACTTTGTATTGGTTGCCCAAAGAGTTAATTTTATTTGATAATTCAAAATTAAGAAGAAATATAAATATTAATCTATCAAATAATTCTAATTTGATTTTTTGTGAAACTACAATTTTTGGAAGAAAAGCAATGTCTGAAAAAATTAAAAATATTTCTTTTTCTGATCAATGGAAAATTTTTACAAATTCTTCCATAAAGCATTTTGAAGCAATTAATATAAAGGGATCAACCATTGATAATTTAAAAAACAATTATACATTTGATAATCAATCATCTTTATCAACAATTTTAATTTTTGGTGATATTATTCATCAACTTGAGTCTGAATTAAATAAAGTGACAAAAAACTTAGAAAATCATTATTGTGAAATGACAAAATTTGATGATAAGATTGTCATTAGGTGCTTAGCCGATGATAATTATGATTTAAAAAAAACACTAAATTTAATTATGAAAAATGTAATAAATGATAAACTACCAAAAAGTTGGGATCTATAAATGAAATTAACACCAAGAGAAAAAGATAAGTTGATGGTGAGCGTAGCAGCAAATGTTGCCAGAAAACGTTTAGAAAGAGGTGTGAAGCTTAATTATCCAGAAGCTATAGCGTTGATCACAGATTTTGTCATAGAAGGTGCAAGAGATGGAAAAATGGTATCAGAATTAATGGAAACAGGTGCACACGTAGTAAAAAAAGAAGATTGTATGGATGGTATTCCTGATATGATTCCTGAGGTGCAGGTTGAAGCAACATTTCCAGATGGAACAAAATTAGTAACAGTACATAAACCAATTAGATAATGAAACCTGGTGAAATAATAACAAAACAAAATAGTGACATTAATTTGAATGCTGAAAGACAATCAATCACTATAAAAGTTTCAAATAGTGGAGATCGACCAATTCAAGTTGGTAGTCATTATCATTTTGCTGAAACAAATGAATATTTAAAATTTGATAGAGATAAATCAAATGGTATGCGTTTAGACATACCATCTGGTACAGCTGTTAGATTTGAACCTGGTCAATCAAAAGATGTAGAATTAATTCCAATAACTGGAAATAGAAAGATATTTGGTTTTAATAAGAAAGTTATGGGTCAATTGTAATGAAAAAAATAAAAAGAGAAGCTTATGCCGATATGTATGGACCAACAACTGGTGATAAAGTCAGACTTGCTGACACTGATCTTTTTATTGAAGTAGAAAAAGATTTAACAACATATGGTGAAGAAGTAAAATTTGGTGGAGGAAAGGTCATTCGAGATGGAATGGGACAATCTCAAGTATCTCGTATAGATGGTGCTGTTGATACAGTTATAACAAACGCTTTAATAGTAGATGTAAATGGAATTTACAAAGCAGATATTGGTCTTAAAGATGGTTTAATTTATGAGATTGGAAAGGCTGGTAATCCGGATACACAACCAAATGTAAATATTATTATTGGACCAGGAACAGAAATAATAGCTGGTGAAGGTAAAATTATAACAGCTGGCGGATTTGATAGTCATATTCATTTTATTTGTCCTCAACAAATTGACGATGCTCTTCATTCAGGTATCACAACAATGTTGGGAGGTGGGACTGGCCCCGCTCATGGTACTTTGGCTACTACAGTTACACCTGGACCATGGCATATAGAAAAAATGATACAATCAGCAGATGCTTTTTCTATGAACTTGGCTTTTGCAGGTAAGGGAAATAGTTCATTGCCTAAAGCACTTGAAGAACAAATAATTGCAGGTGCCAGTTCACTAAAATTACATGAAGATTGGGGAACAACTCCCGCAGCAATAGATAATTGTCTAAATGTAGCTGATGATCATGATATCCAAGTTATGATTCATACAGATACATTAAATGAAAGTGGATTTGTAGAAAGTACAATTAAAGCAATTAATGGACGAACAATTCACGCTTTTCATACTGAAGGAGCTGGTGGGGGTCATGCACCGGATATAATTAAGGTATGTGGAGAACAGTATGTTATTCCGTCATCTACAAATCCAACAAGACCATACACAGTTAATACAGTTGAAGAACATTTAGATATGTTAATGGTTTGCCATCACTTAGATAAATCAATACCTGAAGACGTTGCTTTTGCTGAAAGTCGAATTCGAAAGGAAACAATTGCAGCGGAAGATATACTGCATGATATGGGTGCTTTTTCAATAATTGCTTCTGATAGCCAGGCCATGGGTCGTGTTGGCGAGGTTATTATTAGAACATGGCAAACAGCACATAAAATGAAAGTTCAACGGGGACAATTAAAAGAAGAGCAGGGTGATAACGACAATGTAAGAGTTAAAAGGTACATTGCTAAATATACAATTAATCCAGCAATAGCTCATGGTATTTCAGATCATATTGGAAGTATCGAAAAAAATAAACGTGCTGATATTGTTATTTGGGACAATGCTTTTTTTGGTGTTAAACCTGAAATGGTATTACAAGGTGGAAGTATTGCTTGCGCACAAATGGGTGATCCTAATGCATCTATACCGACACCGCAACCAGTGTACTCAAGACCAATGTTTTCTTCCTTTGGAAAATCATTAGAAAAATCTACTGTAACTTTTGTTAGTAAAGTTTCTTTAGATAAAGATTCATTTAAAAACTCTGGTGTAAGTAAATCTTTGTTACAGGTTAAAAATATTAGAAAAATTTCTAAAAAAGATATGATATTAAATGATTACTGTCCAAAAATAGAAGTTAACCCAGAAACTTATGAAGTTTTAGCAGATGGTGAATTAATTACCTGTGAGCCAGCTGACACACTACCTTTAGCTCAACGTTATTTTATGTACTAAAATGGATACTTCATTCAAAATTACTCATCACAATAATGATAAAGAAGTATTTGATGAAATTTCACTATCTTATGAAGAAAGATTTATTCGCAGAAAAAAACTTATAGCAAATAATGGTACTGAATTTTTAGTTAATCTTGAAGAAACCGTCAGTGTTGATGAAAATCATTATTTTGAGTTAGACAATGGAAAATTAATTAAAGTTATATCTAAAGAAGAAAATTTAATTGAAATAACGGGTGATAATTTAAAGCAAATAATATGGCACATAGGAAATAGACATTTGCCATGTCAAATTGAAGAAAACAGAATTCTTATTCAAGATGATGCTGTTATTCTTGACATGCTTCTAAAATTAAACGGAAATGTAAAAAAAGTTTTTGAAAAATTTAAACCTGAAGGTGGCGCTTATGGTATGGGCAGAACACATAGTCATAAACATTAAAATGAAAAAATTTAAAGATCCTCATCAAATATTACAAATATGGTTTTCATCTTCTTTCCCTATTGGTTCTTACGCATACTCTCATGGTTTAGAAGCTCTGATTGATGATAAAAAAATTAAAAATAAAGATAACGTAAAAAAATTTTTAGATGCTCTTTTATTTTACGGAACATTAAGAAATGATTATATTTTTATGAAATCTATTTACAAGGGTGAGGAAATTAATGAATTAATCTTAGCAAGTGCTTCTTCTAAAGAAAGGCAAATAGAAATGATTGATATGGGAAATTCATTTCGAAAAATAATGAAAGATAGCTGGGAATTATTTCTACCTGAAAATACATCATTTATATATTGTCTAGCAAAGGCTGGATTACATTTTAATATTAAGTTCGATGATTTAATTAAGTTTTATCTACAATCATTCATTTCTAATCTAATAAATGTATGTGTAAAACATATCCCAATGTCTCAAAAAGATGGACAGAGTCTTAATGTTATTTTTATTAATCAAATTCAAGAATTTTTAACTCATTCAGATAAGCTGACTCTTAAGGATATAGGTACAACTTTTTTTATTGGTGATATTTATGCTATTAAGCATGAATATTTAGACACAAGGATTTATTTGACGTGAATAATATAAATGGACCTTTAAAAGTTGGTATTGGTGGTGGAATAGGAACCGGTAAGACTAGTTTAACAGAGGCATTATGTCGTTATTTAAGTAAAAAAATCTCTATGGCAGTTATATCAAATGATATTTATACAACTGAAGATGCAGAATACTTGATGAAAGCACAAGTTCTACCTATAGAGAGAATTAAAGGTGTTGAAACTGGTGGATGTCCACATACTGCTATAAGAGAAGATTGTTCGATTAATTTACTTGCAGTGGATGAAATGAAAAAGAAATTTCCAGATTTAGAATTAATACTCATTGAGTCAGGTGGGGATAATTTAGCTGCAACTTTTAGTCCAGAGTTAGTTGATTTAACAATTTATATGATAGATGTGGCTCAAGGTGCCGACATACCGAGAAAAAAAGCACCAGCAATTAGGAAGTCTGATTTACTCGTAATTAATAAAGTTGACCTTGCTCCATATGTTAATGTTGATTTAGAGCAAATGAAAGAGGATGTGAATGAAGCCAGAAATGGTTTACCGTATATTTTTGGTGAAATGAAAAATAATAACGGAATTGAAAAAATTTCTGACTTCTTAATTTCTCAAGGTGGATTATAACTATTCTACTTTTTGTAAAGAATAGACCGTATCTGTACTATTAAATTTTGAATCAAATTCTTTAGATTTTGGATCATCAAATAAAGCATAAAATTTTTCTTCATCAGTAACATTACACATAATCATTACATGACCATCCTTAACGAAAGCCATATCAAATGCATCTGTATATTTGGCAATATCATCTTTAAAAAAATTGTATAATTCCATGTAATCTTCTTTGGTAAAAGATCCTTTTGATACAACACATAAATTCATAATTATCTCCTAAAAAAAATATCCTCACCATTTTTCTTAATGGGAGGATAAATTTATACGTATCTCATTTTAGCTGCTTGTAAACCGCAATAGAGTCAAATCGTTCATTGATTAAATATTATATAATTATTACATTTCAATTAAAAATATTAATACTGTTAATATTTGTTAGTTCATTTTAGTAAAATTAATCCTATTGAATAATAAAAAACTAAATCTAAATTTATTTAAAATCATGATACAAAACATTTCAAAATTATTTAATTTAAATAATAAATATAAAACAGAAGAACATACCATTCCTGATAATTTACGTAGTAAGGAATTAGAATGGAAATTAGCTTTACTAGTAAGAAATGTTGATAGCGTAGAAGATATCGACATGCAATTTGTCAAAAAGACTAAAATTAACAAGGGAACAAAGCAAGATTTATATACCTCTTATAGATTAGATTTTGATGTTAGAGAAAAATTAGATCAATTTAAAAAAAAATATAGGGATATACTTTTATAAATCACTCATATTTATCAGAATACAAGTAAGGTATCCCAATAACTAAAATAATATAGAAAATCATAAAGCCGGCAATAAGAGGTAATACTTCTCCAGCTGGTACTGTGCTAAACGGACCAATAACAAATATAATGACTAATCTTTTTTAATTGCTTCTTGTAATGAATTATTTTCTTCTGATGGTTTTGAATCTTTTTTAATAGATTGAATCTTATCAGATTTTTTAATATCACCACTAATTTGGCCACCAAGCTTAATTTGTAAATTTTGGTACTCGATGTCTCCAGAAGCAACTCCTTGTTCTTGGATTGTTAAGGTGCCAGAAGCTTTTATTTCACCGTCAAACTTTCCCCAGATGTCAGCATTGTGTGTTTCTATATTCCCTTTGCAATCTCCAGTAGCACCAATAACTACATTATCAGTTTTCATAACAACGTCTGCTTCGCCATCAATTTGAACTTCATCAGCTTTTTTAATTTCACCATTAATTGTTACACCGTGACCAATTACAACTTTTGCGGATCCTTTTGCAGGTCTAAATACATCAGTTGTTGAATTTGAATTATCGTCTTTTTTATCAAACATTATACCTCCCTATAGTTTTGTTAATGCAGGTAATCTACAACTGCTATAATTATGTCGAATGCATACCATATAAGCATTAATATTTGAAGATTTATGTAATTTTTACAGGTTATTTTTGATGATTTACAACATCAACAAGGATAGCAATCACCAAATTCAATATTGTAATTGAGCAAATTGAAATAAAGCTGAAAAAATAAATCCATGCCCACCAGTAAATTGCCTGCATTGGCAGCATTACATTCTCCCAACTAGATAAAGTTAAAACTTGAAAAAGGGTGATAAGAGAAATTCCTAAATCAGCCCATCTTTCTGGATCATCTTCACCAAATAAAATAGAGCCCATTGTCGCGTAAATATAGAGTATAATAAATAGAAGTAGACTGACAAAAAAAACTCTTTTTATAGAAGCAAGAATAGCTTCTATAATTTTTTTTAATTCCGGAATCACTGATATTAGTCGCAAGACTCTAAATATACGGAGAAGACGTAAAACTAAAAAACTAGAATTATTTGGAATTGGAATTAATGAAATTGCTACAATTATTGTATCAAATACATTCCAACCATCTTTTAAAAAATTTTTCTTTTCTTTTTCACCAATAAAACGAATTAAAATTTCAATAACAAAGAAAACAGTGATCGCATAATCAAGTAAATGAATAGTATTTAAAAATATAGGATCTAATTGATATGTTGTAGCACCAATAAGAATGGCATTTAATATAATTATAACAACAACAGAAAATTGAAAAATACGATTATCTTTTAACTTAGAAAAAAAATCTATCATATTTAACTAAATAGTTTTTAAGTTATCTATTTTCCTATCCATTACAAAAAACCATAAAGGTGGTATTAAAGCCATTATTAACATTATGGAGTAATTAGCAGGCATTTCAATTGCTTTTTCTTCTTGAGATAAAAGAGGATATGGCTTTGAAGCGCTTTGGTGATGCTCAGCATGAAGACCTAAGTTAAAAGTTGACCAATTAGCAGAGATATGACGACTATTCCAAGTATGCAAATCTGTAAATCTCTCGTACCTTCCATTTTCTTTTTTTCTCTCTAAACCATAATGCTGAATATAATTTACTAACTCCAATAAGATTATGGAAACAAAAGAATGAAAGATAACAAAAACCAAACCATTAATACCTGCAATTAAAATTGCGAATACTAGAAATAAAAATTCTAATACAAAATAATGAAACATTCTATTTTGGAAACTGAAAGTATTTAGATTTTTTCTATGTAGAATATTTTTTTCAATATTCCATGATGAAATCACACTATTGGTTACACATCGAACAAAATAAAAATAAAAATTTTCACCTCTTCTAGCTGTAGCAGGATCTTCTTTAGTAGCTACATTTAAATGATGACCATAAATATGTTCAATACGAAAATGCCCATAGCAACATACAACTAATAAAAATACTCCAATGCCTCGCATAAATTTATTTTTTCGATGAATTAGCTCGTGTGCAGTTGTAATGCCGATAGAACCTCCTGACATACCTACAGCTGCACCTAAAGAAGCAGCAGTTAATAAAGTGATAGTGGAGTCTGTAACAGCAATTAAACCAAATATAATTAAAAATAAAATGCAGGGGAGAACAATTAAAATTGAAAAATTATGAAACACACTTTCTTTTAATTCAAGATCATCTTTACTTAAGTAAGGTAATACTAGATCGATAATTGGAACTAATACAAAAACCCAAATGAAAGGCGAAATTGACCAAGAGGGGTTAATTAATAATCCTAAAGAACTAGAAAAAATTAATATTAGTGGTGTTACAAGATAAAAAATCATCAAAATAATTATATATTATTTTTTTTTCTAAACTAATACCTAAATTACTCTAAGAAAATTTATATGAATAATAACATAAAAGGTCTTTTTTTAATTATTGTGGGGATGCTATTCATCATTACCCAAGATGTTTTAATCAAATATACCATCCACGATGCCTCATTAATGCAAATACTTGTATTCAGAGGAGGGGTAGGATTTTCATTGCTATGTTTATATCTAATTTACACTAAGCAACCAATTTTCTTTGGGTCTGCACATCCTTATATAGCTATTTTTAGAGGCTCGACTTTCTTCTTTGGTTTTACCTTATTTTTTATTTCGTTAAGCCAGATTACTTTAGCAGAAGCAACAAGTTTATTTTTTGTGAGTCCATTTTTTATTACTATTTATTCTTACTTTATTCTGAATATAAAGATTGGCTTGAATAGAATATTTTCAATTCTTGTTGGCTTTAGTGGAACGCTTTTAATCATTAAGCCAGAATTTAATGACATAAATATTTATATGTTATTTCCAATTATTGCTGCTGCCACCTATGCATTATCGATGACATTAGCAAAAAAAACTACAAAAAATGATAATTTATTTCAACAAACTTTTCATATTTATATTGGTGCTTTTATTGGAGGAAGCGCAATTAGTATTTTCCTACATAATACAGATTTTAACTTATCCATTTTTTCTATTCTTAGTAACCCATGGATACTAAATGATTTTCAAGTAATTGGATTAATATTTTTTATCTCTACAACTGGAAGTCTAGGAATATTTTGTTTAATTGCTGCATACAGAGTAGGTTCACCTTTAGTTAACAGCATAACTGAGTACGTCCATTTAATTTTTGCTATAATAATTGGAATTATAATTTTCTCGGAAGTACCAGATATAAACTCATTTATTGGAATTTTTCTTATTATTGTAAGTGGTATTTTTGTTGTATTTAGAGAAAATAAACGTGAGGAATTAGTAGTAGCTAAAACTACTCTTAGAACATAATTTAGCTATAATAATTTTTTTTAGAAACTGACTATAATGATAAAAAATCCAATAAATGTAATTAAAGAATATCTATGCACAAATTATCTTATATATTTTAAATAAATGGGGCAAAACTCCCTCAGTGAAGAGGGCTTTATACCCCGTAAAAATATAGTTTATTATTTGTTATTTATCTACTCGATTAAGAACTAATTCTTGTCTATTAAGATTGGTAACTGTTATTTGATTTCTAAAGGGACAAATAGAAAATCTCCAGTTTTTTCATGTAAATCAAAATCAAATTCACCATAAACAGGATTTTGTTTTTTGGAAAATTTAGGAAGTGTAGTTCTAACTTGACTAAATAAATCACCAGCAGGCAAAACATCATTATTATTATTTAAAATATCAATCAAGACAGTTGCAAAAGGCGAGTGTTCACTATTGTTTATTGAGTCAGGTACAAATTCATAATTTCCTGATGTAATTGCCACTCTTGTTTTTTTTCTATTCATGTTGAAAAAGACATTTTCTAAATCTGAATTATTATCTTCAAATGCACTTCTATAATCAACAGTACTAAAAAGAGAGCCTGAAAAACAAGAGTCTGCAATTACAATTATATGTTTTGCATTTAAAGATTTTGTTAAACTTATCAAACTACGATTATCAAACCAGGTCCATTCATTATTATCTTGAGCATCAACTGGTAGCCAGTATCCTTCTTGAGTCCATGAGTCTACTGTACCATGACCTGCATAATATATTAATAAGTTATCATTTTCAGTTAATATAGATCTATATTTTTTAATTGTTTTATTAATATCTGCTAATGTAGCATTTCTTATTACTTCTGTTTTAAAACCATATTTATCCTCCAATAATTCACCAATTTTTTCAGCATCATTAATAGCTGTTTTTAAATTAGTTAAAGAATTTTTATTTTCATCATAAATATTATTACCTATAACTATTGCATAGTACTCGCCCCATTCAATTTGATATTTTTTTTTATTTACTTGTGTGATTTGAGTATCGATAATCGGCTCTGATTTACTAAATTCTATTTTATCTTTTAAAACAAAACCTGTTTCTATCTTGCCACCAATATCTGCTTCAATATTAACCCAATTACCTAAAATATTTTCATCAATTAGTTCACTAATTACATAAATTTCATCACCTTTATCTAGAATACCTATTGTACTAGAATTTGATTTAGAATCTTGTTTAAGTCTTGTCTTAATTTTAATTTTACTGAATTCTTCAATTGGTATAAACTTAGCTTGAGCTACTGGCTCATTTGCAACATTAATTTTGTCTTCTACTTTTAGTTCTATAACTTCATCATCTTTAACTTTTTTTGTAATGAATTGACTGGATGAAGTATTATCACTAATTTTTTCTTCCTTATCTTCTGCTAATAGTATTTCAAGTCGTTCTAATGAATAATCATTTCCTTGATCGGCTGCCATTGAATAGAATTCAATTGCTTTATTAATATTTTTTTCTACTCCTTCTCCCCATTCATATAAGTAGCCAACATTTGATTGAGCAAATTCATCACCTTTATCAGCAGCTAGTTTGGAAAATTTAAAAGCTTGCTCAAAATTTACTTCTGTGCCTTCACCAAATAAATATAAATGACCTAACCAACTTTCAGAATAAGTATTTCCTTGTTCAGCTGATTTTTTAAACCAATAATAAGATAATTTTCTATTCTCTTCTATTCCTTCACCATAGTAGTAGTGATATCCTAATTGTCCTTGGGCATAATCATCACCTTTATTTGCTGATTTTGTATAATAGCTAATAGCTTTAGAATAATTTTTACTTACACCCCAGCCTTGTAAATAATGTTCAGCTAAAAGATTCATTGCATAAGAACTTCCACCATTTTTAGCTCTCCTTAGATATTCAAGAGCCTTGTCATAATTTTTATCTACACCGTAACCATTTTGATAAAACCACCCAACAGCCCCCTCAGCATATGTATCTTTTTGATTTGCAGCTATTA
>CACGJH010000014.1 GCA_902573325.1 uncultured Alphaproteobacteria bacterium | reverse complement strand
ATATACCAATATTAAAATTTTAAATGCTGATGGATTTAATTTTATTTTTAATAAAGTTAATAAAGAGAAGAATTATTTTGTATTTATAGATCCGTCATATGAAATAAAGGATGATTTTGAAAAAGTAGAGAAGATACTAAATAATATTGATAATTTATTCTCAAAATCCAAAATCATCATATGGTATCCAGTTTTGAATATTTTGGAAAATGACTCCTTTATTCAGAATATTAGAAAAAAAGGTATAAGTAATATTATCAATGTTGAAGTGCCTATTATGAAATATGGAGACAATGTTGGAATGCAAGGAAGTGGCTTATTATTAATAAATTTTTCGAATAGATCTATAATGAAAAACCTCAAAGAGGCAATACACGAAATTCAAAATATTTTAAAACAAGAGGAAAATAGTACCAGGTTTAAATTAAGATATTTATAAATATGAAAAAAATTAATTTACTTAACGAAGATATCTATAAGCTATTTATAAAAATTGCTTTGCCAGCCTCAATTGGAACTATATTTAATAATCTTTATTCTTTAGTTGATACAATCTTTGCAGGTAGAATGATTTCTGAAACAGCTTTAGCAGCTATTGGTCAAACATTTCCTGTATATTTTATAATCATTGCTCTGGGGATAGGGCTGAGCATAGCTACAACAAGTAATGTTGCTAATTCTTTAGGAGAAAAAAATATTAAAAAAGCAAGTCATGCATTTTCACAATCTTTTGTCGTAACAATTTTAGTAGGCTTAGTTATAACTATTTTTGGACTTTATTATGGAAACATAATTTTAGAATCTATAAATGATGATCCAAAAACTCTTAATCTTTCATCATTATATATGAATGTAATTTATTTAGGATCAGTCATAATTCTTTTACTGATGGTATGTAATTCATGTTTATCAGCTCAAGGAGATACTAAAAGTTATAGGAATGTTTTAATTTTTAGTTTTTTTCTTAATATAATTTTAAATCCAATATTAATTACAGGAAAGATAATTAATTTTGAATTATTTGCGCCAATGGGTATAGCTGGAATAGCAATAGCTACAATACTCTCTCAAATAATTGGTCTTTTATATTTACTATATAAAATTTATAAAACAGAGATTTTTGAAAATTTTAAAAATAATTATTTAATTCCTAGATTAAGTTTAATTAAGGAAATTTCATTTCAGGCTATTCCAGCAGCATTAGGATTAATGATGATTGCTCTTGGATCATATATATTATTATTTTTTGTAAGTCGTTTTGGTAATGATGCAATTGCTGGTTTTTCTTCAGCTGGAAGATATGAACAACTGCTTTTCTTACCCTTATTAGGTTTAAGTACAGCAGTAACAGCCATTGTTGGTCAAAATTTTGGTGCTAAAAACTATGAAAGAATTTTAGAAACTTACAATAAAGCTATGATTACAGGAGTTATAATATTAACTATAGCAGGATTAATCTTATTTATAACTGCAGAAGATTCCATGAGATTATTTACTGATGATAAAGAAGTAATTTACTATGGATCAATATATCTTAAAATTTACGCACTTGGTTTTCCTGCTTTTCCTTTCTTCTTTATTTCTAATGCTTCATTCCAAGGGCTAAAAAAAGCAATAATAGTAATGTATATGGCCATAATTAGATTTGTATTAGTGCCTATAATTGTAATATTATTTGTAAATAATTTTATAGAAGAAAACTATATCTATATGTTTATTGCGTTAACTCTTGTTCATTGGATAATTGGTATCTTATATTATTTTTATTCTTCAAATAAAATTCGAAATATTCAAAACAGCTATACTACACCTTGAAGATTTGGAACAAATAAAACATCATCATATTCTTCAGAAATAATTTTATTGTTTTGTTTGATATATTTTACAAGTATTTGCTTGTTATTTTTAACAATAGGACAAACAATAATTCCTTCATTTTCAATATGAGAAAAAATTTCATTATTTATTTTTTTTGATGCTGCTGTAAATATTATTCTATCAAAAGGTATTTGTTCAATCCAACCATTATTACCATCATCGTATTTTGAAACAATATTAGTTAATTTTAATTTCTCAAAAATATTATTAGAACCTTCATGTAAATTTTTAATTCTTTCAATAGTGTATACACGCCTTGCCAAGATTGATAATACTGCACACTGATATCCACTACCAGTGCCTATTTCTAATACCTTGTGATTATTTTTTACATCAAGTAATTCAGTCATCCTTGCTACAACGTAGGGCTGACTAATTGTTTGATTATTTTCAATTGGTAAAGCTATATTTTCATAAGCTTGATTTCTATAAGCTTCGCTAATAAACTTTTCTCTAGGAATTTTTTCAATTGCAGAGAGAACTTCAGCATTACTAATACCTGACTCTCGTAACTCGAGTATTAATCTTATTTTTCTTACATCAAGCACTAGATAAGAGTATCAGAATTATTGAAATATTTTTTCAAAACTTCTGGAATTTTAATATTTCCATCTTTCATTTGATAATTTTCAAGAATGGCAATTAGTGTTCTTCCAACTGCTAAGCCGGATCCATTAAGTGTATGAACAAAAATATTTTTATTTTCTAATTTATATCTTGTATTCATTCTTCTAGCTTGAAAATCATTGCAATTAGAACAGCTTGAAATTTCTCTATAAGTATTTTCACCTGGAAGCCACACTTCAATATCGTATGTTTTTGATGCTGAAAAGCCCATATCACCCGTACACAAAGTCATAATCCTATAATGAATATTTAAATCTTGAAGAATACTCTCAGCGCTTTCAAGCATTCTTTCTAATTCATCTTGTGAATGCTGTGGCTCTACTATTGAAACTAATTCAACTTTAGTAAATTGATGCTGTCTTAACATACCACGAGTATCTTTACCAGCAGCACCAGCTTCTGATCTAAAACATGGGGTATAAGAAGTTACTCTCATGGGTAATTGATTTTGGTTAAGTATTTCCTCTCTAACCATGTTTGTTAAAGGAACTTCAGCAGTTGGTATTAACCAATGATCTTCCCCAGCAGTAAATAAATCTTCACCAAATTTAGGTAATTGCCCTGTTCCAAAAAGGGCAGAATCTTTAACCAAAAAAGGTAAATTATATTCAATATAACCATTTTCATTCGTATGCTTATCTAACATAAAATTTGCTATTGCTCTTTCCAGCTTAGAAAGTTGATTTTTTAATAAAACAAATCTAGATCCTGATAATTTAGATGCAGTTTCAAAATTCATTAAACCTAAATTTTCCCCTAATTCAAAATGAGTTTTAGGATTAAAATCAAATTCTGGTTTTTCACCCCATTCTCTATATTTTGTGTTGTCTGCTTCATTGCTTCCTATAGGTACAGTCTTATCAGCTATATTTGGAAGTCTAGAGAGAATAGTTTTTAGCTCCTCGTCTTTAATAGTCTCAAGTTCCTTTAAATTATTAATTTTATTTTTAATTTCATCAACTTTACTCATTTCTGATGAAGCATCTTTATTTTCACTTTTAAGTTTACCAATATTTTTAGAAATAGAGTTTCTTTCTGCTAAAAGGTTCTGAAGAACAGTCTGAGTTTCTCTTTTAACTTTATCTAGTTCTAATATTTTATTTGATATTGGATGCTCACCTCTTTGTTTCATATAATTATCAAACTCTGTTGGATTTTCTCTGATAAAATTAATATTATGCATTACTTATCTTTATTTTTTTGTATTAGTTTTGCAATATAAATTGAAACTTCGTATAAAAATATAATTGGCAGAGCTAAACTTATTTGACTAAATGGATCAGGTGGAGTTAAAAATGCTGCCGATAAAAATGCTAATACAATTGCATATTTTCTAAATTTTTTAAGTGATTCATAAGTAACCATCCCTACTCTTGCCATTAAAGATAAAACAACAGGAAGCTGAAATGCTAAACCAAAAGCAAAAATAAATCGCATCATAAGGGATAAATATTCCCCCATCTTAGCTTCTAATCGAATAGGAACTCCACTAGAACCAAGGTTTTGATAAGATAGGAAAAAAGACCATGCCAATGGCGCAATAATATAATAAACCATTGATCCACCGGCAAAAAATAAAATTGGTGTCGCAACTAAATAGGGTAAAAAAGCTCTCTTTTCCTTTTTGTATAATCCTGGTGCAATAAATCTCCATATTTGTATTGCAATTAATGGGAATGAAAAAAATAAAGCAAAGAAAAAAGCTATTTTTAATTCTGTAAAAAAAGCTTCTTGTAAAGCTGTATAAATAAAACCTTGACCTTTATCTTTATCAAATAGTTCTACTAGAGGACTGGCTAAAAAGGCAAATAATTCATCTGCAAAGTAAAAACAAACAATAAAGATTAATAAAATATATAAAAAACTCCATAGTAGTCTTTTTCGTAACTCGGTGAGATGCCCTATTAGAGACATTTCTTCAAATTTTTCTTCAGCCATTACAAAAATAATAAATTAATTTTTTTTTGAAAATTCATTCTCGGTCATTTTCACTGTTTCTTGAACTTCTTTAATCTCGTTTTCAAAATTTTTTTTGATATTAATGCCGTCTTTTATTTTTTTTACCTCTTTGACTGATTTAGCTAATTCTTTAATTTCTTCCTCCTCAGCAATTTCATTTATAGATGACTTAAATTCAGAAGACATTTTTTTAATATATTTAGTAAAAGATCCAACTTGTTTAATGAATTTTGGAAGATCTTTAGGGCCAATAACAACAACGACTATTATCCCAATTAAGAAAATTTCACTCCAACCAAAAGTAAACATTATATTTACTTTTCTTCGTCGTTTTTATTCTCTAAATTTTTATCTTCTTTTTTTTCTTCGTCAGACATTCCTCTCTTGAATGATTTGATTCCTTTTGCCATATCACCCATAAGTTGAGGTATTTTACCTCTACCGAAAAGAAGTAGAACAATAACGAGTACAATTAATAATTGCCAAATACTAGGTGTCATTCCACGTTTATAAGGAAACTATTAGAAAAAACAAGAAATTATAGGAAAAATAAGGATAGTTTTAGTAAAATATAGAAAAAAAAGGGACACAAAATGAGCACACAAAAAAGCACAAAATCAGAAAATATAAAAATTTCTAAGTTTATAGCAAAATATTTAATATGTTTTTTTTGGGGTTAAATTTAATATTTTTCTAGCCTCATTAATATCTATTTTAAAGTTGTAACCGTGTTTGCTTAAAAGACCTAATAATTGATTACCTTCTAGAAGTGTTATATTTTTATCTTTAGCAAAATCATAAGCATCTGATCCAAATTTAGCAGTTGTAACTAATATACCTCTATTAGCACCCTCATTCATAATTGTTCCATATAAGTCCCTAACAGCTGAAACATCAACAGTGGCTGTATATCTTTTGGCTTGAATAATAAATTTTCCTCCACGAATTGGATCTGGGTCATAAGCTATTGCATCCACACCTCTATCTCTTGATGCCTGAGTAACTTTTACTTCAGAGCCCTCATTTGCAAATTCTTTTGCAAATAACTCCCTTATTAAATGCTCAAACTCATCCCAATCCATAACTGCTAAATTTTCATCTTTCAGATTATCTAAAATGTCTTTATTTTCTACAACTCTTGGATCATTTGAAAAAGTTAGTATTGGTTTTATTGGTACAGCATCAGTGATTTTTGTAGCGGAAATGCCTTTTAAAGATCTAAAGCATTCTTTTGGATCAACATTTAAAAGATTCAATTTTAATACCTCACTCTTTTCTACAAAAAGACTTGAAACTATATTTTTTTCTAACTGGCCAGTAGATTTATTATGTGTTTCTATGATCCCATTAAAAGCAATATTTTTAAATTTATCTTTGTAATCAAAATAAAATAATTCAAAAATTATTCTTAAAGGTATTATATAAAGAGAATCTTCAGAGATTTTTTTAAACTCAGTTTTGGATAAATTTGAATAAACTTTTGATTTAGGTTTAAAAATGTTTATTCTATTAAAATCTGGCAAATCACAACTTAATATTAATATTTTTTCATCTTTATTGTATTCAAATTTAAAGTTTTTAGGTTTAATTTGTTCTGGAAAAGGGCTTAAATTACAAATTAACTTAGAATAAAGATAAATTCCTGTAACATCTCCTTTTTCATATTCATTTTTAGTAAATTTTAAACCTTCAACATCTTTTTGTTTGTTAAAATCAAATTTTTTCTTTTCTTTTTCATATTTATTTAAATGAATTTTGTAAGCTTCTTCATTTTTTTTATAATCAAGATCGTATTGAAATAATTCATCATCTGACCAATATTTACTTCTTGGTCTGTTTCGGAATTTTTCATATCTTTTAGGTCTCGTTTCATCTTGATATTTCCTAAAAAGTCTTTTTAGTGGTAAATCATCTTCAAAATAATAATAATCTGGTAATTTTAAAAAGTCTTGGTAAGAAAATTTTTTTAAATATTTAGTTTTTTCTAAATCTGTTTCCTTAAAATCAAATGATGATATTTTTTTATATAAGAAAAAAATATTTTTACTATAAGGTTGAATTTTAAACGTTTGACTTTCAATTAAATCCTCAAATGTTTTAATTTTATTATTTAGTGTAATTTTGATATCTTTGTATTCATAATCAAAATAACCCTTATTTAATTCATATTTGAATTCTGTATATTCATGACTACGATCCTCCATATATTCAATTCTTTCCAGATGATCAAAATCTTCAGATTGTGAATAATCAAAATTTAATAATAAATGCTTTTCATCAAAAATAGATTTGTATTCAAATTTTTTTTCATCAAATTCATATTCTAATGATGGTTTTTTTCTATAATGGTTTATTAAATAATCTGGTAATTGATAAAATTGAGCTAAAACTTCAAATTGTTTTAATTGATCTCTAGTCCAAATATTAAAATAATTTAAAACCATTAATATGCACTCCTAGTATATTTTAACATTAATTTAAAAGAAAAATAAATGCACAATTTGGTAACAACAAAGATTAAAAGGGAGGTAATTTCAATGAGATAAATCAGTTTGACACACTCGGTGTCATAAGGGGCTTATACGAAAACTATAGGAAAAAAACAAGAAGTAATAAGTTAACTAAGTATTTTGAATAAAATCATCAATATTATTTTCATCATCCTGTTCTAAATTATCATTACTTTGTAAATTTTCATCATTTTTAGCAAGATCACTTATAGTTGCAATCGCAGCACGTTTATCTAGAAAACCACTTGCCTTTAGCTCCTCTTTATTAGGCAAATCAGATAAATTATTCAATCCAAAATGTTCAACAAACAAATCTGTGGTAGACCATAAAGTAGGTTTACCAGGTATACTTTTCCTACCTGAAGGACGTATCCATCCTATTTCCATCAAATGATCTAAAGAACCTCTACCCATTTGAACACCTCTAATATTTTCAATTTCTGATCTTGTTATGGGTTGTTGGTAAGCAATTATAGATAATGTTTCTAGTGCTGCTCTTGATAATTTTCTTTTCTGTGTTTTAAAAATAGTTAATTCATCGCTGAGATCTTCTGCAGTTCTAAAAGACCATTTGTTGCCAGTTTTGATTAAATTTATACCTCTATTTTTATAAAAATCTTTAATTTCTTGTAATAGCTTACTTATATTATTTTTTTCTTTAATTTTTTCTTTTAAATCATTTTCATCAAGCGGCTCTCCTGATGCAAATAATATTGCTTCTAAAATTTTAATATCTTTATTATCCATTTTGATTAAATTTTATATAAATATTACCAAAACTTTCATCTTGTTTTAAATCAATAAATCCATTTTTTGATAATTCTAAAGAAGCAACAAAGTTAGATGAGATGATGGATTTATTAATTGTTTTATTAGCTTTGATTAAATTTGGAATTACATTTAAAAAATTAGTCCATTCTGTAATATTTCCAAAAATACCTTTTAATCTTTTGACTGCTTGATCAACTGAATAAAGTTCTGAATACTCAATAGTTAATTGTTTAACCTGTTCATTCGATTTAAGTATTTGACTATATGATTTTAGTAAGTCATATAAATTAGATGTATAATTTATATTATATTTAACTTTGAGACCTTCAGATGACCCTCCATAAAATACATCTCTATTAACAAGAGGTCTTGAATATATGATTTTAGAAATATTTTGAAAAGCCTCTAGTCTCTGTAATTGATATTTTAAGGCCTCTTCTAACTCATCGGTTGTATATTCATCTGTTTTTTCTTCTTTTGGTAATAGTAATCTTGATTTCAAATACGTTAGCCATGCTGCCATCACTAAATAATCAGCAGCTATTTCAATATGAATATTTCTATATTGATTAATAAAATTAATATATTGGTCAGCTAACTCGGATATAGATATATCAGATAAATCAACCTTCTGTGATCTAGCCAAAACCAACAAAAGGTCTATAGGACCCTCAAAATTGTCTAATAATAGGTTAAATTGACCTTCTTTTATTTCTGTATCTGGAACATTTAACACAATTATTTATATAAAATTAATGAGATTCTCTCAATATTATTAATTTTGTAAATTAAGTATTATGCAACTCTTAACAATAGTTAATAAATCACAAGTTTCAGAAGCATTATTCTTAGAGATGTAATTTTTATAGGTAATAAAATATTGAGTACCTATTTCAGTTTTTTTATAAAAAACAAAAATATCTTCATGATCTATGATTTCTTTTTTATTTTCTAATAAACTGTACAAGTATTTATTAATATTTTCAAAATTATCATTGCTATATAACTGAATTGTAAAATCAAGTTCGTCTATATTTTTAAAATCAAAATCTTGAATTTCATTATCTATGTTATTTAAACTTTTCTTGTCTAAATAATCAACAACCTCACCTTCTTTATTAGTAGGAATAACGAAATATTTATCAGTAAATTTAGGAATGACAAAATACTCCCTATTACTAAAATAATAAAATGAGATAAGATAAAGAATAATAATAAATAGCAATAATAATAAAGAATATTTTAAAATGTAATTATTTTTTCTTTTAAAAATAATTCTTTTAATCATTACATTGTTTCAGGTGAGCTAATATCAATAATTGAAAATATATCTTTTAAAACAACTCTAAATGATTCCAGCCAAAATATTTTTGAAATTGTCTTTTCTGCATTTTTTTCATCTATAAAACGAAGTGATTCATTATCTTTACCTTTATTCCAAATTGAATGGAAATCAGAGGATATTTCTTCTAAGTAATTAATTAGTCTATGTGGTTCATTATAATAAGATGATTGATATAACAAATAAGGATAACAAATTAACTTTTTGATTAATTTTACCTCCTCATCAGATAGATTTTGTATTGTAGAAAAATTATAGTCATTTTTAATTTTTATACCTAATTCTTTTGCTTTATTAATTACTGATGAAGCTCTAGCGTGTGCGTATTGACAATAAAAAACTTTATTATCTTTATTTTTTTCAACAACAGCATCTAAATCAAAGTCAATTGCTGTCTCATTTTTAGTAGAAATCATGTAGTACCTTATAGGATCTTTTCCAACCTTAGAATGAACATTAGATAATGTCACAAAATTTCCAGATCTTTTTGACATTTTAATTTTTTGTTTATTTTGAATTAAACTTACAATCTGACAAGTTAAAATGTTTAAATATGTTTCATCATCTTTAATAGCTTTAATTAAGGAATTCATTCTTGGAATATATCCAATATGATCAGACCCCCAAATATTTACTAATCTATCAAAATTTCTTTTACATTTATCTAAATGATATGCTGCATCATTAGCAAAATAGGTCCATTCACCATTTGATTTTTTTAATGCTCGATCTTCATTGTCTAATAATTTAGAGGATCTAAATAATAGTTGCTCTCTTGGCTCCCAATCAGAATCATCACCCTTTGGCTTCTCTAAAATACCCTGATATAGTAATTTTTTTTTATCTAAGATTGAGAAAAGTTCGTCAATAATTTTACTTTTTTCTATTTCACTTTCATGAGTAAATTTATCAAATCTTATATTTATTAATTCTAAATCTGTTTTTATGCTTAAAAGTATATTTTTTAATGCAAAATTTTTAAAATATTGAATAGTTTCTTCTTGCTGAAAGTTTAACCACTTATCACCATCTTCATTTTTAATTTTTTTTGCAATATTTATTAAGTATTCACCAGGATACTCATCTTCTTCTAACTCAATTTTTTTATTAAATAATTGTAAATATCGTTTCAAAAGAGAGTTTGATAATTTATCAATTTGAGAACCTGCATCATTAACGTAATACTCTCTAGTAACATCAAAACCTGTTTTAGTATAAAGAGAGCTTAATACATCTCCAAATACAGCACCTCTTATATGGGCTATATGTAATGGTCCAGTTGGATTAGCTGAAACAAATTCAACATTTATTTTTTTACCTGCACCATAATTAATATAATTTAAAAAATTTTTACCATAAATTTCCTTTAGACTTCTTAATACAAACTTATCTTTGAGAAAAAAATTTATAAAACCATTTTTTGAAACCACAAAATGATCGATAAATTCAATTGATTTAATTCTATCATTTAGTTCTTTTTCAATATTAAAATTTTCATTAATAATTTTTCTTTTAACAACTAAATAAAAATTTGTCGCTAAATCACCTTGTTTATTATTTGAAGAGTAATCGATGCTAATCTGTTTTTTATTGATTGGAGATATAAATTTGTTACTCTCTAAAAAATCTGTAAAATCAAATAAAAAATCTGAAAGGTCTTTTATAAAATTATTCACTAATCTCCTTATATAAATTAAGAGCAAATCTATCAGTCATTCCTGAAATATAATCACAAATTAATCTTTCAATTTCAATATTTTGATTTCTCCAATCTACTGGTAGTTTATTATTATTTTTTACGAAATAAGTAAACAAAGTAGATATAACCTTTTTTGAATACTGTCTCTTATCTGATAAATGACTGTGATTATAAACTTTATCAAATAAGAATTTTTTAATTATGTCACAATTTTTCTTCATTTCATTTGAAAATGAAACAACGAAATTATTTTTTTTACGTATTTCATCAATAGAATTAATATTATTTGCAATTAAATTTTTTTTTGTAGTCTCATATATATCATTTATCATATTAGATATGGAATTTCTTAAAACTTGATACACGAGAAGTTTATTTGAAATATCTTTATAGTGTTCTCTTAAATCAATTATAATTTTTTCAAAAAAACTTAACTCTGCAATATCATCTAATGATATTAAGTTTGCTCTAATAGCATCCTCTACATCGTGATTATTATAAGCAATATCATCAGATATACTTGCTATCTGTGATTCTAAATAAGGTTGATCAGTTAGATTGAGATTGTGTAATTTTGAATAATTATCTAAGTGATAAGGTAAATGATCACTCAAAATTCCATTATGTTTTATTATTCCTTCTAAGCTCTCCCATGTTAGATTTAATCCATCAAAATCAGGGTGTCTTTTTTCTATAAATGTTAAAACTCTCAAGGTTTGATCATTATGATTAAAACCTCCAAACTTTTTCATTGAATAATCAAGTGCATCTTCACCAATATGACCAAAAGGAGGATGACCTAAATCATGCGCGAGAGCAACTGTTTCACCTAGATCTTCATCTAATTCAAGTAATCTACAAATTGATCTTGATATTTGAGCAACTTCCAAAGAATGAGTTAGTCTAGTCCTAAAATAATCACTCTCACTTTCAATAAAAACTTGGGTTTTGTGTTTTAATTTTCTAAAAGAATTAGAGTGAATAACTCTAGCTCTATCTCTTTCAAATGGATTTCTCAAATCATCATCTAGCTCATTATATAATCTTCCATTTGAATTATCTGGATTGGAAGCTAAATGTTTGAACATAAGAAAATTTATATTATAATTGTAAAAAAATAACTAATAACAATATTTAGATAAATGGACAATATAATTGAAGTAACGGAAAGTGCTCAGAATCATATCAACAAGATACTTCTGTCTGAAAAATCTAAATATTTCAGAATTACCGTATTAGGTGGTGGTTGTGCTGGATTTCAATATAAATTTGATTTTTCTGATAAACCAAATGATGATGATTTAATCTTTAATTATAAAAATGCTGATGTATTGATAGATAAAACTTCAATTGATTTAATAAAAGGATCGAAAATTGATTATGTTAATGAATTGATTGGATCATCATTTAAAATTTCTAATCCACTAGCATCTTCATCATGTGGATGTGGTACTTCTTTTTCAATATAAATGAAAATTACTACATGGAATGTAAATTCAGTTAATGCAAGAATAGATCATTTAATAAAATTTATAAAAAAAGATCAATCAGATATATATTTAATTCAAGAATTAAAATGCACAAATGAAAGCTTTCCTAAAGAGGAATTAGAAAATATTAATTATAAATGTTATGTAAATGGGCAAAAAGCTTGGAATGGGGTAGCCATACTCAGCAAAGAAAGTATTGAAATTTCAAACTTAAAAATTCCTAATTACCAAGATGTAAATTCCAGATTTATTGAAACAGAAATATCCTTAAAAAATATAAAAAATAGAATTAAATTAATAAATATTTATCTTCCAAATGGAAATCCAATTGAAACAGAAAAATTTGATTACAAAATTGATTGGATGATAAATTTTAATAAATATATCAAAGAATTAATTGATAATAATCAACCAATAATTATAGGTGGAGATTTTAATGTAATACCTAATGATGAAGATGTGTATTCACCAGAAAATTTTAAAAATGATGCTTGTGCCCATCCATTAACAAGAGAAAAATTTAGAAATCTTTTGAATTTAGGTTTTGTTGATACAGTTAAATACTTTGTTGATGGAGATACAAACTGGACCTTTTGGGGTTATAGAGGTGGAAATTGGCAAAAAGGCAATGGTCTACGAATTGATCATTTTCTTACTACACCGGAAGTAACTGATTTGATTAAATCAGTTAATGTTAATCGTGAACCAAGAGGATGGGAAAAGGCTTCTGATCACACACCAGTTACAATTGAATTAGTTAATTAATATTAAATATCAGCGTATGTATGTGTTTCGTCTTTTGCTCCCGGTTGAGTAACAGCACCCTCGTAAGCTGGCCCAACAGTTTGAGAATATTTCCATATAGATCCAGAATTATGATTAGTTTTTCTTGGTTTCCAATCTTTTTTTCTCTTTTCTATTTCTTGATCTGAAAGTGTAACGTTGATTTCGCCTTTAACAGCATCGATAATAATCTCATCGCCATCTTTAAGTAAGCCTATCATACCTCCTACAGCTGCTTCTGGTCCTACATGACCAATGCAAAATCCTCTTGTGCCGCCTGAAAAACGTCCGTCTGTAATTAAAGCAACAGTTTCACCTAACCCTTGCCCATATATTGCACCTGTTGTTGAAAGCATTTCACGCATACCAGGTCCTCCTTTAGGACCTTCATATCTAATTATTACCGCATCTCCTTCTTTAATTTCATTTTTTAAAACTGCGGTTAAAGCATCTTCTTCTGAGTCAAAACATTTAGCTTTTCCTTTAAAAGTTAAATTTTTTAAACCTGCTATTTTTGATATACATCCATCTGGAGCAAGATTACCCCACAACCCTACGACTGAACTATTTTCACTAATTGGATTATCACATTTATAAACAACATCTTGATTTGTAGGAAATATTACTTCTTTATGATTTTCAGCTATTGTTTTTCCTGTAACAGTTATGCAGTCACCGTTTATATAACCGCCATCTAATAAAGATTTTATAACAACTGGCACACCTCCTACATCATATAAATCTTTAGCAACATACTTTCCACCAGGTTGCATATCTCCGATATAAGGAGTCGAATTATAAATTTCCACAACATCTCTTAATGTAAATTTTAAACCTGCTTCATTCGCTATCGCAGGAAGATGGAGTGCTGCATTAGTTGAGCCTCCAGTAGCTGCAACTACTCTTGCAGCGTTTACTAATGAATCAATAGTTACTATATCCCTTGGTCTTATATTCTTTTCTAATAAATTCATTATAGCTTTACCACTCTTTTCACCGTAAGCTTTTCTTTCTTCAGTATTTACTGCTGGTGGCATAGCTGAATTTGTTAGAGCTAAACCAACTGCTTCAGAAATACATGCCATTGTATTTGCTGTAAACTGGCCTCCACACGATCCAGCAGATGGGCAAGCAACTTGTTCAATATCTTTTAAATCTTGATCTGAGATAGTTCCAGCAGCATGTTTCCCAACTGCTTCAAAAACATCAATAACAGTAACATCTTTACCCTTGTATTTTCCTGGTAAGATTGAACCCCCATAAATGAATACAGATGGTACGTTTAATCTAACCATAGCCATCATTAAACCTGGCAAAGATTTATCACAGCCAGCAAGTCCAACTATTGCATCATAACAGTGACCTCTCACAGATAATTCAATGGAGTCTGCAATAACTTCTCTACTAATAAGAGAGGATTTCATTGCCTCATGGCCCATGGCAATTCCATCTGTGACTGTTATAGTTGTAAATTCTCTTGGTGTTCCTCCAGCATCTTTTACACCTGTTTTCACATGTTGCGCTTGATCCTGAAGGGTAATGTTGCAAGGAGCTGATTCATTCCAGGTGCTAACAACACCAACAAATGGTTGATAAATTTCATGTTCTTTCAAACCCATAGCATAATAATAAGATCTATGAGGCGCACTTTTAGGCCCTACACTGACATATCTACTAGGTAGATTAGATTTTCTATTTGAACCCTTATCTTCCATTCTATTTGATAGTATTTATTATTTGATCAATTTTTTCAATAGAAGATTTATAAATATTTGCATCATTTTTAAATTTATTAATAATTTCTTCTGAAGCTTTATTCATGAAGTTATCATTTTTTAATTTGTCATTAACTTTATTAAATTTTTCTTGCTCAACTTGCTTTTTCTTATTTAATTTTTTTAGTTCTGCGTCTGAGTCAATAATACCATCTAAAGGAATTAAAACTGATAATGATGTTAATACAATTAAAGCTGAATTCTTATTAGGTTGAATTTTATCAAAACTAATATCTTTGGTTTTTAAAAAATTACTTATTTCATTTTTATAAGCAATTAGAAAATTATTAAGTTCTTCATTTTTTGCTTCTATGGAGATATTAATTAATTGTTTATAGGGTATATTTAGCTCTGATCTCAAATTTCTTATAGATGTTATGAATTCAATAAATATTTCGAAGTTTTTTTTAGAATTATTAAAAGAATTATTTGTTGAATAATTTTGAAAAACTTGGTTCATTAAATATGATTTATCATCAACTAAAGATCTCCATAATTTTTCACTTATAAATGGCATAATGGGATGTATTATCTTTAAAACTTGAATAAATGACCATCCAGAAACTTTTTTAATTTCATCAGCAAATTTTTCATTTTCAAAATTTTGTTTAATAATTTCAATGTACCAATCACAATAAGTATGCCATACGAAATGATAAATTTTATTGGCTATTTCATGAAACAAATACTTTGTAGTTAATTGATCAAGTTGAGTGTTCAAATCATTCAATTCGTTTATTATCCATTTGTTTGCATCAAAAATAATTGTATCTATTGAAATATCATCTATAAAAATTGTATTATTCATTTGTAAAAATTTTCCAGCATTCCAAATTTTATTTGTGAATGACTTATATCCTTTAACTCTAGCTTCAGATAATTTTACATCTCTTCCAGGATTTAATAGTGCTGTTAATGTAAATCTTAATGTATCAGCACCATATTTATCTAATAGCTCTAAAGGATCAATTATGTTTCCTTTTGATTTAGACATTTTTTGTCCTTTTTCATCACGTATTAAAGGATGAATATAAATATCTTTAAATGGAGTTTCCTTCATAAAATAAGAACCCATCATCATCATCCGCGCAACCCAAAAAAATATGATGTCAAAACCAGTAACCAAAACATTGCCTGGATAAAACTTCTCTAATTCATAAGTTTTATTTGGCCAATCTAAAGTAGAGAATGTCCATAAAGCAGAAGAAAACCAAGTATCTAGCACATCTTCATCCTGTCTAAGCTCTACATCCTTTCCATAAAATTCTTTTGCTTGATTTTGTGCCCCTTCTAGAGTTTCACTAACAAAATATTTATTATCAGGACCATACCATGCAGGAATTTGATGCCCCCACCATAACTGTCTTGAAATACACCACGGTTGAATATTTTCCATCCAATTATGAAATGTATTTTCCCATTGTTTGGGAATAAATTTAGACCTATTATCTCTAACAGCTGATATTGGATCAACTGATAATTTTTTTGCATCACAAAACCATTGGTCTGTAAGCCATGGCTCAATAACAACACCTGATCTATCACCATATGGTATGACCATTTGTTGTTTTTCTTCTTTAATTAATAAATTAATTTCATCTAGTTTTTTTAAAATTAGTTTTCTTGCTTCAAATCGATCTAAATTTTGAAATTCTTCAGGCACATTTGAGTTCAGTTTAGCATTTTCATCAAAAATATTAATAAATTCTAAATCATGTCTTTTTCCTACTTCAAAATCATTAAAGTCATGTGCAGGAGTAATTTTCACAGCTCCAGAACCTTTTTCAGGATCTGCATATTCATCAGCAATGATTGGTATTTTTTTATTTGAAATTGGTAAGTTACAAAATTTGCCAATTAGATTTTTATATTTTTCATCATCTGGATGAACAGCAACTGCAGTATCACCTAACATTGTCTCAGGTCTTGTTGTTGCAACTATTATATGATTATTTTCATCTATAGGATATTTAATATGCCATAAACTTCCTTCAGTATCTCTTTGCTCTACTTCTAGATCAGAAATAGCTGTTAAAAGTTTTGGATCCCAATTCACCAATCTCTTATCTTTATAAATAATTCCATCATTAAATAAATTAACAAAAACTTTCTTAACTGCATTAGAAAGACCTTCATCCATAGTAAATCTTTCTCTTGACCAATCTGCAGAAGCACCAAGTCTTCTTAATTGATTACTTATCTGGCCACCCGACTCTTTTTTCCATTCCCATACTTTTTCAATAAATTTTTCTCTACCTAGAGATCGTCGATCTAGGTTTGACTCACTTAATTTTCTTTCAACAACCATCTGAGTAGCTATTCCTGCATGATCTGTCCCTGCTTGCCACAATACTTCCATACCCTTCATTCTATGGTATCTGATTAATATGTCTTGAATTGTAAAGGTTAAAGCATGGCCCATATGTAAGCTGCCCGTAACATTAGGTGGTGGCATCATTATAGAATAGGGCTCACCTCCTTTTTGTGGTTTAAAACAATTTGATTGCTCCCATTGTGAATAAAGATTTTTTTCATCTTTTAAAAAATCAAAAAATTTATCAAGCTGCATCGTAACTATTTTGAATCGAAATAATTTTTTAGTAATTTTGGGATTTTTTCATCAAGTATTTTTTCAATTTTATTTTCTACAAGATAGGAGAGTTTTTGATCTATAATATCATTAATTTCACTATTTATCTCTTCGTCTCTTTGAAGTAATTTTATTGTACCATCACTATTAACCTTTTGATTAAGTATTAAAATATTAGATGAAGAATCATTATTTGAATCATTTTTTTCGTCTTCAAGTGCTCTTCGAATGACTTCAAGAGATTCGTTTATAGAATTTTTTGTATTCATAAAAGTATTATAAATGTTTAATAAAATTAATAAAACTCTAATTATAACTAGGAAGATACTCCTCAAATAATTTAATCAGTGAACCATCTAAAGCTAGTAAATTAAAATAATTAATCAGGTAGTTTTTATTTGCATTAAAATATTCGACATTTACGTTTAAAAGATTAGTTTCTGCTTCTATTAGATCAGTGATGGATTTTGTCCCAAGGTTGTATTCCTCTTGAGTACTTTCTAGAAGAGTATTTGCATACTCTATAGTTAATAAAGATGTATTTAAATTTGATTTACTAATTAAATAGTTTTTATAATAGTTTGATACCTCAATATTTAAACTTTCTCTCAGATCCTCTAACTCAATTTCAGTTTGTAAAATTTGAGAATTTATTTTTCTAATGTCTGATTTATCAATGTTTTGTTGAAATATAGGAATTGTTAAAGTTAACCCTATAGTTGCATTGGTATTTTCACTTCCCGAATCTATTCGTGAAGCATCCGAATACTCCGTAGAAGCTGTTATATCTAAGGTAGGTCTATTTGAACCTTTTTCTATTGAGAGATCAAGTTCTTTAATTTTAATATTATTTTGAGCAATTAAAATATTAAAATTATTTTTATAGACTTCTGAAAGTAAGTTATCAAAATTCAAATCATCTTCTATATTTACATAATCTTCTAAATTAATAGCTTCTTTACCAACAATTGATTTAAATGTTTTTAAACTGACTTTGTAGTTTTGTTCGGCTAAAAAAAGATTTGTTTCAGCAATTGAAAAAGCACTCTCGGCATTTTTCAATTCAGTTATGGTTGCTGATCCCAATTCATATTTTAATTTTACTTCTTCTAAAAATCTTGAAACAGAAACAAAATTTTTTTCGGAAGCCTCTAATGATTTTTCATAATTTATTACAGTTAAATAACCTTCTACAGCTGTTAGCGATAAATCTTGAACTGTTTTATAAAAGTTTATAACTGCATTTTCGTAAATAATTTTTGATCTTTCTATTTCTAAACTTTTTTCACCACCATCATACAGATTTTGAGTAATACTAATTTTATATTTATCTGTAAAAGTCTCTGGTGTTGTTGATACACCAGCTGCTGATGTTGTATCACTACTACTATATATACCAGAAATTGTGCCAGTAACTGTTGGAAGTTTTTTGCCTATAGATACTTCAATAGTTTCTTTGCTTTCATTCAGTTTTTCAAAAGCAATTTTTACTTTCAAATTATTTGCAATTGTACTTTTTACAGAATCATCAATCGATAGGGCAAATATAGTTTTAGAATAAATAAGTAATGACAAAAATATAAATAATCTCATTTAAAATTTAAAATCCTCTTGTTGTTCTTGAATTTGATAATTACTCATTACATCAAATAAATACTCAGATGAATACAAATCTTCATTTCTTATAATTTTATAAGCTTTACCCAAATTATCATATATTTTTTTAATATATATTAACCTTCCTCCATTCATTGCTAGTTGATTCTTTAACTTATCAGTTATTTTAAATATAGGTCCGTCAATAATAATTAAGCTAAATGGAGCTTTATCGGATAATCCATCTAATAAATTATGATTAAATAAACTAATATTAGTATTATCAATATTGTTAATATTATGTTCTAATAATTTAAACAGTTCTCTATTTTCTTCTACAACATGAAGTTCTTTACATAATGAGCTAATTAAAGCAGAAAAGTAACCCGTTAAGCCACCTATATGCAATACCTTATCATTAGGTAAAATTTTCGAATATTTTATAATTTGAGCTAGGTGTAAATTTTTAAGATATCCTCTTTTGTCAGTTATATCTAAATTATTATCTAGGTAACAATTCTTACCTAAGCTGATATCCAAATAATTTTCTTTAGGAGTGTTTTCAAATATTTGTAAGATATTTTCTTCATTAATTTTGTTTGGTCTCAACTGATTAACAACCATATTTTTTCTTGCAATTTCAAATGTTTCACTCATTTCTTAAAGGATGCTTTATATAAACCTATTATATAATCAATTATTTAAATTATATTATTAATCTTTAGAATTTTTTTTCATTAATTGACTAGAAATAATATAGTGATAATTGTCATTTTTTTTAGGCTCGGTGGCAGAGTGGTGATGTAGGGGCCTGCAAAGCCTTGCACAGCGGTTCGATTCCGCTCCGAGCCTCCAAATTTTTCTTGTTTTTTAATTTTTTTTTATTATCAACAAAATTGTGTTCCTCGGTAGCTCAGTGGTAGAGCAATCGGCTGTTAACCGATCGGTCGCTGGTTCGAGCCCGGCCCGGGGAGCCATTTTATCTAAGCCTTAACTTCCACCAATTCTTCAAAACGTGTTGTGTAACATGGGGATATGTTTTCTCTTTTCATCTTCCATATTTTTTCTATACCTTCAGAAGCTATCTTTAACGTTGAACTTCCATATCTAGAGTTAATATTATCAATAGTATTCATTATTCTATCCGATGTATCTCGGTCGTAATCAAGCAATCCTCTAGTTACATTGTGCCTGCTAAGACCGTATAATATAATTCCAGCTTTTTTATAACGAAATCCTGGTCGGTATATTTTTCTAATTCCTTCTAGAGCTCTTTTAACAATTTTTATGCTATTATTTGTTGGAAAAGGTAAGTGTAGTTTTATTGAATTCGAATATTGTTTCTCTCTTCTATTAAAATGATTTGTTAAAACAAAAACACTCATCGACTCGGCCACTAACCCCTCTTCCCTTATCTTCTCTGATACTCTTGATCCATAAGTTGATATTGATTCCTCCAAATCAAATAATTTTTCTATTGGCTGACTAAATGATCTTGAGACACAACAACTCTGTTTATCACTTGGAAGCAAATCAAGTTCTAAACACGATACACTATTTAATTCTAGGTATGTCTTTTCTCCCACTACACCCATATTTTTTCTTATCCATCCTCTGTCCATGTGTGAAAATTGATAAGCATTATGAATATTATATTTTTTCAGAAAAAGAGATAATCTTCTTCCAATACCCCATACCTCTTCAATGGATGTTAATTCTAATGCTTTTTTTATTTCTATTTTATTTTTTAGTATGCACACACCTTTATAGTCTGGTTGTTTTTTTGCTAAATGATTAGCTATTTTTGATAGTGTTTTTGTTGAACCCACTCCAATACTAACTGGAATACCAACCCACTTCTTGATTGTTTGTCTAATATGTTTGCAATAAGTATTTAACTCATAGTTCTCAAAACCATTTAAACCAAGAAATGCTTCATCTATGGAGTAGATTTCTACCTCTGAAGAGAAACTTGATAAAGTTTCCATTACTCTTTGAGAAATATCACCATATAAAGAATAATTAGATGAAAAAACTTTAACATCATTTTTTTCAATAATATTTTTTGCTTTAAAATAAGGTTCACCCATTTTTATCCCTAATTTTTTTGCTTCTTTTGATCGCGCAATGATACAACCATCATTATTGGAAAGTACGACAATTGGTTTTCCTATAAGTTTTGGATTAAATATTCTTTCACATGACGCATAAAAATTATTACAATCTATCAATGCTATAGATTGATTTATTGAGCTATGATTCCTATTAAGTAGTTTTGTGTATGACATATGTCACTACCCCCCATATAAAACACTCCATTTCTTCTTTAACTTGAATACTAGGATACTCATTATTGGCAGAAACTAAAAATAGTGACTGATCTTTCTTTTTTAGTTTTTTAACTGTTAGGTCGCCAAAGATGGAGGCTATAACAATATTGTCGTTGCGAGGTGTAATACTTCTATCAACAATAAGTAAATCACCTGATAATATGCCTGCATCGGTCATAGAAGGGCCATTAGCTTTAACGATATATGTTGCTGTTGGACGTTGAACCAGATATTCATTAAGATCGAGTTTGTTTTCCATATAATCAGTAGCTGGAGATGGAAAACCTGCAGATACTGTATCAAGAAAATAAGGTGTTATTTGATCCCCTTTGGATTCAGCTTTAAATATTAAGTTTTCTATTTTTTTAGACATAATGTTAGAAAAAATATTTAAATAATTGATAAATAATAATTATATTATTTATAAAATTATTTGTTCTACTTTTGTTCTAATTTATTCAGAATGAGAAAAAAGTCAATATAATATTTTTAAAATACTGTTAAAAAACGCTATGACAAAATTATTCGAAGATGATGCATACCTTAGAGAATTTAAAGCAAAAATTATAGGTATTGTGAAAGAAGAAAATCGTATTGAGTTAGATAAGACAGCATTTTATGCAAAAAGTGGTGGTCAACCTGGGGACACAGGTGCAATAGAAGCTGAAAGTACAAAAATAGAAGTTTTAGATACTATTAAAGAAAATAATAAAATAATAAATATTGTAGATGATCTCAAAGATCTTGAAGAGAATACTGACATAATTGGAAAAATAAATTGGGATTTACGATACAAGCATATGAGAATGCATACTGCACTGCACTTGTTGTGTTCTATAGTCCCTTTAGGAGTAACTGGCGGTCAAATTGGTTATGAAAAAAGTCGATTAGATTTTAATGATCCAGATAAACAAATAAATAAAGAAGAATTAGAAGAAAAAATAAATTTGTTGGTTGAAGATAATCATACCGTTACTAGTGAAATAATTGAAAGTAGTATATTGGAAGAAAAACCTGAACTAGTCAGAACTATGTCAGTAAAACCTCCGCAAGTAGATGGTAAAATAAGATTAATTAGAATTGGTGATATTGATTTACAACCTTGTGGTGGCACACATGTGAAATCAACTAATGAGATAGGTAAAATTCAAATCGGTAAAATAGAAAACAAAGGTAAAATGAATAGAAGAGTTAATTTATTGTTATCTTCTTAAATTACTGATGAAGAATTTGACTTAAGAATAACTTTGTACGATCACTCTCTGGATTATTGAAAAACTTATCTGGGCTAGCTTCCTCAACAATTTTACCTTCATCCATAAACACCATTCTATCAGCAACTGTTTTAGCAAAACCCATTTCGTGAGTAACAACAATCATAGTCATTCCACCGTTTGCCAAATCAACCATAACATCTAAAACTTCTTTTATCATTTCAGGATCTAGAGCTGAAGTTGGTTCATCAAAAAGCATGATATTAGGATTCATTGCAAGAGATCTAGCAATTGCTACTCTTTGTTGTTGACCACCAGATAATTGACCAGGATACTTGTTGGCTTGTTCAGGAATTTTTACTATTTCTAACTGTCTCATAGCCAGTTCCTCTGCTTCCGCCTTTGGCATTTTTTTAACCCAAATTGGTGCTAACGTTATATTTTCTTTTACAGATAAATGAGGGAATAAATTAAATTGCTGGAATACCATCCCAACTTCTTTTCTAACATTATCAATATTTTTTAAATTTCCTGTTAACTCAATTCCATCAACAACAATTGAACCTTCTTGGTGCTCTTCCAATCTATTAATACATCTGATCATTGTGGATTTACCAGAACCAGAAGGACCACAAACTACAATTCTTTCTTTCTTCTTCACTTCAAGATTTACATCTTGTAATACATGAAAATCCCCAAACCACTTATTAACATTTTTTAATGAAATTATAGATTCTTCACTCATTTTAATCAGCCCCCATATTAATACCTGTTTTTAATTTCTTTTCCAAATACAAACTGTATCTAGACATTCCAAATGTGAATATAAAAAATACCAAACTTACAAAAAAGTAAATTTCATAAGATAAACCTAACCAATTGGTATCCGCTAAAGTACCTCTTCCAATTCCTAATAAATCCAATATTCCTACAATAATTACTAAAGTTGTGTCCTTAAATAAACCTATAGATGTGTTGACAATTGGTGGTATAGAAATTCTAATAGCTTGAGGAAGAATTATTAATAAATTCATTCTCCAATAAGACATCCCAAGTGATTTAGCAGCTTCATATTGGCCAGGAGGTATTGCCTGTAGTCCTCCTCTTATAACCTCTGCCATATAAGCGGATTGAAATAAAGTAACGGCAACAAGAACTCTTACCAAACCATCCATGTCTATTCCTTCTGGTAAAAAAAGAGGAAGCATTACCATTCCAAAGAATAATAAAGTTATAAGAGGAACACCTCTAATAAACTCAATAAACAATGTGCACATCATACTTATAACTGGTAACTTAGATCTTCTTCCTAAAGCCAACATAATTCCAATAGGAAAAGCTAATGCAATTCCAGTACAGCCTAGGACAAGTGTTACTAGAAGACCGCCCCATTTGTTAGTAGAGACTTCAGTAAATCCCAAGCCACCATTAAGTAAAAAATAAGCAATAACAGGAAAAATGTATGTAAAATATAAGAAGTACTTTCTATACGGAAGTTTTGCATACAAAAGAGGTAGCAGCGCAAAAGCTAACATCACATACGCTAAATTAACTCTCCAAACTTCAACCCTTGGATAAAATCCATAAATAAATTGATAAAACCTTACATATATAACTGCCCAACAAGCTCCACCATTTTCAGGATCTAAATTTCGTGAACACATTTCTTGATTAGTAATTTGTTCACCAAGATAATTATATTTGAAGTCAGCTGAGAATATTGTCCAATCTAAAATCCAAGGGATAAACTGATACAAACAATAAATAACAAATAAAGTTATTAATGAGTTTGTCCAATTGAAGAATAAATTTATTCGTAACCAACCAATAATACCTGTTGTTGCAACTGGTGGTTTTCTAACTTCATTCATTTCGTTCATTACTTTTCCTTAAATTGTATACTTCTATTATAAATGTTCATAAAGAAAGATATTGTCAGACTAATTGACAAATAAGTTGCCATAACAATTGCCATACATTCAATAGCTTGGCCAGTTTGATTTAAACTTATTCCTCCAAAACCGTGAACAAGGTCAGCGTATCCGACAGCAATTCCTAAAGAAGAATTTTTAGTTAAGTTTAAATACTGACTTGTTAGTGGAGGGACAATCACTCTGAGAGCTTGGGGTATAATGATTAGTCTCATTATCCATGTTTGTTTTAAACCTATAGCAGCAGATGCCTCTCTTTGTCCTTTTGAGACAGACATTATACCTGCTCTAACTATTTCAGAAATGAAAGCTGCTGTGTAAATTGATAATGCTAAAAACATTGCTATAAATTCAGGTCTAATAACTAGACCGCCTTTAAAGTTAAAACCTTTTAATTCTGGATGCTCAAAAGACAAAGGTGAACCAAGAATAAAAAATAAAATTAATGGAACAATAAATATTAATCCGATTGAACTTGAGAATACTGGGAATTGTTGACCTGTCTTATCTTGTCTTTTTTTTGCCCATCTATTTATTAAGAAACTTGAAATTAAAGCCAATACAATTGCAATTAATACATATGAAAATCCACTTTCAAATATTGGTCTTGGAGAATACAATCCTCTGTTTGAAATATAAAATACATCAAGAACTTGTAATGATTGCTTAACACGAGGAAGTTGAATTAAAATACTATACCATAAAATTATTTGAAGAAGTAAGGGTACATTTCTTGAAAATTCAACGTAAATATAAACTAGTCGACTTAATAACCAATTTGAAGATAGTCTTACTATGCCCAATATAAAACCTAAAATTGTTGCAGCTATACAACCTGTAATTGATACCAAAAGAGTATTTAAGACTCCTACAAAATAAACTTTTAAGTGTGTATCTGTTGATTTAAATTCTAAGAAGGGGGAAAAACTTATATCAAAGCCAGCTGGATTTTGAAGAAAACTCCAACCAGTTGCGATATTTCTTTTTTCTAAATTGTAAGAAGTTGTACTTATTACAAAAAATAACCCTAGGGCAAATAAACCTACAACTAAAGTTTGAAAAAAAATGGATCTAAATTTTTCATCAGAAAAGAAACCTAAGTTAGATCGCATCGCTAGTATATACAAAAAAAATGGGGGGTTTAAAACCCCCCGTTTTAAATTTAATTAAGATTTATCTGAATGGAGGTGCGTATAAAATACCACCTTGAGTCCATAGAGCATTTAAACCTCTTGCAATTTCTAGAGGTGTGTCTGGACCTACGTTTGCTTCGTATGATTCTGAGTAGTTACCAATTTGTTTGATTATTTGGTAAGCCCAATCATTACTTAGCTCAAGCATTTCTCCATAGTTACCTTCAACACCAAGAAGTCTTAGTACTTCAGGAACATTAGAGCTAGTTTGAGCATCAACGTTTTCAGATGTAATACCTAGTTCTTCAGCAATAATCATTGCATTTAAAGACCAACGAACTACGTCACCCCACTGGTGATCACCATGTCTTACAAGTGGACCAAGTGGTTCTTTTGAAATAATTTCTGGTAATACAACCCATTTATCTGGATTAGAAGCAGCAGCTCTTGTTGAAGAAAGACCTGAAGCGTCAGTTGTGTATACGTCACATCTTCCAGCAAATAAGTTTTCTTTACCTTCATCATTAGTTTCAATTGGAAGTGCTTCGTAGCTAATTCCATTTAATCTGAAGAAGTCAGCAAGGTTTAACTCTGTAGTAGTACCAGTTTGGATACATACAGTAGCACCATCAAGCTCAGTTGCACTTGATACACCAAGAGCAGATGGAACCATGAAACCTTGTCCATCGTAGAAGTTTACACCTACGAACTCAAAACCAAGATTAACATCACGGCTAATTGTCCAAGTTGTATTTCTCGCTAACATATCAACTTCACCAGAAGCTAATGTTGGGAAACGAGATTTACCTGTAGTAGTAATAAACTCTACTTTTGAACGGTCTCCAAAAACAGCTACAGCAACTGCACGACACATATCAGCATCTAAACCAGCCCATTCACCGCTATCATCTGGAGCAGCAAAACCAGCAAGACCAGTTGTTACTCCACATTTTAGAAAACCTCTATTTTTAACATCATCAAGAGTTCCAGCATGTGCTGAAAAAGCAAACGCTACAACCGCAAAGATAGATAATAGTTTTTTCATATTATTTTCTCCGTTTAAATAATTATTTAAATATCTTTTTTCAAAGATTGCTTCCCTATAACAAATTAATAAGTTAATCCCAATAATAGATTTTTTAAGCTTGAAATTGCCTACTATAATTTGTGTATAAAGATTTTGGCTTATACAATATTTAGTTGTTTATGAAAATAAAAACAAAATTAACCAAAATAGGTAGAAATCCTCTTAAACAAAAAGGATTTATCAACCCTGGTACCTATAAGGGTTCTACAATGATCTTTAATACATTTAAAGATTACTTAAACGATATTAAAAATTTTGACGATAGAACAACA
>CACGJH010000013.1 GCA_902573325.1 uncultured Alphaproteobacteria bacterium | reverse complement strand
AAGCTCTTGGAATGGATGTTGATGTATTTGATGAAAAAGGAAATTCAATTGAAAATCAAAAGGGGGAACTAGTATGTAAAACATCTTTTCCATCAATGCCTTTATATTTTTGGAACGATCATGATAATAAAAAATATTTTAATTCTTATTTTAGTAAATATGAAAACATTTGGTATCATGGAGATTATATTGAAAAAACTATAAATGGAGGATATGTTATTTATGGCCGATCAGATGCAACTCTAAATTCTGGAGGAGTAAGAATAGGTACTGCAGAAATTTATAGAGTAATTGAAAATATTTCAGAAATTCAAGAAGCTGTAGCAGTGGAATATAATTTAATAAATGACACAAATTATATTATTTGTTGTCTTGAATAATAATTTTGAATTTAATGAAAATTTGAGGTCTAAAATTATAGATGAAATAAAAATTAATCTTTCTTACAAACATATACCTTCAGAAATATATGCCATAAGTGAAATACCCAGAACTAGAAGTGGTAAAATAGTCGAAATTCTAATTAAAAAATTAATTAATGGTGAAAGTATTGAAAATGAAGAATCATTGGCTAATCCAGAATGTTTAAAAGAATTTGAATTAGTATATAAAAACTTAAAGAATAATTATGCCAAATAGAGTTGTAGTCAGTAAATTAGGTGGTCCAGAAGTCTTAAAATATGAAAACTATGACTTACCTAAAAATGTTGAAGAAAATATGGTTAGAATTAACCAAACTTCAATTGGTATTAACTACATCGATACGTATCATAGAACAGGCATATACCCGCTACCTGTAGAAATCCCTTTTTGTATAGGAGTAGAAGCAGCAGGAGATGTTATAGAAATTGGAGATAATGTATCAAACTTAAAAGTTGGTGATAGAGTAGCTTACTCTTTTAGCCCGCCAATTGGTGCGTATTGCGAAGTTAGAGATTTTGATGCCCGAAGAGTTGTAAAATTACCAGAATATATTTCAAATGATGAAGCTGCTTCAATATTATTACAGGGAATGACCGTAGAATACCTTTTTGAAAGATTGTACAAATTACAAAAGGATGAAGTTTTTTTATTTCATGCAGCTGCTGGAGGTGTTGGATTAGTTGCTAGTCAATGGGCAAAATCCATAGGAGCTAAAATGATTGGTACTGTTAGTACAGATGAAAAAGCATCATTAGCAAAAGAAAATGGATGTGAATTCACTGTTAATTATAAACAAAATGACGTTCATAGTAGTGTTTTAAAATTGACAAACAATGAAGGAGTAAATGTTGTTTATGATGGAGTTGGTAAAGATACATTTGATATATCTTTAAAATGTCTAAAATTTAGAGGACTAATGGTATCTTTCGGACAATCTTCTGGAATGGTAAATGATGTCAATCTTCATAGTACATTTAATCCTAAAAGTTTATATTATACCAGACCAACATTAATGCATTATATCCGTAATTTAGAAGAATTAACGGAGTGTAGTAACAAATTATTTTCAAAAATTAAAAATAAAGAAATTAAGCCTAATATATTCAAAAAATTTAAATTAGCTGAAGCTAGTCAGGCTCATGAGTTAATTCAATCAAGGAATTCGGTAGGGTCAATAATTTTATGCCCTTAAAATAGTGGCATCCCCTAGGAGAGTCGAACTCCTCTTTTCAGGATGAAAACCTGATGTCCTAACCGATAGACGAAGGGGACACGTGGTAGGTATATAGTAGATATTTTGTTTTTTTTCAAATTATTTAATTGATTACTTTCACGTCATGAATAACTATTTGGGGCATCTGACCACTTGAGAAGTTATCTTTTTTAATAGAACACAAAATATGAAATTTAAATTTATTAAACTTCAGAAGATAATCACCGATAAGAGTATTAATACAATTGAATGATATACCTTTTAAATTTTCACCTAAATCATTTTTAAAAAATATTAGAATATGTTTATTTTTTATATTTTTAACTTGATCGATTACTATATCTTTGATTAAAAATTGAGGTTCTTCATTACCTTTGCCGTGAGGTTCTAATAATTCTAAATTATCTAAAAAATCTTTGTTTATTTGATTTACAGAAATTTCACTGTCATAAAATATTTTTTTTTCAAAAAAATTATCATGATATGAAACAAATTTTTTAACTAAAAATTTATCTATTTTATCTAATTTTTTTTTATTTATTTTTAAACCTACTGCCATTTTATGACCACCACCATCTTCTATTAAATCATTAGCCTTAAGTTCAAGAACAATACTACCAATATCAATTTGATCTATAGATCTGCCTGAGCCAGATCCAACATTATTAATAAAAGAAAATACAAATGTTGGCTTGTTATAAAGAGCTACTATTTTGCTGGCAACTATACCTAAAACACCTTGATGCCAATTTTCTTTATACACAATAATAAATTTTTTATTTTCTTGATCTTTTATTTGTTCAATTGCTTCATTGAAAATTTTTTGTTCAATTAATTTTCTTTTTTCATTAATCAAAAATAGTTTTCTAGAAATAGTTTCTATTTCAGAATCATCATTTGATATCAGAAGTTTGGAAGATAAAGAAGAATCATTAATTCTACTCGCAGCATTAATTTGTGGCCCTAAGACAAAACCAATATCTTTAGCTAAAGGTTCATGATTTATATTAGAGTTATCTAATATTTTCGTTATTGATTTATTTTTTCGACTCCTAATGAGCTCCAAACCTTTACTTACAATTGATCTATTGTAATTATTAATATTAACAATATCACAAATTGTTCCAACAGCAACTAAGTCTAAATATGACATCAAATTTGGTTCTTTTATGTTTGGAAATAATCTTAATTCTCTAATTTGCTTTCTTAAACCCATTAAAAAAAGAAAGGTTACCGCTACTGCAGCAAAATCTTTATAATCATTATTTTCATCAAATCTATTTGGATTAATTACCGAATGAACTTTTGGAAGTTTAAATTCACTTAAATGATGATCTATAACAATAACCTCGATACCATTGTAATTAGGTAAATCAATAGAGTTAAAAGCGGATGTACCACAATCAAGTGTAAACAAGAGTGTAATATTTTCATTAAGCATTTCATTCATAAGTCTAATATTTGGACCATAGCCCTCCGATAATCTATTAGGTATTTTACAAACAAGATTATTGGTAAATTTATTTAAAAATTTATATAAAATTGAAGCAGAAGTAGATCCATCAACATCATAATCAGCGATTATTCCAATCTTTTCATTGTTTTTTAAAGCTTTAATACATCTTTCAATTCCTTTTTTCATATCTTTAAGTGCAAAAGGGTCTGGAAGATTATTTAAAAGATTAGGATTTATATAGTTATCATAATTATCTTCAAAGACACCTCTTGAAATTAGAAGCTTTGAAAAAATTTCAGAAATTGATTTCTTTTGTGAAAGAGCTTGAATATGCTTAAAGTCTATTTCCTTTTCTTCCCAAAATTTATCAGATAGTGATTTTTCAATATTCACATTAATTAATTATCATGAATAGCAAGGACAGTAATTTTTTCTTTTACAAATTCTAAACCTTCAATTTTATTAATAACATTACTTAATTTTTCTTTCTGAATATTATGAGTAGTAATTATAATAGGTATAGGATTATCTGCTTCAGAACTCTCGGGAAGTTGAAGTATTTTTTTAACAGATATATCAAAATCACTAAAATAATTAGTAATTGATGAAAGAACACCAGGTTTATCTTCTGTCATTATTCTTAGGTAATAGCTATTGATTACATTTTCTGCTGAATATTTTTCAAAGTTTTGTAGCTTATCAATTTTAAAACCTAAATTATCAAATTTTTCATTCTGAGATATATCATATAAATCAGACAAGACAGAGCTGGCAGTTGGCTTCCCCCCTGCTCCTTCACCCTCTAAAAATAAATTTTCTAGATGTATAGTTTCAATATTAATCGCATTAAGAGCATTATCAACACTAGCTAAAGGATTATCCATTGAAACTAATTTTGGTGAAGTAAAGTTTGAAATCTTTCCTTCAATTATGCAAGCTTCAGATATTAATTTTATCTTATACCCTAATTTTTTAGCAAAATTAATATCTTCAATTTTAATATTTGAGATTCCTTCAATATAATTATTATCAAAGTTTAAGTTTGATTTAAAACATAGAGTTGATAATATTGTTAACTTGTGTGCTGCATCATATCCGCCAATATCTAATTTTGATTCCTGATCAGATGTAAATCCTTTATCTTTAGCAATTTTAAGAACTGCTTCGAAAGACAAATTATCTTGTTGCATTTTTGTTAAAATGTAATTTGTAGTTCCATTTAAAATCCCAGAAATTTTATTAATTCTATCTAAATTAATAGAATTTTTTATTGTTTTTATTACTGGTATACCACCTGCAACAGCAGCTTCATATGATAAAGCTAGTGAATTTGTGTTAGCTAATTTAAATAATTCTTTTCCATGATTAGCTATTAATGCTTTATTTCCTGTTACAACATGTTTTTTATTTTTTAATGCTGTTTCAATAATTTCATAGCTAATTCCTTTTTCTTCACCAATTAATTCAACAATTACGTTACAATTATCATCTTTTGACATTTCAATTGGGTCATCATACCAAGTATAATTTGATATATTAAAATTTCTTTTCTTATCTTTTGTTCTTGCAGATATTCCAACAATGTTGAGTTCTATATCTGTTTTATCAAAGAAATAATTTTTATTTACTTCAATTGTTTCAACTAGAGCTGATCCAACATTTCCCAATCCCGCTATACCAATATTAAGTTTACTCATATCTAAATTTAACTTTTATAATCATTAATACATTTATCTATATCTTTTTTATCAGTATTAGAAATACTGCAGTAATCTAATATTTCTTCATCAGTTAGTTTAGTATCTTTAAAATCAGGAACATTATCAATATCAGGATATCCGCATGAAACGATAAAAAGAAATAGAAGGAAAACTGTAAAATATTTAATCATACTAAAGATACCGTTTCTTCAATATTTTCTGATATATTAAAGCATTGCACCGCTTGACCGGCAGCACCTTTTATTAGGTTGTCTATTGCGCTAACAATGATAATTTTATCCTCACTGTGATGATTAAAAATTTTAATTTTACAATAATTAGAATTTTGTACAGAAAAAAAATCAAGGGTTTCATCGTTATCGATATATTTTAAAAAGGGATTTATTTTTTGTAATTCTTTAAATAGATTTATAACATCAGTTTTTTTTATACTATTATTGAGATCACAATAAATTGTAGAAATCATACCTCTAAAATTAGGAAGAATGTGAGGATTAAATGAAAACTTAACTTCATTTTCTGAACTATATTTATTAAGTTCTTGTTTAATTTCTGCAATATGTCTGTGATTATTTGTATTATAATTGTAAAAGTTATAATCATTTTTTGATTTCATTTTGTTGAAATCAAATTTCTTTCCTGCTCCACTATAACCTGATTTAGAATCAATAATTATATTCTTAGTATTAATTAATTTATTTTTTATTAAAGGTATTAATGGCAATAAAATAGAAGTTGGATAACATCCAGGTATCGCTATATTTTTAGAATTTTCTATTTTTTCTCTATTTATTTCAGCGAGACCGTAGATAAAATTTTTTAAATGCTCTTTACACTCATGTTCATTGCCATAATTTTCTTTATATACATCAAAATCATCTAATCTAAAGTCAGCTGATAAATCTATAATATTAATTTTATTAAAATATTTTTTTACAAATTTATTAGATACTGCATGAGGTAAAGCTAAGAATACATAATCACTATCATCTGTATTAAAACTATCATTCGGCTTTAAAAGAGGAAGATGATTATATTCTTTTGTATTATCAATATTATTTAGATATCTACCATGAGCTGTTTCTGATCCTAAAAAATTTATGTCTACATAAGAGTGATTTAAAAGAATTTTTACTAACTCCATTCCAACATAGCCAGTTGAGCCTAAAACGGCTACTTTAATCTTATTTTTCATGAGAATTTATCTCTTAGAGAATTGGTAACTTCGTCTGGCTTTTGCTAAACCAGCTTTTTTTCTTTCAACAACTCTAGGATCTCTTGTAAGAAAACCAACTTTTTTGAGAGTTGGTCTATTTGATTGATCATATAAGCTCAGTGCTTTGCTAATTCCATGTCTAATAGCACCAGCTTGACCTGAAAGACCCCCTCCTTTAACTGAAGCCATAATCTCGTATGAATTTTCAGCTTTAATAACATCCAAAGGCTGATTAACTATCATTTGCAGAACGGGTCTTGAAAAGTATTTATCTAAAGGTTTGCCATTAATTTTAATCTCACCACTACCTCTTTTAAGCCACACTCTAGCAATAGAATTTTTTCTTTTTCCTGTAGCATAGGCTCTTTCTTTATTATCTAAAAAATTTTCAGTTTGATTTTCTTGATTTTCCATATTTAGACTTTATTTTTAGTATTCATTGATGCTATATCAATTATTTGAGGATTTTGAGCTTCGTGCTTATGATTTTCATCTCTGTAAATTTTGCAGTTAGATAACTGTTGTTTTCCCAATGGTCCTCTTGGAATCATTCTTTTAATTGCAAGTTTGATCATTTCATTAGATTTGTTCTTCTCTTTCATTTTGTTAGGGGTTGTTTCTTTTATTCCTCCAGGATAACCAGTGTGTCTGTAATAGATTTTATTATCAGCTTTCTTCCCTTTTAGGTGAATCTTATCGGAATTTATTATTATCAAATTATCACCACAGTCTTGGTTAGGTGTGTATTCAGGCTTATTTTTACCTCTTAGAATATTTGCAGAAATGACAGCAAGTCTTCCTAAAACTGCATCTTTGGCATCAATTAAAACCCACTTTTTCTTAATATCGCTTTTCTTAAGAGAGAATGTTTTCATCGCGTGCCAAATACATATATTGAAAAATTAAGTCAATAATTTAATAAAAAAACCCTCTATAAAGAGGGTTTTTTATAATATTTAATAAGTTAATTATGCAGTTGCTGAGTCTTTTGCAGCAGCGTTCCAGATAATTAAACCGAATAAGATTTTATTAATAAAATCAGCAAGGTTGTAGATCCAGTTTAGAGTATCAGCATCAACTGAACCCATCATCAGACCAAATACATATCCTAGAGGATAAATAGCCCATCCTACTAATACAATTAACCTCATTGCATTAAATGCAGATGTTACTGATTCTTTAGTTGTAGCAGCTTGACTTGCTTCACCTCGGAAAATTTCCCAAATGATTACAGCCCAACCGATCATACCAATTATGAAACCAAGCAATACTGAAATATGGCCAGCTTCTCCAAGGTATCCACCAACTATCATAACAAGCGTACCAATGAGCAATCTATAGAAAGCACCACTAGATACAGCTGCGCCGGCAGCAACTAGAATTAAAAAGAATTCAACCATTTGAAGTGGCACAGTTAAAATCCAATCAATATATCTGTATACTGTTGGTGATTCGCCTGTAGCAACCCAAAAGTCTCTCATGTACATATAGTGAACAGCAGCTATAAAAGTAATAAGCCCTGCAACAACCATTGAAGTTCTCCATTTAGAAGAAACTCTCATACCTTCATAAAAGAAGAAAATAGTAGATGCCCACATTCCAATTGATACAATCCAGAATGTAATACCTACAAAATCACCTTCACCTAGGAAGGTATCGGCAGCAAATGCTGGAACAGCTATAAATGCTATAGTCGCAGCAATGATACCTAATAGACTAGTCTTATTTAACATAAAAACTCCTTATAGTTTGTTTCCTTACTAATAAGATGAAGTTCATATATTTTAATTGACGGACAAATAAAACATTAAAAATAACTTTTTTTTTCTTATTTTTTGTATAAATTATTTATTTAAATTATTGATAAATAAGCATTATTTTTTGATAAGTTGTTAACTATTATTATTTTTCAACAATAATTTCATTTTATTAAGAATCTGTTCAATTTTTTTAACATTATTAGAATATTTGTTATCAATATCATTTTGAGTTTTTTGAGACAAATACTTGTTATTTGAATTTAGTATTGTATCTGCCAATTTTATTGAATAATTATGATTTTCTCCATCATAAAGAATCTTTTTTAATTTTTCGAGTTTTTTAATATTTTCTTTATTGAAATATCTTGTACCTCCTTTGCTTTTAGTCGAGATGCCCTCAATCCTGAATTTATTTGTTTTTGGATCCAATGAATCCCAATATCTGATTTTATGTTCTTCAATTTGCAACATTTTAGATACTTCAGAAATATTTAGGTACTTCTTATTAATCATTAATTTTATTATTAATGTATTTTAATAAAATCTTACTAGCCTTAAAAGTTATTACATTTCTTCTAGGAATATTATGTTCTTCCTTAGTTTTTGGATTTCTACCAATTCTACTTTTTTTATTATTAAGTTTAAAAGTTCCAAAATTATGTATTTTTACTTTTTTATCTAATTTAAGACCTTCGATTATAATATCAATAATATCATTGACTATATCTAAACAAAGCTTTCTATTAAAACCAAACTCACTTTTCATTGCTTCTGCAATTTCATCTCTAGATATATTTTGCTTATCCATTATAAATTTTTAATAGATTGAATAATTTTTTTATTAAGATCATTTGTAATAAAATTTTGACACTGTTTCAATGCATAACTAAAAGCTATAGGATTAGCATTTCCATGACTTTTGACAGAAATACCATTTAAACCAATTAAGGTTGCGCCATTGTAAATGTCTGGATTAACCTGATCTTTTAGTTTCATTAAATCTTTCTCAATTAGCTTATATGAGATTTTATTAATTAACGATTTATTAAAAATTTCTCTTAAATTTGATGTAATAAAATTTGAAATACCTTCAGCTGATTTAAGCATAATATTTCCAGTATAACCATCAGAAATTATAATATCACAATCTCCGGATGTAATTTTATTTGGTTCTATAAAACCTATAAATGAATCTTTTAAAAAACTAGAATTAATTAAATTTGCTGCTTCTTGAAGAAACTCCAAACCTTTATTATTTTCTGTTCCAATATTTAAAATACCTATTTTTGGTTTGTGATTTTGATTTATAATTGAATAATAACTAAAACCCATTAAAGCAAATTGGAAAAGGTTTGATCCACTTACAACAACATTTGCACCTAAATCCAACATAAGTGAATAATTTTTTTTATTTGGAACTAATGAACAAATTGCCGGCCTATCAATTCCTTCAATCATTCCCATATGAAGTCGAGAAAGAATCATAATTGCAGCAGTACTTCCAGATGAAACAAAACCAGAGTTCTCATTATTTTTTGCAAATTCTAAGCCTTTATAAATACTACTATTTTTTTTAGAGCGGAGAATAGTATTAACGGAATCTTCATCAGAAATAATTTCGCAGGTATTTTCAATACCAAAGTTAAAAATTTCTAAGTTATTTTTTTTAATTGTTTCATTGATCAATGCTTCATCGCCAAAAAAAATTATTTTTGTATTTTTCTCTTTCCTTAGGAAGATTTCGACACCTTTCAATACTTTATAGGGACTATTCTCACCACCCATTGCATCAATGGCAATCTTTACTTGCCCTTCAGACATTATTTTAATTATTTTCTTTTGTTTTCTTTTTTAGAATTTCTCGACCCTTGTACATCCCGGTAGATAAATCAATCTTATGAGATAATCTTGGTTCGCCAGAATCTTTATCTAAGATAACATTTATTTTTTTTAAAGAATCATGAGATCTTCTCATATTTCTTTTTGAAACACTTGTTTTTCTTTTAGGAACAGCCATTTTTTTTTCAATTATTAGTTTTTAAAATTAATTCAAGACAAATTTGCATAAATTTTCAATATTATTTGCATCATTACTTTGAAGAGTTAATAAAATTAGTAAATTTATCCTGAAATTTTCTTGAAACATTAATATAATCATCATTTTTAATTAAATCAGTAATTTTAAGGTATTCTATAAAACTTTCATTTTTATAAACATTATTATCTTTTGGAAATTTACTTATCCTAAAATAAAATTTCTTTACATATGATTTTACATATTTACCTATAGACATATCTCCAATACCTTTCACTCTTAATGATTCATCAATATCAGAAATAAAAATTGATACTAAATTTTCATTAACTTTAAGATAAAGATCTTTATTATTTTCTAAAAGATTTTTTCGTATAAACATAATTAAAAAAATAGAAACAATTTCAAATGATGTCTTATAATCTTTTACTTTAAAGAAATTGTTTTCATTTAAGAATAAGCTACTTTCGGTAAGGATTTTTTTATATTGATCATTTGCTATAGCTTGATCTTTATTTTCTTTTTTATTAAAATATTGTAGAAACATTTAATGATTAAAATTTTTTTTTATATATGCTTTATTTTAATTATATCAAACTGTTCATATAAAACTACCTATTCTGGAAAAATATTAAATGAAGATGTATTAAATGATATAAATTTTAAAGATAAAGAAAAATTAATCAGTAAGCTTGGAAATCCAAGCTACATTGATCCAATAGAAAATAAATTTTATTATTTTTCAGAAAAAAGTGAAAAAAAATCAATTTTCAAAAAAAAAATAAAATATAGTTATGTTTTTGTTTTTAAAATTGATGAAAACAATCAAATAATAGAGTCAAATGTCTTTAACACTAAAGAAATTGAAAGTGTTAAATTTTCAAAAGATAAAACTACAAATGAAATTGTAAAGAGAGGATTGCTAGAGAAAATTTTTGGAGGAGTTGGAACCCAACAAGAATTACCAACTACTCCTTAATTTTATAATGATATAGCTGCTAAAAGTAACAGAGCGACAATATTAGTTATTTTAATCATTGGATTTACAGCTGGTCCTGCAGTATCTTTATAGGGATCTCCTACTGTGTCTCCAGTAACAGCTGCTTTATGAGCCTCACTCCCTTTTCCTCCATGATTTCCATCTTCAATATATTTTTTTGCATTATCCCAAGCTCCACCGCCTGCAGTCATACTTATTGCCACAAACAAACCTGTTATAATAACTCCGAGTAACAATGCTCCTAGACAAGATAATGCTGCTGATTGGCCAGCAATGAATAGAATGACGAAATATACAACTATAGGAGATAATACAGGTAACATAGAAGGAATTATCATTTCTTTAATTGCAGATTTTGTAAGGATATCAACACAAGTTCCATATTCTGGTTTACCCTTTCCTTCCATAATTCCAGGAATTTCTTTAAACTGCCTTCTAACTTCTAACACAACTGATCCAGCTGCTCTTCCAACTGCTGTCATACTCAATGCTCCAAATAAGAAAGGTAATAATCCCCCCAAAAGTAATCCAACTACAACGTAAGGATTTGATAGATCAAATGATACTTCAATCCCGTATAAAGGACTACTTGCATCTTTTGCAAAATGATCAAGATCTTCTGTGTATGCCGCAAACAAAACTAAAGCGCCTAAACCTGCTGAACCAATTGCGTATCCTTTAGTTACTGCTTTAGTGGTGTTTCCTACAGCATCAAGTGCATCAGTTGTTTTTCTAACATTTTCATCTAAGTTTGACATTTCGGCTATTCCACCCGCGTTATCAGTTACTGGCCCATAAGCATCTAAAGCAACTACCATTCCAGCTAAAGCTAACATAGTTGTAACTGCAATTGCGATACCAAATAATCCAGCAAGAGAATAAGTTGAAATTATACCTGCAACTATAATCAAGGCAGGTAAAGCAGTAGCTTCCAAACTTATTGCAAGACCTTGAATTACATTAGTTCCATGACCGGTTGTTGATGATTGCGCGATACTTTGAACTGGTCTGTAATTAGTTCCAGTATAATATTCAGTAACCCATATTATTAAACCTGTAATAATCAGGCCTAGTAAACCACAAATAAAAAGTGACATTCCAGTAAATTGAGTAGATGTTCCTTCAACAACCAAAATACTATTTAATCCGACTATATAATCAGTTACAAAGTATAATAATACAGCTGATAAAATAGCTGACACTGCAAAGCCTCGGTAAAGTGCTGCCATAATATTATTATTTTTACCAAGTCTTACAAAATAAGTACCAATTATACTTGTTAATGCGCACACTCCTGCAATAGCTAGTGGAAATATCATCATTGTATAAGAATTTTCTATGAAAAAAATTGATGCTAAAACCATTGTAGCTACAACTGTAACAACATAGGTTTCAAAAAGATCTGCTGCCATTCCAGCACAATCACCAACATTATCGCCAACGTTATCTGCGATAACAGCAGGATTTCTTGGATCATCTTCGGGAATACCAGCCTCGACTTTACCAACTAAATCTGCTCCAACGTCAGCACCCTTAGTAAAAATACCCCCACCTAATCTTGCAAATATTGAAATTAATGATGCGCCAAATCCTAGAGAGACTAAAGGAGCCACAATTTCTCTACCAGGAAATGAACCAGAGTTGTGCAAAACAAAATAAAAAATAGCAATAGAAAGTAGTGCAAATCCTGCAACTAGCATTCCAGTTACAGCACCTGCTTTAAAAGATACTGATAAACCTTCGGCTAAGCTATTACTTGCAGCATGCGTTGTACGAACGTTAGATCTAACCGATATATTCATTCCAACATAACCTGCAGCACCAGAAAAAAATGCTCCAATTAAAAAGCCAATTCCGGACGCCAAATCAAAAACGATCCATATAAGAGCAAAAATAACAACCCCTACAATTGCTATTGTCATGTACTGTCTGTTCAAATAAGCTCTAGCACCTTCTTGAATTGCGCCAGCAATTTCTTGCATTTTATCATTTCCCGAACCAAGTGATAAAATTTGTCTAGATGTTACTAGACCATATAGTACGGCTGCTAGACCGCATAAAACAATTAATACCTGCAGTGTTGTCATTGAAAACTCCTTAAAATTTTGGGTGATATGTCAGAAACTATAGAAAAAATCAAGTTTTTAGGAGAAATGATCAAATTTCTTGATATTCTTCATGTCTAAATGTGAATCGAAATGAATTCCTTTTTCACTTATTATTTTTCCTATCAAAGTAACATTAATATTATTTTTTTTAGCAATATTAAAAATTTTATTTCTATTTTTTTGACTTGATATAATTATCAGTTCATAATCATCACCAGCATTTAGAAGGTCGACTAATCTAAAATTATTTTGATTGTTGAGAATTTTTTTTGTTTTAACACTCAATGGAATTTTATTTACATTAATTAATGCACCATATTTATCATTTAACATATCAGTTAAATCTCCAATAAGACCATCAGAAATATCTTTCATTGAATTTACATAATTTGTAATCAATGGCCCAAGATCACAAGGGTTAGGATATAAGTATTTATTAATAAAATATTGATTTAAATTTATATCTGATGAATATTTTTTTTTTAAAATTTCTAAACCAATCTTTGACTCACCGATATTGCCTGTTATTAAAATATCATCGTATAAATTAAATTTACTTTGAAATATTTCTAATTTCTTTTTTATGGATCCAAAAAAAGTTGAAGAAACAATAAGTTTATTTGATTTTGATAAATCACCTCCCAAAAGATAAAACCCATATTTATTTTGTATTTTCTTTAAATGATTTGAAAATGAATTTAACCAGTTTTCATTAATATGATTTGGTAAATGTAAATTTAAAAGATAAGAATGGGGTAAAGCTCCCATAGCAAATGTGTCAGATAAATTTACTGTTGTGATTTTTTGAGCTATTGATTTGGGATCGTCATAAGAAAAAAAATCTAAATCCTCAGAAATGCTATCAGTCGTAACAGTAAGTTTGTAATTTTTATTTCTTAATTCTAAATATGCTCCATCATTTTCAAAATTAAATGTTCCCTTTTTTTTAAAATTTAATTTTTTTAAATATTTATTAATTATTAATTTTTCAGATAAATTACTTTTTAATAATTTCATTTTTATCTATATATTTTTGAATTATAGCATTAATTAATTTAGTCTCTTTTTGAGAAACAAGACTTTTACTAATATTCAAATAATCATTAAAAACAATTTTAAGTTTATTTTTTTCAGTAATTAATAATTCTGCAATTATTGCAAATATTATTGATTTTAAAATATTATCCCATTTTTCAAATTTACGATTAATATCAATAAAACCATTTAAATCATCAGTAATCTTTTTTTTATCAATATTATTTTTAAAACTAGAAAAAAGTCTATTTAAAAAATTTTTATTAAATTTAAGTTTAGTTTCTTTTTTCTCATCAATTATTGCAATATTAGTATCATAAAAATGCTTATGAAAATCATCAATGCTTTCTAAATAATCTATATTTAAGAATTCATTCTGAAAAATGTATTGAACAAATGCAAGCCTTGTTTGTGACTTGATATAATTTTGCATTTTTTATTTCAATAACTCTATACAGGCAAATGCAGCTTCTTGACCTTTATTTTTTTGATTAATATCACTTCTTATTATTGCTTGCTCTAAATCATAACAAGTTAAGATACCAAATCCAATTGGAACATTAAACTCAACAGATAAATCCATAATTTTTCTAGAAGTTTCATTAGCGATAACTTCAAAATGATATGTTTCACCCTTTATAATACACCCTAAGGAAATAAATCCTTTAAAATTATCAATATTTTTTTTAATTAAATAGGGAATTTCGAAACAACCCGGTGCATTAATAATTTCATATTCATAACCATTTTCTTTAAGGGTGTTGATTGCACCTAATTCAAGATTTTTTGATATATCTTTATAATAATTTGCTGAAACAACTAGAATTTTATTATTCATATTTTTCTCTGATCAACTATTTCAATTTTAAATCCATCTAAGGCAATAATTCTTTTCTTACTATTTGTTAATAATATAATTTTATTTATTTGAAGTAATGATAAAATCTGAGCACCTACACCATATTCTCTTAGTTCTAATTTATTTTTTGATCTTTTTCTTTTGTTGAAAGTTTTAAGTATATTTGGTGACATATCACTATTTATTAAAACTATAGCTCCAGATCCATTCATCTCTATAAGCTGAAAGGCAGACTTAATTTCACTTCCAAAAATATTTTTTTCTTCAAATATATCCTTTGTTACATCCAATCTGTGCATTCTAACAAGTACAGGTTCATTTACATCACTTAGGTTTTTTACTAGAGCGTAATGTTTTTCACCGGAAATAGTATTTTGAAAAACTTTTAGAGTAAAGTGTGACCCCATCTCACTTTCAAATGGTCTTTCGGAGATCTGTTCGACAATTTTAGTTTTTTTAAGTCTAAATTTAATTAAATCACTAACAGTACCTACTTTTAAATTATGTAATTTTGCAAACTTGATAATTTCTGGTAATCTCGCCATAGAGCCATCTTCGCTCATTATTTCACAAATAACACCAGAAGGATTTAGATCTGCTAGTTTTGAAATATCAACTGCTGCTTCTGTATGACCAGCACGTACTAATACTCCACCATCCCAAGCCATAAGAGGAAAAACGTGCCCAGGATAAACAAGATCGTTTTTGTTTTTATTATTGTTTACAGCTACTGATATAGTATGGGCTCTATCAGCTGCAGATATTCCAGTAGTCACTCCTTCTTTTGCCTCAATTGAGACAGTAAATGCAGTTAAATCATTTTTTATGTTACTTGGATTCATTAAGGGAAGTTCCAATTCTTCTATTCTTTCCTTAGTTAAAGCTAAACAAATTAATCCTCTTCCATGTTTTGCCATAAAATTAATAGCTTGCGGGTTAGCATATTGAGCAGGAATGATTAGATCACCTTCATTTTCTCTATCAGGATCATCAACAAGAATATACATTTTTCCATTTCTTGCATCTTCAATAATATCTTCAATAGAAGATAGATGCTCTTCAATATTATCTTTATTCATTGCTAAGAATAAAACGTGCAAGATAATCAAATTCAATATTAACTTGATCACTTTTATTTAAATATTTTAAATTAGTATGATTAAACGTATGGTCTATTACAGAAATCATAAATGTATTATTTTCTACTTTTGCTACTGTTAAAGAAATACCATTTATTGAAATAGATCCCTTTTCTACAATAAAACTATTATTTTTATTAAATTTTTTTTCAAAATGATATTCCCAGCTATTTTCAAGTTCTAAAATTTCACTGACAATAGTCGTGGTGTCAACATGACCATAAACAAAGTGACCACTGATTTCATCACCTATCTGAAGTGATTTTTCTAAATTAATTTTTTCATTTTTTAAAATAGAATTAGCTAGATTTGTTCTTTGCAAGGTTTCTTCTCCTATGTTCACATCAAAACTAAATGAATTGTTATTTGATGGAGTTATATTTTTTGCTGTAAGACAAACTCCATTACAAGAAATTGAAGCCCCTTCCTTACAATTACTCAAATCAAGATTTGTAGATATTTGGTAAAGTCCAACATCTTTGTTTTTTATTGTTCCTAAATCTTGAATAATACCCGTAAACATTAATTTACCTGATAATTTGTATATATGTCGTCTTTGAATTTTTTTCTTTCATTTAAAAATAAATTTAATTGACCCAGTTTTTTTCCAACAATTGCTGGTTTACCATGTTTTCCTATAATAATTTTGGATTTAAATAAATGTATTTCGTCTACCAAATTATTATTTAATAATTCTGTAAAAAAAATACCCCCTGCTTCAACTAATAAATCTGATATTTTTAATGAGTATATTTTACTAAAAATATTTTTTAAATTTAGTTTTTTGTTTTTATTTAATTTACAAAAAATAATTTCACATCCTAATTTAATTAAATTTTCAGATTTTTTATTTTTTTTAGAAGTAAAAATAATAATTCTTTTTTTAGATATATCTCTTAATAATTTTGATTTCATTGGTATTTTTAGATTATTATCAATTATTATAATTGGAATGTGTTGCTCTAAAGTTTTTTTAAATCTTATCGTTAATCTTGGATCATCTTTTAATACGGTTTTTGAAGTAGTTAAAATAGCTTGACTCATTGATCTTAACTTATGTGCATATTCTCTACTTGATTTATTAGATATCCATTTACTTTTATAATCATGCCATGCAATTTTTTCATCTGTAGAAGTTGCAATTTTGACTTTTGTAAATGGTTTTTTCTTTAAAACACTTTTAAAAAAAAATTTATTTAAATTATATGTTCTATTCTTTTCTAAACCTACATTTACAATTACATTATTTTTTTTTAACTTTTTAATACTTTTATAATTAGTTCTAACATCTGGATCAGCCGCAGATATAAATATTTCTTTAATTCCTGATCTTAATATTTGATCAGTGCATGATCCATCTTTTGAACTATGAAAACATGGTTCTAAAGTAACATACATTGAAGCTCCTTTAGCTTTATGACCAGCTTTAGCTAAAGCTATTTCTTCGGCATGAGGCCTTCCAGATTTATTCGTTACAGCTTTAGAAATTATTTTTGAATTTTTTGCAATTACACATCCCACTGTGGGATTGGGGAAAGTTTTTCCAAATTTTTTTTTAGCAATATCATGTGCTAAATTAATCATCTTTACATTTTGTTGAGACACTAAAAATTATTTATCTTCTAAATTACCTAAGAAATCTTCAAAATCTTTTGCTTCTCTAAAATTTTTGTAAACAGATGCAAATCTGACGTATGCTACCTGATCTAAATGCATTAAAGCTTCCATAATGTACTGACCGATAATATTAGATTTTATATCAGTTTCACCTGAGTTTTCTAATTTTCTTACAATAGCATTAACAATTTTTTCAATTTTTTCATTATCAACATTTCTTTTTCTTAAAGCTAAAGAAAGAGATCTATACATTTTATCTCTGTCAAAATTTTCTTTTTGACCATTACTTTTCATTACGACCAAATCTCTTAGCTGAATTCTCTCAAAAGTTGTAAATCTAGAACCGCAAGCATCACAAACTCTTCTTCTTCTTATTGCTGTATTATCTTCTGTAGGTCTTGAATCTTTTACTTGTGTATCTTCATTACTACAGAAGGGGCATCTCATTTAAAATGCCTCACTATAAATTGGATATTTTTTGCAAAGCTCAATTACATCTTTTCTTGTTTTATTAAAAACTACATTTCTCTCATTTTCTTCAAGTAAAAGACTATCCAAAATATCAGCAATCATATTTCCGACTTGTTCAAAATCTTTCTGATTAAAACCTCTGGTCGTAGCAGCTGCTGTACCAAATCTAAGTCCACTAGTTATTTTTGGTGGATTAGGATCATATGGAATTGCATTTTTGTTACATGCCAATCCAACTTCTTCTAAAATTTTTTCAGCTTTATCACCAGTTAAACCTTTTGGTGTCAAGTCTAACCAAACTATATGTGAATCAGTGCCCCCTGTAACAATTCTAAATCCTCTATCAACTAAAGTTTTTGCCATAACTTTAGCACTGGCAATTACATTTTTAATATATTCTTCGAACTCAGGTTTGAGTGCTTCACCAAAGCAAACAGCTCTAGCTGCAATTACATGCATTAGTGGACCACCTTGTAATCCCGGGAAAACGGCAGAATTAATTTTTTTATATAAATCTTCATGATTAGTTAAAATCATTGCACTTCTTGCACCTCTTAAAGTTTTGTGAGTTGTTGAAGTTACTACATGAGCATGCTCAATCGGATTTGGATATTGTTTGCCGGCAACCAAACCAGAATAATGAGCCATATCAACTAAAAAATATGCTCCTACTTTATCAGCTATTTCTCTAAATTTTTTCCAATCTATTGTTCTAGGATAAGCGGATGCTCCCGCTATTATCATTTTTGGTTTATGCTCTAAAGCTAAAGCTTCAACTTCATCATAATCAATTAAATCTTTATCATTGCCATCTTTTTTGACACCGTATTGAACAGCATTAAACCATTTACCAGATAGATTAGGTTTTGCTCCATGAGTTAAGTGACCGCCTGATGCAAGAGACATACCTAAAATAGTATCATGTGGTTGAAGTAATGCTAGAAAGACCGCTTGGTTTGCCTGAGCTCCACTATGCGGTTGTAGATTTGCAAATTTACAATTAAAAAGTTTTTTAACTCTTTCTAAAGCAATCTCTTCAGCTTGATCAACAAATTCACACCCACCATAATATCGTTTACCAGGATACCCTTCTGCATATTTATTTGTCATGACAGAGCCTTGAGCATTTAAAATTGATCTTGAAGCAATATTTTCAGATGCTATCAACTCTATTTGGTTTTGCTGTCTTTCTAGTTCACGGCTTAAAGTCCCATAAACCTCTGGGTCTGCTTCTTTAATTCCTTTAGTAAACAAATCTGAAATCATAGTTTTTTAATCCTTTTTTTATGTCGTCCTGACTCAAACTTTGTAGAAAGAAAAGCCTGAACACTTTTTTTTGCCTCGCTAGTATTTATAAATCTACCTGGTAAAACTAGTACATTAGCATCATTGTGCTTTCTTATCAATCTTGCTATTTTTGAATTATTAGCAAGACCAGCCCTTATTCCTTTTTTTCTATTAGCTGCAATACTCATACCAACACCAGTTCCACAGATTAGAATACCAACGTTTTTCTTATTCTTAAGAACTTCTTTAGTTAATTTGTGTGCAAAATCAGGATAGTCAACACTCTCATCTGTCTTTGTCCCTAAATCATTAATTTTTGGAAAATTCTTTAACAATTTGGTTTTGAGATCAAATCCAGCATGGTCTGAGGCAATGTATATATTCTTATTTTGCATAATAATTTTTGTGGTTATTTACATTAAAATGATGATATTGGCTAATATTGTATGAAAGAAAATAATTGGTTTGATCCATTTTATATTCAAAGTCATTTAAGTGAAGAAGAAAGTAATATTCAGAAAAATGTTAGGGATTTTTGTAATAATGAACTCAAACCTAGAGTAGTTGGAAGCAATAGAAAAAATGAATTTGATCAAGAGCTCTATCCAAAATTTGGATCACTTGGAGTTTTAGGGCAAACAGTTAAAACACACGGTGGTTCTGGTACATCAAATTTAGCATATGGACTTGTAGCATATGAATTTGAAAAAATAGATAGCAGCTACAGATCTTCAATTTCTGTTCAATCTTCACTTGTAATACATCCAATTAATGAATTTGGATCTCAGGAACAAAAAGATAAATACCTTCCGCAATTAATTAAAGGAGAAAAAATTGGTTGCTTTGGTTTAACAGAAAGCGAAGCTGGTTCTGATCCTGCTTCAATGAAAACTTCATTTAAAAAAACTAAAGATGGATATATTTTAAATGGATCTAAAAACTGGATTACGAATGCACCAATTGCTGATATATTTATTATTTGGGCAATTGAAGAAAATAAAGATCACAAAAGTATCAAAGGTTTTATAATTGAAAAAAATACTGAAGGATTAAATACTTCAACAATAGAAAATAAGACAAGCTTAAAAATTAGTCCAACTGGTCAAATAATTTTAAATAATGTTTTTATTCCAAATAATTTTTGTTTAGAAAATACCGAAGGATGGAAATCAGTTTTTAGTTGTCTCAATAAAGCAAGATTTGGAATTAGCTGGGGTGTATTAGGTTCAGCATCTGAATGCTGGTTAATTGCAAAAGACTATGTAGAAAATAGAATTATGTTTAAAAAACCTTTAGCATCAAATCAATTAATTCAAAAAAAATTATCTGAGATGCAAATAGAAATTAATTTAGGACTCGCATCATGTCTTCTAAGTTCTAAAGCTTTAGATGAGGGAAAAGATATTATTAATGCAATTAGTATTTTGAAAAAAAATAACTGTAAAAAATCTTTAGACATAGTTAGAAACGCGCGTGATATGCTTGGGGCAAATGGGTTATTAGAAGAATATCATATCATGAGACATTTGGTTAATTTGGAAACTGTTAAAACTTACGAAGGTGCAGAAGATATACATTCATTAATTTTAGGAAAAAATCAGACTGGAATATCCAGTTTTTAAAAGTAATTTCTAGTTTTAGAGGTTTGATTTCTAGTTTTAGAGGTTTGATTTAGTAAATTTTGTTAATATTTAATATCATTAGAAATTGATACAAATACAATTTTTGTATAAATTTCAGACATTAATTCATATTATCTCGGGAGGACATATGAAAAAAAATATAAAAAGACGTGAGTTTCTAAAGAAAGCAGGTGTAGCAGGTGCTGCTGCAGTTGGTGCTTCTACTTTAGCAGCTCCAGCAATAGCTGGCGGTCATCAAGAGTGGATCATTTGTAGTGCTTTTGGTAAAGCTGGTCCATTAGGACAAGCTATTCAGGGTTTTGGAGATAACATAAATAGATATTCTGAAAAACTTAAAGTTAAAGTTTATCATGCTGGCGAACTTGTTCCAGGTTTAGAAGCATTAGATGCAGTAAGATCTGGTGCAGCTCAAGCAGCTTATGGAGCGCCTTACTATTGGCCAAACCTATCTGATGCAATTGAGTTCGTGGCAACTTGCCCATTTGGAATGAATGCAATGGAGCAAAATGCATGGTGTTATTATGGAGGTGGTATTGAAGCTGCTGACAAAATTTATAATGCACTTGGTGTTAAATTTTTACCTATGGGCAACACAGGAAACCAAATGGGTGGTTGGTTTAATAAAGAAATCAATACTCCTGATGACTATAAAGGTCTAAAAATGAGAATGCCTGGCTTAGGTGGTAGAACTATTGAAAAGCTTGGAGCTACACCTGTATTGCTAGCAGGACCTGATGTTTTACCAGCTTTAACTTCTGGTGCTGTTGATGCAGCAGAATGGATATGTCCAGCTGCAGATTTAGGTGCTGGATTATATCAAGCTGCAAAGTATTATTATGGACCAGGATGGCATGAACCATCTACTCTTTTAGATTTATCTATGGATCTTAAAGCGTGGGAAGCACTTGATAGTGATACTCAAGGTTTAATTGATGATTTAGCTAAATCTTTTAACATGACTGTATTTAGTCGTTTCCAAGCTATCAATGGACCGGCATTACAAAAACTTGTTAATGAACATAATGTTGAAATTAAAACTTTCCCAGATGAGGTTTTAATAGCTCTTGGTAATGCAGCAGGTGAAGTTGTTTTTGAGAGAGGTTCAATTAACTCTGAAACTAAAGCTATAACAAATCATTTATTATCTTTCAGAAAAGTTATTAAAGAATGGTTTACCAAAGGTGAGCAAAACTTCTCACGTATAAGAGATTTACCATTTAAATTTCCTGATTCAGTATAATATCTTAAGTTTTTAATTTTGAAGAGGTCTCTTTAGAGACCTCTTTTTTTTTAGTTTATTAACCTTGGAAGCCATGTTGCGATTTGCGGGAATACGAATACTAAGATTATTGCAAGTATCTGTATAAAAATAAAAGGAATAACACCAGCATATATATTAGATGTTTTTACATTCTCAGGAGCAACACCTCTTAAAAAAAATAATGAAAAGCCAAATGGTGGCGTTAGAAAACTTGTTTGCAAATTAAGAGAAATTAAAATTCCCAACCATAAAGGATCAGCACCGTTGGCAATTAATCCTGGTCCTACCAATGGGATAATAACAAATATAATTTCAATATAGTCCAGGAAAAAACCCAATATAAAAATAGTTAACATTACTATAATTAAAGCACCATATTCTCCACCAGGTATATTAGTTAAAAAATTACTAATCATTTCATCTCCTTGAAATCCTCTGAATACTAGAGAAAACATAGATGCTCCAATTAAAATAATAAAAACAAATGAACTCATTTTTACTGTCGTAATTGCTGCTTCTGAAATATTTTTAAGATTTAGATCCCTTCTTAATAAAGCTAAAATAGCAGCACCTGCAGCACCTACAGAAGCAGATTCAGTTGGGGTTGCTATACCAAGAAAAATTGATCCAAGAACAGCTAAAATTAAAAATATAGGTGGAATTACTTCAAACAAAGCATTTTTCCATATTTCAGCCTTAGGTTTATTAGTAATTTTAAGAGGTAATTTATCTGGATTTAATCTAGCAGTAAAAAGAATATAGATGATAAAAAATCCAACCAACATTAAACCAGGTAAAAGAGCTCCGGCAAATAAATCAATTGCAGTGACTGGTAGTGGTGCTAAGTCTCCTGTTAAAAGACCAGCTTCTTCGTTTGCCCCTTGCAACATTTCTGCTAGCAGTATTAAAACAATTGAAGGAGGTATTATTTGTCCTAAGGTTCCTGACGCACAAATTGTTCCCGTAGCAATTTTTTCGTCATAACCTGCTTTGAGCATACTCGGCAATGCAAGCATACCCATAGTTACAACTGTTGCTCCAACGATTCCTGTAGAGGCAGCCAGCAACATCCCAACTAAGATAACACCAATACCTAATCCACCTCTTACTGAACCAAACAAATCTCCTATAGACTCTAAAAGCTTAGCTGCAATTTTTGTTTTTTCTAGCATTACTCCCATAAAAATAAATAGAGGTACTGCAACTAATGCTTCGTTGATCATCACACCATAAATTCTTTGCGGGAAGAAAAGAAGCATTTTAAAGTTAAAAACTCCTAATAGATCACCCACAAAAGCAAAAATTAAAGATGATCCCGCTAAAGTAAAGGCAACAGGAAAACCAAATAACAAAAACAACAAAGTTGTTAAAAACATTATTACTGCTAATACTTCAGGAGTCATTCGAATTTAAATTGATAAAATTATTAATAATTTTTGAAATCACTTGTATGAAAAGAAGAAAGGCAAAAATTAGAATTGCTAATTTTAATAAAAAAATCATAGTCAATCCTCCAGCTTCTCTCGATACTTCATTCATTTGCCAAGATTTGTAAACAAAAGGAAAGCTATAAGACCAAATAATATACAAAAACGGTAATAGCAAAACTATGTTGCCTACTAAATCAACAATTGAACGATATAATTTAGATGAGTTTCTATAAATTATATCAATTCGTACATGATCATCATTTAGATAAGTAAAACCCGCGCCAACCATAAAAATATAAGCATGCATCCATACATATGTTTCTTGCATCCATATAAAACTAATTCCAAACAAATATCTTAGTACAACTACTAAAAAAACGTTAATGGTCATAAGCACAACAAGAGAAGCACAAAAATATCCTGCATATTTATTTATAGTGCTTAAAATAAGAGAAATTTTTTTCATACTTATATTCAGAATGTAATAACAACCCTAAATATATTTAAATAAATAAAATTAACCATCAAATTTCTGATTTTTATTGAAAAACTTAGGAACTTTTTTACCAGCCTGAGCTCTTTTACCAATCCAAAAGTCAACATCTGCTAACTTTCTATTTTTAGAACCAGTGCTCCATTCTAAACCATCTTCGATGGTTAATTGAGTAACATCCGATAAAAAGTCATCTTTCTTGATTTTAATTAATTGAACGCCCCCACCCTTTTGTAATTTTGGCAAAGCATCTATTTCAAAAATTAGCATTTTTTGCAACTTTGTGACACAAGCTATATGTTTTTTAGTGAGATTTAATACTTTAATTACAACATCATTATTTTTTAAATTAAATAATTGCTTACCTTTCTTTTGGTTAGTTACAAGAGATTCAGTATTACTAATAAATCCTTTAGCGTTTTTGGATACAATTAAGAGCTCTTCATCGATTGATGAAAGTAATCCAGTAACCTTATCATTTGGCATACTATCGACAAAATAAATAAATGATTTAGGATTACTATTTCCACCTGGTAAATTATTTGGATCTATCGTGTAAACTTTACCAGAAGAAACAAACAAAAGTATTTTTTGATTCGAATTTAAATTAACCGAAAATAGATTTTCTTTTTTTATTTTTTCCAATTCCTTTTCATCGGTTATCTCTTTAATTCTCTTGAGCTGGAAATCTTTATTAATGATAATGGTAAATTTTTCAATTTCTTTAAATTCATCAATACTAATATCAATATCATTATTTTGTTCTGATGAAATTAAAGATTTTCTATCCTTTATATCACTATCTAAATCATTTTTTATAAGATCTAATTCACTTACTATAAATTTATCTAAGGTTTTTTTATCTTTTATTAATTTGTTAAGGTATTTTAATTCTTCATTTAATTTTTGGATTTCATCTTTAATATTTTTTTCATCAATCTTTCTAAGAGATCCTAAACGCATACTTAAAATTGACTCACATTGTAAATCAGATAATTTATATTTTTTTATTAATTCTTTTTTGGGATTATCTTTTGTTCTTATTATTTTTATTATAGAATTTAAATTTTTAAAGACAATTTGATAACCTTTAAGAATTTCTAGTCTCTTTTTAATTTTTTCTATATTAAATTTTGATTTTCTTTTAATTGTAACTTTTCGATGTTCTAAAAAATTAGAAAGTATTTCAATAATTCCAATTTGTTTAGGCTCTATACCATCAATTAAAACATTAAAATTACAAGAGTACTTAATTGATAGGTCAGTTAATTTAAAACATAAGCTTATTAATTTTTCAGAATCAATATTTCTGGTCTTTGGTTTTAAGACAATTCTAATATTTTCATCTGACTCATCAACAACATCGTCCAAAGGTAATTTTTTATTATTGATGTTATTAGCTAGTTGTTCGATTATCTTAACTTTATTAACTTGATATGGAATTTCAGTAATAATTATTTGATACAAACCATTTTTTAATTCTTCTATTTGGTATTTAGCATTAATATTAAATGACCCCTTGCCATATTTATAAATTTGCTTTTTTTCATTACTATCTAAAATTATTTCACCACCTGTGGGAAGATCTGGTCCATTAATAATTTTTAAAATTTCAGTAAGTGAAGCTTTATCTTTTTTTATTATTAATTTTAATGCATCAATTAATTCAACAATATTATGGGGAGGAATGTTTGTGGCCATGCCTACAGCTATTCCCATTGCTCCATTAATTAAAATATTAGGAAGCTGAGATGGTAGAACCACTGGTTCTAAATTTTGACCATCGTAATTATCTTTAAAATCTACAGAATTTTCTTCTATACCATCAAAAAAATAATTTGTGTAATCTTGTAATCTTGCCTCGGTGTATCGCATTGCTGCAGGATTATCACCATCAATATTTCCAAAATTGCCCTGACCATCGACTAATGTAATTCTTGTAGAAAAATCCTGAGCCATCCTTACCAAACTATCATAAATAGCTTGATCTCCATGCGGATGAAATTTACCCATCACATCACCAACAATTCTTGCACATTTTTTATAACTTGAACTTTTGAAAAGTTTTAGTTGATACATTGAATAAATTATTCTGCGGTGAACAGGTTTTAATCCATCCCTCACATCAGGTAATGACCTTGAAACAATAGTTGATATTGCATAAGAAAGATACTTTTCACTAAGTATAGTATCTAAGTTAGACTCAATTATTTTGTTCATTCTTTTCTAAAAAACTGATTATATTTTTCTTAAATAAAATATACTGATTTGGCAATTTATGATTTAAATTTGATAAATGATTTTTAATAAAAATAATTTCAAAAATTTTAAAAAAATTATTTAAAGAGCTATAATCAAATGTAATATTTGAATTACTGGCAAAAAGATGATGAGGAAAATCAATAGTATAGTTTGAGTAATTTTCTTTAAATTCTAAAGTATCTGTATCAAAATATTTCAATCTATTATTATTTGCATAATCTAATTCGTATCCAATATATTTAAGTAAATCAAATAAGTAGATACAAAAGAAATTTAACCATTTTTTTTTACTAATCATAATTTCTAAAAACTCTTTAGAAATTTTATATATTTGGTTTATTTTCTGTCCTTCAATTACTGAGGCATTAATTAAAGATACAACAGAAAGTAGGCAACTTAGTTTATATTTATCATTAATAACACTTGATAAATAAGGTTTTGATAATTCAGCTTTAATTGATGGTGGACGATTGCCAATGTATGTCACATCGAAATTTAAAAAAAAACCAAGTTGCATTATATTTTTCTTATTTTTTGAAAGTCCCCCATATACAATTCCTGAGAATACTTCATCCGTATCTGATAAAAATTTAATTAATAGATCATTATCTTTGAAAGCTTTTGAATGTATAAGTATTCCGTTAAATTTTTTTTGCATCTGATGAAATAATATTGATATAAAGATGAGTTTTTACATCTAAAATATTAGAAATTTCTTTTTGACTTTTTATTCTAATATCTTTTATTTTAGATCCTTTCCTTCCCAATAATATTTTTTTGTATCTGTCATTTTTAATAATAATATCTTGTTTTATTTTTAGCTGTCCATTTTTCAAATATTTAAAAGTTTTATTTGTTACTTCTACATTATATGGAATTTCTTTATGAATTAATGATAGTATCTCATTTCTTGTGCATTCATTGGTGATAAAAATATCATCTTTGTCTGTGATTTCATCATCCTTATATAGCCACCTTCCATATTTTGATTTTTGTAGAAGATAATCAATTAAATTTTCAAAACCTAATTTTTTTTTAGCTGATATGTTAAAAAATTTCTCTATTTTATATTTTTCTGTAATTAATTTTATATGCTTAAGTAAATTTTCAGCTTTTATTAAATCGGTTTTATTAAATATAATTGAAATATTTTTTTTTAATTCATAAAGTTTAGGAAAGTCATTTTTTAAATCATTTAATTCAATCCTTTTTGAGTCAATTAAATACAAAATAATATCTGATTGATTTAAGCCTTCCCATAAATTTTTCTTCAACTTAGTTTTTTGAGATTTATTATCTCTAAGAAAGCTGATACCAGGTGTATCATATAGAACTAGTTGAGTATTTTTAATATTAACAATACCAATTACAAAATCTTCAGTAGTATTAATTTTTTTGTTTGTTATTGAAATTTTCTCACCAACAAGGTTATTTAATAAAGTTGATTTTCCTGCATTAGTCTTACCAACAAGACTAATTTTTAATATTTTTTTTTTCATTAATTTTTTTTAATGCAATTTCTGCTGCATTTCTCTCTGCCTCTCTTATTGAAGAACCTTTTGAATTAATCTTATTTAAATTTACCACTTTAACTGAAACAGTGAATGTAGGTGAATGAGGTGGTCCTTCTTTTTTGATTAATTTATATTCAGGAAGTTTTTTATAAAGTTGTTGTGATTTTTCTTGTAATAATGTTTTTGGGTCTAAGGTTTTAGAAACTTCAATATCTAGATGTTTTGACCAAAATTTACTTATAAAATCAAATGAAGAATTATATCCACCATCTAGAAAGATTGCTCCAATTAATGACTCTACTGAATCTGAAAAAATTGAATTTAACATTTTATTGTTTTTTTTCTTAAAATTATATTGAAGCACATCTTCTATTTGCAATTCTTGAGAAATTTTAAACAAAAATTTTTTTTGAACTAAATAAGAATATTTTTTGGATAAATCACCTTCATTAAACTTATTATATTTTGAAAATAATAAATTTGCTATTATTAATCCTAGTACTCGATCACCTAAAAATTCAAATCTTTCAAATTCATTGATTTTAATTTTTTTTTCATTTTCTAAATAAAAACTTGGATGAGTTAAGGATTGAATTAATAATTTGCTATTTTTAAACTTATAATTTATTTTTTTTTCAAATAGTTTGATTTTTTTACTATCTATCATTGAATTTTTTGAAAAATTCTTTCATATCTAATTGAGTTAGGCCATCTCCATATCTGTAAAAATCTTGCATTTTCCAAAGAAAAGAAAATAAACTGCGCTTTACCAACTAAATTTTCATATGGAACGAATCCAACTGTACTTATAAATCTACTATCTTGTGAATTATCTCTATTATCACCCATTACAAAGAAATGATTTTCTGGGACATTAAATAACTGAGTATTATCAGCTATACCATTATCTGTTATGTCAAGAATATTGATCTCTTTATTATAAAAATATTCATTATACATTCTAACTCTTTTATTACTCGTTTTATTATCTGTATCTATAAAATCATTTAATTTTTTTCTTAAGATTTCTGATCCATTAATAAAAATTATACCATTTTTAATTTCTATTTTATCACCAGGCAGACCAATTACTCTTTTGATATAATCAGTTCTGTTATTTTGAGGTGTTTTAAAAACTACTACATCACCTCTTTCAGGTGTATTTGAAAATATTTTACCAGGTATCAAAGGTATTGAAAATGGAAGAGAATGTTTTGAAAAGCCGTATGAATATTTTGAAACAAAAATAAAATCTCCAACAAGTAGATTAGGCTTCATTGATCCTGAAGGTATATTGAATGGCTCAAAAATAAATGACCTGATTAATAAAGCTATAAAGATTGCTATAATAATTGATTTCAAATTACCAAAAATACTACTTTTTTTTGATTTAGTCATAGATTATCACATTTGCTATTGCGTATTTTCTTTCATCAGTAAGTGATATTTCAATTTGTGTATTTGAAGTTTTAGTCAAATTTTTAAACATTTCTTTTGCTTTACCATGCAGTTTTATAAATGGTTTACCATATTGATTATTTTTAACTTCAATATCTTTCCAAAATACACCTCTAGCTAAACCTGTGCCTAAAGCTTTAGCACAAGCTTCTTTAGCCGCATATCTTTTTGCATAAGATTCTACCGAATTTAATCTTTTCTCCGATCTTTCTATTTCAGAAAAACTAAAACATCTTTCTTTAAATTTATTACCATATTTATCAATAACTCTTCTTATTCTGTTAATATCAATAATATCTATTCCATTTCCATAAATCATTCTTAACCTTTTAATCTTTCTAAAGAAGATACTTCTTTTTCCATTCTTAATGCTGCAATAATATTTTGTAAATGATTAGCATCTCTAACCTCAATATCTATTATAATCTCAAAAAAATCAGACTTCCTAACTGAAAAAAGGATGTTTGATATATTACCATTATTTTTAGCAATAACTGTTGTAACTTTTCCAAGACTTCCCGGTTTATTAAATAACACCACTACAATTCTTGAATTTGATATAGTTTCTATATTATTTTGATTATCCCATGAAATATTTAACCATCTATCTGGTGCGTCTTGGTATGACGTTAAAGTGTCACAATCAAGTGTATGAACAGCAACTCCTATCCCAGCAGTTACTATACCAACTATACTATCTCCTTTTAATGGTGAACAACAACCTGCGAGATGATAAGACATTCCTGCAGTTAATCCTTTTAACTTAATAGGATTTTGATTATTTTCAGTAAATTTAGAAACTGGAATAAAATTATATTCAGGATAAATTTTTTTAATGACCGAAAGTGCTGTAATTTCTCCTGATCCTATTGAGGCATATAGATCGTCTATTGATTTATATTTAAATTCATCAAGTATTTTTTGTTCAATGTTTTTATTAAATTCATAATTTTCTTTTTGAAAATAATTTATTAAAATTTCTCTACCAAAAATTATATGCTCCTCTTTCATCTTGAATCTAAAAAACCTTCTTAGCTGAGATTTAACTTTTGTTGTTACTGCAAATCTTTGCCACATAGGTGATGGCTGTGAAGATTCTGAGGTAATTATTTCTATTTGATCTCCATTTTTTAAAATCGTTTTTAATGGCTGTAACTTATCATTAATTTTAACAGCTACGCATTTATCACCTACTTGACTATGAATAGCGTATGCGAAGTCAATAGGAGTTGCATTTTTTGGTAATTCAATAAGATCTCCTTTTGGAGTAAAAACAAAAATGTCATTTTGAAATACTTTTAATTTTGAATTTTGAATTAATTCATCTTGAGTGACAGAAGAATTCATAGAATCTACTAGATCATATACCCATTTATATTCTCTTGCGTCTTTTTCTTTTATTTTTTTTGGATCTTTATATTTCCAATGAGAAGCAACACCAAAATCAGCAATTTGATCCATTATGTTTGATCGAAATTGAATTTCAATTTTTTTATTTTTTGGCCCCATAACCGATGTATGAAGAGCCCTGTATCCATTTGATTTAGGTGAAGAAATAAAGTCTTTAAATCTTCCTTGAATATAGGGAAATTGCCTATGTATTATACCCAAACATCTGTAACATTCTCTAGTTGAATTAGTTATAACTCTAAAAGCCATAATATCTGAAAGTTGTTCAAACGAAATATTTTTATTTTTAATCTTATTCCATATTGAATATGGAGATTTAATCCTGCCTTCTACTTTACAAAATAAATCCTCCTGAAAAAAAATTTTTTTTAACTCATATCTAATTTCATCAACAATATTATCATCCTTTGATTTTAAATACTCCAATCTTTCTATGATTGTTTTTTTTGCATCAGGATTTATTATTTCAAATGAAATATCTTCTAATTCATCTTGCCATTCCTTCATTCCTAATCTTTGTGCTAAGGGGGCGAATACTTCAAGTGTTTCTAAGGCTATTTTAGTTTTTTTATTTTCTTCTTTAATAAAATGAATAGTTCTCATATTGTGCAATCTATCAGCTAACTTTACTAAAATTACTCTCAAATCTTTTGTTGTTGCTAAAATTAATTTTTTATAGTTCTCCCCAAATTTTTGATTGTTTACCTTTAATGAATATTTATTAATTTTTGTTAACCCATCTACAAGCTCTACTATTTGGTTTCCAAAATTTTTATTAATTTCTTCTATATTTAAATTTGTATCTTCTAAAGTATCATGAAGTAGGCCAGCTACTATGGAGTCAGCGTCTAATTTAATCGAGGTTAAAATTTTTGCCACTTCTAAGGGATGAGTTATAAATGGATCTCCAGATTTTCTTAGCTGATTACTGTGCGCTTGTTCACTTAATTTAAGTGCGTGTCTTACTTTATTTTTTTCTTCATTTGTAAGATACGCAATTATTAATTCTATTTCTTTGTGAATTTTTTCAGTCATAAATAATATTTAAATTATTTATTTTGATTATATTTAGTTTTTTTATATATCCTGAATTTTTTCATCATTTGATGAATTTTCTGGAGTTTCTTGTGCAGTATTAATAGTAGTATCTTCAGTAGTATTATCAATAACTTCATTATTTTGCTGTATTTCATCAGCTAGTAATTCATTTACTTGAGTTTCACTTTCTTCACTATTATCTTCAATTTCATTTATTTCTTCATCCTCACTAAATGTACTGGATTGATATTCAGCAATTAGATCATTTTTTAACTGTTCTTTTGTAAGAGTTTCTTCAGCTATTTCTCTTAGTGCAATTACAGTATTTTTATCATTGTCAATTTCTACAGTTGGATTTTCTCCAGAATATAATTTTCTGGCTCTATTTGAAGCAACCAAAACTAACTCAAATCTACTCGGAAATTTATCAATACAATCTTCAACTGTAATTCTTGCCATAGGAGGCTTATAGTGATCAATTTTTAAATGTAAATAGTTAATTATTTTTAAGCAGTCTTTGCTTTTTTATACTCCAATCTCTTTGTTTTATCGACTCTCTTTTATCAATTTTTTTCTTACCTTTAGCAATTCCGCAAGATAATTTTGCAAAACCTTTATTTGAAAAGTATAAGGAAAGAGGTATTATTGTAAATCCACCTTGTTTAATTGAACCTGAAATTTTATCATATTCTCTTTTTGTTACTAATAATTTTCTATTTCTGCTTGGGTCATAGTTCTTATCATTTGAATTTTGATATTTTTTTATAAAAGAATTAGTAAGCCATAGTTCACCTTTTTGCTCTGTAATATATGAACCTCTAATAGAGCCAGTGTTTATTCTTAAAGACTTAATCTCAGACCCTGTCAATACAATTCCAGCTTCAATTTTATTTGATATTGTAAAGTTATAATTAGCCTTTTTATTTGCGGCTATAATTTTCATTTATAAAAGTTCTAAGTCTTGAAGGCAATTTTTGACTACTTGTTTTGTATCATCTTTAATTTTTGATAAGGGTAGTCTAGTGTATTCATTGCATAAACCTAATAATGAAGCTGCATATTTCACTGGCCCAGGGCTTGATTCTATAAATAAAGCATTGTGTAATGATGATAATTTTAAATTAATTTCTTGAGCTTTAGTAATATTTGATTCTTGCCAAGCAGAATGCATTTCAGAGCATAACTTTGGCGCTACATTAGCAGTAACTGAGATACATCCGTGACCTCCCTGTGCTAAATACGCTAAAGCTGTTCCATCTTCTCCTGAAAGATAGCAAAATTCACTTTGCATTTTTTTTCTAGTAATTAATGGTCTAAATAAATCATTAGTTGCATCCTTAACTCCAATAATATTTTTTATCTTTGATAATTCGATCATTGTTTCAATGCTCATATCAACAATTGATCTGCCAGGAATGTTATAAATTATAATTGGAATATTTGTTTTTTCTGCAATTGTTTTAAAATGCTCATATAAACCTGATTGAGTTGGTTTATTATAATATGGTGTGACAATTAATGCTGCATCTGCTCCTAAATTTTCTGCATGATCTGTATACTCTAAGGCCTCCAAAGTATTATTTGAACCAGTACCAGCTATAACTGGAATTCTTTTATCAGCAATTTTGATTGTTTCTTCAATTATTTTTTTATGTTCACTATGTGATAAAGTTGGAGACTCCCCAGTAGTACCACAAGGGACAAGGCCGTGAGAACCATTGTCAATTAAGTAAGTTAAGACTTTTATCAATGAATCATAATCAACTTTTTCTCCAACAAATGGAGTAATTACTGCAGGTATACTACCCTTAAACATTATTATATGGCGGAGAGAGAGGGATTCGAACCCTCGGAAGGAATTACTTCCTTCGCAGGTTTAGCAAACCTGTGGTTTAAGCCACTCACCCATCTCTCCTGTAATTGTTTCATATCGTTATATTGATGTAATAACGAAAATAGATGGGAATCTCAACATTATTTAATTAATAATTAAAATATTGTTAATAATAAAGGAATTATCAAAAAG
>CACGJH010000012.1 GCA_902573325.1 uncultured Alphaproteobacteria bacterium | reverse complement strand
AGGTAAAAAGAGAATACTTTTACAATTACCAGGAGTAAAAGACCCAGAAAGAATAAAAGATTTATTAGGTAAAACAGCTAAACTAACTTTTCACATCGTTGATAATGAGAATACATCTGCTCTTCAAAACAATCTAGCTCCTTTTGGAAAAATTATTGTTCCAGACATGTATGATGAAAATACAAAATATTTATTAGATAAAAGAGCGGTAGTAGGTGGAGAAAATTTAGTTGATGCCAAAGGTTCATTTGATCAAACAGAGGGTCATGCAGTGTCATTCCGTTTTGATACAGAAGGTGCTCAAAAATTTGGTAAAGTTACAACAAACAATATTGGTAAAAATCTCGCTGTTGTTTTAGATGGAGTTGTCATTACGGCTCCAAGGATTAGCAGTGCTATTACAGGAGGCTCAGGGATTATAACTGGAAATTTTAATGCCCAGGAAGCATCTGATTTAGCTGTTTTATTAAGAGCTGGTGCCTTGCCAGCGCCTTTAGAAATAGTTGAAGAAAGATCAGTAGGGGCTGGTTTAGGAGCAGACTCTATAGCTGCTGGTCAGATAGCTGCTATTATTGGTATGGTTTTAGTATGTATATTTATGATACTAATATATGGAACTTTTGGTGCTCTTGCTAATGTTTCGTTAATAGTAAATTTGTTTATAATAATTTCTTTATTAGGAACAATTGGTGCAACATTGACATTGCCTGGTATAGCTGGAATAGTATTAACAATTGGAATGGCAGTGGACGCCAATGTTCTAATTTTTGAAAGAATTAAAGAAGAGAGTTTAAAACAAACAAAAGTTTTCCAGATTGTAAAAAATGGCTTCGATAGAGCTATGTCAACTATACTTGATGCCAATATTACTACTTTGATTGCTGCTGTTTTATTATTTGCATTTGGTTCTGGTCCAATTAGAGGTTTTTCAATTACACTGTCTCTGGGTGTGATAGCATCAATGTTTACCGCTTTAATGCTTACAAATTTTTTAGTGTATATGTACTTATCATTTGCAAATAAAAAGGAATTAAAACTATAATGTTTGGTTTAAATAAAATTATTCCCGTTGAGCCTAATATTAATTTTTTAGGTTTAAGAAGAAATTTTTTAATTTTTTCTATTTTAGCTATATTAATCTCAATATGTCTATTAAGTATAAAGGGTTTAAATCTTGGAATTGATTTTAAAGGAGGTACTTTAATAGAAGTCAGTACAAAAAATACTTCAATTGGTGAGCTAAGAGAAATTTTATCTTCTTCTTATAGTGACGTATCTTTACAGGAATTTGGTAATGAGAATATTATTTTAATACGACTTCAAAATAAAAGTAATCAAGAAAGTATTGAAACAGTTAATTCTGTCAAAAATTTAATTCAAGACAAGGTTGTTGAGTTTAGAAGGTCTGAATTTGTTGGCCCCACAATTAGTTCTGAACTTCTGTTTAGAGGATTTCAAGCTGTTTCTTTTGCACTAATTGCTATTTTAATTTACATTTGGTTGCGTTTTGAATGGCAATTTGGTTTCGGCGCAGTTGTTGCATTAACTCATGATGTATTGTTTACTCTTGGATTGTTATCTATTCTAAATGTAGAATTTTCTCTTGCAACTATAGCAGCAATTCTTACGATTGCTGGATATTCTATTAACGATACAGTAGTGATATTTGATAGAGTTCGTGAAAATTTAAGAAAATATAAAAAACTAGAATTAGTAGATTTATTTAACTTATCGGTTAATAACACTTTATCAAGAACTATAATGACAAGTTTAACAACGCTTCTTGCATTAGTTTCTTTATTTATATTTGGAGGAGAGGTTATTAGACCTTTCGCTTTAACAATGATTATAGGTGTAATAATTGGTACTTATTCATCTGTTTTTATTGCGGTCCCAACTTTATTAATTTTTAAGTTCAGACCGCAAGATGAAGATGATTAAGCGTTATTTAAGTTTTCTGTAACTTTTTCCCAATTAACTAAATTATCGATAAAAGCTTTTAAATAATCAGGTCTTCTATTTCTATAATCAACATAATATGAGTGTTCCCAAACATCACATCCAAGAAGAGGAGTTTGACCATGTACGATTGGGTTTTCTCCATTTGGTGTTTTAGTAATTTCTAATTTTCCATTATTTAGAACTAACCAACACCAACCTGATCCAAATTGACCAATGCCTGCATTTATAAAATCTTCTTTCATTTTTTCAACTGAACCAATATCTGAAACTATCTTACTTTCGAGCTCAGAGGGAATTTTTCCATCTGGATTATTTTTCATTACTTCCCAAAAATGAACATGATTTATATGTTGTGCCACATTATTAAATACAGGAGCATTTTTTTGATAAGAGTTGATAACTATATCATTGACGTTATCGTCTGCTATATTTTGTTCTTTAATAAACTTATTTCCATTAGTAATGTAAGCCATGTGATGCTTATCATGATGCAACTCTAAAGTTTCAGCCGACATATACGGCATTAGAGCATCTTTACTGTAGGGTAGATCTGGTAACTCTAGATTTATCATTTTATTTCCTTTGATTTACAAAATTTTCTTTAAAAATTCACCTGTAAAGCTTTTTTTATTATTTGCAATATCTTCAGGGGTACCAGTTCCAACAATTTGACCACCATTTACACCTCCTAGAGGACCCAGATCAATTATATGATCTGCTGTTTTAATAACATCAAGATTATGCTCAATAACGATTACAGTATTACCTTCATCAACAAGAGTATGAAGAATTTTAAGTAATTTTTTTACATCATCAAAATGAAGACCGGTAGTTGGTTCATCAAGAATATATAGTGTTTTTCCTGTTGATCTTTTTGATAATTCTTTTGATAATTTTATTCTTTGCGCTTCACCACCTGATAAAGTAGTAGCTGATTGACCAATTTTTATATAATCTAATCCTACATCCATTAAAGTTTGTAATTTTTGTTTTATTGCAGGAATTTTATCAAAAAATTTATAACCTTCTTCAACAGTCATTTCTAAAACATCAGAAATAGATTTATCCTTATATTTTACTTCTAAAGTCTCCCTATTGTACCTCTTACCTTTACAGATATCGCACTCAACATAAACATCAGCTAAAAAATGCATTTCTATTTTTTTTACTCCATCACCTTCACATGATTCACATCTACCGCCTTTTACATTAAATGAAAAACGACCTGGTTTATAGCCTCTAGCACTTGATTCATTTAAATTCGCAAACCAATCTCTTATCGGAGTGAAACATCCTGTATATGTTGCTGGGTTTGATCTTGGTGTTCTTCCAATAGGTGATTGATCAATATCAATTACTTTATCGATATGATTAATACCTTTAAAATTAAAACGACTTTCATCTTTATTTAAAGATTTATTGAAATACTCATCTAACCTTTGATACAGTGTATCAATAATTAATGAAGATTTACCACTTCCAGATACACCTGTAACAGTAATAAAATTTCCTAAAGGTAAAGTTATATTAAGATTATCTAAGTTGTTTGTTTTTATTTTATTAAGCTTAAAAACTTTATTTTTATTAAATTTTCTTCTATTTTTTGGAACTTCTATTTCTAAGGATTTATTCAAATATTTTGCTGTCAAACTTTTATTATTTTTAAGTATTTTTTTAAGTCCTCCCTCTGCAATTATGTGACCTCCATTAACTCCCGCCTTAACACCAATATCAATTATATGATCTGATTGTCTGATTGCATCCTCATCATGCTCAACAACAATTACTGTATTTCCTAAATCTCTTAATCTAAATAAAGTCTCAATTAATTGCTGATTATCTTTTTGATGTAATCCAATAGATGGTTCATCCAAAACATATAAAACTCCTGTTAAACCTGAACCAATTTGACTTGCCAATCTAATTCTTTGACTTTCACCACCGGATAAAGTTTTACTAGCTCTTGCTAATGATAGATAGTCCAAACCAACTCTATTCAAAAAAACTAATCGATCTTTAATTTCTTTTATTACTCCCTCAGCAATTTTTTTATTGTTTTTATCAAGTTTACTTTCAAGTGATGAAAACCAATGTAAACACTCGCTAATTGATTTTTTGGTAATATTACCAATATGATTTTCGTCAATTTTTACAGCTAAAGCTTTTTCATTAAGCCGGTAACCATTGCAAACTTCACAATCTCTTTCTGATAAATATTTTTCTAATTCATATTGAAGCCACCATCTTTCAGTTTCTTCATATTTTCGATCAATAAAGTTTATTATTCCCTCAAAATCATATAAAAAATTTAATTCACTATTTTCATCTCCATAAAGAATAATATTCTTTACCTTTTTTGGAATTTGACTCCACGGAACATTTTTCTTTACTTTAAATTGCTTTAGAATTTTATCTATTGTTTCAACAAAATATTTTTTTTGATAACCAAATACTTTTGTCTCCCATGGCTTTATAGCTCCATCAGCAATAGATCTCGTTTCATCAGGTACAATTTTATATTCATCAAAATATTTTTCAACTCCAAGACCATCACATTCAGAGCAAGCACCTTGTGGAGCATTAAAACTAAATAATCTAGGCTCAATCTCTTCAATGCTAAATCCAGAAACTGGGCATGCAAATTTTGATGAAAATATCGATATTTTATTCGTATCTAGATTTTCTAAATATAACAAACCATCTGATAAAGTTAACGCAACTTCTATACTTTCACTCAGTCTTTGCTGAATATTTTTTTTTACAACGAGTCGATCAATTACAACATCAATATTATGTTTAAAATTCTTTTTAAGTGAAGGCACTTCATCAATATCATAGACAACATTATCTACTTTAAGTCGTTGATAACCTCTTTTTTTTAAATCTTCGATTTCTTTTCGATATTCACCTTTTCGATCTCTAACTATTGGAGATAAAATATAAATTCTTTTATCAATATTATTTTTAATTATAAGATCAGTCATTTCACTAACTGATTGCGATTTAATTGGTTTACCTGTTGCCGGAGAGTAGGGAATGCCAACTCTAGCATATAGCACTCTTAGGTAATCGTAGATTTCTGTGACTGTACCTACGGTACTTCTTGGATTTTTTTGTGTAGTTTTTTGTTCTATAGAAATAGCTGGTGATAGGCCATCAATACTATCTACATCAGGCTTATTCATCATTTGAAGAAATTGTCTTGCATATGCTGATAGACTCTCAACATATTTTCTTTGCCCCTCAGAATAAATTGTATCAAATGCTAAAGTTGATTTTCCTGAGCCACTTACACCTGTAATTACAACAAGTTTATTTTTTGGTATTTCTAAGTTTATATTTTTAAGATTGTGCTCTCTTGCACCTTTTATAACAATTTTATCTAAATTCATGAATATTAGTGTTATCTAATAACGTTAATATGTTATATGGATATATATAGAATTCTTATGGTTGGTAGTGTTAATAAAACAATTTTATTAGGAAACTTAGGAAGAGATCCTGAAATTAGATCTATGCAGTCTGGAGCCAAAATGGCTTCATTTTCAATTGCAACTTCAAAAAGATGGAAAGATAGAAATACTCAAGAACAAAAAGAAAAAACATCTTGGCATAACATTGTTGTTTTTGGAGATGGCTTAGTTGATATAGTAGAAAAATACGTAAAAAAAGGATCTAAAATTTACGTTGAAGGAGAGCTTCAAACAAGGAAATGGCAAGATAAAGATGGAAATGACAGATACACCACAGAGGTCATTTTACAGGGATATAATTGTAATTTAACCCTCTTAGACAGCAGAAATAATAATTCTCAGATATCAGATAATTCTCAAGAAATGGATCAATCTAAGCCAGTTGAAGACAATTCTTTTGGAAATCAATCAGCTGATTCTGATGATTTAGATGAAGATATCCCTTTTTAAATTTTTACATTAGATATTATTATTTAATTACTGAAAAATATAGTTTTTTTAATATAATTTAATCATTTATTTATATTGGTTTAAATTATGCTTTTTGGTATAAAAAAATTTAATTTTTCTTAGAAAACTTGGATTTTTTTAGTGCCTGACAATATAGATACATCAAATAACGACAATCAAGAACCTACTAATATACCTTCAGTAAGTTTAGAGCAAGAAATGCAAAAATCCTATCTGGATTACGCAATGTCTGTAATAGTTAGTAGGGCACTTCCAGACTGTAGAGATGGTTTAAAGCCAGTCCACAGAAGAATATTGTACTCTATGAGTGAGTCAGGGTACAATTTTAATAAACCATACAAAAAATCTGCAAGAATAGTGGGGGATGTAATGGGTAAATATCATCCACATGGAGACTCAGCTATTTACAATTCTATGGTTAGAATGGCACAAGATTTTTCTATGCGATTAGAGTTAGTTGATGGTCAAGGGAATTTTGGATCTTTAGATGGTGATCCTCCTGCAGCAATGAGATATACTGAAGCACGACTTGCTAAAGTATCTGAAAAGCTTGTTGAAGATATTGATAAAAATACCGTTTCGTTTCAACCTAATTATGATGACACAACAAAAGAACCTTCAGTTTTGCCATCCCAATTTCCAAATCTTTTAGTTAATGGGGCATCAGGAATAGCTGTTGGTATGGCGACTAATATTGCCCCACATAACTTAGGAGAAGTCATAGACGCATCTTTATATCTTATTAAAAATCCAGAATGTAATATCTCAGACCTTCAAAAATATATTTTTGGTCCTGATTTTCCAACAGGAGGTCAAATAATTGGTAAAAAGGGCATAACAGAAGCTTTTGAAACTGGAAAAGGAGGGTGTGTAGTTAGGTCAAAGACTAGTATTGAAAATTTTAAAAAGGATCGTGAAGCAATCATTCTCCATGAAATACCTTATCAGGTTAATAAATCAAAATTATTAGAAAGGATTGCGGAAATTGTAAAAAATGGAATTGTTGAAGGAATTTCAGATTTAAGAGATGAGTCAGACAGAAACGGTGTTAGAGTTGTTATAGAATTAAAAAAAGATGTAGACTCAAATATTATTCTCAATCAATTATATAAACATACGTTAATTCAAACGACATTTAATTCTAATATGCTTGCTTTAAATAAAGGTAAGCCAGAACAAATGAATTTAAAAGAAATTTTATCTTCATTTTTAGATTTTAGAGAAGAAGTAATAATAAAAAGAACATTATTTGACCTTAATAAAGCTAGAGAAAAAGCTCATATTTTAGTTGGATTGGTTGTTACTAATGAACATATTGATGAAATTATAGAATTAATAAAAAGTTCAAAAGATACAAAAGAAGCAAAAGAAAAATTAATTAAAAAGAAATGGAAAGTATCTAAACAAAATCTTAATTTTATTAAATCAGTTGAGGATGATACTGTAGAGTTAAAAAACAACACTTTCAATTTTTCTGACGCACAGGCTAAAGCTATTTTAGAATTAAGATTACAAAAATTAACTGCTTTAGAAAGAGAAGATATACAAAAAGATTTAGAAAGTTTAATTTTAGAAATTAAAAATTACCTATCTATACTTAATTCTAGGGATATTCTTCTAAAGGAAATAGAAAATGAATTAGCTGAAATTAAAAAAGAATTTGCAACTGAAAGACGTAGTGAGATTATTGATCAAGAATATGAGCAAGTAGATGATTTAAGATATATTCAACAAGAAGATATAGTTTTAACTATTTCTAATAATGGATACATTAAAAGATCACTATTATCTAATTATCGTTCTCAAAATAGAGGAGGTAAAGGTAAAACTGGTATGTCAACAAGAGAAGAAGATTTTGTAAAAGAAATTCACTTTGCAGATACTCATACTAAACTTTTAGTTTTTTCTTCATTAGGAAAGGTTTATTCTCTAAAATCTCATGACGTTCCTGAAGCTAGTTTAAAGGCAAGAGGAAAGCCTATAGTAAATTTATTGCCATTTAAAAATTCTGAAAAAATATCAACTTTTCTGCCATTACCCCTAGATGAAAATCAGTGGGAAAAATTTTATGTTATTTTTACAACTAAAAATGGAATGGTTAGAAAAAATAAATTAATTGATGTTGCGAAGAGTGGAAAAAGAGAATTGAGGGACTCAGGTAAAGTATCTATTAAGCTTGATGAAAAAGATGAATTAATTGGTGTTAAGCTTTGTACTGTAGATGATGATATTTTACTTTCTTCATCGAATGGAAAATGTTTACGCTTTCCAGTTGAAAAATTAAGATTATTTTCTGGTTTAAATTCTTCAGGTGTAAGGGGTATAAAATTAGATAAGGGAAATACAATAATTTCTTTGGCAATTTTAAAACATTCAGTGATTGATATGAGCATTCGACAAGAATACTTAAGAGCAGCATCTGAAAGTAGAAAAGAAACTTCATCTCTTAAAAATGGTTTTGAAGAATTAAATAAAAATGAAGAATTTCTTTTAGCCATAACATCAAAGGGTTTTGGAAAAAGATCATCCGCTTATGAATATAGAATTTCAAATAGAGGAGGAAAAGGCATTACTGGTATAATGACATCTGAAAAAAATGGAGAAGTTGTAGATTGTTTTGTTGTTCAGGAAAATGATGAAATTATTCTTGTTAGTGACAAAGGTCAAATTATTAGAGTTAATGTAAATCAAATTAGAATAGCAGGAAGATCCACCAAGGGTGTGAGTATTTTTAAGATACCTGAAAGTGATAGAATTGTTTCTGTTTCTAGAATACAAGAATTTGAAAATGAATAATAAAATTGGAATATATCCGGGTACTTTTGATCCTATGACTGCAGGTCATATGGACATAATTAAAAGATCATTAAGAATAGTAGATAATTTAGTAATAGCTGTTGCTAATAATATTAACAAAGATTCATTATTTAGTGTTCAAGAAAGAATTAATATTATCAAAAGTGATATCAGCTCTGTAAATGAGTTAAATTCAAAAATTAATGTTACTGAATTATCAGGATTACTTACAACTTTTGCCAAAGATCAAAATGCCACATGTATAATACGTGGTTTAAGAGCAGTATCTGATTTTGAGTATGAATTCCAAATGACAGGCATGAACTACCAACTTAACCCCGATATTGAGACAATATTTCTTATGACTTCAGAAAAAAACTCATTCATTTCATCTAATTTTGTAAAAGAAGTACATAAACTAGGTGGAGATGTTTCAAATTTTGTTTCTAAAAATACTTTAGAACAACTTAATAAAAAAAACACTTAGTTAATCACTTGCGCTTACAATATTTGAACTATATAGAATACAAATTCGATGGGCCCTTAGCTCAGTTGGTAGAGCAATTCCCTTTTAAGGAATGGGTCGCAGGTTCGAATCCTGCAGGGCTCACCATCCAAAATGAAAAAAGCAAAAATTAAAAATATTGCATCAGGTATAGAGAAAAATTGCGATATTTTAAGAAAAAATGATAATATTCTTGAAGTTGTTCTTGAAGGAACAACAATAAAGGTATTGCTTAAAAAAAAGACTAATAAATATATCGGATATTTTAAAGAAATGGAATTTGAGTCTGATGGTTAATTTTTATTCCTAATATTTAATTCGTTTTCGTAATCAATTTGTACTTGCTTTAAAATTTCTTTCTTTGTTTTTACTTTACCTTTACCTACACCAGGGCAATTTTTAGCAATATCGTTATTCCAAGTTTTTGTATTCATGTTTTCAGGCCAAAAAGGCCAAGTTCTACATTGTGTAGGTCTTGATTTATAAACAGTGCATTTGTTATCTTTCAAAAATATGCAATTTCCATTATTTTTTTTTAGTTCCTTTAAGTGAATGAAACCATCAGTTTTTTGACAATAGTTTTTTACAAAGTTTTGTTCTGTTATTTTAAATCCATCTGACAATTTTTTAATATCTTTCTTACTTAAATAAACAAAACCATATGTACCTCTTGAAACACAACAATTTCCAGAACCCTGGCATTCAAATCTAATACCTTTTTCTATATCCATAACTATTATCCAGCAGTAAGTGTTAAAATTGCTGCATCTCTTTCTTGAAGATACAATAAGTTTCGAAGATTTTCTCCTTCTATGTTTTCCAATTTTGGATTTTTGGATAATATATCTTCTACCATAATTTTAGCATCTTCTAATAGATCATAATCAAAACTAAGATCAGCTACATAAAAAGATGGGCTACCAGATTGTTTTTTTCCTAAAATTTCTCCTGGACCCCTAATTTTTAAATCCTCTTCAGCGATTTTAAAACCATCATTTGTTTGCTTCATTATATCAATTCTTTGTTTTGAAATTTCCCCAATATTATCTTTATGTAAAAGTATACAATATGATTGAATGTCATTTCTACCAACACGACCTCTCAATTGATGAAGTTGAGCTAAACCGAATCTTTCTGCATGTTCAATAACAATTGTTGTTGCAGAAGGAATATCTACACCAACTTCAATAACAGTTGTTGAAACTAAAATTTTATAATCCTCATTTTTAAACTTTGTCATTATTTCTTCTTTTTCTATTTCACTTAAACGTCCATGCATTAAAAGAACTTTATTTTTGAAATATTTTTTTAAAATTTTGTATCTTTCCTCTGCAGCTTTTAGATCTAACTCTTCAGATTCTTCTATTAAAGGGCATACCCAGTAAAATTTAGAAGATGAATTTTTAATTTTTTCTTTTATTCTATCAATAAGTTGATTTTCTTTTTTTAATGACAAAGAGCTAGTTATAATTGGTTTACGACCTAAAGGTTTTTCAATTAATTTACTTTCTTTCATATCTCCATACGCTGCTAATGTTAATGTTCTTGGAATGGGAGTCGCACTCATTACTAAAATATTTGGTTTATGATTTTTATGATTAAATACCATTCTTTGATAAACTCCAAATCTATGCTGTTCATCAATAACTGCTAAACCTAAATTATTAAATTTTACAGTGTCTTGTATTAAAGCATGTGTCCCAATTATAATATCTGCTTTTCCCTTTGCAATTTCATCTAATTTTTCTCTCCTTTCCTTACCCTTATCCTTTCCTGTAAGAACAAGCACATTTATTGTTGAATCTTTTAATAAATTTAGAATATTTTCATAATGCTGAAATGCAAGAATTGTAGTAGGTACCATTAAAGCAGATTGAAAATTACTTTCAAATACTTTTATCATGGATATTAAAGCAACAATAGTTTTTCCAGACCCAACATCTCCTTGCAACAATCTGATCATTTGATTAGAACTTCCTAGGTCCAGAAGTATTTCTTTGATTACATTATTTTGTGAATTTGTGAGTTGAAAATCTAAATTACTATAAAATTTATTTAATGTTTTATTATCACTCGTAATTTTAAGACCTTTTTTCTTTTGATTAAAATTTCTCATAATGCCTATAGCTAATTGATGAGATAATAATTCATCAAAAGCTAGTCTTCTTCTAAGCAAATTTTTATTTTTTATATTATTATCACTTGGATTATGAAGATTTTTAACTACTTCATTCCATCGTTTAAATTTATATTTATTTAATATTGAATTTTCTATCCATTCATTAAAATTTGGTAAATTATTTAATATTTGATCGGTTAATTTATTCATTATTTTTTGATTGAGGCCACTAGTTAAACTGTAAACTGCTTCTTTACTTTTGATTATTTTATTATTGTTTAAAGCACTTACATGAGTAGGGTGCGTTATTTGAAATGTGTTTCTAAAATATTCTAATTTTCCAGATACTAATCTATTTTCATTTGTTGGAAGCATTTGTCTCAACATAGGATGTCTTGCATTAAAATACACTAAATCAATATTTGTATCTCCACAGGTACATTTAATTTTGTAGGGTTGTCTTTTAAACCTTGAAGGTTCATGTTTAATTATTTTTAAATTTAATGTTACTAAAGAATTAATCTCAGCATCATGAATATTTTCATAGAATTTTCTTTCAAGAATATTATTTGGTATATTCCAAACAAAATGAATATTCTTATATATACCTAATTTATTAATAATTTGTTCTAACTTTGGACCAACTCCTTTGAGAGAAGATATTGAAGATAATATGTACTTTAATTTTTCTGGCCGCATAGATTTTTATAAAATTATAAACTATATTCTATATTCAATTTTTATGTCATTCAATTCACTTAAAAAAACAATAAAATATAGGGTTTCTTACTCTGGAACAAAAGAGACAGATATTTTATACAAAAGATATTTTATAAATCAGTTAGATAAATTCACTGAAAAAGATTTTGAGGATATTAAATCCATATTTAATCAATTCTCCGATAATGAGATTTATGATTTTCTTACTTCTAAGGTAGTTATCCCATTAGAATTTAAGGAAATATTTAATAAAATACTTAATGAAGAATAAAAATACAATCGGTCCATCAATTCACAATGTTGAGCCCTTTTTCATTTCTCAGTTCTATCAAAATTCTAATAAATCAATTTTATATATTGGAAAAGATGAGAGAGAAATATCATCTATGGAACAAAAAATTAAATGGTTATTACCTGATGTTGAAATTTTATTATTTAAATCTTGGGATCAAATTCCATACGATAATGTCTCTCCTTCAAAAGAAGTTCAAATAGAAAGATTAAAAACACTTAAAATTTTATCAAATTCTACAGCAAAAAGAATAATACTCACTACAATTAATTCAATAACTCAAAAAATAATCCCTAAATCAATTATTAATTCACAACTTTTTAAAATTTCAAAAAATCAAAAATTTAAATTTGAAGATCTTATTAATAACCTTGTCCTCTTAGGCTTTCAAAGAACTTCTTTAGTGCGTGATAAATCAGAATTTTCTGTAAGAGGATCAATTCTGGATATTTTTCCAAATGATAGATCTAAGCCAATAAGAATAGATTTTTTTGATGAAGAAATAGAGACGATTTTTGAATTTGATCCAATTACTCAAAAAAGATTAAAAGAAATAAATAGTGATTTAGAGTTTAATATTATTAATGAATTAATTCTTAATGAAAATAATCTTAACTTATTTAGAAAAAATTTTAGGGAAATATTTCCAGAGTATAGAAATAGTCAAGTTTATAATCTTTTTTCTGAAAATATTATTCCATCTGGTGGTGAACAGTTTTTGCCTTTATTCTATGATAATCTCGAAACATTGTTTGATTATGTTGAAGACTATAAAATACTATTAAATGACGAATTTAAAAATATATTTGAAAATAGATTAGAAAATATAAATGATTTTTATTTAGCCAGAAAAAATAATAAAGAAAATTTTTTTTTATCACCTGAATTTTTTTACTTAAATAAAGAAATTTTCCAAAAATATTTAGATAACAAAGAGCATTTTTACTTTAATACATTTGATAAAAATAATCATATCAATATTGATGTAAATAATATTCATAATTTATCATCAATTAAAAAAGAAATTGATTTTAGTTTTATAAATCAATTTTTTACAACTAATTCAAAAGAAAATTTTATATATATATGTTGCCGTAGTGAAGGAAGTTTAGAAAGAGTATCTAAAATTTTACAGAATAATTTAAGTTTAAATTTAAATAATGTAACAAACTTTAATCATTCACTTTCAGATAATATTCTTTTAACAGTTCTGGATATTGAAGAGTCATTTAAATTTAATAAATATATTTTTATTAATGAAAAATCCTTGTTTGGTTATTTTTTTAATACGCAAATATCTAAATCACGTAAACAAACTATTTTTTTTGAAGAATTAAATAAATTATCTATTGATTCTATTCTGGTTCATTCTGAGTATGGTCTTTGTAAGTTTAATAATATTAGAAAGATTGAATTAAATGACTCAATTCATGAGTGTTTAGAATTAGAATTTTTTGAAAATCAAAAACTTTTTTTACCAGTTGAAAATTTAAGTTATGTATCAAAATACAGTGATGATACTGATGGAAATATTATTTTAGATAAACTCGGTGCTTCGCATTGGCAAAAAAGGAAAGCAGATGCAAAAAAGAAAATTAGAGATGCTGCAAAAAAACTTATTTCGATAGCTTCTAAGAGACTTCAATCTCAATCTTATGAAATCAATTCAAATATTCCTGAATACGATAAATTTGTTAGTACGTTCCCATATGTTGAAACAGATGATCAATTGAATGCAATTCAAGATGTAATTAATGATTTTTCTAAGATGATACCATCTGATAGATTAATTGTAGGCGATGTTGCATTTGGAAAAACAGAAGTAATTTTAAGAGCTATTTTTCTAGCTGCAAAATCAAATTTACAATCTGTAGTTTTAGTGCCAACTACAATTTTATCTAGGCAGCATTTTATTAATTTTAAAAAAAGACTATCTATTTTTGGAATTAATATTGCAGAAATTTCTAGATTAGTATCATTAAAAGATAAAAAAGAAATTTTTGAAAAATGTAATACTGGTAAAATAGATGTTTTAATTGGAACTCATGCTTTATTAAATGATAAATTAAAATTTAACAGGCTCGGTCTAATTGTTTACGATGAAGAGCAAAAACTAGGAACAATTCAAAAAGAAAAATTTAAAGAAATTGCACCAAAAGCTCATTGTATCTCACTTAGTGCAACACCTATTCCAAGAACTTTAAGTATGTCTCTTTCAGGAATAAGAGATCTAAGTCTGATTCTTACAGCTCCATTTGAAAGGATGGCAGTTAGAACTTATGTTTCACCTTTTGACTCTTTAACTATCACAGAGGCTATAAAGAGAGAGATATATGGAAGAAAGAATGGGGTTTACTTTGTAGTGCCAAGAAAAAAAGACTTACCTTTTATAGAACAATTTTTAAATGATAATTTACCAGAAATAAAATATGTAATCACTCATGGTCAGCTTAGTCCTAAATTATTAGAAAATAGAATTTCAAAATTTTATAATCAAGAAGTTCCTTTAATGCTTAGTACCAATATTATTGAAAATGGTTTAGATTTGCCTCACGTAAATACAATTATAGTTTACCGATCCAATATTTTTTCTTTAGCTGCACTATATCAATTGAAAGGAAGGGTGGGGAGATCCTCTAAACGTGGATACGCATACATTACATATAAGGAAAATGAGTTAAAAGATAATGGGAGAAAAAGATTATCGATAATAAACTCCTCTGATCATCTTGGTGCAGGTTTTAACATTGCATCTCAAGATTTAGACCTTCGAGGTGGTGGTTCTATTATTGGTGAAGAACAGAGTGGTTTTATCAAGGAAATTGGAACTGAGCTTTATCATCAAATGCTTGAAGAAGAGATAAATTTACAAAAAAGTAAAATTAATTCAGATTTTGTAAAAAAAGATAGTTTTCAACCAATTATTAAAATTCCTGTTGAAATTTATATACCTGAAGATTTTATTAATGATGTTGATCTAAGACTTTCTATTTATAAAAGAATCTCAAATATAAATAATAAAAAAGAAATTGAAGAGATTAAAATAGAATTAATAGATAGGTTTGGTAAATTACCTAATCAATTAATTAATTTACTAAAATTAGTAGAAATAAAAATTATTTGTTTAAAAAATAATATTGAAAAGTTTGAATTCAGTAGAAAGGGTATATTAATTAGTTTTTTTCAAAATAAACCAAAAAATCCAGAAAAATTATTAGAACTCTCATTATCAAAAAATAATTCTTTAATATTAAGACCTGATCAAAAAATTTTTTATGATTTTGATGGTAATTTAATTGATGACAGATTTGATTTATCTAAAAATGTGATTAATTTAATTAAATAATGGTTAAATTTATTATCATATTTAATTTTTTAATTTTTTTATTATTTGTTAAAAATGCTTTGTCTTTTGACAACAAATATAAGCTTGAAATTTTAAAATCAAATTTAAGTTCTCCTTGGAGTTTCACATTTATAAATAATAATCAGATTTTAATAAGTGAAAAAACAGGAAAAATTAAGCTATTTGATATTAAAAATAATAAAACTACCGCAATAGATCACAACTTAAATTTTATTAGAGATAAAAATTCGCAAGGAGGCCTTTTAGATATTTTCTTTTATAATGATCAGATCTTTATATCCTACTCCGAAAGAATTGGTGATAAATTATTTAGCCCTTCAACCACATCTATTGCAAAAGCTGATTTAGATTTAAATTTCTTAGATTTTGAAAACATTTTTAGGGCTCATCCACCTATAAGATCTCCTTATCACTTTGGTTCTAGAATAGTTATTCATGATGATTATTTATATGCATCTGTGGGCGAAAGAGGGAAAGGAATGATAGCTCAGGATGCAAAACAACATCCTGGAAGTATCATTCGAATAAAATTAGACGGAACTTCACCTAAAGATAACCCTCATTACATTTCACAAGAAACGTGGTTACCAGAAATATATCAAATCGGCGTAAGAAATCCTCAAGGTATGTCCATCTCACCTTTTGATAATAAAATTTATATTAGTAATCATGGAGCAAAAGGTGGTGATTGGTTTGGTGAAGTAAAAAAAGGTGAAAATTATGGTTGGAAAATTTTAGGTTGGGGTGGAACTAATTATGATAATTCCAATATTGGTCCTAAATGGTTACCGGGTTATACTAAAGCAATTTATTACTGGATTCCTTCAATTGCTGTTAGTGCAATTACAATATATGATGGAGAAGAATTTCCAGAATTTAAAGGATTAGCACTTATAACATCTTTAAAAGATCAATCTTTACGCTCATTAGATTTTTCAAATTTAGATAATATAAAAGAAGATATTATTTTTAAAAAAGAAATAGGAAGAATAAGAGATATAAAAATTCATCCAGTGAACGGTAAAATATTTTTCTTAGCTCAAGATAAATTGTGGTTATTTGAAAAAAAATAATTTCTTCACGAGTATTGAGAAATATTCTTTTTAATTTATAATTATATTATGTTTGAATTTTTAGCTTTTTTAATTGGTGTTATGATTATGGGACCAATAGTGTATATTTATTTTTTAGTTCTAGATTTAAAAAAAAGGATTGATAAGCTTGAAAATAAGAATTAATTTTTAATGCATAAAAATATTTTTTTGGCTTCTTATCCTAAATCTGGAAATACTTGGCTTAGATCTATTATTGGAAATTTTTATAATTTTGATAAAGAATTTAGCTTGAATGATGTAAAATCAATTCCTTTATTGTCAATTAAAAAACATTTTAGTGAATTTGATAAAAAAGTTTACATAAATAATAATGATTTACATTTTGATTGGATTTCGCAAAATATTATTAAATGTCAAAATATATTAAATAATACACCAAATCATTTGAACATTTTTAAAACTCATAGTGCTAGACATAAAAATTTTACAAATGAAACTGTAAATGCAGGTTTTATTTGTATTGTCAGAGATCCAAGGGATATAATTGTATCTCTCAAAAATTTTTCAGGTAAAGAAATTGATAAAACTATTGATGAATTTCTTTTTTCAAAAAGTTTAATGATTACAACAAATGGCGCACAAGAATTACTATCAACTTGGGAACTTAATGTTCAATCTTGGTTAAATTATAAAAGTGTTCCTAGGTTGATTATAAGGTATGAAGATTTAAAATTAAATCCAAAAGAAATTATATTAAAAATTAAGGAATTTCTAAATAAAATACACAGTTTGAATATAAAATTAAGTGATCAAGAAATTGATAAAATAATAGAAAATACAAACTTTAATAATCTAAAAAAATTAGAAGACAAAAATGGTTTTGATGAAGCTTCTAAACATTCCAAATTTTTTAGATCGGGAACATCAAATCAATGGAAAGATGTACTAACTAATACTCAGATTAATCTTATTGAGAAAAACTTAAAATCATTGATGAGGTATTTTAATTATATTTAGAAGATAATGGCGGAGAGAGTGAGATTCGAACTCACGAACGAGTTGCCCCGTTGCCGGTTTTCAAGACCGGTGCTTTCAACCGCTCAGCCATCTCTCCGTTTAAAAGCTTACTATAGTTTCATCTTAAAAATGTCAAAATATTAAGTATTATCATTTCCTAATTGACGATAGTTTTGGTAATTTTACTAAATGATTATTAGGTTTATAATATTCTTTGTTTTTATTTCATTCAAATCTTATGCAACTGATTGCGAAAAACCGAAAATGCCAACTGATGAAGAATGGAACAACTGGCTGACTAATATAAAACAAGAAGCACTTGAAAGAGGTATAAGCCAAAATACTATTTCAAATAATTTAAATGATGTTAAGCCACAAAGTAAAATTATTATGCGTGATAGATGCCAGCCAGCATCAACAATGACTCTAGATGAGTATTTATTTTATACAATTACAAAAGACAAAATATTTGCAGGAAAAAATTTTTTAAAAAAACATGAAGATTTATTAGAGGAAATTGGAAATTATTTTAAAATACAACCAAGATTTATAGTTGCTGTATTAGGTATGGAAAGTTATTATGGAAGGAATCAAGGAAAAATAAATTCCATTATCGCGATAACCACTCTTGCATTTGACAGAAGAAGAAGTGACTTTTATAAAAAACAATTATTTGCTGCTCTTGAAATATTAGATAAAAATCTTGTTCCAAATGGAGAGCTAAAAGGTAGTTGGGGTGGGGCGGTTGGTATGACACAAATGATCCCTACAACTTTTTTAGAAACTGCATATGACTGGGATGGTGATGGCATTGATATATGGAATAGTTATGCAGATGCTTTTGCTAGTACTGCAAACTATTTAACTTCATTAGATAAAAATCCATGGTCTAATGATAGTACTTGGGGTAGGGAAGTGCTTCCACCAAAAAATATTTCTTCATCTTTTTTTGATTCTATAAAACAAGTTAACCCCAAAGGTTGTGGGGCAGTTAAACGTAGATCAATACCAAAAACCCTATCCGAATGGTCTAAATTAGGATTTACAAAAATCAATGGAGATCCTTTACCAATAAGAGATGATTTAGAAGCTAGACTAATAATGCCAGATGGGATAGATGGAAGGTTTTTCATAGTTTATCCTAATTACAAAAATATTCTTTATTATAATTGTTCTTCATATTATGCTGTATCAGTAGGTCTCCTAAGTGATAAAATATCTAATTAGTTTAATTTTTCTATTATTTATATTTTCTTGCAATGAATTAAATCTTAATAATGTTTCTGATGTTGTAGAAAATAGCACAAATAAAATAGAAGAAATAATTGACAATAAAAAAGAGGATAAAAAAGAAAAAAATCCATCAACCAATACAAAAACTAAAGATAATATTTTTTATTATATTGGCGAGCCTTATTTTATTGAAGGGGTTAGCTACATTCCAGAGGAAAATTATAATTATTCAGAAATTGGACTTTCTTCTTTTTACGGTAAGGAATTACACAATATTAAAACTGTAAACAATGATATAAATAAAGTTACAGAGTTACTTGGTAGACATAAAACATTACCTGTGCCAAGTATGGTTAAAGTCACTAACTTGGATAATGGACTTTCTATAAATGTAAAAATAATAGATAGACATGATGATAATGCAGTTATTATTCAGGTTTCAAGAAAAGTTGCACAACTTCTTGGGTTTTATAAATCTAAAATAGCTACTGTAAAAGTAGAAATACTTTCTGATGCTAGTAAACAATGGAAGAGTGTTGCAAATTCATTAAATGAAGAAAATTTTGATGAAACCATATCTTCTGCGCCAACAGATATTGTATCGATTGAAGAAATTGATGAAATTATGGATACTAATGATGAAATCACTACAATTAAAGAAGAACCAGTTGAGCTAAAATCAGAAAAAATAACTGATTTTAAATTATATTTAAAAGTAACTGGGTTTGAAAATTATGAGAGTATTCGATCAGTATTAGATAATTACGATAATATTCTAAAATATACTTCTGAAAAAAATAATTCTAAATATGACGTAATCATTGGTCCTTTAGAAAATACAGAAGCAAATAATTTGGTTTCATACTTTATCTCAAAAGGTTATAAGGAGACTGAAATTCTTGTTGAATAACAAATAAAGGTCATAATTAAGAATTATTAATATTTATGGTAAAAATTTTTAGCTTTTTTTTATTTTTTATTATTTCTTTAAAACTTTACGCCATTGATACAAAGGCAGAGCAAGCTGTTGTCATTGATTTTGATACAAATGAAGTTCTTTTTGAAAAAAATTCTAATGCAAAAGTTATACCAGCTTCAATGACTAAGATCATGACCGTTTATGTTGCATTTGATCGAATAAAGAATACCAATTTTGCAATCTCTAATGAATGTAGAGTTTCTCCTAAGGCTTATAAAAAGGGAGGTTCCAGAACATTTTTAGAGATAGATGATAATGTAACAATCGATGATTTATTAAAAGGTATAATTGTTCAATCTGGTAATGATGCTTCTATAGCCTTAGCAGAATGTTTAGGAGGTACTGAAGAAGACTTTGCTAAACTTATGAATGTTTATGCAGAACGTTTAGGAATGACAAATACAAATTTTGTTAATTCATCTGGCTGGCCTGATAATAATCACTATTCCACTGTTTATGATCTTGGAATTCTTTCAAATGCAATAATTAGAGATTTTCCAAATCTTTATACATATTTCAAAATGGAAGAGTTTACTTATAATGATATTACTCAACCAAATAGAAATAAACTTTTATATCAAGTTCAAGGAGCAGATGGATTAAAAACAGGTTTTACAAAAGAATCTGGATGGGGAATAGCTGCCACAGCATTAAGGAATGATAGAAGGATTACAGTTGTTATCAATGGTACCAATAGCTCTAGATCAAGATTAAATGAATCTTCTAATTTAATAAATTGGGCATTTAATCAAACATCACAACAAACATTAGTTGAAAAAGATCAATTTATTAAAGAAGTAGACGTATGGCTGGGTAGTGAGAGTAGTATAAATTTAATTAGTACACAAAAATTAGTCTCAACATTATCATTTGACCAAATTCAATTAATGAATTCATCTATTGAATATACCAAACCTATTTCTGCCCCAATAAAAAAAGGTGACGAATTGGGAAAATTAATAATTGATATTGATGGAAAGCCAAAAATAGAAATACCCCTTATTGCTGAAAAAGATGTATCTGAAATCAATCCTTTATTTAAAATTTTTGCTGCAGCAAAATACTTAATTTTTGGAAGAAGTTTAGATGAAATTAAATAAAGGTTTGTTCATTACTTTTGAGGGACCCGAAGCTAGTGGAAAGTCATCTCAAATACTACTTTTATCAAAATATTTAAAAAAAAATAAAATTCCTTTTATTGTATCCAGAGAACCAGGAGGAACTGATTTCGCAGAAAAATTAAGAAAATTAATTTTAGATAATAAATCCACAATTAATAATTTAGAAGAATTGCTTCTTCTTATGGCAGCTAGGTCAAATCATATAAATGAAGTAATTATTCCTAATCTTAAAAAAGGTAAGATTGTCATTTCTGATAGATATGCTGATTCTTCATTTGTTTATCAAGGATATGTAAATAAGTTTGGTATTAAAAGAGCTCAAAAACTTCATAAAGAACTTCTGAATAATTTTTTTCCTGACTATACTTTTATTTTTAAAATCAGTCCAAAAGAAATAATCAAAAGATTAAAACAAAGAAAAGTTAAAAACAAATATGATAAATCTAACTTATCATTTCATCAAAAAGTAATTCAAGGATATAAAAAAATTGCAAATCCAAAAAGATATATAACTTTAGATGCTTCTTTATCTAGAGATATAATTCATAAAAATATTATTGAAAAATTAAAGTTGTAATTAATGATTGAATTAATAGGTTTTGAAAAAGAGTATAATGATCTTCTTAACAGATACGAATCAAATAATCTTCCAAATTCAATTTTAATTCATGGATTGAATGGTATAGGTAAAAGAACTTTTCTTAACAAATTAATTAAAAATATTATAAATATAGAATTTAAAGATAATAATGTGGATCATCATTTAAATTTATTCAAAAACAATACACATCCTAATATAAAAATAATTGAAAAAGAAATTGATAGCAAAACTGGAAAAATTAAAACTAATATAACTATTGATCAAATTAGAAAATTAAAAACATTTTTAAATTCAACATCAATAATTCAAAATTCTTCTAAAATAGTTATTATTGATTCTGCTGATTATTTAAATATTAGTTCTGCAAATAGTATGCTTAAAATTCTAGAAGAACCAAAAGAAAATACCTATATTTTTTTAATATCAAGCCAGATTTCATTACTTCTGCCAACAATTAGATCAAGATGTTTAAAAATTAAATTTAATACTCATAATTTAACTGATTTTACTAATATAATTAAAGATAATATTGATGAAATATCTAATGAAGAAATAAATTTTTACTTTGAATTAACGTATGGATCACCAGGAACCACTATTCTATATTATAATAATGATTTCTTGGATATTTTCCAATTATCAATTAAATGTCTTTTATCAAATGATCTAGACGATGATAAAATAAATTTATCTAATATTTTATCAAAACTTACTAATGATGAATTTAAAAATTATTTATCAATGCTTAAATTTATTCTAATTGTTGCTAATAAGTTAAAAGTAAACAGAGATGATAAAAGCCTGGTTAATATACCAAATTATCTAGAGTTAGAGTCTTTATCTACAAATCTTACCAAAAAAAATCTTATTGCTAGATTTGATTATTTAACTAATAACCAAAAAGAATTATTTAGTTTAAATCTTGATAAAAAAATATTTATATTAAATTTTTTAACTCAATAAAATGAATTTTTATATAACTACTCCAATTTACTACACTAATGATATTCCTCATATAGGTCATGCTTATACAAGTATAGCTTGTGATATTATTGCGCGATATAATAAATTATTAGGAAACAATGTATTCTTTTTAACGGGTACAGACGAACATGGGCAAAAAGTAGAAAAAGCTGCTATTAATTCAAACTTAAAACCCAAAGATTTCGTCGATAAACTTTCAGTTAATTTTATTAATTTAATACCTTTTTTAGGATGTGAAATAGATGATTTTATAAGAACTACTGAAGAAAGACACATTAAAGCTGCACAAGAACTTTGGAAACAATTAGAAAAAAATAATCAAATATATCTTTCGAATTATGAAGGTTGGTACTCAGTTAGAGATGAAGCATTTTATTTAGAAAATGAATTAAAAAAGATTGATGGTAAATATGTTACGGATAATGGATCACCTGTAGAGTGGGTCAAGGAGGAAAGTTATTTTTTTAAACTTTCAGAATGGCAGAATAAGTTAATCGATTATTATGAAAAAAATCCAGAATCAATCTTACCAAAAACGAGATATAATGAAGTATTAAGTTTTATAAAAGGTGGATTAAAAGATCTTTCTATCTCAAGAACAACTTTTAACTGGGGAGTTCCTGTACCCAATAATTCGAAGCATGTTATGTATGTTTGGATTGATGCATTATGTAACTACTTAACTGCAATTGGTTATCCAGATATAAATAATAAAAATTATAAACAATTTTGGCCTGCAACACACATTGTGGGGAAAGACATATTAAGATTTCATGCAGTGTATTGGCCAGCTTTCTTAATGGCTGCAGGTATCGAGCCTCCTAAAAGAATATTTGCGCACGGATGGTGGACAAATGAAGGACAAAAAATTTCTAAATCACTTGGCAATGTTATTGATCCTTATGAAATAATTGATGAGTATGGTTTGGATCAAATAAGATTTTTTTTATTTAGAGAAGTACCCTTTGGAAATGATGGAGATTTTTCAAAAAAAGCTATCGCAAATAGAATTAATGCTGATTTATCAAATAATTTTGGTAACTTAGTTCAAAGGATTTCATCATTTGCTGTGAAAAATAATGATTCTATAATAAAGCCAGCAGAAAATTTAACTAATGAAGATCAGGATTTAATTAATATTCTTCAGAATAAATTTGATGAATATTGTAAATTTATGAATAATCAACAAATTGATAGAGCAATTAAGTCTGTCTTGGAGTTAATATCTGCCGGTAATGCATATGTTGACACTCAAGCACCATGGACACTGAAAAAAACAAATAAAATTAGAATGGAAGAAGTTTTATATATTGTCACAAATATAATTATTAAATCAGCAATTATGCTCTATCCAATAATCCCAACTAGTTCTAAGAAAATTCTTAGTATTTTTAACTATAATATCGACAATAATAAATTTAACAGTTTCACTAAACTAATAAATCAAAATATAAAAATAAATAATCCAGAACCAATATTTCCAAGAATATTGAATGATTGATTCACATTGTCATTTAAATTTTAAAAAATTATCAGAAAATTTTGAAAGTATCATCAATAATTCCAAAAAAAATAATATTAGCTCAATATTATCAATTAATACCAAACCTGAAGATTTCCAGGATCATTTAAATTTAATAAAAAATTATAATTCTATTTATCTCTCATATGGACTTCATCCAAGTGATGTTCAATCAATGAATCAAATTGAATTACAAAACTTTGATCAATACTGTAATAACGAAAAAGTAATAGGAATAGGCGAAACAGGAATTGACTTGTATCATAATGATCAATTTCTCAAAGAACAAACACAGGTCTTTGAAACCCATATTGAAGCTTCAATAAAGCATTCATTACCAATTATCATTCATCAAAGAAATTCTGAAAAAGAAATTGTAGATATTTTAAAAAATTATAAATCAAATAATTTAAAACTAATATTCCACTGTTTCACTGGTTCAAATCAGCTATTAAATTTTTGTTTAGAGAATAACTACTACATTTCTATTTCTGGAATAATAACATTTAAAAATGCATCAAATTTAAGAGATATAATTAAGGATGCCCCTTTAGATTCTATACTTATAGAAACTGATAGCCCTTTTTTAGCACCTGAACCAATGAGAGGTAAAGTTAATGAGCCATCTTTTGTAAAATACACAGCTGAATATTTGGCAAAATTCTTTAATTTATCCTTAGAAGAATTCGAAAAAATTACTGATAATAATTTTTTTAATTTGTTTACGAAAGCTAAAAGAGATAATTATCTGTAATGAAAATAACAATTTTAGGCTGTGGAGGATCTTTCGGATCACCTTTAGCATGGAATAGACATGGTAATATTAATCTTAATAATAAAAGAAATTTTAGAACAAGATCATCTGTATTAATTGAATATAAAAATACAAATATTCTAATTGATACTAGTCCAGACCTTAGACAACAACTTTATAGTGCTAAATGTACTAATATTGATGCAGTACTTTATACTCATATTCATTCTGATCATACATCAGGTGTGCCAGATATGAGAGCAATGTCTTTAATAAATAAAAAAATTATCCCTGCATATATGCCTAAAGAAATGATTCCTGAGATGGAAACAAATTATAAATATATTTTTAAAGGAGAAAAAGATTATTTACCATTTATGGAAATTAAAGAATTAGATTCTAGTATAAATTTTCAAAATATAAATATTGAAACATTTAAACATAATCACGGTTCAATTGATGTTCAAACATACAAGATTGGAAATTTTGCTTATTCTACAGATTTAAAAAAATTTTATAATAAAGATATTGATAAATTAAAAAATCTAGATTTATGGATAGTTGGTTTGTTAAGACAAGATACTCATCCCGCTCATGCTGGATTTGATCAAATAATGGATTTCATTTCATATATTAAACCTAAACAAACTATTTTTACTCATATGACAGCTTTACTAGATGAAAAAGAATTAATAAAAAAGTGCCCACCAAATGTTAAACCTGGATATGATGGAATGATTATTGATTTATGAAATCAGAATCTATTGGTTTCATAGGTGTAGGAAACGTTGGTTCAAACCTTGCAAATAATTTATTAAAATCAAATAATAATGTTTTTGTGTATGATAAAAATAATCAATCTTATACAAGATTAAAAAATCTAAAAAACAAACCTTGTAAAACCTTAAAAGAATTAACTGAAAAGAGCGATATTATAATAACCTGTTTACCTTCACCAAAAGTGGTAAGCAAAGTTTTAAAAACTATATTAAAATATTTAACTAAAAAACATATCTGGATTGAGATGAGTACTACAGATAAAAACGATATGATAAGTTTATCCAAAAAAGTAACTAGTAAAGGTGGAAAAGTATTAGAATGTCCTATTACCGGAGGAGAACATAGAGCTAAATCAGGGAATATATCTATTTTAGCTGCAGGCAAAAAATCAACTTTCAAAAAATGTTTCCCAATTTTATCATTGCTTGGTCATGAAATTTTATATTGTGGAAAAATTGGAAATGCCTCAATATTAAAAGTGATTACAAATTATTTAGCATCATTACATTTAGTAGGTATAGGTGAGGCTTTGAGTGTTGCAAAAAAAAATAAAATTGACTTAGGTTTAACGTATAAAGCGATAAAAATAAGCTCTGGGAATAGTTTTGTAAATGAAACTGAAACAAAGGTCATACTTGGAGGCAGTTATGATGTTGGATTTACAATGGATCTAGTCAATAAAGATATAAATCTTTTTAATAAACTTGGAAAAAATATAAAGTTAGAACTGGGAAATTATCTAAGCAAAAAATTTAAACTTGGTATGAAAAATTTAGGTGAAAGATCATTTAGTACTAGTATTATTAAATTAATTGAAAAAGATGCAAAAATTAAATTAAGAGCAAAAAATTTCCCAAAACAATTAATTGATAAACAAAAAAAACAAAAAGGTGTAGAAGTATAATATGTCAGATAAAAAATTATTACCTGCCGATTTAGATCCAAGAAATCCAAGTTATGCTTATAAAAATAAATATAATGAACATGTAGAAAATACTGATCAATTCAATAACTATGTAAAGTCTACTGAAGTTAAAAAAATTTTTTCTGGAATGTTATGGGGAGAAGGTCCGACTTATATTCCTCATTTAGATACATTAGTCTGGAGCGATATACCAAATAACAGGATGCTAAAGTTATCAAATGATATAGTATCTGAATATAAAAATCCCTCCAACTATTGTAATGGAAATACTATTGATAAAGAAGAGAATGTAATTTCTTGTTCACATGGAGGAAGATGTATCTATAAAACTAATGATAATTTAGAAGTGGAAGTCTTAGTTGATAATTATAATGGTAAGAAACTTAATTCTCCTAATGACCTATTTGTTAAATCGGATGATACAATTTGGTTTACAGATCCGCCTTATGGTATTCTATCAGATTATGAGGGATATCCTGGTGAGCAAGAATATGGTGGCTGTAATGTGTTTTCTTTTGATCCTAAACTAAATACTTTAAAAGTTATGATTGACGACCTTGATAGACCAAATGGAATTGCCATTTCTCCAGACGAAAAAAAACTATATGTTGCAGATACTGGAGAAAATATCAAACATTTGTATGTTTATGATATGGTAGACGGATTACCCATTAACAGAAAATTAATTTATGATTTTAAACCCTTTTTCTCCGATGGTTTTAGATGTGATAAAGATGGTAATGTTTGGACAAGTGCAGGAAAAGCAATTAAATGTTTTAATCCTCAAAACGAATTAATTGGGCAACTTATAATCCCTGAATTAGTATCAAATTTAGAATTTGGAGGAGTGGAAGGAAATATCTTGTTCATAACAGCTACAACTAGTTTATATTCAATTGAATTAAATCAACAAGGTGCCAGATTTTATGAATAAACCTTTATCTTCAGGAAAGTGTGAGCCATGCAATGGAAACACTCCTAAATTAGATTATCAAGAAATTAGTAAATTTTTATCTGAACTTAATGAATGGTCAGTCAATGACAATCAAGAAATGATTTTCAAAAAATTTAAATTTAGCAATTTTAAAAAAGCGATATCATTTGCAAATGAAGTAGGAGAAGTAGCAGAAAAAGAAGGTCATCATCCCGATATATCGATAGGATGGGGTTATTGTTTAGTTATGCTCCATACTCACGCAATAGAGGGATTATCAGTTAATGATTTTATATTAGCTTCCAAAATTGATTTAATTAAAAGTTAATTTAATGAAAAAAAAAATTTTTATTTGCGGTATTAGTACTGAATGCTGCTCTTATTCAACATTAATACAAAATAAAAAAGATTTTGAAGTTTTAAGTGGAAAAAAACTTTTAAAATATATAAATTTTCCATATTCCAAACATAATAATATAACATTTGTACCAAATAAATTTTATAGAAGTTTACCTGGTGGGCCTGTAGATAAAAAATTTTTTATAAAAATAATTAACAATATCATAAATGATTTAATAAAATCAAAACCTGCTGATGGTATTTTGCTAATCATGCATGGTGCTATGTATGTCAAAGGTATTAGTGATCCCGAAGGTTTTTTTATTAAAAAAATTCGCTCTAAAGTATCTAAAAACTGTAAAATATCATTATCTTATGATCTTCACGGGCAGATGACTGATTCAATTATAAAAAATATCGATTATTTTGCAGCATATAAAACAGCCCCACATATTGACGTTAAGCAAACTTATTCAAGGGCATTTAAAATGTTAATTGATGGAATATTAAAAAATAAAAAAAATCATATTATTTGGGAAAAAATACCAGTTTTAGTTTCAGGCGAAATGTCATCTACAATAGTTGAGCCATGTAAAAAAATTTATAAAAACCTTAATATTTTTAATAAATTGAATGGAATTAATGATTGTAATTTACTTATAGGTTATGTTTGGGCTGATACTAAGAGGGCAACAGCTTCTGCAATTGTAAATTGTACAGATGTTAATATCGGTAAAAGAATTTGTAAGAAAATAGCGCTAAGTTATTGGAATAATAGGTTTAATTTAGTTTATGATATGAAATCTTATAAGTTAAATAAGATTTTTCATGTAGTTAATAAAAAAAGATTTACAATTTTAGCCGATAGCGGAGACAATCCAACAGCTGGAGGAGTAGGTAGTAGAATAGATGTATTAGAGCACGTATTTAAAAACAAGATAGAGAACACACTATTTGCAGGAATTTATAATGAAGAAATTTTTAGAGAGTTAAAAAATAAAAAAAACAAAATTGTCATAAAAGATAGTATCTCAAAAAAGAAAATTTCTATTTCAATTGATAAATTTTATCTAAAAAATGATAATGCTATTGTAATCTCTAATAATAATACAGTAATTTTTACTAAATACAGAAAACCTTTTCATTATCTAAATGATTTTAGGGAATTAAATATAAATTTAAAAAAATATAAAATATTGATTGTGAAATCAGGATATCTTTCACCAGAACTTAAAAAACTTAAAGCAGATAATTTTATGATTTTAACAGATGGATTTGTTACCCAAGATTTTAAAAGAATTAAAAATTTATTTAGGGAAAAACCAATTTATCCTTTTCAAAAAAATTTTAGATATAATATAGCTATTTAATTAAGTACCACAAAAAGTTTCAAATACTTTTTCACTTTCAAGAGGTGGGGCAATATATTTTTTATTTTTTATTTTCTCATAAGGATTTTTTAGTAATTTTTCGAATTCATATAATTGACTGTAATTATTGCTGTACACTTCATTAATTATTTCTTCAATAATATGATTTCTAGGTATAATTTGAGGATTAACATTTTTAAATTTTCTTATTTTATTGTTTTTATATTTTTCTTCCCAATTTTTAAAAATTTTTTTATCAAGGGTATTATTTTCTAAATCTAAAAATGTATTTGTATAATCAAGTTTATAAATATGCATCAAATCTAAAAATTCTTTAACAATTTCTTCGTTATTATTATTCGTATCTAAATTTAATTTCATAGACATCATTGTTAACCAAGATTTATCAAATAATTTTTTATATTTATTTAATATATCTTCGATTTTTTTAATTGCTGTTTTTTCATTTGAACCAATTAAATGAAGAAAAGTTTCAGCAAATCTTGCTAAATTCCACAACGTTATTTTTGATTGATTTTCAAAAGAATATCTTCCCATTTTATCAATTGAGCTAAAAACTTTTTTTGGATTATATTCATCCAAATATGCTGCTGGACCATAATCTATAGTTTCACCAGATAAAGACATATTATCGGTATTCATAACGCCATGAATAAAACCAACTCTCATCCAATCTAAGACTAACTTAATTTGTAAATCACAGATTGTCTCATAAAATTTTAAATATTTATCATTATTATTATCTATATCAGGATACAGCCTTGAAATTGTATAAGATATAAAGTTTTGAAATTCCTCTCTATTTTTTAAAAGGCTTCCAAATTGAAAAGTTCCCACTCTAATATGCGATTTTGCAACTCTAATTAAAATTGCACCAGGCTCTAATCTATCACGCAATACATTTTCACCTGTAGTAATAACAGCTAGTGCTCTAGTTGATGATATGCCAAGATTATGCATAGCTTCACTCAATATGTATTCCCTTATCATTGGACCTAATGCAGCCTTTCCGTCTCCATTTCTAGAGTAGGGTGTCTGTCCTGATCCTTTTAACTGTATATCTACCCTTTGTTTATTATTAGTAATATGTTCACCAATAATTACTGCTCTACCATCGCCTAAAATTGTAAAATTTCCAAATTGATGTCCAGCATAAGCTTGAGAAAAGTAATTTTTATTTAATTTGTTTTTTCCCAAAAGAATATTACACTTTTCATCATCATCATATTTACTAAAATCTAAATCTAAGTCCCTTGCAAGATCACTATTAAACAAAACTAATTTTTTATTACTAAAATTTTCAGGATTAACTTTACTATAAAAAATACTAGGTAGTTTCGTATAACTATCTTGAAAATTCCAAACCATATTGAATAAATATATATAAATTTTTTAAATTTAACATCTACAACTTTAGTATATAAGCATTAAGTCAGTAATGAATACCATAATTGATATAGTTAATCAGTCAAAACATCCAATAGATAGCGATGAATATATACAATATTGCAATGATGAAATAAAAAAAAATTCTATACTAATATTAAATGATTTTTTAACAAATGACTGCTTAAGTGAATTAATTACTGAAGCACATGGATTACTAAATCAAGCTTTCTATTGTTCTCAAAATCATACTATCTTACTTAATAAACAAGATAAATTAAGTGACTTGAATGATCCTTTAAATAGAGAGGTCGTTAGTGATAAAGGGTGTGTCCCTCATGATCTGTTAAATCAGCAATCAAAATTAAATATTTTATATCAATCAAATATTTTTAAAAATTTTTTAAAAGGTGTCTTAAATTTAAAAGATATTTATCCATACAGTGATACCTTATCTTCCATAAATTATAATTATTATCAAAAATCACAACAGCTAGGATGGCATTTTGATAATGCATCATTTGCTATCACTTTAATGATACAATCATCAGATAAAGGTGGTGAATTTGAATATGTTAGTAAAGGTAGAAATTTTTCTGAAAACTATATCGATAAATCATATATTAAAGATATTTTAGATAGAAAAATTTTACCACAAAAAGCAGATGTTGATGCCGGTACTCTTATATTATTTTATGGTAGAAATTATTTGCATCGTGTAACACCAGTAGAGTCTAAAAAACCAAGAATATTAGTAACACTTAATTATAATGAAGAAGAGGGCACAATGCTTTCAGAAAATGCAAGATTAACATTTTTTGGTAGAATTAACTAATTATGATTAAAGAAAAATAATTGTTTTCCATTTACTCGATAATTATTAATCAATTTTTTTGCTTCTTCTGATGTAATCCAATCAATATATTTTTTAGCCTCTTCAATATTTAAATTATTATTTATCTTGTTGCTAACTAAAATTATCCCATATTGATTAAATAATGGTGGTAAATTTTCACAGACAATTTGTAGATTTTCTTTTTTATTAAAAGCTATCCAAGTGCTACGATCACTTAGAGTGTACGCATTCTTTTGATTAGCTATTAATAATGTTGAGCCCATTCCCTGACCAACACTGAGATACCAATTTTCTTTAAATGGTATATTTATATTTGATAATTCCCAAAGCTCTTTCTCCTTTTTGTGTGTTCCACTCTCATCACCTCTTGATACAAATAATAATTTTGATTTTTTTATTTCAATCATTTTATTTTCAATTGAAGAGCATGTTTTGTTATCTTTTTTTGGTCCTATCAAGACAAAATCATTATACATCAAATCATATCTTAGGGTGCCATATCCCTTATTCATAAATTCTAGCTCTGATTTTTTATGATGAACTAATAAAATTTCAACATTTCCATCCATTGCAACTTTAATTGCCTGACCTGTTCCAAGAGATAATGCTCTGACTTTTATTTTATATTTTTTTTTAAATTCTTTGTTAATATATTCTAATAAACCCGTATCGTGTGTAGAAGTTGTGCTTGCTATGGTTATATGTTTATCATTAGCTAGAGCATTCTTAATCAAGAATATTAAAATAAATATAAGTAAAACTCTAATCATAAAACTTGATACATCTTATAGTACTTACTAAATATATTTATATATTTTGAAAGGATAGTTATGAAAATTATTAAAGTTTTAGAAAAAACTGAACTAGTAATAGTAGATTTAGAGGTAAATTTAGGTAAAGAAAAAAGAAATGGTTTAACATTATGTGTTAAATATAATGGTGATTATTATCCATTAAATACTGCACATGATGGAAGGCCAATTTTAATGAATAAAGATAATATAATTAAAAATTAAAATTCAATTTTTTAATTATAAACATAAAAATAGCATAAGCTATTGCAGTGCTAATTATTGAAACTATCAGAGAGAAAACAAAGTTTTGTTTAAATTTTAAAAGTATCGGTAAAACAATAAAAAATACTATTGAAGGTACAGTCATAACAATTGTGCTATAAGAGAGATCTATAACTTTTTGATAGTCTTTTGTATCCCAATACAACCAAACAAATGCCAATAGTGAAGTCAATGGTAAAGAAACAATAATTGCGGCAGTCCAAGTATATTTTTTAGCTATTTCTGAAACAGCAACAATTATAATTGCACTGATTAGTGTTTTAAGAATTATGTACATCTTTACTCACATTGGTTCGAGTTGCTATATAAACACCAAAAGTACAAATTAACAACCCTATAATATCTATTAATAATAATTTTTCACCTAATACAAACCAAGCCATTACAGCTGTAGTTGGAGGTACTAGAAAGAAGAGACTTGATGTTTTAGAAGCTGTTCCATTTTTTATCAAGTACATTAGAATTGCGTAAGCTCCAAAGGATACCATAATGATTTGCCAAGAAATTGATAAAATAAAACGTGTATCAAAATTAATAAATGATATTTCAAAAAAAAGTGAAATTATAAATAAAAATATTCCAGCACTTAACGCTTGATAAAAATTATTAACTGAAAGACTGATTTCATGAGTAAATTTTTTTTGCCAAATAGTAGCTGAAGTTGCTCCTAAAAGTGCAACAATAGAAGCAATAACACCTATTGTTGGGATTTCTGTTCCAATATCATAACCTATAACTAATATAGTGCCTAAAAAACCAAAAAATATTCCTATCCATTGCGTAACAGTAACTTTTTCTTTTAAAATAGGTCCACTTAGAATATTTGTTAAAATAGGTTGAAGGCATACAATTAACGCAGATAATGTTGCAGTAAGTCCCATAGAATAAGAAAAAAATACTCCACCTAAATAAAATCCATGAAAAAGAATTCCCGTAATCATAGCTTGAAAGATTAAATTTCGATTTATTCTTATTCTTTCCCTAAAAATAATAGAAAAAATTAAAAAAAATGCACTTACAATACAAAACCTAAAACATAGTGCTGCAAAAGGGCTTGCTGATTGCACAATAAATTGACCACTTATAAAAGCACTACTCCAAAAAAAAATAAATAGATATAAAAGATATAGGTTCATTATAAATAATAATTCTATTCTTTATTTATAAATGTTATGAAAATTTATTCATAGAATAAAATGCTTAGCAATAAAATCAATTTTTTTTGTCCAAATTGTAGTTCAGATAAATATATTGGTAAAACTACTATAGGAAAAAACTATAAAGATGAACCATATAAAAATGTAACATCTGAAATACAATGCGCTAAGTGTTTTATGGATATTCCATCAATTATTTCAGAAAATATTCCTCCTGTTAAGCAAAATGAAATGTCCAAACTTTGGAATGAAATATATAAACCATCACATAAAGAAAATGCTGCACAATGTTCAAAATGTTTTAGGTATTATTGGGAAATAGAAAAATATTTATCTGAAAATAATATTTCTGCAAAAGATATTTTCTATCAAACTTATAATCCTAAAAAATCAATTGGAGATTTAATTTGTAAGATTTGTGATCCATCATCTTTTAAATAAAATTAATGTTAGCATATATTCTTAATATATCAGGTTGGCTGTTATTACCTTTCATGGATGGTATTGCAAAATATCTATCTTCAGAAATACATTTCATACAAGTTGTTTGGGGTAGATATTTTTTTATGCTTTTAGTCAGTTTTCCACTAGCATTTATATTTTTTAGAAAAGAAATTAGTTTTCCTAAAACAATTTCAGTACAGCTATTTAGAAGTTTTTTTTTATTTTTATCTACCGTTTTTTTCTTTTATGCAATTTCAGTTATAACTTTAGCAGAAGCTTTAACGCTTGCATTTATCTCTCCAATAATAGTGACAATATTATCAATTTTTTATTTAAAAGAAAAAGTTGGAATTCATCGATGGACTGCAGTTTTGATTGGGTTTTTTGGTGTTATGATCATTATAAGACCAGGTTTTATAGAAATAAATTTCGCATCTTTCTCAGCTATTGCAGCAGGAATTTCATACGCTTTTTACATAATTTATACTCGAAAATTATCTTTTACAGATAGTGCTGTTGTTACTTTGCTTTTTACAGGTATCGTAGGTTGTATTTTTATATCTCTTATTGTTCCTTTTTACTGGATAAATTTAGATTTAAGACAATTATTATTACTTATCTTATTAGCTTCAATTGGAACTTTAGGACATTTTTTAATAATTCTTTCTTTAAGACTTGGAGAAGCTTCTAAACTAGCTCCTTTGGGTTATTTTGAGATCTCCACAAATATACTTGTTGGATATGCCTTTTTCGGTGATTTGCCTGATATTTGGATTTATTTAGGATTATCTTTGATTGTTTTTAGCGGTATTTATATTTTTATTAGAGAAAGAAGAGAGATTAAAAAAACTAATTAGTTTTTCTAGTTGTTTGATAAATAAATATTGTAACAGATCCAAGCAGTAGGGCTCCTCCTATAATTGTATTTAGAGGAGGTATTTCATTTATAACAAACCAAACCCAAGCAGTACCTAAAACACTTTCTAATAAAAATATTAGAGCTACTTCGTGTGCCGGAGCAAATTTAGGAGAAATTGTTAAAATCATAAATGGAATAGGTAGTATTAATAAGCACATTATGAAAAGAAATAAAATTTGATCATTATTTAAATCAAAGTTAATTCCAAATGGTAGAGCGTAAAGAGCTGATATTAAACATCCTAATAAACACGCAGGTACCAAATCTTTATTTTTAAATAATCTAACAAGAACCATACTAAAACCCATTCCTATTGCTACAATTAGAGCCATAATATCTCCGTATAATCCAGTTGATGTAAAACTTCCTATTCCAATAATTATCATTGCAAGCATCGCAATTAAAATAACTATCCATGTAAAAAGACTTGGTATTTCTTTAAGTATAAAAACTGAAAATAATGCAGCAAAAATGGGAGCGGATGCAATCAGAACCAGTGTATTAGCTACTGCAGTATTTTGAATTGAATATACAAAACAAATATGAGTTATAGCATAGAGAATAGCATAGATTATCCCTGGTACACCAATTAGATAAAATGATTTAAGAACAGATATTTTGTAACTATAAATGAGAAAAATTAATATCGTAACAATCGGTAGAGCGCTTCTATAAAATATTAAACTAAAATCATCTAAATTTACTAATCTAATAAATAAACTATCAGGGCTAAGTATTAAAACCCCAATAAATGATAGTATAAGCCCCTTATTTCTTGTTTTCATAAATATTTGAAAATGAATAGATTATTTATATATCTATCAGTATCGTTCTTTAATTCACACTTGTTTTTATGAAAAAATTACTTTTTTTATGTTTTATTTTTTTATCACTAAATACTCACGCCTTAGATTCAAATAAATTAATAAACCTCGATGATTTAAAAATACTTTTTGATCTTCAAAAGAATGATTGGAACGAAAATGTTCTTTTTCTCATAAAAAAGAATTCATTTTCTAAAGTAGATAATGACTCAGATATATTTTATTTAAAATCAATATTTAATGATGGCGAAATAATTACAATGCCAATTTTTTCTAAAGATATTGTTGAAAAAATTATATTTGAATATATTTTTTTAGATCCCAATAAAAAAAATTTAAAAATTATAAATAATCATTTTAATTCGTTTAAAAATTTTTGTTTTGAATATCTCTATAATGACACTTCTATACGAGTAGTTATTACTAAATGTAATTAATTAAAAACCATTGATGTAGCTTTAAAAATTAAACTATGTCTTTTAGCTAATTCTAATTTATCATTTGAATATCCACCACCTATTACTGTCGCAATAGGAATTGATTTATTTTTAAAAAATTCTAACACTGTAATATCTCTTTTTAATAGTCCTTCAGTTGTTATTTTTAAATTTCCTAATTTATCATTCTCATGAATATCAACTCCAGTATCAAAAATTACTAAATCAGGATTAAAATTTTTTATACAACTATTAAGAGTTTGATATAATATTTCTAAATATTCATTATCTTCTAAATTATCATCTAATTCTACATCCATGTCACTTATTGATTTTCTAAATGGAAAATTATTTTTACAATGAATAGAACATGTATAAATTTTATCATTATCTTTAAGGATTGAGGCCGTACCATCTCCTTGATGCACATCAGTGTCAAAAATTAATATTTTTTTTACTTGATGGGTTCTTATTAAATGTAATGAAGCATAAGCCAAATCGTTAAAAACACAGTATCCTGAACCAAAATCTCTATGACTATGATGTGTGCCACCTGCTAAATGATTTGCTATTCCATTCTTAATTGCTTCTTTGCATGTTAATAGAGTTCCATTCACTGCTAAAAAGGAACGATTAGAAAGTGTTTCTGACCATTTAAAACCCAATCTTCTTATTTCTTTATCGGATAATGTACCATTTTTAATTTTTAATACGTAATCTAAATCATGACATATAGAAACCTCATCAACACTTGCTTTTTGAGGATTTAAAATATTTGCTCGATGATAAAAATCTAAAAGTTTTAGTTCATTATACAAATCTGAAAACTTACTGGCGGTAAATTTATGATTTTCAGGTAGGGGAATGTCATAATCTTTATGTGTTATCCAACTGATTTTTTTCATAAATTTGCCTCTTTTTAACTCAATTTATGCCTAAATTAATGTGTACTTAGATTATGTGGCACTAATCTACCAATATATATTTAGTGAGTAAATGTATTCTATCCATAAAGAATTAGTGTCACAACCATTATGGAATTTATTTTAATATTTGATTTATTAATTATTTGTTTAATTGGTTTTTTTATTGTCAATTTTTATTGAATTAATTCAATTTTAAAACAATAAATCAATGTCTATTTGTGAGAATCTGAAATAAGAGTTTTTTAAATAAAGTTCTTTTAATTAAATCATATGAATGTTTTATCTGGAATTAGTATCGGATTTATTGGTTATACGATATTTGTAATTTTAGATACAATAATTAAAAAATACCTAGTTAATGAATATTCTGTTTTTCAAATAAATTTTTATATTTGTCTTTTTAGTTTTATACCAACATTATTAACTCTATATTTTTTAAACAAATGGAGCTCATTAAAAAATGATATTATTCATATACAGCTTCTTAGAGGATTATTCGGTTTAATTTCAGGAGCTTTAGTAGTTTATTCATTTAGAGAACATGCATTTAGTGAAATTTACCCAATATTATTTAGTGCGCCATTAATGATAACAATGTTATCCCATTTTTTTTTAGGTGAAAAAGTTGGTATTAGAAGATGGTCAGCTGTAACAGTTGGATTTATCGGCGTATTAATAGTTAGTAGACCAGGCACTATTCATTTTTCATTAAGTCTATTTGGTTTATTTTTTTCTGCATTACTAATGGCGATAAACATTACTTTAGTAAGAAAATATTCAAACAATCAATCATCAATAGCATTTACTTTTTATGCTTTTTTATCTGCAACTATTTTAAATGGATTACTTAGTTTTAATAGTCACATTGCATTATCTTTTAATGATTTAATGATACTTGTTTTTTGCGGTATTATTTGTGGAATAGGGGGTAATTGTTTAACAATCGCTTCAAAATTTTTAGAGTCTAGTGTTTTTGCTCCTATTCAATATACACAATTAATATCTGGAGCAATTTTAGGTTATTTATTTTTTGCAGATATTCCAGATATTTATGAAATTATAGGATCATTAATTATTGTTGGAAGTGGAATTTATATAATAATTAGAGAAACAAAAATAGGTGTTAGACCATATATTAAAGAAGATTCAAGATTTCGTGACCAATTTAATAGAGGTCACTAAATTAATAATTATAAATCAAAACTTTGTGATAATGTTTTAATAGCATAAAATTATTATGAAAAATTTATTAAATAATAAAAATCCAATAACTTTACTAATTTTATCATCAATAGCTATGCCTATCGCTTTTAGTACTTGGATGGTTTTATTAAATAATTTCTCAGTTGAAAGAGCAAGTTTTACTGGAGTTGAAATTGGAATACTTCAAAGTATCAGAGAGATACCTGGCTTCCTAGCATTTACTATTATTTTTTTATTGTTCTATTTTAAAGAACAATATTTTGCTATTTTTTCTTTAGCCTTAACTGGTTTTGGTGTTGCAATTACAGGTTTCCTACCAACTGTTTATGGGTTGTATTTTACTACAATTATTATGAGTACTGGCTTTCATTATTGTGAAACAGCCAAAAATTCTTTGAGTTTACAATGGCTTTCAAAAGAAGAAGCTCCACCAGTTCTAGGAAAATTAATAGCTATTAGCTCAATTACGTCTTTATTTTTGTATTGTATAATTTGGAGTTTATTAGAAATCTTTAATTTAGATTATAAGTTTATATTTTTAATTTCAGGATTAATTTGTATTCTTATTTCCATACACCTTTTTATATCCTTTCCTTTTTTTGAAATCAAAAATAAACAACATAAAAAAATAATTCTAAAAAAAGAATATTCTCTTTACTATATCTTAATTTTTTTATCAGGTGCTAGAAGACAAATTTTTGTAGTTTTTGCAGCTTTTTTAATGGTAGAAAAATTTGGATATTCAGCATCGCAAGTTACTTTACTATTTTTGGTTAATTATATTTTTAATTGGTTTTTTGCAGAACGTATTGGAAAGTTAATAAATATATTTGGTGAGAAGAAATGTCTAATATTTGAATATATTGGACTCGTAATTGTTTTTACATCTTATGCATTCGTGACTAATGCTTATGTTGCAGCAGGTTTATATATTATTGATCATATGTTTTTTGCATTAGCTATTGCAATTAATACATATTTTCAAAAAATTGCTGACCCAAAAGATATTGCAAGTACTGCAGGTGTTTCATTTACTATCAATCACATAGCTGCAGTATTTATCCCAGTAATTTTAGGATTTGTTTGGATTAATTCTCACTCAATAGTTTTTTTAATTGGTTCTTTTTTTGCTCTTCTATCTTTAATCGCTTCATTCTTTATACCTAATAATTTATCAAAAATTATTTTAGATCAAAGTAATTTAAAAAATGTAAGAGTATAATTTACTCGCCTATATAACTAAGAATTATTTTTCTTTTGTATTTACTGTACCTGTGTTCAATTAAATATATTCCCTGCCACATCCCTAATTTTATTTCTTTATTGTTTACAGGAATTGTTAATGAGGTTTGAGTAAGCATAGATTTTATGTGAGCAGGCATATCATCATCTCCTTCATAACCGTGTTTATATAATGAAGCATCTTCAGGAACTATTCTTTGAAAAAAAGAATTAATATCATCTAATACATCAGGGCTAGCATTTTCCATTATTGTTAATGAAGCAGAAGTGTGTTGTATAAATAAATTTAGCTGACCTTTAATGATATTATTTTTTACAATCCAATCATGAACATTATTTGTAATTTCATACATTCCCTGTCCATTATTAGAAATTATCAATTCATCTTGCAGATTTAACATTTTCTAATCTTAAAATGAAGTTGTGGCACCTACAAGGAGAATTATAATGAAAATTAATGTTATGAAAAAAAGAACTATTCTTTTGATAAGTGCCACAATTTTTAAAATATAATCAAATTTTGTTTTAATAGAGATATAAATAAGGAAAAATTGTGTTATGATTATCCTAATTCTTTTTAGCTAGGAATATTATTTGTTAAACAATAATCAATTTGCAATTTTTTTAATTATTATATCAATTATTTTTGGTACTCTTATGGGTACATTTATAAAATTAGCTCAAGAAGAATTAAATGTGTTTACAACTGGTTTTTTACGTTTTTTCTTTGGATTTTTAATCATCACCCCTTACATTCTTAAAACAAAATTTGATGTATTCAGTACAAAAAATTTAAAAATTCATATTTTACGCTCAGCACTAAATTTACCTGCAATGCTACTTGGTTTTGCAGCTTTAGCTATGCTTCCATTAGAGAAAATGACAGCCATTCATTTTATAGTTCCTATCATTGTTACAATCTTAGCTGTGATATTTTTAAAAGAAAAAATTTATTTATATAGGTCAATTGCATTAGTGATGGGTTTTCTAGGAATGTTAATAATATTGAGACCCGGTATTATTGATATTTCTATTGGAATATATATGGCACTTATTTCATCGCTAATTTGGTCAGTAGTTATAATTTTAACTAAAAAAGTATCCAAGGATGATAGTGCTATAACAATATTATCACACCAGTATGTTTATATGAGTCTATTTTCATTTCCATTAGTTATATATTTCTGGGATCAACCAAGCTTAAAAACAATTATTTTTATATTATGTGCTGCAATGTCAGGAACGATCTTACATATTGCATTAAATCATGCATATAAATTAGTTGATGTAACTATGACTCAACCCTATTCATTTTTAGGCTTAGTAGTTTCATCAATAATTGGATATTTTGTCTTTAGTGATAAACCTGATTTTTATACCTGGTTAGGTGCCTCTGTAATTTTTTGTGGTGTGCTTCTAATTTCTTACAGAGAACTTCAATTAAATAAAGAA
>CACGJH010000011.1 GCA_902573325.1 uncultured Alphaproteobacteria bacterium | reverse complement strand
AGTTTATCACAATTTTTTCCTTCATCCGAACCTAGTGGGTATTTCAATTTATACTTATCTGAAAATTTTTTATTCCGATCAACTGGATCTTTAGAAGCTCCTATTACATCAAAGCCAATTTTATTAAATTTTGTTAAATATTTCTGAAAATCTGCAACTTCTACTGAGCATCCACCAGTTAACGCCTTAGGGTAAAAGAATAAAACTGTTTTATTCTTTAATTTAGATGAATCAAATTCATTGTCGTTTGTTAATTGAAGTTTTATCTTAGGAATTTTTTTCATAATTATACTACTAGTTTAAGACCGTACCCAGCTTTTTTAACTCTTGTTTTAAAATAATTTTTATTAAATTTATTCAATGTTGGCTTTGTATTTATTTGATTTTCGACTTTAATTCCAGCCTTCTTAATAGAATTAATTTTATTTTTATTATTTGTAATAAGATTAACTTTATTTATTTTTAATAATTTCAGTATTCTAGCTGCAATATTAAAATCTCTTTCATCATCTAAAAAACCAATATTATGATCGGCGTCTATTGTATCCATACCCCTTGCTTGAAGAGAATAGGCTCTCATTTTATTAGCTAATCCTATTCCTCTACCTTCTTGTTCTAAATATAATATAATTCCACCATTATTTCTAACCATGTAATTAATTGATTGATTTAATTGTTCACCACAATCACATTTTAAAGAATGAAAAATATCACCTGTAAAACAAGCTGAATGTATTCTTAAATTAACAGATTTTTTATTTATTTTTTTTGGATTAACAATTATTGCTACATGTTTATCAGATCCAATATATGATTTGAATATTTTAAAATTAGAATTTTCGTTTTTTGGTAGTGGAACTTTTGCACTAGAAACTAATTTGATACTTTCACAAATTAATTCATTTTGCTTCAATAAATCTTTATAATCGAATATTAAAATTCCATTCTTAAATCCAAATTCATTTATATTTTTGTAATATTTTTTATTAATTTTTTTAAAAACTAGCGATGGTATCATTTTAGCATTTTTGGAAAGATCAATACAAACATTATGAAAATTTTTAGCTTTGAATTTTTTAATATTGGTAAATTTAATTACTTTATTATTACTAAGAGGATTGACAAATAAATTTATTATTTGATTTACGTCTGTTTTGGGATTTATCTCAAAATAAATATTACTTTTAATATTCTTATTAAAAATTGATTGGGCTTTTTGTTTAGTAATAAGTAGATATTTTTCATCAATTAAGTGCTTATTGAATTGATTAAAAATTTTACTTTGGGAATGCTCTATATTAAAGAACATCCAATATTCCTTGTTATTCTGAATTATTAAGGGTCTTCCGGTCCTGAGTTCGTTAATTGCCCTATCTATTATAGTTCCTGTATTAGATTTGAAACTCATGAAAACTTTATATAGATATAATTGAAATAAAAACAAATGATTACATCGAAAAATATAGGAATTTTACTAGATTTTATAAAAAATTCTAAAAAAAATAGTGATTTATATTTATTGGTTAAAAAAAATAGTATTTCTTTATCATCAAAAAGAAAAAGTAATTTTTACATAAAAAATAATAATCTGGAATCTAAAATTAATATAAGTAAATTTTATCAATCAATCTTAAATATCCTTCTCCCAATATTAAGAAGAAACAAAAAATTAGTTATAGCTCAGATAGGACAAAGTATTGATGGTAGAATTGCATTAAATAATGGTAATTCACATTACATAAATAATCCCAAGAGTATTATTTATCTGCATTGTTTACGAAGTATCAGTGATGCAATTATTGTAGGCTCAAATACCATTAAAAAAGACGATCCCCTATTAACAACTAGAAAAATAAAGGGCACAAACCCAAAAAGAATTATTATCGATGGCAGTCTTTCGCTAAATAACAAATATAAAATATTTAATGACGGTAATGAAAATATAATTTTTACAAAAAGTAATAAAAATATTAGATTGAATAATTCAACAATAATAAGATTAAAAGAAAAAAATTTTTCTAAAAGCTTTATTACACAAATAAAAAAACTTAAATATAAAAATATTTTAGTAGAGGGAGGATCAAAAACTATTTCAGAATTAATAAATAATAAATATATTGATATTCTTCAATTTATGATTGCCCCAATATTAATAGGTTCTGGAATTAATTCATTGAATTTAAAAGAAATTTCAAATCTCAATAAAGCTATCAGACCAAAACATAATTTTAATGAATTAGAAAATGAAATTATTGTTAATTTATTTCTTAATAGCTAAAAAATCTCTATTATTTAAAATAAATCTAGAATTTTTTTCTTTAATACTTTTTAAACGAAATTTTAACCAATCATCAAAGTTAAGTTTATTTTTTTGAATAATTTCTCTACAAAAATTCAAGAAATAAATTTGAAATTCATAATTTTTACTAACATCCCATGTAGAGTCTAAAACATATGTTTTGTGAGTCTTTTTAAATACTTTATTTATTAATTCAGTACAATCTGGTCCAACGGCCAATTCTCCTATTCCTTTGTCAGATTTTTGATCTTTATTAAAAATATTAACAATTTTTTTATCATCCTTGTGTTTTGGAAAAAATTTAAAATTACCATTATAATTTAAAGCAAAATAGATAATTTCCGTATCAAGATTTAATTTATGAAAATTTTTAAACCATGTTTTTGGAAGAATGTCTAAAAAAGCAGATCCTGTAACTAAATTATAATCATTAAAATTTATTTTTTTTAAATTATTAATTGCATCAACAATTTTAAAATTAGTTTTTTTTATTTTAGAAGATAATTTAATATTTTTTTTAAAATAATTTGTTGATTGATGTGATATGTCTACAAAATACCAATACTGATTATTTAATAATCGTGACTTAAGAAATCTATAATTAGATCCAGCGCCTGAACCCAAATCGACTATTCTAATATTTTTTTTATTTTTAAAAAATTTATTAATTAAATATAGTATTCTTTTGTTTCTTGAATTTCTATCGACAGTTTCTCTAAGATTTAACCATTTATTTTGAAATTCATGCATTTTAAATTAAATTAACAAATTTCTTAGCTGACTCTAAAGGAGTAAGAAAATATCTTTTATTTTTATGAATATCAATATTTAGTTTTTTAAAATTTTTTTTATTTAATATATTTTTAATAATTATATTTCTAAGATCATTTACTTCAAATTTTTTGAAATAAATAACACCCTTTTTTCCTAGTGTATTTAAAATAGTATTAGTAAAAAAGGTTATAATTGGCTTTTTAATTATTAATGCATTTGCTAAAGACATTCCAAAACCTTCATATTTGCTTACCGAAATGTAACAATCTGTTTTAGAATATAATTTAGCTAATTTTGTATCTGAAATAGTACCGTGGAATATTATTTTTCTGTTCATTGAATTTTTAGAAATAAATTTTTTGAGTTTTTTGTAATAACCTATATCTCTTGTAGTATCACCAACAATTTCTAAAATAAAATTATCTAAAGGCTTTAAAACTTTTAATAAAAAAAGATAATTTTTTCTATCTATTATACTTCCACATGTTAAAAGATGAATTTTACTATTATTTTTAAAATTGTAATTTACTAGTCTTTCTATACCAGGTTCAACTACAGATATTTTATTATTTAGAACCTTAAATTCATTTATTAATAAATTTTTTGTATTTTTAGATGTAACGATAAATTTATTTATTTTTTTGAAATTTTCTTTTTCTAATGTCAAGAATTTTTTTGACCTTTGGCCTTTAAATTCAAGATATAAAGGATGATGTATTAGCGCGATAACATTATAAGTAAGTATTTTTTTAAAAATAGAATACATACCCTCTAAAGCTAATCCATCGATTATAATTTTAGAGTCAGGATCAATTTTATCTAAAATTTTTAGAAAATATTTTATATCGTTATTTGTAGGAAAAGGATAATTTTCACTTAGCGCAATTGGTCTAATATTTATATCTCTTATCTTTGCATATTCTAGGATATTTTTTTCATAAATATATCCTCCAGTTTTTGCATTAATATTTCCTGGATAAACAAAATAAATATAAGATTTATTTTTAGATAACCTCTTTTTCATATGACGCCCATGCAACATTTGATTCTTGCAAGGTTATTTTAATTTTTTTTAAAGATTTGTAATCTTCAGAGAATTCATTTCTTAGTCTATTCAAGATCTTATTGCAAATATCCTCTGCTAAAAACTCTGTTGAGGTAATTTTTCCCTTAAATTCATCAATCTCATCTAAATTTTGATAATTATATATTTTAAGAATATCTTTTAAAGTTGTGGACACTATTCCTAAATCCATAATTATATTGTATTTATTAAGTTTATCAGTGAAAAATTCTGCATCTACCAAATATGTAGCTCCATGCATATTTTGGGCTGGTCCAAACACTTCTCCAGGTAAAGAATGAGCTATTAGAATATTTTCTCTTACTTTTATCGAATACATAATTAATATTTAACTAGATGCATTATTGTATCCTTATTTTGAAGGATTTTACAGTAATCTTTTTCTAAATCAAAAAAATTACTTTCACTAGTAATTAATTTTTCTAATTTTGAATTTTTTAAAGATTTAATTGCTAATTTTAATCTCCCCTCAAAATCATATTTATTTTTCATGTATTTTGGTATTTTAGATACTTGTGAGCTAATAATTTTTAATCTTTTAGAATGAAAATACCCACCTAAGGCAACTTCTCCTTTATTTTTACCATACCAACTAGCTTCTACTATTTTTCCTTCGATAGATAATTTTTCCATTAAAAAATTTAAAACTTTATAATTAGCTGTAGTGTTTATTGCTACATCTATTTTCTCAATCTTTCTTATATCAATAAAATTTAATCCTAAATAGTTGGCAATTTTTCTTTTATTTTTATTATTATCAAAAACATAAACATTTTTATATCCATTAATTTTAAAAAAAAATGCAGTTAATAATCCTACAGAGCCAAGTCCTACAATTAGAATTTCGTTATTACTTTTAGATTGAGCGTCCCAAAAGATATTAATTGCTGTTTCCATATTTGCAGTAAGAATATATTTTCTCAAATTTCCTTTTGGTAGAAAAATTAAATTTTGAATAGAAATTTCATATAAATCTTGATGAGGATAAAGACTAAATATTTTTTTATTTATATATTTCCTTGGACCATCGATAATATTCCCAACATTTATATAACCGTATTTTATAGGTAAATTAAAAGATCCCTCTTGAAAAGGGGCTTTCATTAATTCAAATTGATCCTTACTTACGCTTTTAGATGAAACTAATTTTTCAGTACCCTTGCTAATACCTGAGTAAATAGTTTTAACTAAAACTGTTTTGTTATTTTTATTGTAAACAAGTTTTTTTTGATAAATTTTAGCTTGTTTTTTTTTATCAATCCATAAAGAATAAGATTTCATAATTTACTTATAAATGTATAATAAAAAAATGCTAACAAACTTTTGGGAAGAATTAACAACAAATGAAATTAAAAAAATAAATAGAAAAACAGTTTTAATTTTCCCATTTTCATCAATAGAACAACACGGTCCACATCTTCCATTAAATACTGATAAAAAAATTCTTGAAGGAATATTATTAGAATTCAATAAAAAATATAATTCAAATAAATATTTAATTATGCCTGAAATATATTTTGGTTCAGCTGCTGAACATACAGATTTTGATGGAACAATAAGTATTGATTCATTGGAATTTATATCGCACTCTTTATCAATATTAGAAAATGTATGTAAATTGAAATTTAAAAATATATTACTTTTAAATAGTCATGGTGGACAAATTAGCCATATAGATATTATTGCTAAAGAATTGAAATCAGAATTTAAGATAAACATAGTAAAAGGCACATATTTTTTATTTGATCAATTTAAAGGAATTATATCAAGTAAAGAAAAAGACTTTGGTTATCACGGTGGAGAATTTGAAACATCTATTATGTTATATTTATTTCCAAACCTAGTTAGGCAATCTAAAATTTCTAAACATAGATTATCTCCCGATTATTTATCATCTAAAACCATTTCTTATGAGAAAAATATTAAAAAAGCTTGGGTAACTAAAGAATTAAGTAAAAGTGGAATTATTGGAGATCCTAGAAAATCCAATGCACAGATAGGAAAAAAAATAATTGTTAGAGTAACACAAAAATTAAATAAAATAATAAATGAGATGTTTTAGATTTTTATTTATCAAGAATTTAATTAAAAAAATTTTTCGTATACCTCATTGTACTCACAATCATATACCTCACAGTTATCCAGCATATATTCAGTTATTTGACTTAAGAATGTACCATGACTGACTAATACAATTTTTTGTAAATTAAGTTTTTTGATAGATAACAAAAAAGACCTTAATCTCATTTTAATATCATTGTGAGACTCTTGTATAATTTTTTTTTCATTTATAGGTTTGTTATTATTCCACCAAAAATCATTTAAATTATTAAAATCAAATTCATTAAATTCTTTTTTTAATTTTTTTGGTTGTCTTCCTACATCACATGAGTGGTACAAATGTTCTCTTATTAATGGTTCAATTACAGGTTTATTGGATGGAAAAACAATAGAGAATGTTTCCAATGTTCTTGTTAAGGGAGAACAAAAATAATTATCAAATTTAAGATTTTTAATTCTATTATTTAATTTTTTTGCTTGCTCGACCCCTCTTTGAGTAATTCTTGCATCATAATAATAAGTTGGATTATCTAAATCCGATGCTGCATTAGCTTCTGACTCTGCATGTCTAATAAGATATAATTTCATTTTTAACTATAAATACGATAAACGTTATTGCATCAGTAAGTATAAAACTTAGCTTTATTTACGGGAAGAAACGGCCAATAGCAATGGCACAATCATAACTAAGGTTGTTAAGACTGATGGATTAAATAACCAATAAAGAACACCTAGAGAAAATATTAACATCCAGAATTCATTTTTATATAAAAATTTCATCATTTTTTAATTATATTAATTCAAATTATTTTCTACTAATACTTTTTTTACAGTTTCACCCATTACAGATGGATTTTTGGAAATTGTAACCCCACACTCTTTAAGAAGTTCTACTTTTTCTATTGCGCTTTCACCATAAGCAGAAACAATTGCACCAGCATGCCCCATTACACGACCTTTTGGTGCAGTTAGTCCTGCTATATACGCAATTACTGGTTTACTCATATTTTCTTTAGCAAATTGTCCAGCTTCAACTTCTTGTGGGCCGCCTATTTCACCTATCATTAAAACTGCAATAGTTTCATCATCATTTTCAAACTTTTCAATTATATCTCTAAAAGAACTTCCATTTATTGGATCGCCTCCTATACCTACACTTGTTGAAACACCAATTTCCAAATCTTTAAGTTGTTGTGCAGCTTCATATCCCAAAGTGCCAGATCTACTAACTATTCCTATTTTACCTTCTTTGTAAATATGACCAGGCATAATACCCAACATAGATTTACCAGGGCTAATTATTCCTGCACAATTCGGACCTACTAATCCCATTTTTTTATCTTTTGGATATCTTCTCATGTATCTTTTTATTTTAACCATATCATGAGAAGGAATACCGTCAGTAATAGCCACACAGGTCTTAATACCTGCATCAGCAGCTTCCATTGCTGAGTCAGCTGCAAAGGCTGGTGGGACAAATAAAATTGATGTTGATGCTCCAGTTTGATCTACAGCTTCTTTAACAGTATTAAAAACAGGAAGATTTAAATGAGTCATGCCGCCCTTACCAGGAGTTACCCCACCAACAACGTTAGAACCATACTTAATCATTTCTTCTGCATGAAAACTTCCAATTTTTCCAGTGAATCCTTGGACTAAAATCTTTGTATTTTTGTGAATGATTATAGACATGATTATCCAAGAGCCTTCACTGCTTTATTTGCTGCATCTTCTAAAGTTGATGCTTCAATGTAATTTATATTACTTTTTTTAAGTATATCATTTCCTTTTTCGACGTTAGTTCCAGCTAAACGTATAACTAAAGGATGTTTAATTTCAATTTTTGATAAAGCCTGAACAATTCCTTCTGCAACCCAATCACATCTGTTAATCCCTGCAAAGATATTAACTAATATAACCTTAACTTTTGTGTCCATAGAGATTAATTTAAAAGCTTTAACTATTTTTTCAGGTGTTGCACCTCCGCCAACATCTAAAAAATTTGCTGGTTCACCACCAGCAAGTTTGATCATATCCATTGAAGCCATTGCTAAGCCTGCACCATTAATAATATTACCAATATTCCCATCTAAGCTTACATAATTCATTCCTCTGTCAGAAGCATAAACTTCATTTGAATTTTCTTGTGTTTTATCTCTCAGTTCTGAAATTTCGTCTCTTCTAAACATTGCATTATTATCAAAACTCATTTTACAATCTAATGCTAATATTTCATCTTGGTGTGACACAACTAATGGGTTAACTTCAACCATTGTCGCATCAAGCTCACTAAAAGCTTTATAACAACCAATAATTGTATTTGCAGCTCTTGAGATCAATTTGGATTCAATTCCTAAACCAAAAGCTATTTCTCTTGCTTGAAATTGTTGAATACCAACTGCTACTTCAATTTTAGATCGTATAATTGTTTCAGGTTTTTCTTTTGAAATTTCTTCGACACTCATTCCACCTTCTGTTGAGGCTACAACCATTATACTTTCTGAAGATCTATCAAACACTAAACCTAAATATAATTCGTGTTTGATATCAGTTGCTTCTTCAATATAAATTCTATTTATTATCTTACCCTCTGGACCAGTTTGGTTTGTAATTAATTTTTTACCTAACAATCTATCAGTTGCATCAGCAACTTCTAACGGAGAATTACATATTATAATTCCTCCCGCTTTACCTCTAGCACCTGAGTGAACTTGCGCTTTTACAACCCATTTTGAACCACCAATTTCTCTTGCTTTGTTTTCTGCATTTTCTGGACTATAAACAATACCACCAGTCGGAATTTTAACACCAAAATCAGACAATATTTTTTTTGCTTGATATTCGTGTATATCCATTACTTGCTCTCAATTAATTTATTTATATTTACAATATTTTCAGCCATTCTTGCAGATGCAGCATCAATCATTCTTCCATCAAGCTGAGCAGCACCCTTTCCTTCAGTGGCTGCTTTTTCTAATTCTAATAATATTTTTTTTGCTTTTTCTATTTCTTCTTTAGGTGGAGAAAAAACTTCATTAGCAAGATCTATTTGTGATGGATGTATTGCCCATTTACCCTCAAAACCAATTGCTGCAGCTCTTTTTGCTGCATCAAGATATCCTTCTTTGTCATTAAAATCACCAAAAGGTCCGTCTATTGCTCTTAAGCCATATGATCTACAAGTCATTACTAATGTTGATAAGCCATGATGCCATTGATCTCCAGGGTAATCAGGATTTAAACCCCCTATAACAACGGTTCTTGCGCGCATACTTGCTGCATAATCTGCAACTCCAAAATGTAATGCTTCTAGTCTTGAACTTGATGTTGCAATTGATTGAATATTAGACATTCCTAGTGCTGTTTCAATTAAACATTCTAAACCTATTCTATTTTCAAATTTTTTATTTTGCTCAATTTGATTAAGCAAACAATCGACCATATATACATCAGATGATGAACCTACTTTTGGAATTAATAATGTATCAACCCTATCACCTACCTCTTCTATAATTTCAATAACATCACGATACATATAGTGTGTATCCAAACCGTTAATTCTTATAGAGATTGTTTTACCTTCTTCTTTCCAATTATATTCTTTTATTGCATTAATAACATTTCTTCTTGCATCAATTTTATCATTTGGAGATACTGCATCTTCTAGGTCTAAGAAAATATAATCGGCATTTGATTTTAATGCTTTTTCAAACATCTTTGGATTAGAGCCAGGAACTGCCAATTCACTTCTGTGTAATCTAGATTTAGCAGGTTTATAAAATAGATGGCTCATTTAAAAAAAAATTATATATTTGATTAATATTATAAAAGCGATAAAAAAATTTAAATATTATAAAGATATTTCCTTAAGGCAATTTTCATCATTATTTTTTGGATTATTTACTATTTTTGATACTGGATAAAAGTCTAAATCATCCTCGATAATACTTTTGTTTTTATGTAGGAATTCATTTTCATTATCATTAAGAAAATCAAGACCCTCATTATGAGACATAATAAGAGGCATTCTATTATGTATATGGGAAAGGTTTTCATTTGCTTCTTTAGTAATGATACAGACAACATTCATTTTTTTATTATCTCTTATTTCTTCCCTCCAAATTCCACCAAAAAAAAATAATTCATTTCTAGGAATTGATATTAAATATGGTTGTTTTTGATTATTTATAATTTTCCACTCATAGTATCCATTTGCAATAATAAGACATTTTCTTTTAGTAAATGATTCTTTGAATAAATATTTATCATTAATCGTTTCAATTCTTGCATTAATAACAAATTGTGTAACATTATTTTGTTTACTAAAAAAACTATAGCTCCAAATAAAAGTATCTATTAAAAGTTTATGATTGCTTTCATAAATAATATTAACAATATTAGACGGTGATATATTGTAAGACTTATGTGAGTAATTTAAAACTTCAGAGTTAGGAAAAAGTTTTATAATTTTTTCTTTATCTTCAGTACTTGTAAATCTTCCGCACACTATGATGCTTGCGATAAAGGCATTGGTCTAGAAACACCTACGGTCATCCAACAATCTTTAAACTCACCGTTTTGCTCTACTTTTTCTACTGTCCATTCGAAACCAAATTTTTTTCCATTACTATCTGTAAGCTCTACAAAGTAATATGAACTTTTTTCTTGTTCCTGAACTGGAATTATATTGTGTTCTAAGTGATCAATCATCATTGAGTAGGATGGATTTTTAATCATCCTAATAAAATTGTCTAAAGGACCTGTGTACATTCTATTATTTGGATGTGCAAATTCCCAAGTTTGTTCAATACCGGCATCGTCAAAAGGTGAATTATTTTTTTGTAGTGCTTTTAATTGAATTAAAATAACTTCTTTAGGACCAATTGAAGGGTCTGGTTTTATCATTTCTCCATAAACACTTTTTGATAATAAAATAAACAAGCTAAACAATATAATTTTGTGCATAATTTTAAAATAGTGTAATTATAATTTAAGGCAATATGTATATTTATGATTTTATCCAAGGATTAATAATTGGAGGAACATTAATTATAGCCATAGGACCGCAAAATTTATTTGTAATTCAACAAGGACTTAAAAAATCTTATGTTTTTACAGTTACTTTATTTTGCAGTCTATCTGACAGTTTACTAATTATAATTGGAATATATCTATCTAATTATATTGTTCAAATTAATCCAAGTATCATAGGAATAATAAAAGTATTAGGTGGAATTTGGCTTGTATTTTATGGATTAAATAAAGTTAAAAAATTAAAACAAATTAAAGATATAAATAAAAAATTAAATATAATTAACGAATACGGAAAAGTATTAATTACCTTATTCATTATTACATACGCAAATCCTCATGTTTATCTAGATACCATTATTTTACTGGGATCATTATCAACAAATTTTAATGATCAATTTTCATTTGGTGTTGGAGCAATTTCAGCTAGTTTTTTGTTTTTCTTTTCTTTGGGATATATGTCAAAGTTTTTGTCAAAATATATTTATTCAAATAAAACTTGGTTTTGGATTGATCTAATCATTGGTCTGCTAATGATTAGTTATGGAATATATTTTATAATTTTTTAAAGAAAGTTTCTAAGTTTTTACATACCTGATCAACATTTAATTTTGTAAATACAAGAGGTGGTTTTATTTTAATAACATTGTCATAAGGTCCATCAGTGCTCAATAAAATACCTTGATTTCTCATATAATTAATAAGCAGTTTAGCTAATTTTTTATTTGGTTTAGACACATTACTATTCTGAATAATATCTATTCCTAAAAAAAGCCCCCTACCCCTAACTTCACTAATATATTTTTTATATTTAAGTTGGATTTTTTTTAATTCTTTTAAAAAATAATTGCCAACTAACAAAGCATTTTTTTGTAATTTATTATTATCAATAATCTCTAATACTGCTTTACCGATAGCACAGGAAACAGGATTACCACCGAATGAGTTAAAATATTCCATCCCGTTATTAAAAGTTGAAGCAATTTTTTCTGTAGTTATAACAGCAGCTATAGGGTGACCATTGCCCATAGGTTTGCCCAAGGTTACTATATCAGGAACGACATCATGCTCTTCAAATGACCAAAAATGTCTTCCAACGCGTCCAAAACCAGTTTGTACCTCGTCAACAATACATAATGCATTGTTTCTTCTAATTTCTGAAAATATTTCTTTTAAATAATTTTTTGGAAGTATTACTTGACCTCCGCAACCAAGTATACTTTCAGTAAAAAAACATGCAATATTGGTTTCTTTAATTTTATTTCTAATTACCGTTTTAGCTTCATCTATATATTTTTGTATCCAATTTGAATTTTGATATCTCCACTTACCTCTTAGGGGATCAGGCATGTCTAATACATGAACATAATCTTTTTTACCCGAACCACCCTTACTATTAAATTTATATGGACTTAGATCAATTAAAGCATTGGTATGCCCATGATAAGCATTGTCCATCACAAAGACATCTTTTGCACTAGTATAAGTTTGGGCTATTCTATAAGCTAAATCATTAGCTTCAGATCCTGTACATACGAAAAATATCTTATTTAATTTATTTGGAAACTTGCTTAAAAGTAATTCACTATAATCGTTAATTGTATCGTATAGATATCTCGTGTTAGTATTAAGTTTTAAATTTTGCTGAGTCATAGCTTCATGGACATAGGAATTTGAATGTCCAACATGGGAAATATTATTTACACAATCTAAGTATCTCCTGCCATATCTATCAAAAAAATACTGATCTTTAGCTTCAAGCATATGAAGAGGTTTCTTGTAAGAAATTGATAAATTATCAGAAATATTTTTTCTTCTTTTCTTTAAAGTATCTTTAAAATTATTATTATTATTATTATTAGAATAAAAAGATTTGGGAATTCGTAGAATTAAATTTGGATCAGGTGAAATTTTATTCCAAATATTGAATAAAAATTCTTCACCTACTCCTGGAAAATTCTTATCATGTCCTAATAAATCTAAAATAATTTGAAAATGTAAATGTGGTAACCATTTTCCATTTTCATTAGAATTACCAATTTTACCAATCCATTCACCTTTCTTAATTTTTTTTCCAATTTTAAGTTTTTGAAACATTATTTTAGATAAATGACCGTATAGAGTATAAAATTTATATTTTTTAAAACTATGTTCTAAAACTAGAGTGGGGCCATAGTCATATTTAAAATTATTATTTTTTAAAATTATAATTTTACCATCTATTGGGGCAAATAAATCTGTTCCCTGATCAATAAAAATATCAATTCCTAAGTGAATATTACGTCTTTCATTCGAATTTAATTCAGAAATAAAGTTAGGTCCCTTATAAACTTTTCTTTTTTCATTGTATAAACCTATACCTATACGAGAATTATCTTCTTTAAATATTTTATTAACTCTTTTCTTAAGCGAACTATTATCTGGGTTACCTTTTAATAAAGATGAATCAGAACTCAATTTTAAGATAGATTTATTTTTATCAAGTAAATTAAATTTAAAAATATTACCAAAGTTGAATTTATTTATATAATTTATAATTTCATTATGATGGTGAATAATATCAAAGCCGCATATTTCGCGAACAATATATATTAAAAAATTGATAGGAATTTTGTCTAATTTTTCTAATAAAGACCATGCATCTTTCTCACTAATGCTTAAATATTGATTTGATGGATATTTAATTCTTTGTTTTTTTGCCATTACAACAGTAATCATAAGTCTTGACTTACATAATGATATTAATGAATTAATTTCATCCTCATTAATAGAAAACTGTTTATTGTATTCTGTTATTATATTTTTAAGTGTAAGATAAATATTATCATTGTTCATTAATGCATATGAAAGGCATATAGCTAAATCATTTATTGTTGGAGAATAAATAGAATCTCCATAATCTAGTAAACCACAAACATTGTTTTCTTTAATAACAATATTATAATTATTTGGATCTGAATGAGTTATTGAAAATCTTAATTTATTTAAATTATTTTTTACAAATTTTTCATATTCTGAAAAACATTTTAATAAAATTAATTTTTTTGAACCAGTAAAAATATTAATCTCTTTTTTAATCCATTTTATATTTGATGGATCCCAAATAAAGTTTCTATGGGCATCTATATCGTTAAATGCTTTCAACTTAGTTGATACTTTTCCAAGTAAATTACCTAAAGAGTTTTCAATTTTATCGTTACTTTTTATATCTCCATACATTCGTCCTTCAATATAAGATAAGATCCTAACAAAACATTCTCTATTTTTTTTATCTAAATATTTTACAATCTTTGTATGGTGTATTTTTGGTATAAAAGATTTAAGACTAAGATCACTTCGTAAATAATTAATTAATCTATCTTGGTATTTTAATATATCTATTTTTTCTGATGGGTTTGAAATTTTTAATACATATTTTTTTTTATTATTTATGAATATAATAAAATTTATATCCCTTTCACTATCAAGTTGTTTAATTTTGAGTAATTTATTTCTTAAGAAAGAAAAATTAATCTTTAACCATTTAATTAAATGTTTATTATCAATAATAGGTGGATCAACATCAAAAACTGACATAAAAGGTGTATAATTCATAATGCTGAAATCTAAAAACATTTTTGTTTGTATTGGGGCAATTCATCACGATTATTTATTAAATCTTAAAAAAAATATTATTAATTTTAGATCTAATCAAATTACACAAAAAAGCAGAATTGGTGGAGTGGCGTACAATATTGCAGAATTGCTTTCGAATTTTGTTGATGTAAACTTTTATAGTTTAGCTATCAACGAAGAAATTAGAAAAAAAATCTCAAAAAAAATCTATGTTCATCAAGTGAATAAAGATTATGCAGATAGATACTATTTAGCTTTATCAGATAAAAATAATAAATTTTTATTAGGATTAGCTAACACAGATGAATATGAAAATAATAAATCTTTAAAAATACCAAACATCAAGAATAAAAATATAATATTTGATCTAAATTTTTCTAAAACCTATTTGGAAAAATCAATAAATAAATTATCAAAAAAGAATAAAATTATAGTGTGCGCAACATCAGTGCATAAAGTTATTAAAATTAAAAGGATTATAAATAAAGTTGATTTTATATTCTTAAATAAAGCAGAGTTACTTAAACTTACAAATTCTTCAAATATAATATTAGGTGTTAAAAAAATATTAAAACAAAATAAAAAAATTAAAATAATTACTACTAATTCAAAAAATAATGTAATCTTTGGAAGTAATGAATTTATAAAAAAAGTAAAACCCCCATCAATCAAAGTAGTAAACGAAAATGGAGCTGGCGACGCACTAGCAGCTATGATGCTGTATTTGTTCAGTATAAATGAAAAAATGAATTATATTTTGAAAACTTCTGTAGCATGCGGATCTTATTATGCTAGTGGTAAAAGTCTAAAAACTAAGAGTGATTTTTTAAAAATTAAAAATCTTTCTAAGAGAGTGATTGTACAATAATATGCATGGAATATTTGATTTAAGTAAAAAAGTTCAAGAAGCAATAAGTAGAAAAAAACCAATAGTAGCTTTAGAAAGCACATTGATTAGTCATGGATTACCCTATCCAGAAAATATTAAAGTTGCAAATGAGTCTATAAAGGCTGTTGAAGATAACGGTGCAATTGCTGCAACAATAGGAATAATTAGAGGTAAGGTTAAAATAGGATTATCGGAAGAAGATATTCAAATATTAGCAAAAGAGAAAAATGTACAAAAAGTCTCAAACCACAATATAAATTTATCAATATTTAATAAAGAAAATGCTGCTACAACAGTAGCAAGTACAATTTCTATAGCTTCTAAATTTCAAATAAAATTTTTTGCAACAGGAGGAATTGGTGGTGTGCATCTAAATGCTGAAAATACCAATGATGTATCTGCAGATCTATATGCACTTTCTGAGAATTCAAATTTTGTAATCTGTAGTGGTGCTAAATCTATTTTAGATTTAAGTAAAACAAATGAACTTCTTGAAACTTTAGGAATTACAAGAATTGGTTATCAAACAAATTATATGCCAGGTTTTTGGTATGAAGAAACAGAAAATAAAGTCGACAATAAATTTGATGAAATTCATGAAATTTCTTCTTTTTTAAAACTCAATGAAAATATGGGAAATAAAAAATCAATTCTCATATTTAATAAAGTTCCATTAAAAAAAGCACTTAATAAAAATGATGTAGAAAAATGGATAAGTAATGCAACAATAAAAGCTGATAGAAATAATATTAGTGGAAAAGAATTAACCCCGTTTCTCATAAAAGAAATTAACGAACAATCAAAAAATGAAACTCTAAATGCTAATGTATCTTTAATAATTAATAATGCGAATTTAGCTGGAAAGATTGCAAAGAGTTTTTATAGTTAAGGTAATAACGATAATTTAGCTTTAAGTAATTGAAAAAATTTTTCATCATTAGCTTCATTCATCACAAAACAATTTACCGGTCTTTTAGTAACACCTAGCCAATCAACAACAGTCTCCCCTCTTGTTAATTCAGAATTTTCTTCAACTGTGACATTAACTTCTTTTCCACTAAAAATAGATGGATCTAATAAATATGCAATAACACATGGGTCATGCAAAGGAGTTTCCTCAGTTTCGTATAATTCTTTATGAAATATTGTATAAAATTCCATTAGTTCTCCAAAAAACTTAGAACTTTTATTTTTATTTTCATTCATTGATTTGATAATTTTTGAATTTACATTTACCTGATGAGTAACATCTAAACCCATCATTGTTAAAGGAATGCCTGATTCTAAAACAATATTAGCCGCATGTGGATCAACATAAATATTAAATTCAGCTGATGGTGTAGTATTTCCTAAGCACATAGCAGCTCCACCCATAAAAACTATTTCTTTTATATTTTCTTTAATAGACGGATCTTTTTTTAAACTTAAGGCAATATTTGTAAGAGGTCCTGTTGGACATAAATAAATTTGCTCTGTTGAAGATTTACAAGTTTCTACTATGAAATCAACTGCATGTTTTTCTTGAGGTTTATAATTTGTATCTATTATTATAGGATCACCTTTTTTATCTAATCCGGTCTTTCCGTGAACATATTCGGCTGTAAATAATTCATAATGAATGGGTTTATTTGCACCAGAGTAAACTTTGATGTCCGTTCTTTCAATTAACGTACAAACTTTAAGAGCGTTATTTACTGTATTATTTAAACCACTATTTCCACCAACACAGGTGATGCCCAGTATGTCAATCTCTTTAGAAGAAGCAGCTAACATTATTGCTACAGCATCATCATGACCTGGATCACAATCTAAAATTATTTTTTTAGTCATTAATAAAACTTTTAAGAGGTATTGAGGGTCTTTGTAACCAATTCCATTCAGGATATTCGTTGTTATTATCAATTACATGAATCGTGTAAGCATGTCTTGATTTTAAACTTGTGTTTTCACATGAATAATGAGGAAGTCTACCATGTAATAAAACAAGTGATCCTTTTTTTACTTCTACAAAAGTATCAGTTTCAGGAAATGGTTCATCATTTAGATCTATCATATGCATTTTACCGTCTACTTTCTTAAAAAGTTTTCTTAATGGTCCTTTATGACCTCCACTTGCAACTTGTAAACATCCATTTGTTTTATTTGCGTCTTCTAATGCAAACCAAAAACCAATAGTACTTTCTGGCTCAGTATATAAAAAAGTAGAATCTTGATGACAAACTACTTCGCCACCTATTTTGGGTTGCTTAAAAATATACATAGACTGAAGTAATTTTGGTTTAGAGAAACCAAGTGATAAAGCAATATCTTGAAGTTTTTGTTTATGAGAAAATTTATAAAAAACTTTATCTAAGTCATGCAACGCATGACCAATTTTATTTACAATAAAATGTTTATTTTCTTCTATGTTATCATCATTTAAATTAGCTTTTTCTTCAAAGAAGAAACGAATTTTATCTCCTGATTCTAAAAAATAACTATCATCATTATGAGCTTGATTGACTGTATCAAAAATAGATTTTTGATTATTGAAATTATTATGTTCGATAAGATATGATGATCGTTCCATTAATTCATCACATTCTTTATCTGTGTTGAAATTTTCTATAACCAAATATCCATTATTTTTCCAAAAATTAATCATTTCATCGTTTAAAGGCAGATCATTTGTTGAGAAATATTTCATCATATTCCTATTAATTTTGTAATGAATGGTAAACCAACTTTAATAAGATTTAATAACTGTGGTATCAAAAATTTCCCAGTCGTTGCAAGGAAGAAGATTATACCTCCAATTATGACTATCAGAATTAAATTTCTATAAAAGTTACCGTAATTATTATATTGTGATTTGGCTCTTGATCTCAAAATAAATAGTATAACTACTATAACAATTAAAACTATTAACAATCGGATCATATATTTTCTATATTTAGTAATAATTAATTTGCAATACTAATTATATCTTAATAAATAGTTTTTAATAGATGATCAGATTAAGCATATTATTTTTATCAATTTTTTCTTTAATTTATGGAATATATTTTTTAATTTTTCCATATAGTTTTGTGAATTTAACTGTTGCTGAAAGTACCAATATAGCATGGCTAAGAAATCTTGGTGGAGCTATAACAGGTCTTTTATTTATTGGTCTTTTAATGATCTACTTAAATACAAAGGGCTCAATCAAATTACTTAATGTTATTATTATTACATCCATAATACAAACATCAGCTTTGATATATTCAAGAATAGCAAATGAATTTTCAGCAAAAAATTTAATAATTATTGATATAACTATTTATGCTGCAATAATAGTTACTGTTTATTTGTTATTTATCTCAATTATATTCAAAAAATATTTTATTTAAATTTAAAAAAAATCCTAAATAATAAAAAAATAATTAGTATTAAAAAAATTAAAACTAATTCGAAAGATAGAATATTACTTAATTGAAAGTCTTTAATTTCGATAAGATTTGAAAATTTGTTACCAATATATGAAAAAAAAAGAAAATAAGGAAAAAAACCTATAAATGAAGAAATTACAAATTTAGTTTTAGAAATATTCAATGTTGATAAAAATAAATTTTGAACAAATAATGGTACACCGAAAATTAATCTTAACAAAATTAAGTATTCAAAAGATGATTTTTTGATAATCTTGTTTAGTTTATCACTAAATTTTTCAATTTGTTTATTAAAATATTTTTTAAATATATTTTTAAAAAAAAGAAAGAAACATAAACTTCCTAACACAATAGTAGTTATATTAATTATAAATCCAATAATAAATCCAAAAAAGAAACTTGATGCAAGTATAATTATTAAACCACCTGGTAGAGAAAAAGTAAAAAATAAAAATGAAAATAAGAAATATAAAATTAAAGATAATTCTAAATTATTTTTAATCAATAAATCAAATTGAATTAAAAAATTAAAAATAACATCAATCATTTAATAATTTTAAAACCTTTGAAAAAAATAAATGATGTAATAATCAAAGTTAATAAAATAAAAAAAATTATAAAGATATTTTCAACTAAATTAAATGAAAATTTATCATTAAATGAATTCCTAAAAAAGCTTACAACATAATAGTAGGGATTATATAAAAGAATAGCCTTCAAATTATCAGGAAGATAATTTATTGAAAAAAAGGTTCCTGATAAAAAATTAATAGGTGAAACAAAAAAACTTGAGAATGTACTTTGTGAATCCCAGGAATTAAAAATTATTCCTACGAAACATCCCAAACATGAGAAAAATATTATAACTAAAAATAGATAGTAGAAAAAATAAAAAAAATTATAAATTTCAATATCTATTAAAAAAGTGAATATTAAATAATTAAATAGTGCTAAAATAATTCCAATAATAAGAGATGTGAATATTAACGATATTAATATTTCAATCCTATAGATAGGCGCCATTAACCAATCATCTAAAGAACCAATTTGTTTCATATGAATTAAAGTAGCAGATGAATTATCATAACTTTCCTGGGCTACGATCATAATGATTAATCCAGGAGCAATAAATTCAACGAAAGAACCAGAATCCATAGAAAGTGAGTAGTAATTTTCTACTGTTATAAAAACTAATATAAATAAAAGATTTGTAGTTAGAGGGGCTAATAAAGAATAATGATACTCTTGCAGAAATTCTTTTATTCTAAATGCGATTATTGAATAAATCGCACTAAAATTTAACATCAATTAAGATTACTTAGAAAAGTATTTTTGAACAAGGTCCACCCAAAAATTTACACCAATGGGTAATAAATTATCATTAAAATCATACTTTGTTGTATGTAGATGAGCACTATGCTGCTTATCTCCTTGGCCTAGATAAAGATAGGAACCAGGTTTTTTTTCTAGCAAATATGAAAAATCTTCTCCTCCCATTGACGGGTCAATATCGGTAATAACTTTATCATCACCGACTAAATCTTTAGCAACATTTGCTGCAAATTTTGTTTCTTCTTTAGAATTTATAGTAGGTGGATATTTATTAACTAAATCAAAATCAATTTTTATCTCTGCACCATGTGCATCCGCTATTCCTTTACATAATTCATTTAATCTTTTCTCTATATATGCTCGTGTTTCTCTTCGAAAAGTTCTAATAGTCCCGCCCATTTTAACTTGATCGTCGATTACATTATAAGCCGTACCAGCATTAATTTTTGTAATACTTATAAGAGCTTTATCAACAGGATCTGTGGATCTACTTATAATTGTTTGAACAGCAGAAATAACTTGTGCAGAAATTACTACAGGATCAATTGCTAGATGAGGTGATGCAGCATGACCACCCTTTCCTTTTACAGTAATATCAAATTCATCAACTGCTGCCATCATCGGTCCGCTATTTACACCAAACGTACCTAAAGGTAACTCAGGCCAATTATGAAGTGCATAAACTTCATCAATTTTAAAATCATCAAACATACCATCTTGAATCATTTTTTCTCCTCCAGCAAAACCTTCTTCTCCTGGTTGAAAAATGAAATATACTCTTCCATTAAAATTATTATTTTCACTTAGATATTTCGCTGCCCCAAGAAGCATTGTGGTATGACCATCATGACCACAACCATGCATCATACCTTTATTTTGAGATTTATGATTAAATTCATTTTGTTCTGGCATAGGAAGAGCGTCAAAATCTGCTCTTAAACCAATTGTTTTCTCATTAGTAACTTCATTACCATCTACCCAAGCAACAACACCTGTATTAGCATAACCATCTTTAAATTTAATATTAAATTCACTTAACTTATTTTTGATATATTTTGATGTTTCAAATTCCTGAAGGCCTATCTCAGGAATTTTATGTAAATCCTGACGCCATTCTGTCATTTGATCTTGCATTTGATTTATGCTGTTTAAAATTGGCATTATAGTATTCCGAAGAAACCTTTTTTATTAAGTTTTTCTTCACATTGTTTTAATTGTTTATTAAACATCTTAGTATTTCTTTCTACATTTTTAGCAACATCAATCAACCAATCTTTACTTTTAAATGTCTCTTTCGACCATCCATTTTGACCTTCATGGTATGCTAAATACTGATTATAGTAATCATTTTTTGAAATTCCAATCATATTTTCCGACTGTGTTGTGTACCAACCAATAAAATCAGTTACATCTTTAAAATTTGCCCTTGATGCATTTTGATTTCCAGTTTTATTCTTATACCAATCCCAAGTAGGATTTGTTATTTGTGCATAACCAAAAGCAGTTGATGGTCTAGACGTTGGTATTAAACCTAAAAATTTTTTTCTTTTCGGTTTTGCAAATTGGGTAAAAGATGATTCTTGTTTTATAACTGCTAATTGGAATGCAATTGGGGTATTCCATTTATCATAAGAATTTTTAGTTGCTTTATACCAGCTTTTCTTTTCATCAAAAATTATGCAACTATCAGCAGTATTTGTTAACTGATTTGAAGTACATGCATATAAAAATAACAATGTAATGCACAATAATTTTAAAAAATTATCAAATTTCATTATAAATTTAAATACCATAACTTTTACTTATATAGTCGTAAATGTGGCAAAAAATTATTGCTTACTATTGATTTATAGATATGAATGCTTAAATTTCAAAAATGGCAGAAAAAACTAAAGAAAATTTAACATTTCAAGCTGAAGTCAGTAAGCTTTTAGATCTTGTTGCTAATTCTCTTTATAGCGAAAGAGAAATATTTTTAAGAGAATTAATATCTAATTCTGCAGATGCCTGCGAAAAATTAAGATATCAATCACTCTCCAAAAAAAATCTTCTTAAAGATGAAAAGGATTTAAAAATAAATATCAGAGTTTCAAAAAAGAAAAAAATTATTGAAATTGAAGATAATGGAATTGGAATGTCTAAAAATGAACTTATTGATAATTTAGGAACTATAGCGAGATCAGGAACTAGTAAATTTATTGAAGCAATGAAAAACAAAAAGAGTAATGATATTTCTGCAATTGGACAGTTTGGTGTTGGTTTTTATTCTTCATATATGGTTGCGGATAATGTTGAAGTGCTTTCTAAAGATGCTGAAAATGAAGAAACAAATCTTTGGTCTTCTAATGGAAAAGAAAATTATACCATTGAAGAAGCTAAAAAAGATAAACGTGGCACTTGTATAACTCTAAATATAAAGAAAGATGCTGATGAATTTTTAGATTCATTTCGTTTGAGATCAATTATAACAAAATACTCTAATTATATTCCTTTCCCAATTTATCTTAAGGATCTTGACGATAAAGAAAAAGAAGAAAAAATAAATGAAGGTAGTCCATTATGGTTAAAAGATAAAAAAGATATAAAAGAGGAAGACTATAAACAATTTTATAATAATATTTCATTTAACTTTGATGATCCCTTAAAAACTATTCACTATAACGCTGAGGGTGTTATTAGTTATAAGGCTTTACTTTATTTTCCTACAAATCAACCTATGGATTTATTCAATGCCGATAGGAAAAATAAAATAAAATTATATGTTCAAAAAGTTTTTATCACTGATGATTGTGAAGACATAATTCCTAATTGGTTACGTTTTATCCCAGGAGTAGTCGATTCACAGGATATTTCTCTAAATATAAGTAGAGAAATGCTTCAAAATAATCCTATTATTACAAAAATAAAAAAAGGTATTACAAATAAAATTTTAAGTGAAATTGATAGCTTAGCTAAGAAAGAAAAAGATAAATTTGAGACATTTTGGAATAATTTTGGTCCAGTACTAAAAGAAGGGTTATATGAACATAATGATCATCATGAAAAAATCCTACCGCTATTAAGGTTTGAAAATTCTTTAAATGATAAAAAAATATCTCTTGAAGAGTACGCTAAATTAATGGCTAAAGATCAAAAAGAAATTTATTATTTTGCTAATAGTGATAAGGATCATATTAAAAACTCCCCTCAATTAGAAGTTTTCGCTGATAAAAAGATACCAGTTTTGTTTATGGTTGATGCAGTAGATGAGTTTTGGATTCAAAATGTAAATAAATTTAAAGATTTAGAATTTAAATCAATAACTAAAGGTAAAGTTGATGTTTCAAAAGTTGGTGAAAAATCAAATAAGAAAGATGAAAATAAAAAAGAAATAGATAGTAAAATCAATGATTTAATTAACATACTTAAAACAGAGCTAAAAGAGACAATATCTGATGTAATTATATCTGAGAGATTAACAAAAAGCCCAATTCTGCTTGTTGCTGAAGAAGCTGGGATGGATATAAATATGGAAAAACTGATGAAAATGCATAATCAAAAAACTCCTGTTTCAAAAAAGATACTTGAAATTAATCCAAACCATCCGATGATTGTAAATTTATCTCAGAATTTAACAAAAATTGACCATAAAAAAGCTTCAAATTTAATTTTAGATCAAGCTAATATATTAGATGGTAACATTCTCTCTAATCCATCCGCTTACTTAGAAAATTTAACTGAAATTTTTATTAAGTAACTGAATTTATAATTTTATTATTATTAAAAAATTCAACAAACTGATTAGCAACCATTTCTGCTACAACTATTTGTGCTTCATCAGTAGAAGCAGCAATATGTGGAGTTAAAATTATATTATCTAAATTATAAAACACACTTTCTACTAAAGGCTCATTTTTAAAAACATCTAATGCAGCGCCTTTAATTTCTTTTTTTTCAAGAGCATTTTTAAGATCATCTTCATCAACTAAGTTACCTCTAGCGGTGTTGATAATTATGCAATTTTTTTTCATTAGTGATAAATGATTTTTATTCATAATCGGATTACCATCTTTATTGGGTTTACAGTGAAAAGAAATTATATCTGAATCTTTAATAATCTCATCGATAGAACAAGAATTATATTCAGGATAGCTATCCTTAATTGTTTTAAAGTGTGAAGAAAGTATTGAAACATTCATTCCCAATACATTAGATATTTCTGCAACTCTTTTACCCACATTGCCAAAACCAACGATACCAATTTTCTTGCCTTTAATTTCATTTCCTTTTAATTTCTTTTTTTCCCAAAGACCCTTATGAGTTGTCTCATTGGCAATAGTAATTTTTCTTTGCAATGCAAAAATTAAACCAATTGTGTGTTCTGCTGTAGCATTTGTATTACCTCCTGGAGTATTCATTACGATAATGTTTTTATTTTTAGCAGCTTCCACATCTACATTATCAACTCCTGCTCCTGCTCTACCTATGATTTTTAAATTTGAAAGAGAGTCAATTAAATCTTTTTGCACTTTAGTTGCAGAACGAATAATTAAACCATCATAATTATCAATTATTTTTTTTAATTCTTCAGGAGATAAATTTGTTTTTGTATCGACTGAAATATTATTTTTTTTTAAAATTTCAGATGCAATGTTATCTAGTGAATCTGATATTAGTACTTTAGGCATGTTTTGATTTAATTTCTGAATAAGCCCAATCAATCCAAGGTAAAACTAATTCTACATCTGAAGTTTGAACCGTGCCTCCAGCCCATATTCTAAAAGAAGGTGGTGCTTTAGGATATCCATTGCAATCAAATCCAACATTATTTTCAGAAAGTAATTTACATATATCAGCCATTACAGCTCTTTGATCACTTTCATCTTTATTAGTAAACCAATCTTCAACAATTTTAAAAGTTATTCCAGTGTTTGATATATAATTATCATCTTCAATTTCAGATAAAAAGGTCACCCAATCTCTCTCATTAATCCATTCTCTAATTTTTTGTAAAGAATTCTGGGATTTAGAAATTAATGAATTTAATCCTCCTTGAGAAGAAACCCAATTTAATGAATCAATTATATCTTCAACGCATATCATTGAAGGTGTATTAATTGTGTTTCCTTCAAAAATACCTTTTATCAATTTTTGGTTTTCAGCTAATCTAAACAATTTTGGTACTGGCCAACTAGGTGTAAAACTTTCTAATCTTTCAACAACGCGTGGAGAAATTGCTATCATTCCATGAGCAGCCTCTCCTCCAAGTATTTTTTGCCAAGACCAAGTTATAACATCGCATTTATTATAATCTATAGGCATACCAAAGATTGCCGAAGTAGCATCACAAATGGTTAGGCCTTTTCTGTCATCAGGTATCCAATCTCCATTTGGAACTTTGACACCAGATGTTGTTCCATTCCAAGTAAAAATAACGTCATTATCAAAATTCACTTTGGTTAAGTCAGGTAGTTTCCCATAATCTTCTTCATGAATATTTAAATTTTCTAATTTTAATTCACTAATTGCATCGATTACCCAATCTTTACCAAAATTTTCCCATGCAAGAATATCGACTCCCGTTTTACCTAATAGGCACCACATAGCAGCTTCTAAGGCACCAGTATTTGATCCAGGCATGATACCCAATAAATAATCATCAGGTAATTTAAGAATATCTTTAGATTTATCTATTGCTTCTTTTAATCTTGCTTTACATTCAACAGATCTGTGAGATCTACCAGTTAAAGCGTTACTCAAAACAGATATGTCCCAGCCTGGTCTTTTTGAAGTTGGTCCACTTGAAAAATTAGGATTATTAGGTTTAGTATTAGGTTTATTCATACATTTTTTTCAAACTCATAAACTACTAAGCCATCTAAAGGTTTTGGATCAAACCATGTTGATTTAGGGGGCATAGTCAAATTTTTATTCGCGACTGTAATAACATCACTTATTGAAGATGGGAAGATAGAAAATGCCACACTGTCATTATTTTCATCAACTTTTTTTTCTAAAGCTTCCAAACCATGGCATCCGGCAATAAATCTTATTCTTTCGTCATTATTAACATTAGATATATTTAAATGTTTTTTGAAAATAAAATTATTTAAAATATTAATATCTAGCGTATCAACAAAATTATCGGTTTTTAATTCAGTTTTAAAATGTAATGAATACCACTTTTTTTCATGATACATTCCAAATTGTTTATTAGATTGAGGTTTGAAAGGATTTTTTTCTTTTTTTATTTCGAAGTTTTCAGAAAGAATGTTTAAAAAATTTTCTTCACTCAAACCATTTAAATCTTTAACAACTCTATTATAATCAAATATTTTAGCCTCATCACTTGGAAACGCCGCTATCATAAAATCTTCTTGTAAAATATTTTTATTATAATTTAATTCACCAATAATTTTCATTGCACCCATTCTATGATGTCCATCAGCAATATAAAAATTATCTACCTCGTTTATAAACAAAGAAGATAGCTTTTTAATGAAAGATTCGTCAGAGACACACCAAAGTTTATGAATAGATTTATCAAAACTTTCAAAATCATAATCTGGAGTATTTGATATTATAGAGGATAATAAATCTTTTATCTTATTGTTTTTTTTATATACCACATAAATAGGACCAATTTGTGTTTTTATATTTAACATTTGCTCAGCTCTTTCTCTCATCCTTGTTTCATAAATTTTCTCATGCGCTTTAATTTTTTCATCTACGAAATCTGATATTTTAGAAAGAGATAAAAAACCTAGTTGAGTATGGCCTTTAAATTCAATTTGATAAATGTAATAAAATAATTCTTTATCTTTTTTAATTACGTCATTTTCTTTCATTTCATTAAAATGTGATTTAGCTTCTAAGAGAGTATCTGCTTCTTTTAATTGGCCAACAGGATTCAAAATTTTTAAATAATTCCAATAATTATTTTTTTTAAATATTTCTATATTTTCAATACTTAAATGATCAGTAGAGGGAGCAATTAAATTTTTTGCATCTTCGTTGTAAGGACGTGTTCCTTTAAAAGGTTTAATTTCAACCATAATATAGAAACACCTTTAATTAAATAAAAAAAAATTTAAACTTAAATTACGCTACTTCTGGTATTTGAGAAATAGATTTACCTATTCCATCATCATCAATAACATCATCAGCCATTGATCCATTTAGATAATCATCATAAGCTGACATATCAAAATATCCATGGCCACATAAATTAAAGAGAATAGTTTTTGACTCACCTTTTTCTTTACATTCTAAAGCTGCATCAATAGCACCTTTGATTGCATGGTTTCCTTCTGGAGCAGGAATAATTCCTTCTTGTTTTGCAAAGGTTAAACCAGCTTCAAAACAATCTTTTTGACCGTAAGCCTTTGCTCTCATCAGACCTAACTCATATAAGTGGCTTAAATGATAAGACATGCCATGGTATCTTAATCCACCAGAGTGATTAGCCGGTGGTAAGAAATCAGATCCAAGAGTATGCATTTTAATTAATGGAGTCATTTTTGCCATATCACCATGATCATAAGCATACTTACCCTTAGTGAATGAAGGACATGATGCAGGCTCGCAACCAATAATATCAATTTTTTGACCACCTCTTAATTGCTGTCCTAAAAATGGAAACATTAATCCAGAGAGATTACTACCACCACCTGTACAGCCAACAATAATATCAGGATAATCTCCAGCCATCTCCATTTGCATAATAGCCTCATTACCATTTATAGTTTGATGCATTAGAACGTGGCCTAAAACACTTCCAAGTGAGTATTTTGCTTTACCTCCGCTTTTAACAGTTGCTTCTATTGCTTCTGATATAGCTATTCCCAAACTACCAGGGTTATCAGGATTTTCTGATAATAACTTGTTACCGAAGTCAGTTAAATTAGATGGACTAGCATGACAGTTAGCGCCGAACGATTGCATCATTAATTTTCTGTAAGGTTTATGATCAAAACTAACCTTAACCATGAAAACTTCTATATCTATACCAAAGATCTGACCTGCGAAAGCTAATGAACTTCCCCACTGACCTGCGCCCGTTTCAGTAAAAATTTTACTAATGCCTTCTTCTTTATTAAAAAATGCTTGCGGAACTGCAGTATTTGGTTTGTGACTTCCTGTAGGACTAACACCTTCATATTTGTAATAAATTTTAGCTGGTGTATCTAAAAACTTTTCTAACCTTCTTGCTCTAAATAAAGGAGAAGGTCTCCATTGTTTGTATACTTCTCTTACTGGCTCAGGAATTTCTATTTCTCTTTCAGTAGAAACTTCTTGCATAATTAAACTCATTGGAAATAAAGGAGCAAAGTCATCAGGGCCAGCTGGTTGTTTAGTTCCAGGGTGTAATGGTGGAGGTGGTGGACTTGGTAGATCTGCATTAATATTATACCAAAACTTTGGTGCTTTATTTTCTTCAAGTAAGTATTTAATTGAGTCGCTCATAATAAAAGTATATTGGACTATAAAAAATTAAATTTCAACCATAAATGAAATACTTTAACTTCAAAAATGTGTCTATTTTTATTGCTGTTTTATTAGTATTATATGTTTTTTACGGATATTTTACTCATTGATCTTTTTTGCCCAACAAACAGACCAATAAAAACTAGAATAATTCCGACTACAGAACTAAATACTATTTGTTCAGAAAGAAATATGAATCCCCATATTAATGCAAAAACAGGAATTAAATAGGCAACATAAGACAAGAAAACTGGACCAGATTGTTTAACTATATGATAGCGCATATGAAATGCAATAGCTGTTGGAAAAACACCTAAATAAATAATAGAAATTAAAGAAATCTTATTAATATTATTCTCATAATTTATAAAATCATAAAATAAAAAAGGTAATGATATTATCGCTCCAAATAATGTAGCAAAAGTAGTAATCGAAATAGGGCTTAATTTCTTTAATTTATTATAAGCAGCAATATTTGAAATCATATAGCCAAATGCAGCTATAATCACAAAAATTTTTGCTAAAGTACTAATGTAGTTTTCATCTTGAAAATTAAATTTACTTATATCTAAAATAAAAATAATACCTACAAAACCTATAATAATTGATAAAAATTTAAACCAAGTAAACTTATCATCTGAAGTTAAAACATGAGACATTAGTAATGTTATTAAGGGACCAACTGACATTAATAACCCTGCAGTGGAAGAAGGAATGTATTGTTCAGCCCAACTAATCAGATAGAATGGTAAAAAATTTCCAGTAATGCCAATAAAAGAAAGAATTAAAACTAAATCGAGATTTAATTTAGGATGATTGTTATATGAATAATATAAAATAATTAAGAAAATTGATGCTATAATTAATCTTAAGGAAGCAATACTTGTAGGTGTCAAACTAGACAGACAAATTTTAATAACAAAAAAAGAAGATCCCCAAATTGCAGCTAAAATTATAAGAAGTATTAAATTATTTGATAATAATTTATTAAACAAAAATTAGATTTTATTTTTTGGTTGTGGAATTTCAATATTTTCAGAAGGTTTCATAAATTCATCTCTTCTTCCATCCCAAAGATAATCTGCGTAATCAAATTCTGTAATCATTCTATCAGATCGTTCAAATGTTAAACCGTATTTTCTACAATAACTGGCAAATTCTTCTGCATTATCTATTGGTAAATTTTCTACAGTCCATTTTCTAGAACTTCTATCGAATTTGAAACCATTTTTTTTGAACCAATCTCTGTGATAATATGAATCTCTACCAAAAGCTGAAAAAGTTATTTTCTTTGTCATAATGATATGCGCTCTTACATGAAAAACTTAGAAATAACAAATTTAATTTTTAAAATTAAATTTATTTAAAATAGTAGAAATCTAGTAGTATTTATAATAAGATAATCAAATGGATCTTTACAGTAGCAGTGAAATTACAGTTCATCAATTAAATGAGCTCAAGCAAGATGACAAAAAAATTCAAATTATAGATGTAAGAGAAGATACTGAAAGAGATCATGCCCATATTAAAGGTACAATACACATGAAACTTTCAGAGATTGCTAAAAGATACACCGAATTAGATAAGAAAAAAAATATTTTTGTAATGTGTCATACCGGTACAAGAAGCCAAGCTGTATGTAAATGGCTTAAAGCACAAGGTTATAATCATTGTGTTAATGTACTTGGTGGAATAGACGCATGGGCTGCTTTAATTGACAGAAATATAAGAAGATATTAAGAAATACTCTCTAAGTACAAACCTAGAAAAATAATAATTACACTAATTAAAAACATTATTATCCTGAACAGGATTTCAACAAAAAGATTAAATCTTATTCGTTTTTTTATAATTAGTTTGTATAGAGGATTACTAATTGATAGAGAAATTAATAGTATCCCAATAATAATAACTAACCAATGCATAAAGTTAAAAAATACATAGCTGAAGATTTAAAATTTTCAAATCAAACTATCAAAGAAATGAAGATTAATTCAAAAAAATTTTATAATAAAATTAAAGAAAGAAGAAGCATACGTGAATTTTCAAAAGATAAAATCGATATAAATATTATAAAAAATGCGATCTTATCTGCAGGATCAGCTCCAAGTGGAGCAAATCTTCAACCTTGGCATTTTGTAGTAATAAAAAATAAAAACGTAAAAAAGAAGATTAGAATAGAAGCAGAAAAAGAAGAAGAAAAATTTTATAAGTACAAAGCTCCTAAAGAATGGTTAGATGCATTAACTCCTTTAGGAACTGATGAAAATAAAAAATTTATTGAAAATGCACCTTATTTAATAGCTATATTTGAGAAAAAATTTTCAGTTTCAAAAAATAAGAAAATAAAAAATTATTATGTAAAAGAGTCTGTCGGTATAGCTACTGGTATATTAATTACTTGTTTACATTTTTCTGGCTTAGCAATGTTAACACACACGCCAAGCCCAATGACATTTCTTAATAAAATTTTGAAAAGACCTAGTAATGAAAAACCATTTGTTTTACTTATTGTTGGACGACCAGATAAAGATGTAAGAGTTCCAAAGTTTGCAAAACAAAAGAAAAAGTTTAATGAAATTACTTCAATTTTTTAACCAAGTTCTTCTGGTTTCATAGTTTCATAAACCTCATAAGGCATATGTATCCAAGGAGAATCTTCTAAATAATCAACATAATAATTTGGTTTAAACGAAGATACTGACTTATAAAACAAAACTCCAGTTCTTATTGGTTCATCTATATAAAAACCATAAGTATGATTTAACCAATCAATACTTTTTTTAAGAGTAATTCCTGAGTCTGCCAAATCATCTACTATTAAAACTTTTGATCCAATGTTAGGGCTTGTTTTTGCTAAATCTCTTGAAAATGTGATTGCACCTCTTTTATTTTTTACTCCCTCACCTTTATATGATTCAACAGAAAGAATTGCTAAAGGAACATCGAATATTCTTGCCATTACATCCCCTACTCTCATACCTCCTTTTGCGATGCATACAACCTGATTAAATTGCCATCCATCCTTATGAATTTGTTTTGCTAAATCTTCTGTTTTACTTCTATATTCGTCCCAACTAATGTGTAAATCAGACATAAATCTTCCTTTGAAATTAAGAATTAAACCTCTCTCTCTTTAAAAGAGAGAGGGTTATAAGAATTTTAATTATTGTGGTACTTCGCCGTCAATACCTTGAACATAAAAGTTCATTCCAAGTAACATTCCATCAGGCGCTACTTCACCTTCAGGAACCACAAGCTCGCCAGCTTGATTGTAAATTGGACCAGTGAAAGGATGAATAGTTCCATCTTTAATTCCAACTTCCATATTTACTGCTTCTTGAATTAAACTTGCTGGCATAAGTTTAGTATTATATGGTGACATTACAACCATACCTTTATCCATACCATCCCAAGTATCACCAGAAGACCAAGTGCCGTCCACAACAGCTTTTGCTCTTTCAGCATAGTAAGGGCCCCAAATATCTTCAATTGAAGTTAAATGTGCATCAGGACAAAATTCTTCTTGGTTTGAAGCTTGACCAAATGCATAAACACCCGCTTTTTGAGCAGCTTGGCAAGGAGCATATGTGTCAGTATGCTGAACAATTATGTCAGCTCCTTGATTAATTAATGTATTAGCTGCATCAGCTTCTTTACCTGGGTCGTACCAAGTAAATACCCAAATAATTTTCATTTTGATATCTGGATTTACTTTTGAAGCCGCTAAATAAAATGCATTAATTCCTCTTACAACTTCAGGAATAGGGAATGAAGCTATATAACCAATAGTATTAGTTTCAGTCATATGACCGGCAATATGCCCTTCAATCATTCTACCTTCGTAAAATCTAGCTGAATAAGTTGCAACGTTATCTGCTTGGATATACCCAGTAGCGTGTTCAAATTTTATATCAGGAAAATCCTTAGCTACTTCATGTGTCTGATCCATATAGTTGAAAGACGTTGTAAATATTAAATCATGTCCTGAGTCTGCTAGTTTTCGGATTGCTCTCACTGCATCTGCGTTTTCAGGAATATTTTCAAGATAAGTAGTGGTAATAGAGTCACCAAGTTGGCTCTCCATATATTTTCTACCTACATCATGCATGTATGTCCAACCATGATCACCTGGAGGACCTATGTATATAAATCCAACTTTTTTAGGGTCTGCATATGCTGAACCAAATGCAAATACCAAAAAAGTAGATAAAAAAGTTATTATTCTAATCATTTTAACCTCACCTGCTAATATAACGATTACTCAGCTATATACTTAATATATACAAAAGGGTTTGATCAATAATTCTATATGTTTATAGAAAAAAAAAAGTGGATATTTATCTGCCTTTATAAAAAGGAATAGTTAATGAAGCTGGTGCGCTAAGTTTTATCCTTAATTTATTACTAGAAATTAACACTAATACTATAATAGTTGCAACATATGGCGCCATGCTAAAAAATTGACCAGGGAATCTTAAACCTAAAGCCTGAAGATTCATTTGAAGAATAGTTACACCTCCAAATATATAAGCTCCAATAAGTACTCTTTCTGGTTTCCAGGTTGCAAATACAACTAAAGCTAATGCTATCCATCCTCGTCCAGCTGTCATACCCTCTTGCCACATTGGAGCATAACAAATTGAAATATATGATCCTGCTAGAGCACACATAGAGCCTCCAAATAAAATTGATAAAAATCTAATTTTAATAACGCTATATCCTAATGCATGTGCAGAATTATGAGATTCCCCTACTGCTCTTAAAATCAAACCAGCTTTAGTTTTGTAAAAAAAATAACTAACCAAAAAAACAATTAAGAAAGAAAATATAACAAAAAACCATGGTGAAAGACCATCAATTGGTGTTCCAATATATTGTTTGCCAAGCATCGAACTAAGACCTATTCCAAAAATAGTTAATGCTAATCCTGTAGCAATTTGATTTGACATTAAAAATAGAACTAAAAAAGCAAATAAGCCAGACATGATAATTCCAGATAATATAGATACAAAAAAAGCTAAAAAATAACTTCCGGTAATTACTAAGATAATAAAAGCGGACACTGCTCCTACCAACATCATTCCTTCTACACCTAAATTTAATACTCCAGATTTTTCTGTAACTAACTCACCTATACCAGCAAAAACTAGAGGTGTTGTTGCAATTAAAACAATTTGTAATATTCCAAGTATTAAATCTAAATTCATAATAATTTTTTGTAAGTTAATTTATAGTTAATTAGTAATTCTGCACCTAATAAATAAAATAAAACCAAGCCCTGAAATATAAAACCTACTGCTGAAGGTATTTGTAAAAACAATTGTGCGTCTTCAGCACCAAGATAAGTAAGAGCGATAACTAAAGATGCAAAAATAATACCAATTGGGTGAAGTCTACCTAAAAAAGCAACGATAATTGCAGTAAATCCATAATTTGGAGAAATATCTCTATATAATAATCCAATTGGACCAGATACTTCAGCTAAACCTGCAATACCTGCAAAAGCGCCACAAATTGCAAAAGCAAAAAAAACTAAAGTTGTTTGATTAAAACCAGCATATCTAGCAGCTTTGGGGCTGTAACCGGATACTTTTAATTGAAAGCCAAAAATAGTTTTTGAAAATATAAACCAAGATACAAAAATTAAAAATAGCGTTATAATTAGTCCAAAGTGCACCCTCAAACCATCAAATAACAGCGGCATTCTTCCAGATTCACTAAATGGTCTTGATTTAGGAAAACTATAACCAAATGGATCTTTCCAAGGTCCCACTACTAAATAATCTAAAATAAATAAAGCAACATAAACTAACATTAAACTTGTTAAAATTTCATTTGTATTAAATTTTGTTTTTAAAATAGCAGGTATTAAACCCCACAATGCTCCTCCAATTGCTCCTGCAAAAATCATTAATGGCAACAACCAGAAAGCATTTGTATCATGAAATAATATTCCTATACCTCCACCAAAAATTGCACCCATGGTAAGTTGTCCTTCAGCTCCAATATTATAAATATTATTCTTAAAACAATATGAGAGACCAATTGCAATTAAGGCTAAAGGAGTTGCTTTTACAAACAATTCAGAAATACCGTAGGTTGAAGAAATAGGTGAAATAAAAAACGTATACAATGCATAAACTGGATCAAAACCAAGAAGAATAAAAATAATTGAACCTGTAATTAAGGTTAAAACAATAGATATTATGGGAACAAAAAAATTCATTAGACCCGAACTTTGTGAGCGAGAAACTATAGAGGGAAATAAACTATTCATTTTTTCCACCCATCAATAATCCTAATTTTTCTATTTCTACTTCACTAGTTTTAAAAGGTTTGGATAATTTTCCATCATAAATAACAGATATTTTATGAGTAATTTCTATCAATTCATCTAAATCTTGAGAAATAACAATTATTGATGTGCCATTTTGAGATAATTCTATCAAAGACTCTCTTATGGAATGCTCAGCACCGGCATCTATCCCCCAAGTTGGATGTGAAATAATTAATATGTTTGGCTTAGATGATATTTCTCTACCTATGACGTATTTTTGTAAATTTCCTCCAGATAAACTTGATGCTTTGGCGTCATTTCCAGGTGTAATAACTTTAAATTCATTAATTACATTATTCGCAAAATCATCAACATTATTTTTCAATATTATACCATTTTTAATAAAATTATTTTTTGGAAATTGACTTAAAAGAATATTTTCAGACAAACTTAACTCAGGTACTGCACTATGACCCAGTCTATTCTCGGGAACAAAAGAAATAGATAAATCTCTTCTTTTTTGTGGTCCATACTTTTCAATTTTTTTACTATCAAAAGTAATTGATCCAGATTTAATATTTATATTTTCCCCTGTTAAAATGTCCATTAATTCTGATTGTCCATTACCAGCAACACCAGCGATGCCATAAATTTCACCCACTCTAACTTGAAAAGAAATATTTTTAAGGTCTGTTAAAAATGGATCATTAAAATCACATGAAATATTTTTTACTTCAAAGTTAACTTCATCTTTTATATGCCCATAATTAGTTTTTAAATCATCTAATTTTTGTCCTAGCATTTTTGTTGCCAGTGTTTTTGCTGTTTGATTGGAAGTGCTTGAAGTGTCTATAATTTCACCACTTCTCATTATTGTAACTGTATCACATATTGATATTACTTCTTCGAGTTTATGAGTGATATATAATATTGTACGACCTTCTTTGACGAGTGCATTTAATGTTACAAACAAACTTTCAACTTCTTGTGGTGTTAAGACTGAAGTTGGTTCGTCCATAATAAGTATCTGAGGGTCTTGTAATAAAATTCTTACAATTTCTACACGTTGTTTTTCTCCAGCTGATAAAGCAGTAATTGGAGCATCTAAATCTAAGGGGAGATTATATCTTGAGCTTATATTTTCTAGTTTATCTTCTAAATCTGAATAAGACATCTTTTCATCAATTCCTAAAATTAAATTTTCTTTTACTGATAAAGAATCAAATAAAGAAAAATGCTGAAATACCATTCCTATTCCTTGTTTCCTTGCTTCTGCCGGGGAATTAACTTTAAAATCCTTATTATTTAATTTAATATTTCCTTCATCTGGTTCTAAGAGACCATATAAAATTTTTACCAACGTAGATTTCCCTGCTCCATTTTCTCCTAAAATTGCATGAACTGCATTTTTTTTAATATCAAAAGTAACCTTTTTATTTGCAATTACTCTTGGAAAAGATTTTGTAATATTTTCTATATTTAATATTGTATCACTCATAATTTAATTCAAATATTTCTGATTGTTCAAAATTATAAATCTCAATATTATTATCCGCATCTTTTTTATCAATGGTAATATATTTTTCATTCTCAAGAGATATTAGAGGAAAATGCCATACTTTGGGATTAAAATTTATACCATCACCACCGCTTACTTTGAATATTTCAATTAAATCAATTTTAGGTTTGTTACCTATTGGAGCAACTAAAACTAAAAAACCTGTAGCATTAAACGGAAGAAATACTTGAGAACTAAAGGGGTGATTTTCTAACATGTTAATTTTTAATGGAAAGTTTCTTTTCTTTGCTTGAAAAATATTTAATCTAGATCTTTTGTCATCACCAATTATTTGAATATTTGCTAAATCAAAAAAACTATCAGTTGTATTTTTATTAATACTTTCATAATTTTTATTAGATGTTGTAATTAAATCACCATAATTTTTGAAATTATCTTTACTAATATTCTTTATTTTATAGTTCACAAAAACTTTCCAATTGCCCTGATCCGTGAAATACCACCGTCAGGATAAATATTTAACTTCAAATAATTTATTTTTTTAATCTGTTTAGTTGAGTTAATTTTTAATGATGAATTAGGTTTAAGATTTTTATTTTTTATCAAAAATTTCCAATTTTTGCTTTCATTTATTAATTTACTTATATTTATATTTTTTATTGAATAAAGACCTTGTACTGAGCAATGAGACGGATAATTACCTTTAAAATAATGAGTTTCAATATTAAACTTTTCAATTAAACCAGGTTTGCCAAGTTTAATTATAACCCAGTCATATCCTGATCCTCTTCTTCTTTTAGTTTCCCAACCATTGCCCATATTTTTAGATTTAAATGGAAGTAGTAAATTTTCTGCCTTTCCAAAATGTTCATCACTACATGCCACAATTTTTGAACCATTAAGGATGCTAAGTAAATCAAATTTTTTATTTGGAAATTTTAATTTTGATACATCTAAATTTCCTAATAATTTTAATCTTGCAACTCCTCCGTCTGGATAGATGTTCAATCTTATGAAGTTAAAAACTTTATTATTCTGTTGAGTTTTAAAACCATGAAGATAATTTGGATTAAGTTTCCTTTTTGATAAAATATTTACCCAATTAAATTTATTTTTTTCAAAATAACAAGCATCAATGCTTGCGTATTCGGGTTGATTACCATTAAAATAGCTTGTGTCTATTTCAGCAAAATTAATTTTTCCAGGTAAACCTAATTTAATAGTAACATTATCATTTCCTTCAATTCTTTTTCTTCTTGTTTCCCATCCATCCATCCACTTCCCATTTTTATCATATACACCTTCTTTAAAAATTGGCTGCTCTTCTTTAAGCAATCTGGATGCTGATCCAAAAAACTGATCAGAAAAACTATGAATTTTTGAACCTAAAACCTTACTACATAAGTTTATATAATTTTTTTGAATGTATTTCTTATTCATTAATTAATTCTGTTAATCTTAATTTAGCAATTTCTTTTACTTGCGATATTGAAGTTTTTATTTCTAAGTTCAAATCATTATTATCTAATCTTCTTTTAAACTCTGTAATAATTTCATTTTTATTTTTATTTCTAACTGCAAAAATAAATGGAATGTTAAATTTATTTTTAAACCTTGAATTTAAGTCATTAAATAAGTTAAATTCTTTTTCTGAACAATCTTTTAAACCAGATCTAGTTTGTTCTTCATCAGATAATTTGGACAAACCTCTATTTATTTTTATTTTATCGGCTAGATCAGGATGTTTTTTAATTATATTTATTTTAGTTTCTTCATCTAAGTTATCAAATAATTCTAAAAAAACTAATATCATTTCTTTTTTATTTTTAAATGGTCGTTTTTTATCAGCATGTTTTGTTATAAATTTAGATTCTTCATAAATATTTTTAAAAGAATCAATAAACTTTTCAGAATTATAATTATTTATATCTTTAATTTTCATCACTAAAATTTTCATACCAATGATTGGCAATTTCCTCTCTTTTACAAATCCAAATATCATTATAACCAGAAATATAATTCAAAAATTTTACCAAAGACATAAATCTTCCTGGCCTAGCTATTAATCGACAATGTAAACCCACACTCATCATTTTAGGTTTATTGAATTCATTTGCTTCTCTGTATAATGTATCAAATGAGTTTTTTAAGTAATTATAAAAATCCTCACCTGTGTTAAAACCTTGTAAGGTAGAGAATCTCATATCATTATTATCTAGAGTGTATGGAATAATAAGATGTTTTTTATTTTTTACTTTTATCCAATAGGGTAAATCATCAGCATATGAGTCACTATCGTAAATAATATTTGTATTATCTAAAATTATATTTCTTGTATTTGGGCTTGTTCTACCAGTATACCAACCAGAAGGAAAATATCCAAAAATATCCTTAATAATGTTGTTACATTTTATAGTATGTTCTTTTTCAACCTCCTCATTTATATTTTGATAGTCTATCCATCTATAACCATGGCTTGCTACTTCATACTTTGATTTAATTATTTGTTCACAAACATCAGGATTTTTTTCTAAAGCCATACCAACACCAAATATTGTTAAAGGTAATTTTCTTTTTTTAAACTCATTATGTATTCTCCAAAAACCTCTCCTTGAGCCATATTCATAAATTGATTCCATATTCATATTTCTGGCACCTATTATTTGCTTTGCATTAATTATTTCTGATAAAAAAGTTTCTGATCCTTCATCGCCATTCATTATTGAATTTTCAGCACCTTCCTCATAATTCAGAACAAATTGAAGAGCTAGTTTTGATTTATTAGGCCAATAAAAGTTAGAGTCATTATTTCCGTAACCTATATAGTTTCTGTTGTCTTTCATAAAAATGCTTGATTTAATATTTAGCTAAATACTGTATAAACGAATAAGTATTATGTCTAAAGGATATTTAACTACTCATGTTTTGGATACCTATAATGGTAAGCCTGGTTCTGGCATAAAAGGGTCTCTTTTCAAAATTGAAGGTGAAAATAAAGTTCAAATTTCAAATTTTATTCTCAATGAAGATGGCAGATGTGATGAACCTATATTAGGTAAAGAGAATTTTATTCTCGGAAAATATGAGTTATTATTTCTTTGCGGGAGTTATTTTAAGGAATTTACAAATCTTCATGAACCATTCTTTCTTGATGACGTAATAATTAGATTTGGAATTAGCAAAGAGGAGCACTACCATGTACCTCTTCTTATTACCCCGTGGAGTTATTCAACATATAGAGGAAGCTAGTGTCTAGAGCGCATGTCGATTTTCTTCTTAATGAAGAAAAAATCTCTATCAAAGATTTAGACACAAATACAACTGTCTTAAATTATCTTCGAAACAATCATGAGTTAACTGGAACAAAAGAAGGTTGCGCATCTGGTGATTGCGGAGCATGTACTGCAGTTGTAGGAGAATTAAAAGAGAATAAAATTTCTTATAAAAGTATAAATACTTGTATTACTTTTTTGTACTCTCTACATGGCAAGCAATTAATAACGGTTGAACATATAAAAAAAAATAAACTTCATCCTGTTCAACAATCAATGATTGATAGTGATGGATCTCAATGTGGTTTTTGTACACCTGGTATTATTATGTCAATGTATAATATGTACGAAAACAAAATAAAACCAACGGAAGAAAATATAGATAAATTTCTTTCTGGAAATTTATGTAGATGTACAGGTTATCTTCCAATTAAAAATGCAATCAAGAATATGTATAGCTATAAAAGTAATAAATTTTCAAAAAGTAAAGTTATTAGATTATTAAAATCAATTAAGAAAACTGATATTGTTATTAAAAAAAATGATTCTAATTTTTTCATCCATTATAATTTAAATTCTCTAATAAAAGACTATCAAAAGATTAGTAATGGACATTTACTAGTTGGGGGTACAGATCTCGCTCTTGAAGTAACAAAAAAAAGAAAAGATTTAAAAAATATTTTTTATTTAGGATCAAATAAAGATTTAAATTATGTTAAAAATAAAAACAATAATTTACACATTGGATCCGCTACCCCCATAAATGATATTTTACCAATTTTAGAAAATATTTATCCAACATTTGCGAAAATGTTTGCAAGATACGGATCTGAGCAAATAAGAAATACTGCATCTCTTGGAGGTAACATTGGAAGCGCATCTCCAATAGGTGATAGTTTGCCTGTGTTAATTGCACTCAATAGTAAAATTGTAATTCAAGGAAGAGTTAAAAAAACTTTATTATTGGATAATTATTTTCTCAGCTATCGAAAAACTAAATTAAAACCTAATGAAATAATTAAAGAAATTATAATACCCATTTATAAAAAAAATATTCTTAAATGTTATAAAATTTCAAAAAGAATAGATGATGACATAAGTTCTGTTTTCATGGCTATAAATGCTAGGATTGAAAAAAATATTATTAAAGAAATAAAAATTGTTTGTGGAGGTTTGGCAGAAACTCCAAAAATAGCTGAAAAAGCACAAAAATTTTTATTGAATAAAATATTTAATGAAGAAAATATTAATGAAGCAAAGAAAATTATTAAAAAAGAATTTGATCCAATAGATGATATGAGAGCTTCAAAAAATTATAGAACTAAAATTAGTCAAAACCTTTTAGATAGGTTTTTATATGAAAATAATAAAATTAAATCAACGTTATATTAATGGATAAAATATTTACAAAAAATATTGAACATGAAAGTGCAGTAAAACATGTTACTGGAAAAGCAATTTATACTGATGATATATCAGAGCCTAAAAATTTACTTCATGCAGTAATTGGATACAGTAATTGCAGTAAAGGAGTAATAAAAAAAATTGATTATAAAGATGTTTTATCTTCAGAAGGTGTAGTAGACATTATTACTGAAAAAGACATTGAAGGTATAAATGATGTTGGGCCAATATTTAAGGGAGATAAAATATTTACTTCAAAAAATATAGAATATTATGGACAACCAATTTTTGCAGTTATAGCAAAGACCAATAATTTAGCAAAAAAAGCTGCATTAAAAGTAAAAATAGACTTAAAAATATCTAAACCGATCGTTTCAATTGAAGAAGCATTAAAGAAAAAATCATTTGTTTTAAAACCGAAGCATCTAACTAGAGGAAATATAAAAGATGGGTTTAAAAAATCTGACAACATTCTAAAAGGTAAATTGTATTCAGGGGGTCAAGATCATTTTTATTTAGAAGGTCAAATTGCAATGACTATTCCACAAGAAGATAATAATTTTTTAGTTTATTCTTCAACACAACATCCATCAGAAACACAGCAAATTATCGGAAAAGTTCTTAAACAAAATTACAATAGTATCCATGTGATAGTAAGAAGAATTGGTGGTGGTTTTGGAGGAAAAGAAACACAATCTTTTTTGTTTGCAGCTATTACAAGCATTGCTGCAAAAAAGTTATCTAAACCAGTAAAGTTAAGAGTCGATAGAGATGATGATATGATCATGACTGGAAAAAGACATGATTTTTTATTTGATTATGAAGTGGGTTTTAATAATAGTGGTGAAATACTTGCTCTAAAAATAATGATGGCATCGAGATGTGGTATCTCTCCAGATTTATCAGGAGCTATAAATGATAGAGCCATCTATCATATAGATAATGCCTACTTCTTACCAAATATAGAAATTAATTCGTATAGATGTAAAACAAATACTGTTTCCAATACAGCTTTTCGTGGATTTGGTGGACCTCAAGGAATGTTTTGTATTGAAAATATAATTGAAAACATTGCTCAAAAATTAAATCGAGAAGCAAGTGAAATAAGAAAAATTAATTTTTATAAAGATAAAATTAAAAATACTACTCATTATGGAATGAGAATTACTGACAATGTGATTGAAGATATTTTTAATAAACTAATTAAGAAATCTAATTACAAAAAAAGAAAAGCAGAAATTAATAATTTTAATAAAAAAAATAAAGTTCTAAAAAAAGGAATAGCAATAACTCCTGTAAAGTTTGGAATATCATTTACAACTACTCATTTAAACCAAGGTGGTGCCTTAGTTCATATCTACACTGATGGATCTATTCATTTAAATCATGGAGGAATTGAAATGGGTCAAGGATTAATGACGAAACTTGCTTTAGTGGCTTCAAATGAATTTGGCCTTAATTACGAAAATATAAAAATCTCTTCAACGGATACAGAAAAAGTACCTAACACATCAGCAAGTGCAGCATCAGCTACAACTGATATAAATGGAGCAGCAATTGTTAATGCTATAAATAATATCAAATCAGGTTTAAATGAATTTATCTATGATTATTTTAAAACAAATAGCAAAATAAAATATGAAAATAATTTTGTTTATTTTGATAAAAGAAAAATATCTTTTAAAGAATTGATAAATACTGCTTACTTGAATAGAATTCCATTGTCATCTTCAGGTTTCTATAAAACTGACAAAATTAATGTAAATACAAAAACACTTCAAGGAAGGCCATTCTTGTATTTTACTTATGGAGCAGCGGTAACAGAAGTAATTATTGATAAATTAACTGGTGAAAATAAAATACTTCAAGTTGATATAATTCATGATGTTGGCAATTCTATAAATAAGAGAATTGATAAAGGACAAATTGAGGGTGGCTATATTCAAGGATTAGGTTGGCTTACAACTGAAGAAGTGTCTTGGAAATCAAATGGAGTTCTAGCAACTCATAGTCCTTCTACTTATAAAATACCAACTGCAGGTGAGACACCATTTAAATTTAATGTCGAAATTTATGATGGTGGTTTTAATAAAGAAAAGGTTATTAATCGCTCTAAAGCTGTTGGAGAGCCACCATTTATGCTAGCAATTTCAAGTTTTATTGCATTAAAGGACGCAGTATATAATGCCAATAAAGGAAAAAATTCTAAAAATTTAATTGCACCTGCTACTGCTGAAAATATATTAAAAAGTTTAGACTAATATGTATCTTAAAAAGTTAAGTAAAAATATAAGTTTTAACAGTAAAATAGTTAAAGCTAAAATTATTGAAGTTAAAGGATCATCACCCAATACTTTAGATGACATTATATTAATCTCAACTGATACTATCTTTGGAACTATAGGTGGAGGAAACTTAGAATATTTAGTTATAAATGAAGCGAAAAAATTAATAGATAAAAATATAGCTAATAAAGTAATGAATATTCCGCTTGGACCAGGAATTGGACAATGTTGTGGTGGATACGTACAAGTTAAATTAAGTTTACATAATAATTCCAAAGATGCACTAAAAGATGAATATATTGTTAATAATGTTAAACCTAACTTATATATCTTTGGATCAGGACATATTGGTCAAGCATTAATTTCTAAATTAGAAAATATTAATTTTAATATTTTTATAATTGATTCAAGAGAAGATTATTTAAAAATGACAAATATCAAAGATATAAATTATTTACTTTCAAAAAAACCGTGGGAGATTGTATCAAAACTAGAAGATAATTCTTATTTTATAGTCTTAACTCACAGTCATGATTATGACTTAAAAATATTAAATGAAATTTTGAAAAAAAATAATACTTTTGTTGGTTTAATTGGATCTCTTACAAAGAAAAAAAGGTTTTATAAAAGATTGATTGATAATGGTCACAATAAATCAATAGTTGAGAAAATTGAGTGTCCGATTGGAATTGATATTGGCAACTCAAAAGATCCAAATGAAATAGCTTTCTCAATAATTACAAAAATAATATCAATAAAAAATAACTTAAAACATTTATCAAATAATAAAATTAAAGAAGTTATATGACAAACATAGATTTTATGAAAAGAGCTATTTTACTTTCAATTGATAATATCAAAAATAGTGGAGGTCCTTTTGGATGTGTTATTGTAAAAGAAGATGAAATTATTGCAGAGGGAGTAAATAGAGTAACATTTAACAATGATCCTACTGCTCATGCTGAAATTGTTGCTATTAGAAATGCATGTCAAAAATTAAATACCTTTAACTTAGAAGGTTGTGAATTGTATTCCAGTTGCGAACCATGTCCTATGTGCTTGAGTGCGATATATTGGTCACATATAGACAGAGTATATTATGGTAATTCTAGAGAAGATGCTGCAAAAATTAAATTTGATGACAAGTTTATTTATGATGAACTATCACTAGAAATAAAAGAGAGAAAAATCCCTATCAGTCAATTATCACGTGACGAGGCAATAAAAGCATTTAATATTTGGGAAAAAGAAGAAAATAAAATAAGATATTAATATGGAATTGTTTCTTAAAATTGTTGCGCCAGTTCAATCTTATGACTTCCAAACCTTTTTTCATAATTTACTTTTGTCACTACCAGCATCAGCATTATTAGGATTATTATTATTTTTTGTCCTTGGGGCATTTTCAGGTTTAAAATCTAAAGAACAAAGGTTCTATATTGTAATTGCAACTACAATAGTTATAGCTTTTACTGCAGCTTTTTATAATTTAGGAGTTCCAACAGAAACTTTATTTGCGGTATATTCTGAGTGGTTACATTTAATTGTCAGATGGGTTCATATAATTGTTGGTGTAGCATGGATTGGAACATCATTTTATTTTAATTGGCTAGATAGTAGACTGGAAAGAGATGATCCAGATTTTAAACACCTTGATGGTTATTTATGGTCTGTTCATTCAGGCGGATTTTATAGAATTGAAAAATTAAAAGGACCTCCTAAAAAACTTCCAAAAGTTCTTCATTGGTTTAAATGGGAGGCGTATGCAACTTGGATAAGTGGTTTTGTACTACTTATTTTAGTTTATTACTTAAATGCAAGCTCTATGATGTTGGGAGCAAGCGGTATTATATTAACGCCCTTTCAAGCAATTTTAATATCTATATTCTTACTTATAGGATCTTGGCTTCTATATGATTATCTTTGTAAAAATGTTTTAAAAGATAATGAACAAACTTTGATTGCAACTGGTGTTTTATTATTTGTACTATTAAGTTATTTTTTAACCCAAATTTATGGATCAAGAGCTGCATACATACATGTTGGAGCAATTATTGGCACCATTATGGCGGCTAATGTTTTTAGAGTAATTATTCCTGCACAAAGAAATCTTGTTTCATCAGCTGAAAACAAACAAAAGCCAAATTTAAATCTTTCATTAGAAGCAAAAAACAGATCAATTCATAATAATTATTTTACACTACCTGTTTTATTTATAATGATTAGTTCACATTTTTCTTTTACGTATGGGGCAGTAAATAATTGGTTAATTTTAGCTGTTATATCAATAGCTGGCATTTTAACTCGCCATTACTTTAATTTAAGAAATAAAAAACAATATAAATTTTGGATTTTACCATCAGCTGGTTTAATCATGTTTTTTTTAATGACTTTAAGTAGTCTTTCAATATTTGAAAAAAAAGATGCAAATGCATCTCTTTCATTAGAATTAGTCAGTTTCAATGAAGTACAAAATATAATTAAATACAGATGTGGAACATGTCATGCCAAATACCCAACTTTTGAAGGTATTGAAGCGGCACCAAAAGGAGTTGTATATGACACAGCTCAAGATATTGTAAATAATATAAAATTAATCAAAGCTCAGGCTATTGATGCTGAAATTATGCCTCCGAATAACCTGACTGGTATCACAAAAAATGAAAGAGAGATATTAAAAGTTTGGATTGAGCAAGGAGCAAATATCAATAATTAACTGTAATGGGGTCTAATGATCTCCATAAATACCATGTGGCTTGTGAACTATATGGACTCCATTTTTTATAAAGCAACTTAAGTTTTCTCTCACTTATAGGAAGTTGAACCTTATAAAGTTTTGAAATAGCTTTTAAAAACCCTAAATCACCTGTTGGAAAAATATTTGAACTTCCATAACTAAACATTAAAAACATATGAATAGTCCAATTCCCTACTCCTTTTATTTCAATTAAATTATTATAAATTTCTTCTTCAGAAAGTTTATTTATATTTTTTATGAATTTCTTGTTTTGTAAAAAAAATTTAGAAATATTTCTAATATACAAAATTTTTTGTCTTGATAGACCACATTTTCGTAAATCTGTAGTACGTAATTTAGATACAGCTTGTGGTGTTATATTTCTTTTAAGTTTAAAAAATTTAGTTTTCATCGAATCAGCCGCAGATACTGATATTTGTTGACCAATTATTGAATTAATTAATGAATGAAAATAATTAGAATTAAGATTTAAATATTCATTCCTATATGTTTGAATTAATTTCTTCAAAACTTTATCTTTATTTGATAGATAAATCTTACCTTTATTCCAATATTTAGGTTTCATATGAATTATTATAACAAATTTAAAAAAATAATATCATACATAAATTTTATTTTTGGAATTTATTTATGGGCTTTAGTAATATATGCTATATTAAGAGCTACAGGATTAATTAAAAGATTTGCATTACAAGAACATCTCTTAGGTGAGTATTTATCAATACCTATTAAATTTATTTTAAGCTTATTTTAATAAATAATATGATCTATTATTACTTTATTGCAATGGCTGCTGCACTTTGTTGGGCAGTAGCATCTTTAGTATCAGCAGATGTTACAAGAACTATTGGAGGTTTAGCCTTTAATCGTCTTAGATTATTTTTTGTATCAATAATGTTAATCACTTACACATTTTATATAAATACTTGGAATACAATTAGTGTTGATTACTTAACTATTATTATAATTTCAGGAATTGTAGGCATATTCTTAGGTGATACATTATTGTTTATTGCTTTACAAAAAATTGGACCGAGAAGAAATAATATTTTATTTTCATTAGCTGCTCCTTTTACTGTAGTAATTAATATTTTTTTTCTAAATGAACTTACTTCAACCATAAGTATTATTGGATGTTTTGTTGTGTTTTTTGGTGTTGTTTTTGCAATTTCCTATGGAGATAAAAAAGGATCTGAACATAGATGGGAAAAAGTAGAAGGTCCACTTTATATAGGAATTATTTTATCCATTGGAGCCGCTTTGTGCCAAGCAATTGGATTGGTTATGATGAAGCCTATATTATCAGATGGAGCAGATCCAATAGCTTCTGCAGCAATTAGGACTACTATTTCATGTATTTTTTTATCATTTACTTTTTTTTTAAATTATAAAGTTTTTAATACTAAAGTAAATCTAACAACAAAAATTATTTACCAATCAATTCTTAGTGGCTTTTTAGGAATGGCTTTAGGTATGAGTTTACTTTTAATCGCATTACAAAAAGCTGATGCAGGTATTGTTGCAACTTTATCTTCAACTAGTCCAATAATGATATTGTTTCTTCTTTGGGTATTAACAAAAAAAATTCCTTCTTTTGGTGCATGGGTGGGAACAATTATTGCAATTTTTGGAACAGGATTAATTTTTATCTATTAATTTAATACCTAGTTCTTCTAATCTTTCTTTATCGATACTTGCAGGGGCATCCATCATTAAATCCATAGCTTGTTGATTCATTGGAAATGCTATTACTTCTCTAATGTTTGGCTCATCGGCAAGTAACATAACAATTCTATCAATACCAGGTGCACTACCCCCGTGAGGAGGTGCTCCAAACTTGAGAGCATTAAGCATTCCTGAAAATTTATCCTCTAATTCTTTTTTGGAATATCCAGCTATATCAAAGGCTTTATACATAATTTCTGGTTTATGATTTCTAATAGCGCCAGAAGATAATTCTACACCATTACACACAATATCGTATTGATATGCTTTTATATCAAGAGGGTCTTTTTCTTCTAAAGCTTCCATCTCACCTTGAGGCATTGAAAAAGGATTATGACTAAATTGTAATTTGTTAGTTTTTTCATCAATTTCATACATAGGAAAATCAACTATCCAACAAAATTCAAAAGAATTTTTATTAAGTAAATTTAAATCATTACAAATTTTTTCTCTTACCTTACCAGAAAATAATTGAGCATCTTTTAATTTATCACAAATGAAAAATATTGAGTCATTTTCTTCAAGTTTTAATAATAATAATTGATCTTCATTTAAGTTCTTTGCAATAGGACCTTTGAAACTATTGTCTGTAAACGAAATATAACCTAATCCGGCTGCACCCTCTTCTCTTGCCCAATTGTTTAATTTATCAAAAAAACTTCTAGGTTGATCGCCAGTATTTTTGACAATTATTCCCTTAACAACTGATCCTTTTTCTATTTGATTACTAAATATTTTAAAATTGGAACCTTTAAATGCATTTGTATAATCATCTATAACAAGTGGATTTCGCAAATCAGGCTTGTCAGAGCCATAAACTTCCATCGACTCCTTGTAAGGTATTCTCCTAAATGGATACGGGCTTACCTTAATTTCATTATTTTTCTTATTTTCATCAAATATTTCAAATAAAACTGGCTCAATAGCGTCAAACACATCTTCCTGAGTTACAAAACTCATCTCAAAATCTAATTGATAAAATTCACCTGGAGATCTATCAGCTCTACTATCCTCATCTCTAAAACAAGGTGCAATCTGAAAATATTTGTCAAATCCAGCAATCATAAGCAATTGTTTAAATTGTTGAGGTGCTTGTGGCAGGGCATAAAATTTTCCTTGATGAATCCTAGATGGTACTAAATAATCTCTTGCACCCTCTGGAGATGATGATGTTAATATAGGTGTTTGAAATTCTATAAAATTTCTTTCAATCATTTTATTTCTGATATCTGAAATAATTTTATTTCTAAGTAAAATATTTTTATGTAATTTATTTCTTCGTAAATCTAAAAATCTATATTTTAGTCTTATTTCTTCTCCATATTCGATATCAGAATTGACTGGCAAAGGAAGAATTTCAGAATTAGATAAAATTGTATAACTTTCAATTTGAACTTCAATTTCTCCAGTTTTTAGATTTTTGTTAATAGTTTCATTAGATCTTTTAACTACTTCACCAGAAATTGTTAAAACACTTTCATTGCTTAATTTACTTATTTCTTGAAATTGAGAATGAGTACCGTCAATAACACATTGTGTAATTCCATAGTTATCTCGAAGATCAATGAATATTAAATTTCCGTGATCTCGTACTGTGTCAGCCCATCCTGAAATAGTGACTACATCTCCTAAATTATCAATTGATAAATCTGAACATAAATGTGACCTATATTTATTCATAAATGAGATCCATCTATAGTATTTCTTTTATTAATGGTATCGTTAATTGCCTTTTTTTTTCTAAAGATAATATGTCTAATCTACTAACAATTTCATTGATCCCTTTATAACTTCTTTCAACTCTTCTTAAAATATATTCAAATATTTCATTAGAATTAATTATAAACTGTCTGTCTATTAATAATTTAGTTAAGATTGTAAGAAGCATTTCATCGTTAGGATTATTAATTTCAAAATTAGAAAATGTTTTTAAGCGAGAGGATAAATCATCAAATTTAAAATTTATATCATTAATTTTTATATTTGATGTAATCAACAATTTTACATTGTTCAAAATACAATTATTAACTATATAAAATATTTTTTCTTCATCAAATGATAAAAAATCATCAATAAGAACATTGCTTGTATTATTTAGAATTTTTTCAAAATTTTTTTTTAATTCAATAGCATTGTTTTTTTTTAACCATATGTGTGAAAGGAATGATTTTCCTGAATTTTCTGGACCATATAAAAATAAAAATTGAATATTATTATTTATCAATCCATTAAATGCGTATAAATTTGTTTCATTTACAAAAAAATTTAAATCACTTAAATTATCGTTAAAC
>CACGJH010000010.1 GCA_902573325.1 uncultured Alphaproteobacteria bacterium | reverse complement strand
TTAACAAACTATTTCCATTATCTAATGAAGCAATTCAATCAGAAATAATGATTGCATTTATAGATTATATCAAAATGGACTACAGTAATGCCATCTTAAGTTACAGAAAAATAATCAATAAATATCCATCTCATAAAGATTTAGATTATATTTATTATATGATAGCTATGTGTAATTATGAACAACTTCAGAATGAGTCATTAGATGGATTCTATAATGAGCTAGCTTTAAATTCTTTTAATCAAGTTATTACAAGATTTCCAGAAAGCAAATATGCAAAAGATAGTAGACAAAAAATTATATTAGTTAAATCAAATATAGCAGCGAAACACATGGAGATAGGAAGGTTTTATTTAGAAAATAAAAAATACATTGCTGCATTGAATAGATTTAAAATAGTTGTAGATGATTTCTCAATTACTAAATTTACCCCTGAAGCATTGCATAGAATGGTAGAAGCTTATTATGAAATGGGTATGTATGAAGATAGCTATAATACAGCAGCATTACTTGGATATAACTATCCTGAAACCAAGTGGTACGAATATAGTTATAATTTAGTTGAACAAATTGATAGTGAAGATACATTCTTAAAAAAACTTAGAAATTTTTTTGATGGATAGAGAAGAGAAAATTTTAAAAAGATTAAAAGAACTCGCTGATTTAATCAAAAAACACAACTATAATTATCACACATTAGATAAACCTAAAATAACTGATCAAGAGTTTGATAAGTTAGTAAAAGAAAATGATGTTTTAGAAAAAAAATATCCAAATTTAATTTTAAAGAATAGTCCTAACAAAAGTTATGGTGGTAAAATAAAAGATAATTTTAAAAAAATAAAACATGACTCACAAATGTATTCGCTTGCTAATGCCTTTGATAATAATGATATTAAAGATTTTATAAAACGTTCAGTAAAATTTTTAAATTTAGATAATGATGATGATTTTCAATATATCTGTGAGCCAAAAATTGATGGGCTTTCTTTAAATCTTGTATATAAAAATGGAAAACTGGTTTCTGCTGGTACTAGAGGGGATGGTTTTTTTGGAGAAGACGTTACTGAAAATATTTTAAATATAAAAAACATTCCATCAAAATTAAAAATGACCTTTCCAGATTTTATTGAAATTAGAGGAGAGGTATTCTTAAATAAGAGTGATTTTGAAAAACTTAATTCTAAGTTAGAAAATAAATCAAAATTTGCAAATCCAAGAAATGCTGCTGCAGGTAGCCTAAGACAACTTGATACCTCCATTAGTCATAGTAGACCGCTAAAATTCATACCTCATGGCATTGGTAAATGTTCTGACAAGTTTGATAAAATTGAGAATTATTATGATCAACTAAAAAATTGGAACATTGTTCCAAATAATTTAAGTAAAAAATGTTACTCAGTTGATGAAATTATTAAATTTTATAATCAAATAAATAGCAAACGATCAAGTATTGATTATGATATTGATGGATTAGTTGTAAAAATAAATAGTTTTAAACTACAAGAAAGATTAGGTTATGTAGGAAAAAATCCAAGATGGGCAGTTGCCATAAAGTTTTCTGCTGAAAAAGCTAATACCATAATTCAATCTGTTGATTACCAAGTAGGAAGAACTGGGGCAATCACTCCGGTAGCTAGATTACAACCTGTTAATTTAGGTGGTGTCATTATATCTAATGCTTCTTTACATAACTTTGATGAAATAAATAAAAAAAATATAAATGTTTTAGATCTTGTTGAAATTGAAAGAGCGGGAGATGTAATTCCATATGTGACTAGATTAATTAAAAAAAATAGTAAATTGAGTACTAAAATAAAACCTCCAAGGAATTGTCCTATTTGTAAAAGTAATGTTTTAAAAGAAAAAGATGAAGCAATACTTAGATGCTCAAATACATATGGGTGTAGTTCACAAAAAATAGGTAGAATAATTCATTTCGTTAGTAAGAAAAGTTTAAATATTGATGGTTTCGGCGAGAAACAAGTTAAACAATTATTTAATTTAAAATACATAAATAAAGTAGAAGATATATTTAATCTTGAAAAGTTTAAATCAAAAATAATTGAGTTAGATGGTTGGGGTGAATTATCTTTTTCTAATTTAATTAATTCTATTAATAATTCCAAAAAAATATCATTTGATAAATTTATTTATTCTCTTGGTATTAGATTTATTGGAGAAGTTAATGCTGAAATCTTAGCAAACGAATTTAAAGATCTAGATGTATTTATTTCATCTTCAAATAATATAAGTATGTTAGAAAATATTGATGGTTTAGGTCCAAAAGCAATTTCTTCTATTTTAGATTTTTTTTCTAAAGACATAAATAAGGAAACTATTAAAAATTTAAAAGATCATTTATCTATTTCATTTATAGAGAGTGAAGTAACAGATAATTTTTTTTCAAATAAACATTTAGTTTTTACTGGAACTTTATCTGAATTATCAAGAGATGAAGCTAAGTATTTAGCAAAAACTAAAGGGGCAAAAATATTGTCTAGTATTAGTAAAAAAACAGATTTTCTAATAGCTGGAGAAAAAGCAGGTTCAAAAATAGATAAGGCAACACAATTAGGAGTTAAAATTTTAAATGAAAAAGAATTCCTTAAAAAAATTAATCTATAATTTTCAAGAATTTTAAATATACTTTTTTTGAAGAAAAATTCTCAAAATCAATTAAAGCTTTATCACCATCTAATTTGATGATTTTTCCATTACCAAATTTTTGATGATAAACATTTTTCCCTTTAGATATATCGACATCATATTCGAAATCTTGATTAAAATCCCAATCGATATTATTTTTTTTTGAATTTTCTAATAGTCTTCTTCTTCCTGGTGTAATTATTTCTTCACTAAATGAGTCAGTTTCTAAAAAATTATCTAAAAAGTTATTATCTTGAATATATTTTGAGTCATTTATCTCTACTTTATCTTCTGGTAGCTCACTTATAAATCTTGATGGTAAATTATAATCATGTGATGCAAAAGAGTATCTATTTTGATTTACATATGTAATATAAATCTTTTTTCTTGCTCTCGTTAAAGCAACGTAAGCCAATCTTCTTTCTTCCTCTAATCCCTGATTACCTGACTCCTCTATTGATCTTTGACTTGGAAAAACTCCCTCCTCCCAACCAGCAAGAAATACATAATCAAACTCTAATCCTTTAGCAGCATGCATTGTCATAAGAGTAAGTGTTTCTTCTGAAGTATTTGTTATGTTTTCCATAACCAAAGATACGTGTTCTAAAAAACCTTCTATGTTTTCAAATTCTTTTAAACTTTCAATAAATTCATTTAAATTATCTATTCTTGATAGGCTGTCAGGCTTATTTGAGTTCTCTTCCTCTTTTTTTAAAAAATCTAAATAACCGGAGTCCTCTATTATTACTTTAGCTAATTCGATATGATCAAATTTCTTTTTAACCTTTTGCCATTTTAAAATATTATCAGTAAAATTATATAATTCTCCCTTGGCTTTAGAATTACCCTTAAATGTTAATTGTTGAGCAGATTCAAATAGTGAAATATTATTCATTCTCGCATAGCTACTAATTTTACTAACCGTTGATTTTCCAATTCCTCTTTTAGGTACATTAATTATTCTTTCAAAAGCTAAGTCATCTGATAAATTATTTGTTAATCTTAAATAAGCAATAATATCTTTGATTTCTTTTCTTTCATAAAATCGTAATCCTCCAATTATTTTATAAGGAAGTCCAAGATTTATTAATCTTTCTTCAAACGATCTCGTATGTGCAGCAACTCTAAATAAGATTGAGATCTCGCTTAAATTTATTTTATCTTTTATTATGTTTTCTATTTTGTCTGTTACAAAAACAGACTCTTCTTTTGTTTCCCAAAATCCATTAATTGTAATTTTTTCACCAATCTGATTTTTACTCCATAATTCTTTTCCATATCTTCCTTTATTTTTAGAAATAAGAGTTGATGCACAACTTAATATATTTCTTGTTGATCTATAATTTTGTTCTAGTCTTACAATTGTTACATTTTCAAAATTTTTTTCGAAATTTAATAAATTAGAAACATCAGCACCTCTCCAAGAGTATATTGATTGATCATCATCACCAACACAGCATATATTTTTATTTCCCTTATATAAAAAATGTATCCACTGTTGTTGTATTGGATTTATATCTTGATATTCATCTACATGAATATATTTAAAAATATTTTGATATTTTGATAGTATATTTTTATTTTTTTGAAAAATTTTAATACAAAATAAAATTAAATCACCAAAATCAACACTATTTAATCGAAGAAGTTCAGACTGGTAAATTGTATAGATTTTTCGAATTTCTTTATCATTCTTCCTATATTTATTTTCACTCAATTCATTTGGACTGATGCCTTTATTTTTTAAATTATCTATAGCTGATAAATAATATTTAGGTGAAGTTTCTTTTGTATCTATTTTTTCAACTTCACAAATATTTTTAATTAATTTTAATTGATCATCTACATCAATAATTAAAAAATTTTTTCTTAATCCTACTTCCTCATAATGTTGCCTTAATATTCTTAGTGATAATGAGTGAAATGTCCCAACCCACATATTGTCTATTGGAAAATTTAAAGCATCTCCGATTCGTGACTTCATTTCACTAGCAGCTTTGTTTGTAAAAGTAACTGCCAAAATTTGCCTAGGAGTGGCAAGTTTTTTAATTAATATATTTAAGATTCTAAAGGTTAATACCCTTGTTTTTCCACTTCCAGCACCAGCCAATACAAGTAAAGAGCCATCAGTTTGCTGTACAGCATTTCTTTGCTCTTTATTTAATAAATCAAGATAATTTTGCGAATTTTCTGTCATTTTTTTGCTATAATAGAGATATATATAATGTAATTTATAAACTATATTAAATAATAGTTTAGATATTAGTAATTAGTCTATGAGTAAAAAAATTATAATTCTATTTTTTTTGTTTTTCAGTTTATTTTCCTCTAATGTAATTGCTAGTGATGCCGATCAAGTAAATACTGACTCAGAGGATTTTGAAACAACCACTATAGAGGATGAAATATATGATCCTTTTGAACCATTAAATAGAGCTATATTTAGCTTCAATAATGTAGCTGATAGAATTGTTTTAGAGCCAATTGCAAAAGGCTACAAAAAATTACCTTCTCCATTACAAAGTGGAATAAATAATTTTTTGAGCAATTTAAGAGCTCCTTTAGTTGTTGTTAATCAAATATTACAAGGTCAGGGTGAAAACGCTGCACAATCATCAGGAAGATTTATTGTTAATAGTACTATAGGTGTATTTGGATTATTTGATGTAGCTGAAAAGATTGGGATTGAAGAAAAAGAGGAAGATTATGGTCAAACCCTTGCAACTTGGGGTGTTGGAGATGGTTTTTATATAGTGCTTCCTTTATTCGGACCATCAAATCTGAGAGATACATCAGGAATGGTATTAACTATGTTAACAGATCCAATTAATGCATATGCAGTAAGTGAGGGTGAAGCCTGGCTGGTGCCAATGAGAACTGCAGTTAACGCAGTTGATACAAGATCACAAATAATTGATGAAGTTAATGCTCTTAGAGATAATTCAGTTGATTATTATGCTGCAGTGAGAAGTTCTTACTATCAAAACCGAAAAGCAGCAATTAATAATGTCGATGACTCAGAATTAACGCCTTTACCTCTTATTAGTATTGAATTTGAATAATGAAAATTAAATTAATTATATTTTTTTTTATAATCTTTATTTCAAAAAATTTATATTCTGATGAAACTTCAGATTGGCTTAAAAGAGAAATAGATATTATTCTTGAAGCTTATAAAAATCAAAGTCTATCAAATGAAAACAGATTTCTTCTAATCGAAAAAACAATAAATAACAATTTTGCTGGAACTGGTATTGCTAAATTTGTTGCAGGAGAAGCATGGAAAAAATCAGACAAAAATACCAAAAAAATATACATTGATAATTTTAAAAGACATTTAGCTCTAAATATAGCGTCAATGATGCAAGGATATTCAGACCAAAAATATGAATTAACAAAATCAAAATATGACAACAAAAATCAAGTAACTTTGGTTGATATGGAGATTTTTTCAGATACTGGATCTGTTGTCGTAACATGGCGAGTAAAAGAATCAAAAGATAGATTTTATGTTATTGATTTAATTGTTGCTGATATTTCTTTAGTGGTAACAAAAAGATCAGAATTTAATTCAATGTTAAAAAAAGTTGATAATGATCTTTCAAAATTTAATGAAGTGTTATCTGATCAAAATGAAATAAGTTATCTTAAAATTATTGAATAATATCAAATAAATTAAAAATAACTAAATTTTTAATTTTTTTATTTCTTCTTCAGTTAATATTGCAGGTTGATTAGGATTGGTTGATAGTTGATAAGATTTGCTTTCCTCAGCCGATTTTATAATTCCATCCATAATCTCAAGCACATGAAGAGACAATTCAAGAGAACATCTAGCTTTTCGATTACTAGCAATTGAATCGATCATTTCTGAAAGACCTATTCCTCTATAATTTGCTTTTTTGTTACCTTCTCCATCGCTTTTATTAGGGATGCCTAACAACATATTATCATTATTGATAGTTTCCCAATCACTATCTTTTTGGGAAATTAATAAATCACCACTAAAAAAATTTGGATCAGGGACAATCATTGAGCCATCAAGTCCATAAAGTTCAATTGTTGAATGATTGTTTTTCCAAACATCCCAAGTACAAAAAAACTGAACTTTTGCATTGTTTTGAAACTCTAAAGAACCCATCAGAGTTGTTGGGGTTTCAACTTTAATTTTATCTCCGTATCTTGGTTGACTAGTTATTGTTCTCTCATTTGTAGCAGTTCCACTTATCGCATTTATTTTCTTAACTGGTCCAATTAGGTTTACTAATTGCGTGATGTAATAAACACCAACATCAAAAACTGGTCCTGCACCAGGTTTAAAGAAAAAGTCTGGGTTAGGGTGCCAATGCTCCATCCCATGAGACATTAAATTAAAAGTTCCTAGAACAATTTTACCTATTTTATTATCTTCAATTAATTTTCTAGCTCTTTGCCCTGCCGCTCCAAGAAATGTATCTGGTGCACATCCTACATACAAACCTTTTTCATCTGCTAATTTTTGTATTTCTAAACCCTCTTCAAAATTCATTGCTAAGGGCTTTTCACTAAAACAGTGTTTTCCATTAAGAATAGATTTTGTAATAATTTCTTTATGAGCTGCAGGAATTGTTAGATTAATAATTAAATCAATTTCATTATTTTCTAAAATTTCATCAACTGATAACGCTTTAATATTATATTTAGATCCAGCATTAAATGCAGCTTCATTATTTATATCAGCACAAGCAACTATTTTAAAATTATTAAATATTTTTTGACACTCAAAATAAGTTTCAGAAATATTTCCACAACCAACAATTCCAATATTCATTAAATTGTTTCTAAATATTCTAAAGATTTGGTTGTGTATTCTTTATAATCTTTTGGATCATCGTGTTCCAAGACAAAAACTTCACATGGTGTTTTTTTAACTTCAGAAATTAGTGAAGGCCAATCAATAAAACCTTCTCCTACAGCAGACTGTTCATCGTGTTCTAATAAGTTTTTACTTTGATCATAAAAATCTTTTAAGTGACATCCAATAATTTTATTTGAATATTTTTGTATCCAAGGAATAGGATCAGCACCACCTGCTATTGTCCAGCCAAGATCAATTTCTAATTTTAAATTTTCATTATGATCCATCATACATTCAATTGGCAACTTTCCACTTGGTAGTGCTTTAAATTCATAAGAATGATTATGATAACCTAGTGATAATCCAGCATCTTCAAAAATACTAACATGAGAAGATAATTTTTTTCCAAAATTCACCCATTCTTCTTCATCCATATCAAATGTATTTTTAAACTCAGCATCTTTTCTAGCTGGAGGAGCAGGTACAATAATATGTTTGATGTTCATTGTATTTGCACGATTAATGATATTATCGGGATCACTTAGAGATTCAAAACCAACATGAGTAGACTTTGATGTAATATTTGATTGATCCATCATTGATTTAAACTCATCAGTATTCATTGATTCTAAGCCAAAAAGTTCAATATTAACAATACCAGAGCTTGATAAAAATTTTAGTATTGGTTCATATGGCTGAAAATGTCTAGTGGTATAAAGCTGCATTGTAAAATCTTGTTTATTCATATTAAATTCTCTCCTCAGACTTACTATCAAATATAGAAGATTTATTTATATCAAAAGAGATACTTATTTCATCATTTAAATTAAAATTTGAGCTTCCTTCTAGTCTAATAGATATTGGATTACCCTCAACACTAGTCCAAACAAGAGTATCTGCTCCCATAGGCTCCACTAATTCAACTTTACATTGAATAGAATTTTCATTTTTTTCTATATTTATGTTTTCAGGCCTAATTCCAAACACAACTTCTTGATCATTCATCAAATTATTAATGTTTTCATATTTAGAAATATCAATTTGTTTTTTTCCAACAATTATATTTTGATTTAATTTATCAAATTTAGCTTTTAAAAAATTCATGCTTGGAGATCCAATAAACCCAGCCACAAATAAATTAGCTGGTTTGTTATAAATTTGTTTAGGTGTATCTAATTGCTGTATTAATCCATCTTTCATAACAGATATACGGTCCGCAAGAGTCATAGCTTCTATTTGATCATGAGTAACATAAATCATAGTATTTGATAAATCTCTATGAAGTTTTTTAATTTCATAGCGTAGTTCAGCTCTTAATTTTGCATCAAGATTACTTAAGGGTTCATCAAATAAAAAGACTTTCGCATCTCTAACTAAAGCTCTACCAATAGCAACACGCTGCCTTTGACCTCCAGAGAGTTGAGAAGGTTTTCTTTTAAGCAATTCATTTATTTGTAGGAGATTTGCAGCTTTTTTAATTTTTTCATTAATTAAATCTTTTGCTGTGCCCATCATTCTTAAACCAAATGATAAATTTTTCTCGACGGTCATACTTGGGTACAATGCGTAAGATTGGAACACCATTCCTATGTGTCTATCTTTTGGCTCTTTCCATGTAACGTTATCATCTTCAATCCAAATCTGTCCATCCGTTAAATCCAAAAGACCTGCTATACAGTTTAATAAAGTAGTTTTTCCACAACCTGAAGGGCCAAGCAAAACCATAAATTCTCCTTCTTTAATATCGAGACTTAAATCATTTAATATTTCAGTTTTTCCATAACTGAAGGATATATTTTTTACTTCAACACTATTTTTCATACTCACCCCTTTATTGCCCCAGCTGCTATTCCACGCACAAACCATCTTCCAGAAATAAAGTATACAAAAAGAGGAACTAGAGAAGTTAAAATTGTTGCTGACATATCTACGTTGTACTCAGCAACACCATAATCTACTTGCACAATATTATTTAATTGAACTGTCATTGGTTGGTTGTCTCTTCCTGCAAAAACTAATCCTAGAAGAAAATCATTCCAAATTCCTGTAACTTGAAGAATGACAGCTACGATAGTTATAGGAGTAGACATTGGAATTATTACATAAAAAAATATTTTTATAAAATTACCGCCATCTATTCTGGCAGCTTTAAATAGATCTATTGGAAGGCTCGCGTAAAAATTTCTGAAGATAAGTGTTAGTATTGGCATACCAAAAATAGTATGAACAAGTATGATGCCTGGTAATGAAGAATAAATACCTAAGAAATCTTCTATTTTTAAAAGTGGGTACACCATTACTTGATAAGGAATGAATGCACCAAACATACATAGACCAAAAAAGAAGTATGCTCCCCTAAAACGCCAAAAAGCTAATGCATATCCATTAAGTGCACTTAAAGCTACGGATACAATTACACTAGGTACAGTTATCTTCACGGAGTTAACAAAACCTGGCTTCAATCCCTCACATACAAATCCTGTACACGCTTGAGACCAAGCTTTTGGCCAAGCATAAAAACTAAGTTCTTTCGGGAGGTTTAAAATATTAGCAGCTCTTATTTCATCCATATCTTTAAGAGAAGTAATGATCATTACATATAAGGGCATTAAAAAAAATAGTGCACACATAATTATAAAACAATACAAACCTATTCTTCCAACTGTAAGGTGTTTTGGTCGAGGTCCTTTAGGAATAGTAGACATTAGTTATTTGCGTATTTGTTTCTTAGATAAAATTCATAAAAAGCCCAAGGAGCAAGAATACATACAACTGAAATAAACATTATTATAGAAGCTGCAAAAGCTTGTCCTAAATTTGCTCTACTAAAAAAATTCTCCATTACATACATTGCTGGTGTTGTGGTAGCATATCCTGGTCCACCAGATGTAAGGGCTAAAATTAAATCATAGACTTTTACTACGCCAGCTGCAATCAAGACAATTGCAGTTACTACCATTGGTCTTAACATCGGTAAAATAACAAAAATATAAGATTTCCATTTAGCTACACCTTCAATACTAAGTGATTTCCAAATATCTTCATCAATTCCTCTGAGTCCTGCTAACATTAATACCATTACAAAACCTGCGCCTTGCCAAACAGCAGCTATACATACAGCATAGATTGCAAGATCTCTATTTACCAACCAGTCTAGTTCAAACCATGTCATACCCCACATGTGCATTGAATTCTCGATACCAAATGTTGGGTTTAAAACCCATTTCCAAACTAAACCAGTAACAACAAAAGACATAGCATAAGGGTATAAAAAAATTGTCCTAAATAAACTCTCACCTCTTATTTTTTGATCAATTAAAACTGCTAATAGAAAACCAATGATCAGACACCCAATTGTAAACACAAAGCCATAAATAAAAATATTTTCTACAGCTACATCCCATTTTCTTTGTTTAAATAATCTTTCGTATTGATCAAAACCAACATAGTTCATTACTGGAACTAGTTTCGAATTTGTAAGAGAATAAACAAAGGAATAAATAATGCATCCAACAAAGACAGTTAAAGATATAACTATCATCGGTAATAGTGCTATTTTTGCAGCTATATTTCTATAAAAAGGCATAAAATGTTAAATGGCAGGATAAATTAATCCTGCCATTTCGTATATATTTAAAGTCCGCTTGTTAAAACGCCTTCTAAGTCGTCCATTACTTGAGCAACTGTATAATTAGGATCATTTCTAAATTCAGAAATAATATCACCCCATGCTGCGGTAAATGCAGGAGTATTCCAATCATCACTTTCTCTCATAATTGCATCTGGATTTTGAATTAAATCTAAACCCATTTGCATACAAGCGTCAGCTGCAGAAGTATCTACGTCAAGTCTCATAGGCAGAGAACCTTTAGCGTTGTTAAATTTAGCTTGTACAGTTGGATTAACCATCATACTTGCCATTGCTAGCTGAGCATCTTTTACTTTTGGATCATCGTTTTTAGGAAATACAAATACATCACCACCAAGAGCAACATATTTTTCTTTACCAGGAATTACACAAGAATAATCAACCATTGCTTCTTGTCCAGCAACAGCAAATTCACCTCTTGCCCAGTCTCCCATAACTTGCATTGCAGCTTTTCCTTCGATAACCATAGCTGTAGTATCATTCCACAATCTTCCAGGAGAACCTTCATCTGTAAATTGATTTAATTCTCTGTAAGTGTTTAGAACTGACTCAAATCTTCCATCTCTAAATGCATCTAGATCTTTATCTCTATAAATTGATTGCATTAGAGGAAAGCCCATGATTGAAGATGCAACAACATCAAACATACCAGACTCTTGCCATCCCTGACCACCTAGTGCCAATGGAATGATTCCAGCTTCTTGAATTTTTGGAGCTCCAGCTAAAAATTCCTCAAAAGTTTGAGGCACTGGTAAACCAACTTGTTTGTAAACGTCATTGTTGATCCACATCCATTGCCAGCTGTGAATATTTACAGGTACGCAATAAAATTCACCCTCAAATTCACAAGTTTCAATTAATTCAGGTGGGTAAATAAAATCTCTCCAACCTTCTGCAGAAGCAACTTCTTCAAGTGATTGAAGTAAACCTTGCTCCACTAAATCTACAAATTGTTTTGATACGTTGAACTGTGCTGCAGTTGGTGGATTTCCCCCAATAATTCTGTTTACAGTAGTTCCTCTTGCATTATCACCACCAGTAATTGCAGTGTCAATCCAAGTATTACCCATTTCTTCCCAAGCTTTAGCAAATTCTGAAATTGCAGCTTGCTCTCCACCAGAAGTCCACCAGTGAATAACTTCAGCTTCCATGTGGCCAGCTGCCTTGGAAGCGTTAGTAAAAGATAGGGGTACAAATATAGTTAATAATATTGAAAAAAATTTTTTCATTATTTTCCTCCCTTTTTTTAAATAGTTTGACAATTTAGTAAAACGTTTTACTTGTCAAGCCAAATAGTATTATTTAATTTAATTAATAGATTTTAAGTATTATGAAGAAAAACAAGAAAATAAATATTGTTGGTTTATCCCAAAAATTAGGTTTATCAGTGAGTTCAGTATCGAGAGCGCTGAATGGTTATGACAATATATCACAGAAAACAAAAGATAAAGTTTTTAAAACAGCTAAAAAATATAACTACTTTCCCGACTTAAATGCCAAAAGATTAGCTTCCAAAAAAACTGATACAATTGCTTTTATATCATCCATAGATCCTGACGCGCCAGATCACGTTGTTTTACAGTTTCTTGCAGGAATTACACTTGGGATAAAAAATACGAATACTGAATTAATAACAAAATTTTGCTTAAATGAAGATGAAGAAATGAATTATTTCAAAAAACTCATTAGCACAGGTCAAGCAGATAAATTTATTTTTTATAAAATTAAAAAAAATGATGCAAGAGTTCATTTCTTAAACCAAAGAGGAATCAAATTTGTGACTTGGGGCAGAACTAACAAACAAACAAAGCATGCTTGGATTGATCTGGATAATAAGAAAAGTATTGAGCTTCTAATGAATAAACTTTCAAATAATGGTCATAAAAGAATTGCTTTTATCAATGTTCATCGCAGTTTTAATTATGGCGCACAACGAAAAATTGCTTATGAAAGTTCAATAAAAAATTTACAACTACAATATTCAAATGAATATTATCAAGATAGTTTAATCGAAACTGTTGAGTCAGGATCAGCCATAACAAAGTATTTATTAAGTTTAAAAAAACCTCCTACTGCTATAATTTGTTCTCATCTTCGTTTTTTTACAGGATGTTTGTTGAAATGTCAGGATATGAAATTAGAAATTGGAAAAGATATTTCTGTGGTAGGATTTAATGATCAGGATAGTTATTTAAGCTCTCAAAATCTTACATATATTTCACACCCATTAATGGAAATGGGAAAACAATCTGTAAAAATTTTACAGAACCTAGAACAAGATATATCAATAAAAAAAGTATCTACTTTGATTGAGCCAATATTAAATGAAGGAACAAGTCACAAAATCAAAAAAACTAAATTAAGATAAATTTAACCAATTAATTTCTTCTTTTGTTAATTCTATATCTAAGCAAGGTAGTGTTGTATCTAGCTCATCAATTGTTCGTGGTCCAATTAATGCAAATGATGGAAAAGATTGATTGATGGTCCAGCTTGCTGCAATATTATGTGCAGTACATCCTTTTTTTTCAGCCAGTTCAATTGCTCTTTTTTTTCTTTCTCTATTATCTTCACTATCATAACAACTAATAGGGCCACTTGAGTTCTCACCTGGTGCTCTATAAGTTTCTGCTTTAGTAATTTTGTCTTCAATTTCTTTTGTAATAGCATCAGGTAAAAAATAACCCCTTGCCTGACTAGACCAAGACATATGAGATTTTTGAGTAGAATGTAGATACTCTAATGTTTCATTTACATTAGATGACAAGCAACCGTTCCAAAGTGGATTAATCATTTTAGCAAGAGCTAAATTATTATTAAGGATAGACATTTCTTGTTTATTATTTTTTTGTGCCCATTCATTTCCTTCTTTAAATCTTTCAATAGTCCAGTTAGAACCACCAAATATTTTTATTCTACCTTTTTCTTTCTCTTGATTTAAAACATCCATAAATTCTTCGACAGGATAATCGGTATTATCGCGGTGCATAATATAGATATCAACATAATCAGTATTCATTCTTTCAAGAGAGATTGTTAATTGTTTTGAAATAGCTTCAGGATTGCAATCAGGCGTATGAGCACCTTTGCCAAGTATTAAAACATCTTTTCTGTTGTTATTGTTTTTTAACCATTGTCCTAAAACTTTTTCGTGATTACCGCCACCATAGATGAATGCTGTATCAAACATATTACCACCGACTTCAATCCAATGATCCCATAACTTTGAAGCTTCATTGATATCATCTTGGTTATCACATCCCATAACAAGTTTGGAAATGTCTTTATCTATTCCTTCTATTCTATCATATTTCATATTTCATCCTGTGGTAGTTTATAGTTTACTTTCTCTCTCCATGTATCAAGAGCTTTAAGATTTCCCAATGTATCTTCCCAAGTCATTGCTGGATGAGGTGGTTGTGTTTTTTCTTTTGCAATACACTGACTTGCAAGTTCACCTTCAAAGAAAAACAAATGCTCTGGTCCTTTAACGTCTATAATATCTTCATTACCATTTTTATTAATAATTATTTTAGCATGGTAAGGCCCACCTTCTCTTCCAGGCATCCATGGATCTGGCAAATGAATTGTACCTTCCGACCCGGTAATAATTGCATTATTTTTCATACTTTCCATAACTGCTGTAGAAACTTTAGCCTTAATACCATTTTTAAATTCTAAATTTGCATGCGCAACTTCATCAACACCTGTTTCACCTATTCTCGCTTCAGTATCTATAAATTTAGGTTCTAAAAATTTTTCACCAGTTGCTACACCAGCAATTAATCTAGAAAAAGAAATAGGATAAAGACCAACATCAAGAATACCTCCACCTGCTAAATTTTTATTAAATAATCTATGATCTGGTATAGTTTTACCCATATCAAAACCAAAAGAAGCTTCAATTGATGTGATATCTCCTATCGTTTTATTTTTTATTACCTCTAAAAGTTTTGGAATTTGAGGATGACAACGATACATAAAGCCTTCCATATAAAAAACTCCAGCTTCTTTTACTGCTTCTATAATTTTTTTACCTTCAATCAAATTTACAGCACCTGGTTTTTCACAAAGAACATGCTTCCCTTTACCTGCAGCTTTTATTGTCCATTCAGCGTGTAAAGTATGTGGTGTGGAAATATAAATTGCATCGATATGTTCTGAATTTATAATATCATCATAATTATCAAATCTAAAATCAGGATGAATATCGTATTTATCACCAAAGTTTTTTCGGCGATCATCATTTTTACTTGCTATACTTACGAGTTGGCCAGAGTAAGAGCCTTTAAGTCCGTCTGCAAAATTATTTGCTATACTTCCTGGTCCAATAATTCCCCATTTAATTTTTTCCATACTAACCTTTAACAGCTCCAGCTGATAAGCCTGCAATGTAATATTTTTGAACAAAAGAAAAAATGACTATAATTGGAATTGTTGTTAGGGTTGCAAAAGCCATAGCTTGTCCATACTGAGGCTCTTGACCAACACTTAGCGCAAATACTTCCGTCATGCCGAGAGGGATAGTGTAATTAAGGTCATCCCGTAATATTATAAGAGGCCATAAGAAACTATTCCAGGAATTAACAAATGTTATTATTGCAAGAGTAGCAATACCAGGCCAAACAAGAGGAACAACTATTTGCCAAAAAATTCTAAACTCACCAGCACCATCTGATCTTGCTGCTTGAATTAATTCATCTGGAACAGACGTTATGAATTGTCTCATCATAAAAATTCCTATAGCAGGAGCAACAAAAGGAATGATTAGTCCTGATAAAGTGTCATTCATTCCCATTCTGCCTACTAAAACATAAAGAGGTATCATTATAATTGGAAAAGGTATCATTGCAGTTGCTACCATAAATATGAAAAGCCTGTTTTTTCCTTTAAAGTTATATTTTGCAAATGCATACCCGGCTAAAGTACATAAAAAAATCGTTAGAATAGTAACAGCAATAGCAACGAAGAAGGAGTTGAATATCCATAAACTTGCTGGAAACTCAGTAAACAATTTTGTTACATTTTCCCAATTAGGACTTTTAGACCACATTATTGGAGGCCATGCCATTATTTCTGCTGTTGATTTCACTGAAGACGTAAGCATAAAAGCATAAGGTATAAGTGTTATCAAACCTATAATTGTTATTATGAAATTTAATGAATATTTACCAATTTTTGGAGATAAAGATTTTTTACTAGAACTAGAAGACTCAATTGGAAAAATATTAGCAATAAAATCTATAATAGGAGATAAAATTCTCTCAATAAAACTTTTTTTAGCATCCTGATCTAAATTTGATGCAAATGATCTAAATTGAAATAATGATATAGCTAAAATACAGATGAACATAAATACACCAATAGAAGAACCAAAACCTAATTTAAGTTGATTGAAACCTCTTTCCATCATGTAAACAACCATTGATTTAGCATGAGTTGGAACATCATTTCCACTATACATAACAAATACATCCTCAAATATTTGGAATGAGCCAATAGAAACAATTATACAGACAAATAGTGTTACTGGTGCTAATTGTGGAAGAGTAACATACCAAAATTGATGCCAAGCCGTTGCACCATCTATTTTTGCAGCTTCATACAAAGTTCTATCTATAAATTGCAAACCAGCTAAAAAATAAATACAAGTTAAACCAGTCCATCTCCATATTACTAACATCATGACAGACCACTTTGAGGTCGCTGAAGACTCAACCCAATTGATTGGCTCAATTCCAATAAAACCAATTACATAATTAAGTAATCCAAATTCACTATTTAATATCATCTTGAAAGTTAATGCAGCCGCAACAACTGAAGTAACAATCGGTGAGAAAAATACTAAACGCCAAAAAGGTTTTAGTTTTAAGCTATGACTATTTAGAGCAAGAGCTAATAAAAGAGCTAGAGGAATAGTAATAAATACACTGCCAGCAGAATAAAAAACTGTATTTTGAAAAGTTTCCCAAAAGTTTTGGTCTTTAAAAAATAAATATTCAAAATTTCCCCACCCCCTAGGTTTAGGAGCTTTTACACCTTTCCATTTGTAAAAAGCTAAAATAAAAGAAGCTATGGTAGGTAATAGAAAAAAAATTGTAAAAATAATATAAAATGGAGATATAAAAAAATACGGCGCAACCTTTTCGGGTCTTAATCTTCGACTATTACTCACAACTGACATATTATTATTTTGATTTTATTTTTAAAAAGCAGGGTAAAAACCCTGCTTTAAAAATTATCGTCTATAAAAAGTCTAGTTCATCCTGAACTTGTGAAATGAACCTTTCATGAGCTTCTTCAGCCGTGATTTCTCCATTAGCTAGTAATGTTGTTAAATCACGAGAAACACTATCAATAATAGCTCGACCAACATGCTGATAGTCATCAGCACTTGAACCAGCTACAGAAATGAATGGTTCAGCAAATTTTTGACCTCCATAAAAATCGAACTTTTTGTCAGCAATTCTAGGATCCTCTAGAGCTGATAGTAAAGTAGGCATTCCTCCAAAGAAATCATATTTAGCTATTTGACCTTCATAAGAAAAATATGCAAGTTCAAGAAGTTTTTTTGCTACATCTACAGCTTCTGAAGATTTATGAATTGCAAATCCAGTTCCACCCCAATGAAAAGTCTTATACCCTTCATCTCCCCAAGTAGGAAGTGGAGCAACTCTCCATTCACCAGATTGGGTATCTTTTACTGTAGGTTGTAAACAACAGTTATTGTACCAGTCAGGCGCCATAGTTCCTACAGTTTGCTTTGAATTGTAAAGAACACCAGGTGTTTGACCCCAATAGTCAGTCGTATAATTAATAACTCCAGATGCAAAAGCTTCTTCTTGGTATTTTAAAACTTCCATGAAAAGATCTTCGTCCATTTCAAATTCACCATCTTCATTAAAGAATTTACCACCAGCTTGCTGGTACATACCAATAAATCTCAATTCAGAAAGCATCATTGAAATACCATCTTTAGCTAAAATTTTTCCTGTTTCCATAAACTCATCCCAAGTTTTAGGAACTGATTTACCATAACTTTCAAGAATGCTTGGGTTATAGTAATAAACCATATAACAACCTTCACTCTCGATACCGTAGATTTCACCATTTGTGTGAGTCCAAGCTGCTACTTTTCCTGGATTCCATTGAGACATATCACCGTACATATCAGTCAATGGTACAAAGTTATCTGAAATGATATCATCAACCATAAATAATCCAAATCCACTAATCTCTATTCCTAAAAGATCAGTATGTTCAGATCCCGAAGCAATCGCAGTTAAACTGTTAGTAGCCATATCAGGCGTAACTTGGAAATCGAAAGTAATATTATCATCTGGAAATGCTGCTTGCACTTCCTCAAGATAAGTATTGAAATAGTCAACATAGAGCTGGTTATGCGTCCACATTGAAAGTGTAACATCCCTAGCATTAGAAGCTGATGAAAAACCAACTAAAACTGCAAGAGATAAAATTAAGGATTTAATTAATTTCATTTATTCCTCCCTTTAATATCTCTTTTAAAAGTTATATTGATTAAAAAATCAAGATAAAAAAAGGTATTTAACTATTAAATAATGTTGTTTTTTATTTATTTGGTAAAAGAACTTGCTCGTGAGGCATTACTATTTTTTTTTGAAATTCAGTAAGATTTGAAAGTAGTTTTTTTGAAGGTCGATAAGGGTGTCTGAAAAACCCCCAAGAAGGACCATATCTGTAAACAACAATTCTTCTTTCTCCCTTATTTGTTCTTTTTGCAGAACCATGACAAAGTGAATCAACAAATAATAATCCATCACCAGCCTTTAAATAAATTTCTTTTGAAGCTGTCATATTCTCAGCAGATGTAACTTTTCCTTTTTTCATAGAATTTTTTTCAAATTCTGGATGACGTATATTTGATTTATGAGAAGAAGGTATAATAACTGTACCGCCATCACCGGGACCGATATCATTTAGTGCCAATAAAATATTTACTTGTCCACAATGAAACTTACCCTCTTGAAATCTATAATGATTTCTTTGAAGTCCTTCATGATGGCCAGAGTGAATTCCTATAGCTTCACCTGGCTCTCTTATATTAGCAAAGTTTTCATCAACAAATAAAGGTCCATGATGTTGATCAAAAGTATTTTTACCTCCTACAAAATGAAGCATATGATTTATCCATGAAGGATGATCAATTAATTTTTCAAAAGGTTTTCCAGCTTCATAAATTTGTTGAAGATTTAAACCCTCTTTACCACCGTAATTATGACCATGAACATATCCAGCCCATTCATTATTTTTTAAATTTTTTAATTTATCTAAAATTTTATTAAGATCTTTTAGTTCTTTTTTACTTAATGCATTTTTAATTATTAAATATCCATTTAGATCAAACAAATATTCATCAAGCTTTGAAACTTTTTTCATATTTATTATTTGAGGTATAATTTATTTTTTTTCAATAAAAATTAGTTAATAACTGCTTTAAATTCACCAGATTTATATCTTGTAGCCATTTCTCCTAGAGATATGGAATTAATAGAAGAGGCATTCCCTGCTGTTCCAAATTCTTCTAATCTACTTTTTACAACTTTTTTCATAGCGTCTTTTGAAAGTAATAAGTATTTTCGAGGATCAAACTGAGAAGGATTCTCATGAAAATATTTTCTTACTGCAGCTGTAGCTGCTAATCGTAAATCTGTATCAACATTAACTTTTCTAACACCATGTTTAATACCTTCTTGAATCTCAGAAACAGGTACACCATAAGTTTCTTTTATTTTTCCACCGTATTCATTAATAGTTTTTATTAAGTCTTGTGGTACAGAAGATGATCCATGCATAACTAAGTGGGTATTTGGAAGTCTTGAATGTATTTCTTTTATTCTATCAATTGCTAAAATATCACCAGTAGGTGGTCTAGAAAATTTATATGCACCATGACTTGTTCCTATAGCGATTGCGAGAGCATCAACATTTGTTGCTTTAACAAAATCTGAAGCTTCATTTGGATCTGTTAACAATTGATCATGATCAAGTTTGCCTTCTGCACCAACACCGTCTTCTTTTTCACCAGTCCCAGTTTCTAAAGAGCCTAAACATCCAATTTCACCTTCTACAGAAACTCCCAATGCATGTGCCATATCTGTAGTTTCTCTTGTAACTCTGACATTGTAATCAAAATCTGAAGGTGTTTTTTGATCATCCATCAAAGAACCGTCCATCATGACAGAAGTAAAACCAAGATCGATACAATTTTTACAATCTGATGGAGAGCCACCATGATCTTGATGTAAAACAGTTGGGATGTCTGAAAACTCATCCATTGCTGCTTCAACTAATTTTTTAACAAAAATTGGTCCAGCATATTTTCTAGCAGCTCCAGACGCTTGCAGAATTACAGGGCTATTTAATTCTTTAGCCCCTTCCATTATTGCTCTTATTGCTTCTAAGTTATTTACATTAAAAGCTGGTACACCATAATTATTTTCAGCAGCATGATCTAATAGTTGTCGAAGCGAAATTAATGACATATGAGGACTCTATTAAACATAATAATAATTAATTCAACTAAACAGTGAAAGAAATTTTAAAATATTCTTGTCTAATTTTTTTATATGCTTTGTCACATAGTTATTTAGCAACATGTTTTGCAATTGATTTAAAAATAAAAGGTTATGAAGAACGTTACATAGGTCTATCATTATCATTCTGGGGTATTGGAGTTATTTTAGGCGCATTATTACATAATTTAATAAGAAAAAAATTAAATTTATTTTCTACAATTTTATATGGTTCAATAATTCAGTTAAGTTTTTCTTTAATTTTTTTAATTGATCAAAATACTTTTCTAGTAGCTTTAATGCAATTTGTTATGGGTATAACTAGTGCAATTAATTCATTAACGCTTGAATCACACATCAGCTCTAAATTTAAGAAAACATCTGGTTTCTATATATCTTTATTTTGGTCATCTGCTGGATTAGGCGCAATTACTGGAAGTCTATTTATAGCAATAAATGGTATAAATAATTTAACTTATTATTTAGCAATTTTATTTTTTCTTATGCATTTTATTCCAATTTATTTATTTCGCTTATCTATTAGTAAAATTGCCATTGAAAACCTGAGTCTTAGATTATCTAAAAATGTTATAAGTAAAATTAAATATTTACTTTTTTGTGTAATATTATTTGGTGCATGCGATGCAGGTTTTAGCTCATTATTTCCATCATATTTATTAGAAGAATCATATAGTGATAAACAAGTTGGAAGAATAAATTTTTTAGCTGGATTAATTGCTTTAGTTTTTTATCCCTTTATGGGTAAGTTAGTAGATAATTATAATAAAACTGTTATCTTTAATACTTTTTGTTTTATAAATTTTATTAATTTATTTATTCTTTATTTTATCAGTGATTTTTATGTCTATATAATTTGTGTAGCATTTTATTATTACACCATTGGAACAGTTTTCTTAATTACATTTAATATTGTAGGTAAAAAACTTGAAGGAGGAGTGATAGTCTTTGGAATAGCTGGTCATTATATTAGTGAAAATATTGGAAGTTTTCTTGGTCCAAATTTAATTGGAAATATTGTTAATATAGATATTAATTATTTCTTTTTAATATTTATTTTCTTGTATTTTTTAATTGTTTTATTGTTCAATTTTAATCAAATTAAAAATGGTGGGCCCTCAGGGACTTGAACCCCGGACCACCCCGTTATGAGCGGGGCGCTCTAACCAACTGAGCTAAGAGCCCTTTTTATGCCCTATACATGTAAATTTGATGATTATTAAGCTTTAATTTTATATTGTTATATAGAATTTAATAATATTTTAATTTTTTATGAAGCAACCTAGTGAATTAGAAATATATCTTTTTGATCTTAAAGGTTTTATTGTAATCAAAAACGCATTGTCGAAAAAAGAAGTAAAGGATTGCAACCAAATAATAGATAAAATTAAAAATACACCTCCAGAGCAATGGAATGGAAATGTTCATAGCAAAGGTAATATAGATCAGCATGGAGTAGAGCTTCAACAAATTTATGAAGCTGGAAAACCTTTTGAAAAATTAATTGATCACTCTTCATGGATAAATCACATGAAGCACTTTGTGGGTGGAGAAGGAACATTTGATTACAATCATGGACCTTTATTTATAGATGAAAACTTTGTAAATGTTAGAGGACCGGGAAAAGCTATACCAGTTCATTCTGGTGCTCATGAAGGGACTCAAAGAGGACATTATAGATATCAAAATGGAAAGTTTCATTGTGGTCAAATAAATATTTTAGTGGCCTTAAGTAAAATTTCTAAGGGAGATGGAGGAACAGTAATAATTCCTGGATCACATAAATCTAATTTGAAGCATCCTCAATTTGATAAATACAAATTAAAAAAAGATGGAAAATATAAAACTGCTGATAGTATGATTGGCTCAGAAGAGGTCTATTTAAATGCTGGAGATGCAATACTATTTGTAGATTCTCTATGTCATGGATCTTCAAGAAGGGTCAATAAAGGAGAAAGAAGAGTTGTTATATATAGATATGGACCATCTTGGGGATTTTTCAGAAATAGTTACAGACCTTCAAAGGAGTTATTAAATAGATTAAGTAAAACTCAAAGAAATATCGTTATGCCTCATGAAGAAGTATTATCGCCAAAAAAAAATTAGAGTGAAGCAAATTCTAAATAATCATTATGCCTTATAAAACTTTTCATTTGATCATCATATTGATCATTAAAACGTTTATATTCATCTCTTGCAAAAGGTTTTAAATTAAAATTGTTCATTTCTTCTCTTGCAATATCTTTCTGTAGTAAACCAAGACCATCTAATACAGGATAGTAAAGTTGTGATTGAACATGTGGAAGGCCAGAAAGATACAAATCGAAATCACTCATCCTAGGTAATTGATTTTTCCATTTATTAATTAAATTTATTGTATCCTCATGGATACAATCATTCTTAACAAATTTCCAAAAATCACTATCTTCTCTATTTGAAACATAATGAGTATTTAGAAAGATCATGAAATCATCAAATTGACGACCTACTCTTTCATTAAATTCATCTATTATTTTTTCATTGTTAAAATCCATTTCTTCCTTAAGATAATCAGTCGCAAACAATATCATTTGTATCAGTGTACTGTGAATTGAAGTAGCTTCTAATGGCTCAAGAAAGCCAGAAGCTAATCCTATGGCAATACAATTTTTTACCCATGATTTTTCTATTCTACCCGAAGTAAATTTAATATCGTTTCTTGGTTCTATTTCATGACCTAAGACTTTCTCTATTTCAATTTTTGCTTCTTCCGGACTTGTAAAATCATCACAATATACATAACCAGCACCAATTCTTTCTTGAGTTGGTATTTGCCACATCCAACCATTTTTTTGTGCCCAAGCTAAAGTATAATTACTAATATTTTTTTCATCTAATTTTAAAAAGAAAGGCATAGCTCTATTTACTGGTAAATTTTTTTGATAAGATTTCCATCCAACATTATATAATTTATTTATGAGGAGTTTTCTGAAGCCTGTACAATCTAAAACTAAATCAGTTTCAATTTCTTTACCACTTTCAAAATGAAGTTTTTCAATTTCTCCATTTTCATTTAATGAAGCATGAGTATAAACTTCATCAAGAATCTCTATATTTTTTGATCTTTTTCTTAAATAATTTCCAACAAGATGGTTATCAAAATGATAAGCATAGAAAAAAGGGCTTTTTAAATCGGGTCTGCTATTTTCAAGATTGAAAGGAACTTTATTTGTTTCCATTAGTTTTGTGTGTAAATGTACATCAGCAACAGATCGACCTGCTGCAACTGCATAAACATTTAAATATTCAAAATCTTCGGGGTCTTTTTTAGATGCTAATAAATGCGGGTCATCAATTGGTCCATAATATTGATGATTAAGCTCTTTCCAGTCTTTATGAACAATCCCAAACTTTAGAGTAGCTTTTGTTTCTCTTAAAAAATCTAGTTCATCTAAATTATATCTTTTTAAAAAATCATAAAATATCCCAGTTGTTCCTTCTCCAACACCGATTATAGGGATGCTTGAAGGATCAACAATTGTTACTTTTACATCTTGTTTATTTGTATAAAAAAAATCACTTAGAATATATGCAGAAATCCAACCGGCGGTGCCTGCGCCTAGGATAGTTACGTTTTTTAGTTTTCTCATTAATAAATAATATCAAAAGCAGATTTTATTAAATTCTTAGTATAATCATTCTGAGGGTTGGTTAATATATTTTTTGCCACACCTTGTTCTAGAATGGAACCATCTTTCATAACAATTAAATTGTGGCTTATTGATCGTATAACTCTTAAATCATGACTGATAAAAATATAAGTGGTTTTGTGATTTTTTTGTAGTTGTAGTAAAAGTTCTAGAATTTGTTTTTGAATAGATAAATCAAGCGCAGATGTTGGTTCATCCAAAAGAACAAATTTTGGATTTAAGACAAATGATCTTGCTATAGCTATTCTTTGTCTTTGACCTCCTGAAAACTCATGAGGAAATCTAAGCATGGAACTAGGTTCTAAACCAACTTCACTCATTATGTTTTCAATTTTATTTAGCCGTTCATTTTTATCTTTCATATTAAGTGCTACAATTAATCCCTCTTCTATAATTTGTTTAACAGACAATCGTGGATTTAAAGATGCATATGGATCTTGAAAAACTATCTGCATTTGATTTCTAAATGGCTTAAATTGCTTTCGAGATAAACGGTCAATTCGATCATCAAAAAACTTAATTTCACCTTCTACATCTGTGTTAGATTCTCTATCAACTAACCTTAATAATGTTTGACCTAAAGTAGTTTTACCAGATCCACTTTCGCCAACAATTCCAAGAGTCTCACCTTCTTTAAGATCGAGACTTATATTATTTACAGCGTTAATTGATAAAACTTTATTTCTACCTGATACTTTTACTTTAGTATTAAATGTTACATTAAGATTTTCTCCTGAAAGGATGCTTCTTCCATTTTTATCATAATGTAAATCTCTTTCTTCTGGCTCTGATGACAATAAATGTTTTGTATAATCATCTTTTGGATTTTCAAAAATTTCTTTTGTAATGCCTGTTTCTTTAATTTTTCCATTATACATTACACAAACTCTATCACTTATTTGTCTTACAATTGTCAGATCATGAGTAATAAATAAAATGGACATTTGATATTTTTGTTGAAGACTTTGAAGTAATTTAAGTATCTCTGTTTGAACAGTAACATCAAGAGCAGTAGTTGGCTCATCTGCAATAAGTAAATCTGGATTATTAGCTATGGCGATAGCAATCATAATTCTTTGTCTTTGTCCTCCTGACAATTGATGAGGATACTGTGATAATCTAGACTCTGGTTCTGGAATTTGAACTTGTTTTAGTAATTCAAGACATTTTTCTTTGAGTTCTTTATCTGAAAATTTTCCATGAATTTTTAAAACCTCACTAATTTGGTTTTCAATTGTATATATTGGATTTAAAGAACTCATTGGTTCTTGAAAAATCATTGAAATATTTTTTCCTCTAATATTTTGATACTCTTTTTCAGAATAAGAATTTATATTTGTACCATTAAACTTTATTGATGTTTGATCAGATATGATTGCATTTTCTGCAAGTAATCGAATAATTCCTCTAGCAGTAACAGATTTACCTGATCCACTCTCTCCTACTAGTGCTAATGTTTCACCCTTTTTAATATTAAAGGATATGCCATTTACTGCATTTACTTCACCACTATCTGTATTAAACTTTACTTGAAGATTTTCAATTTCAACAAGATTGGTCATTATTTTTTTGTTGTTGTTGCATATGGATCAATTGCATCGCGTAAAGCATCACCAAGAGCATTAAATCCTAAAACTGAAATTAAGATTGCAAAGACAGGACTTAAAACCCATGGATAACTTCCAATTGTTCGCATATCTTGAGCAGAATTTAATTGAAGACCCCAACTAACAAATGGAGATTGAATGCCTAAGCCTAAAAAGCTAAAAAAACTTTCTGTCAAAATTACAGAAGGTATCAATAAAGAAACACTTACTATAACGTGACTTGTTACATTAGGAAGTAGATGTCTATAAATAATTCTTAGATCATTGGAGCCTAAAGCTTCAGCTGCTTTAATATAGTCTAATCTTCTTAAAGAAAGGGTTTTTCCCCGGACCTCTCTTGATAGTTGAGCCCACCGTAAAGAGGATAAAATAAATGCCATAAAGATAAAAATCAGAAATGGATCCATTTGCCTTGGAAGAATTGCTACCAAGGATAAATACAAAGGTAGATCTGGAAAAGCTAAAGCAAGTTCCGTAACTCTTTGTGAAGCTATATCAAATTTTCCTGAAAAATAACCTGAGCTAATTCCAACTAAAATACCAATAAAAGTTGTTATACTTACAACTATGAGAGCGAATAATAGCGTTACCCTACTTCCCTTAAAAATTCTTGATAACATATCCCTTCCATAGGCGTCTGATCCAATAAAAAAAACTTTAGACCCTTCTTTAGTAGTAAATAAATGTAAGTCCAAATTTAAGCCTAGAAACTTATATTCCCATCCTCTAGTAAAAAAATAAAGATAGTTTTTTTGAGTATAATCAATCTCCATTATTGGAAGATATGTGTCAGGATCAAATCCTTCAGTAAAACCATAAGCGAAAGGTCTTAACGAAAAATTATTATCCTCATCAAAGAAATGTATTCCCTGAGGAGGATAAAAAACTCTATCACTATCTCTTGCTGCTGGATCATATGGAGATAAAAAATCTGCAAAAACAGCAGAGAAAATAAGAAAGCCTACAAAAATTAAGCCTAATATTCCAACTCTGTTTTTCAAAAATCTTTTTCTTACTAGTGAAAAATATGAATTTTGTAAGTTTGAAGTTGTTTCCATAATATTTAATTCTGTCTTACTCGAGGATCTAAAATTGCTAGCAAAATATCAGCAATAATATTTCCAATAATTAATATTACTGTTAAGCAAAATAAAATTGCTGCAGTGGTATAAGTGTCTTGTCTTTGAATAGATTCTACTAAAAGTGGTCCTGCAGTTGGAATAGATAAAACGATCGCAGCTTCTAATTCTCCCATTAACATATATGGTAAAGCAATACCCTGAAACATTACAAGGGGATGCAAAGCATTTGGTACTGCATGACGGTACAATGTTTGATTTTCAGACAAACCTTTTGCTCTTGCTGTTTCAATATATTGCATACGCATTACATCTAATAAATTTCCACGCATAACTCTCATATTGTAGGCAAGACCTCCGATTATTGCGATGACAAATATTGGCCAAATATGAAGTATGCCATTCCATAGTTTTGCAAAAGACATTGGTTGAACAGCGTAGTATGGAGAATACATTGATCCAGTGTTGTCTGAATTTAGAACAATTGCTAACCAATACATAATTAGTAATGCTAGAAAGAAACGTGGAATGGTCATTCCTAAAAAAGCAAATATAGTAGCTACATTATCACCTAACTTATTTTGATTTTTTGCAGCATAAATTCCTATAAAAACACCTATAGTTGTAGCAAAAAAATGACAAATTAATGCTATTACTAGAGTTCGAGGTAATCTATCACCTAACATTTCACTGACAGGTTTGTTGTAATGCATGGAAAAACCAAAATCGAAATTTAAAACAATATTTTTAATCCAATTGAAATATCTTATTACTAATGGTTCATTAAGTCCGTATTTTTCTCTCAACATTATTGTTAGTTCTAAAGCTTGTTCTTGTGTGATATTTGCTAAAGCTTTAGTTTGGCTAACATACCATGTTGCATAATCACCAGGCGGCAATTCAATAATAAAAAAAATTATAATACTGATTACGAACAGTAATGGAATTGAATAAAGAATTCTTCTGAATATAAATGAAAGCATTTTTTTTAAAAAGTAAGGGGCTATTAAAGCCCCTTACTAAAAAATTTATTAATCAATACCAGGAACTCTTCCAGGGAAAAGTTCATCTAATTGATCATATTGATAAACCCAGAATTGTTCACGGATAACTGTATCTTCAGCCCATTGATAAGCCAAAACAGGCATTCCATCAGCTAAGTTTTGAATTCTTTTGTTTATCAAAAGTGCTGTTGGATATTGAACTATACCAGGCATATAAACATTTTCTGTAAATAGTTTCTGATAGCGAGACATTAATGCTTGAGCCTCTGCTCCTTCAACACCATCTCTCCACTCTTCAAGAATACTTACGATTTCTTTCTCAAATGGTTGAAGTTGTTGAGGGTGTTCATCAGTTCCTAAGTGAGGATCAAATGAAGACGTAGTTACAGGACCCATATCTGACCAATAACCCGAATTAGGGAAGGCCATTTCTTGTTGAGATCTTACAAGTAACCAATCCCATTCACCTGCTTGTCTTGTTGGCTCAGTATCTTCCATTGGTTTAATATTAATTTTAATACCAACTTCAGCCATCATAGTTGCCATTCCATCGCCAATCAACATTTCATTATCACTGCCTTTATTTTGAACTAAATTAATAACTAGATCTCCACCTCCATTTGGAAGGTTTCGAATTCCGTTACCATCAGTATCTATAAGACCTAATCCATCAAGTATAGAATTTGCACCTGCTGGATTATAAGGAAAAAATGAAGTAGCATCTGCATCAAAGAAAGCACTATCTCTAGCAAGACCGCCTGCATAAACTGTCACAAATGGTCCTTTGGACATTGCTTTTGCAAATGCTTTACCATCAATTGCATGCTTAACAGCTTTTCTGAATTCTAAATTTCTATTTAGATCTCGAATAGCTGCCATTTGATCATCCAATACACCTAACCCAATTGCTTGGTTCATGGCGAGTTGATATCCCATGGTTCTTCCACTAAAAGATAGTTGAGCTTGTGCATCATCACTCTTAGACTCTTTAACAGCTTCTAAGTATAAAGGTACGTTCTCCATATTCGAGAAGTCAGCGTTACCAGCTAAGGTATCAACCGTTCTTTGGCCCCAAGTTTTTAACTGGAACACCATCTCGTTCATATACGGAAGTTGTTGTCCTTTACTATCAACTTTCCAATAGTATGGATTTCTACGAAGTATTACTACCTCGTCTTGCTTATATTCAACAGCAGTCCATGCACCCATGCTAACCCACGGTAAACGTCCGGCAGGGAACGCTTGAACATAATCATCATACGACGTACCACCATATTTAGGGTGATGTTCTTTAAGTAAATGTGATGGTCCAGGGCATCCATTTATATATGCCATGGAGTGAAGAACTAATTTAGGTTCCTCTTGTGGAAATGTCCATCTAATCTGAGTTGGGCTAAGTACTTCTAAAGAAGTCCCTTCTCCCATTGTGGTTGCATTCATTCTTGTTGGAACATTCTCATCTAGAACGTTATCTTCCCACCAAAAACGAACATCTTCTGCATCAAATGGATCGCCATCTGACCACTTTGCTCCATCAATAAGGTTCATAGTAAGTTTGTTTCCATCCCATTCCCAATCAGTAGCTAAGTTTGGTAAAGGATAAGAATCTTCAGCTTTTAATCTTACCATTGGACCATTTCTTGTTAGACATTCTTGAACTGTATAATTAATTCCACCCCATCCTTGATGTTGTGAAGCAGTCCAGTTCCATCCTTCAGGTCTTCCACCAATTGTATGTCTAAAAGTTCCTCCGTAACGACCAATACCATCCGGCATTGCATCTCCATTAAAAACTAAAGGTCTTTTTGGTAAACGTTCCCAAATTGGTGGTAGTTTTCCTTCTTGAACTAGAGCACTAATGTATTCTGGCTCATATAAAAATTCAAAGTCTCCAATATCTTGATAGCTCATCAATTCATCTCTTCCAATGAACTGAACTTCTTGCATATTTTCAATTGCAGGTGCTGATGGAAGTGCTATTGCACCTTCCGGTCTAGCAGATGCATTTGTACTAGTTAATGCAAAAGTAGCTGATGCTACGCTAGCAAGTAATGTGGATCTAAATTTATTTTTTTTCATCTGTCCTCCACTAAATTTAAAAAAACCTATAATAAAATTAGATTATTGAGAAGTACTATTTAGGAGTAGATTGAGTAATTTATAAATTAAATGCCTCTTTTTCGACTAAAACTGACCTTTTCTGTTGATTGTGTCTTGTTTTTTTGGTCAATCCTTTAATTGATTTATTATATTTATAATTTTTGATTTTTCTTAGATTCTTTTTAACGCTGTTAATTTTAGATTTATATTGTGGAAGCCATTGAGCTTGTGCAACAAGCATCTCGTCTACCATTTGCCAAACTTCCTCTGATGAACATACAGAGCTGACAAGAGGGTCTTGTAGCACTGCAAGTTTTAATAATTCAATATCTCCCTTTACAGCGGCCCTTACAGCCATTCTTTGAACATCTATTGAGGTACTGCATAGAGAAGCACATTGCAGCGGTAAATTTACTCCTTCAATCATTTTTATACCTTTTGAATCTACGTATCCTGTACTCTCAATTACGCAATCATCATCTAAATTAGAAATTGTTTTTTTATTAATAACATTAAAGTGACCTCTATATTTTTTTCCAGTTTCAATTGCTTCAATTATATAACTTCCATGTTCAGTTGATCTTTTATAATCTTTAAGTTTAATTCCAGAGTTTTTTAAATATTTTGGGTAATCCTCAACAAACCAATTTCTCTTTTCATTACATACTCTTAAGTAGCCACCGGTCTCGCCATGTATCCAATTTGAAAGACTGCTCCATTTCTTAACATCTTTTTGGGTACGCCTATACCATGGTAAATACTCACTTAAATGGCCATTACTTTCCGTAGAAAAATATCCGAATTTATCTAGAACATCTATTCTTACTTTTTCATCTCTTGAAAATTTTTTATGTTTCTTTAACGATTTAGAAAGTTGTTCTTTTGTTATTTTTTTACCTTTATAATTCAAATCTAAATACCAAGTCATATGATTTATGCCGCTGCAAGAATATTTCATTTTTCCAGATGGAATATTTAATGAGTCTTCAATTAATTTTGCACCACCCTGAACACCATGACATAAACCAACTGTATTAACTTTACCAATCTCATTAGCTACCCAAGTATTCATAGCCATAGGATTTGCATAATTTAAAAAAATTGCATTTTTTTTTGCATATTTTTTTATATCTTTACAAAAGTCTAAAATGACTGGGATGTTGCGTTGACCGTACATTATGCCACCAGCACAAATAGTATCTCCTACACATTGATCGATACCATATTTTAATGGGATTGATATATCAGTTTCAAATGCTTCTAAACCTCCAACTCTTACACAGCTAATAATATATTTTGCATTTCTTATTGATTCTTTTCTAATTGGATCAATACTAAGTTTCGTTGGAAGATTATTAGCTTTAATATCTTTTTGAATTAACTCTGCTACCATTAACAAATTACTTCTAGAGATATCATGAAGAGAAATTTCTATATTTTGAAGTTTTTTAACTTTTAAAATATCCCTAACAAGGGTTTGAGTGAAGCCTACACTACCTGCGCCAAGAAATGATACTTTCATAAGATTATTCTTAAACACCTTAAATTATTTGACAATATTATTATTTATTTTTAACATGAAATTAATATGTCAGATTTCACAGATTTCAGAGATAATGGATACATTCTTAAAAGAAAACTCTTTTCAGAAGATGAGATATCTAAATTAACTGAATTTATTGAAAGAAATTCTGAGAAAGAAAATCAAGCTAGAGAAACGTTTAGTTCTACAGGTAAATTAAATATTACATTATGGAATGAACCCTCAAATGATTTATTTGGGAAATTTTCTACTAATGAAAGAATTGTAAAACCAATGGAAGAATTTCTTGAAGATGAAGTTTACCACTATCATTCAAAAGTAATTTGGAAAAAACCAGGTGATGGTGGTTTTGATTGGCATCAAGATTATGGTTATTGGTATCATAATGCATGTCTATATCCAGATATGGGATCTTGTTTTATAATGTTAGATAGAGCTAATAAAGAAAATGGTTGTCTCAAAGTTTTAAAAGGATCTCAAAAAGTTGGAAGAATAGGTCATGGTGTATCTGATACTCCTGAACAAACTGCAGATTTAGATAGAATACGTGAATTAGAAAAAAGACATGAATGTATTTATATTGAAGCTGATCCAGGCGATGCTCTTTTTTTTCATGCAAATCTTTTACATTCATCAGAGGCAAATAATTCAAATTACTCAAGAAGAACTTTAATAGTATGCTTTAATACTAAAACAAATAATCCCTATAAAGAAATTGGACACGCAAGGTACACTCCTTTAAAAGTGGCACCTCATAATTCAATCATGGAGTATCAAAATGATTAAACTTACAATTATTGGAGCTGGTAGTGCTGTTTTTACAAGAAGAATAGTAACTGATCTTCTAGCTATAGAGCAATTTAAAAATATGGAAATTGCATTACAAGACATTGATCCTGTAAGATTAAAAGCATCACATGATTTAATAGATGTAATTTCAAAAAAATTAAATATTTCACCTAAAGTTACTTCTCATACAGACAGAAGAGAGTCTTTAATTGGTGCAGACTTTGTTCAAACAACAATTCAAGTAGGGGGATATGAGCCATCCACAGTTATTGATTTTAAAATTCCTAATGAGTTTGGGTTAAGACAAACGATAGCAGATACTCTCGGCATAGGTGGAATAATGAGAGGTCTACGAACTATTCCTGTTTTACTAGACATTGCAAAAGATATTATGGATATTTGTCCTAATGCTACTTGGTTGCAATACGTAAATCCAATGTGCTCAAACATGATTGCAATAAATACTGCTTTTCCAGAAATCAAAGCTATGGGTCTATGTCACTCTGTTCAGGGAACTGCTGAAATGCTAGCGAAAGACTTGGATGAAAATATAAATGATATTGATTACCTATGTGGTGGCATAAACCATATGGCTTTCTATAAAAAATTTGAAAAGAAAATTAACGGTAATCAAAACGAAGACTTATATCCTAGATTAAAAAAACTAGCTGAAAAAATTGTAAATGATGAAGAAATATCTTCAAGAAGTAAAAAAACTGATCATGAATCTAATAAGGTGCTTCATGAAAAAGTACGATATGAAATTCTTAGACGATTTGGTTATTTTGTAACAGAGTCTAGTGAGCACTTTGCTGAATATGTTCCGTGGTTCATAAAACAAAATAGAGATGACGTCATAAAAAAATACAAGATACCAATAGAAGAGTATATCGATAGATGTAAAAGTAACATTAAACTTTGGAAAGATTTGGAAAAAGATATGACTCCAATTTATGATATGCCTCTTAAAAGAAGTAATGAGTATGCTTCATTTATAATGGATGGAATTGCAAATAATAAAGAAGTTACTATCAATGCTAATGTTATGAATGACAATTTAATTGATAATTTACCAGAAAATTGCTGTGTAGAGGTACCTGTAATAATTAATTCAAAAGGTTATAAACCTCAAAAGTTTGGTAAATTACCAGAGCAATTAGCGGCTTTAATGCGCACTAATATTAATGTACAAATACTAACTGCAGAAGCTGCTCTAACAAAAAAAAGAGAGCACATATACCATGCTGCAATGCTTGATCCTTTAACAGGAGCTAATCTGACAATTGATGAAATTTATAGCATGACCGATAAGATGATTGAGGCGCATGGTAATTATTTACCTCAATATAATTAATGGCTAAGCTAACTGTAAAAGATTTATTTGATAAAAAAGGAAAAGTTAAATTAACTGAACTATATGTGACGAATGCTTTAGAAGCTTATGCAGCAGAAAAAGCTGGCATAGATATCCAAATTGTATCTTTTAAAAAAGAAACATTAAGAACCGGTGTACCAACAAATAAATGGTTCAGAGATGCTCATATAAAAGACATTAGAGAAGCTGCTCCAAATACCTTCATGATATTTGGCCTTGGTCAACTTTCATCTATTGATAAGGCAATTGATGCAGCTTTAATAGCAAGAGACAATGGAGCAGATGCTGTTTATTGTGGAAATAGTCCAAAATATATTGAAGCTCTTCGTAAAGAAGGTTTACCTTCTGTAAGTCATATTGGTTTAATTCCCTATAAGAGTACTTGGACCGGAGGTTTTAAAGCTGTCGGTAAAGATGCTGACTCAGCATTTAGAGTTTATCAAGATGCTATTGCATATGACAATGCGGGAGCTATTGGTCTTGAGGTAGAATGCGTGCCTGATCGAGTAGCAGAATTAATTACAAAAAAAGTAAATCTTTTAACATTATCAATGGGTAGTGGTCCAAATTGTGATGTTGAGTTTTTATTTATACAAGATGTAATTGGAACTAATACTGATCGAGTACCTCGGCATGCAAAAGTATTTAAGGATACAAATAAGTCTTATGAAAAACTTTTAGATGATACTGTTGAAGGGCTAAAAAACTTCATAGATGATATAAAAACTAAAAAATTTCCAACACCTTCAAATATTGTTCAGATTAAAGATGAGGAATTTGAAAAATTTTTAAATAAAGTTGGTTAAATATTTATAGTTAGTAAATCTTCTCCAATTATTGGGTCTTTTCCAAAGTCTTTTCGAACTATTTTTTTAAGTTTTGAAATATTAAACTTCGTTGGAACAAAATGAGTTAATACAAGTTTTTTACAATTTGATAATTTTGCTACCTTCCCAACTAGATTGCTCGGCGTATGGTATTCCTTTACATTGTGTAAAGTTTTTTTAGTTCTAAGTTTTGAAGTCTTATTCATTTCGTATTCAATAAAAACTTCATGTAAAAGAACATCTGCTTTTTGAGCATTAACCATTAAGCTTTCACATGGTCTTGTGTCACCACTAATTGTTAATTTTTTTTTATTATTAAAAAAAGAAAAGCCATAAGCAAAAGGAACTGGTTTGTGATCTACTTCAAAATATTTAATTTTTATATCATTAATTTTTATATTACCTTCTTTATTAAACTCATAAACTTTATATTTGAGAGCTTTTATAGATTTTCTTTTTTCATAATTAATTCTCAATTCACGCTCCTCTCTCCAAGCTGAAAAAATTTTATCTATAAATTTTTTTGTACCTTTTGGTCCATATATATTCCAAATTGTATCTCTATCTGAATGCCAAGAGGAAATAATTAGTTGATATAAATCTATAACATGATCTGTATGAAGATGGGTAAGTAACAAAGCATCAATCTCAGCAGAAGAATTTCCACTTTGGTGTAATCTTTGTGTTACTCCTGAACCACAATCTACTAATATTTTTGTTTGTTTTGAAGATACAAGATTGGATGAACCGCATCTTTTGTTATCAATAGATGGACATCCTGTACCAAGAAGCGTTAGCTTCATTATTCGTCAAGAAATGTTTTTAACTTTCTTGCTCTGGTAGGATGTTTTAATTTTCTTAGGGCTTTGGCCTCAATTTGTCTTATTCTTTCTCTTGTCACACTAAATTGCTGACCAACTTCTTCCAAGGTATGGTCACTATTCATACCAATTCCAAATCTCATTCTCAAAACCCTCTCTTCTCTTGGGGTTAAAGAAGAAAGTATTCTTGTTGTGGTATCACGTAAAGAACTTTTTACAGCCGCATCTATGGGTATAAGAGCATTTTTATCTTCAATAAAATCTCCAAGAGAGCTGTCTTCTTCATCACCTACAGGAGTTTCTAAACTAATAGGTTCTTTAGCTATCTTAAGAACTTTTTTAACTTTATCTAAAGGCATATGTAATCTATCAGCTAGTTCATTTGGAGTAGGCTCTCTTCCAATCTCAGACATAATTTGCCTAGTTGTTCTAACTATCTTATTTATAGTTTCGATCATATGAACAGGGATTCTTATTGTTCTTGCTTGATCAGCAATAGATCTGGTTATAGCTTGTCTAATCCACCAGGTTGCATAAGTGGAAAATTTGTATCCTCTACGATATTCAAATTTATCAACTGCTTTCATCAAGCCAATGTTACCTTCTTGTATAAGGTCAAGAAATTGAAGACCTCTATTAGTATATTTTTTAGCTATAGAAATAACTAGTCTTAGGTTAGATTCTATCATTTCTTTTTTTGCCCTATTCGCAGATCTTTCTCCTTGTTGAACAGTACTAACTATTCTTCTAAATTCAGACAAAGGTAGTTCTGAAGCAGATTGTATTTCTTTTATTTCTTCAATATTTTTATTAATCTCTATATGATTTCTATTAATGAATTTTTCCCAATTTTTCTCTTTTGTTGCCAATAAACTTTGGATCCAATTTTTTTCAAAATTGAAATTTAAATACTGAGTAATAAAATCTTCTCTTTTTACCCCAGCACTAGTAGCCATACGTAACATCTTGCCTTCACGTAATAGAAGTTTTTTATTTAGTTCATATAGTGCCTCCATAAGAGCTTCTATTGTTGTTGAATTAAAATGTACTGCTTTCATTGCTGCAACCATTTCTTTTTGTATTTTTAAATATTTTTTTTCCAATGAAATAAAACTTTTTTCATTTTTTTTATCAGCATTTATCAATTCTTGACTATGTTTTTGAAGTTTTTTGAATAACTTGGTAATATCATTAAAATCATTTAATACTTTTGGTTTAAGTTTTTCCTCCATAGCTGCAAGCGAAACATTTAAACTATCATCGTCTTCATCTTCTTGTTGCTGCTCTTCTCCATTATTCTCTTCAGAATTATTTTTATTTTCTTTCTCTTTATTATCATCATCTTTGTTATCTCCGCCACTTTCAATTAGTTTGAATGTATCTTCAAGTTTAGAGTCTGATATATCTGACATATCGTAAGTAGCTTCTAAATCTACAATATCTCTTAGAAGCATAGTTCCATCTTTAATTGCATCCTTCCAATTAATTATTGATCTTATTGTCATTGGACTTTCACAAATAGCGCCAATCATTTTTTCTCTTCCAGCTTCTATTCTTTTTGCAATTGCTATCTCTCCTTCTCTGCTTAGTAGTTCAACTGCCCCCATATCTCTTAGATATAATCTTACTGGATCATCAGTTTTTCCAGTTTGTTTTTTTTCTTGATCTTCAACTCCTTCTTCAGATTTAGAAGTTTGTTCTTTTGCTAAAGAAATTAGTTCTTTTGCTTCTTCTTCAGTGTAAATTTTAATATCATTAGAGATAATAAGATCTTTAAATTTTTTAATATTTTCATCAATTCTAAATTTTTTTGGAATAGCTTTTTCAATTATTTTTTGAGTGTATATTCCATCAACCTTATGTTTATTAATTAACTTTGCAAAAATTTCTTTTATTTTTTCTTCAAATCCTGAAATTGATTTCGGAATTTTTTTTGGCTTATCTAGTTTTGGAGCTTTAATTAGAGTCTTCTTAGCAACTTTTTTTGCTTTTGTTTTAATTACACTTTTTGATTTTGAAACTTTTGATGTTTTAGTAACTGATTTTTTCTTAACTAATTTTTTTTTAATAGAGTTTTTCTTTTTTGAAAGAATTGTTTTTTTCTTAACAGTTTTTTTCTTTTTTTTTACCATAACTTTATTCTAATAATTCTTCGTTATTTTGAAGATTAAAAGTGATATTTTTTAATTCATCCCATGTCATTGATGATGAATTGAATTCAATATCATTTAGGCTTTTATTTATTTTTTTCAAATTTAAAAGTCTTGTCTTTAAATTATTTATGGATTCTTTTATTTCTCTAATAACTTCTTCAGGATCATAAGCTGAGTTGACATAAGGGAATAGCTGAAAAATACTGTTATCTCTAGTATTTTCGTAAATTGCTAATGCTTTCTTATGCAATTTATTAATATCAATATTATTGATATCAACCTCAAAAAACTCTGATTTATGAAAAAAATTTAAGAATTCAGTCTCATTATCATTTAATAATTCAGAAGCTATCAACAACGAATAGATTTTTTGTCTTAATTTCACATGATTTAAGTAAGCTAAAAGAAAAGAGTAAATTTGTTTCTCTTTTAATGAAATTGTTTTTGGAATAATTTTAATAGATTTTTTTTTACTAGAATATGATTTTAGTTTTTGAAAAAATAGAGATTTAAACTCATTTTTATAAAAATATTTTATTTTACTATCCTTGATATTGCTTACTAATTCATCAATATAGTTATCAAAAATAACTTTATTATCAGATTTTTGTAAATCAATTGATTTTGATGATTCCTGAAAAATAAAATCTACAATTGAAAGTGGATTTTTTAAATATGTTGCAAATTTATTTAAAGAAAATTCATTTATATAAGTATCAGGGTCATATTCATTTGGCAAAATAACAAATTGTAATAATTTTGAAGGAGAGAGATAAGGTAATGACATTATGGCACTTTTAAAAGAAGCTTTTAGACCTGATGTATCTCCATCAAACATCAAGGTTGGTTTATTTACATATTTCCATGATAATAATAGATGATTTTCAGTTAAAGAAGTTCCTAGTGGAGCCACAGCTGTTTTTATATTTTTGTCATACAAGCTTATTACGTCCATATAACCTTCACAAATCAACATATTTTTTTTTGATCTTATAGTTTGTTTAGCGTTAAAAAGATTATACAAAATATTTCTTTTTTTAAAAAATTCACTTTCTGGTGAATTAATATATTTAGGATTTGAATTATCTAAAACCCTACCCCCAAATCCAACAATCTTTCCATATTCATTTGCAATTGGAAAGATCAACCTATTGTAAAAAAAATCCCGAAACTTATTATTTTTATCTAATTTTACGACATTACTTTCTAGTATTTCTTTATCATTAAAATTTAGCTCTTTCAAAAATTCATAAAGGTTTTGATTCGAATTATATGAAAATCCTAATTGAAAATATTTGACTGTATCTTCTGATAAATTTCTTTTATTTAAATATTCTTTACAAATTTTACTTTTATGAAGATTGTCTTGAAACCATTTAGATGAAACCTCTAAAATCTTAAAAATTTTATCATTTTTTTTATTTATATTCGCATCAAAGTTGTCGGCTATTCTAATGCCAACTCTTTGAGCTAATTCTTTTACAGCCTCCGGGAATGAAAAATTATAAAGTTCTGTGTATATTGTAAAGATATCACCCTTAGCGCCACATCCAAAACAATAATAGGAGCCTAAATCGTCATTTATTTTGCAAGATGGGGTTTTTTCGTCATGAAAAGGACAACAGCACCAACTATCTTTTCCTTTTTTTATAACTTTTGTTTTTTTTTCAATTTCTTGTGAAAGAATAATTTTTGACTTTATTAATTCAAGATCATTTTTTGAAAATGACATTAGTTACCTAGTGAAGATTTAGCTATTTTACCAACTAATCCCATATCTATTTTTCCAGTATATTTTTCCTTAATTATTTTCATAAGTGCACCCATATCTTTGAGTGAAGTAAAATTATTCTCAGCAATTATATCCTTTATAATCAAATTTGTTTCATCTTCATTCATTTGTTTTGGTAAGAATTTTTCTATCACTTTTATTTCATTTAGTTCATTTTCAATAAGATCATTCCGATTCGCTTTTTCAAAAGCTTCTATTGAGTCTTTTCTTTGTTTTACTAAACTTTGAAGTAAACTTAAAATATCAGAATCGGTCAAAGAGTCTTGCTTAGCTCTAAGAGAAATTTCCTTATCTTTAATAGCGCTCTTTATTAATCTTAAAGTATTGATGGAATTACTATCTTTTTCTTTGATAGAATTGTTATAATCACTTTCAATTTTATCCTTTAAGCTCATACTTTTTCACTTTCTAATAAATTTAATTTAATAATATAATTCTTCTTTTTAATTTCAACTAATCCTTGACTACATTGTTATAAATGCCTACTAACTATCATTTTGCTTCAAATAAATATAATGGAAGTTTTAAAAAAAGAACCACATATACACAATAAAACTGCAGCTCTTGTATTAGAAAATGGTGAAATCTTATGGGGTTATGGATTAGGAGAGAAAAAAGCTGCCGTAGGTGAGCTTTGTTTTAATACTTCTCAAACAGGCTATCAAGAAGCATTATCTGATCCCTCATATACAAAACAAATCATTACATTTACTTTTCCACATGTTGGAATTGTAGGTACAAATCAAGAAGATCAAGAATCAAAAAAAATCTACGCTGATGGTTGTGTAATAAATCAGCCATTATCAGAGTATTCAAATTGGAGAGCGGAAAGTGACTTAAATTCATATTTTTTAAATAACAAAATTCCATGTATTTTTGGAATTGACACTAGATACTTAACTAAGAAATTATCTGTTGAGGGGTCTATGAAAGCTGCAATTATTCACTTCGGAGAAGATGAAAATAAAATTGAAAGACTTAAAACTCAAATAAATGAGTGGAAAGGTCTTCAAAATTTAGATTTGGCTGGAATAGTATCGACAGAGAAAAACTATAATTGGAAAGAAGGAATATGGAAAAGTGATAAATCAGATAAAAGCCAATCTAAATATAATGTCACTTGTTTAGACTTTGGTATCAAAAATAACATTTTAAGAAATCTAAATGAATTTAATCTTAACCCAACTGTATTAAATTTATTTTCTAGCTACGAAGAAATAATAGAAACCAATCCTTCGGGAATTTTTTTATCAAACGGTCCTGGTGATCCTTATGCTACAGGCAGTAAAATAGTTGATGTAATTAAAAAATTAATTGATGATAATATTCCAATATTTGGAATATGTTTAGGACATCAAATTTTAGGATTGGCATTAAATGCAAAGACTAAAAAAATGTTTCAAGGTCACAGAGGCTCGAACCATCCCGTCAAAAATCTTACAACGGGAATTGTTGAAATTACTTCACAAAATCATGGTTTTGAAGTTGATAGAGAGAGTTTTGGCAAAGATATAATTGAAACTCATGTTTCACTATTTGACGGGACTAATGAAGGTTTAAGACATAAGCATTTACCAGTATTCAGTGTTCAATATCATCCAGAGGCATCTCCTGGTCCACATGATAGTCATTATTTGTTTGAAGAATTTTATAAACTTATAGAGAAAAATGCCAAAAAGAACTGACATAAATAAAATATTAATAGTAGGTGCAGGTCCTATAGTTATTGGTCAAGCTTGTGAATTTGATTACTCGGGTGCTCAGGCATGTAAGTCTCTCAAAGATGAAGGTTACAAAATAGTATTAATTAATTCAAATCCTGCAACAATAATGACTGATCCAGAATTAGCTGATCAGACTTATATTGAGCCTATAACTAAAGAATTTGTAGAAAAAATAATTGAAATCGAAAAACCAGATGCTCTTCTACCAACTATGGGAGGGCAAACTGCTTTAAACGTTTCAATGGAGCTTTTTAATAATCGTATACTTGAAAAACACGGAGTAAAAATGATTGGAGCAAATCCGACAGCAATAGAATTAGCTGAGGATAGGCAAAAATTTAAAGATGCAATGAAAGAAATTGGTCTAAGCTGTCCTAAAAGTTACGTCGTTAAAACAATTGAAGAGTCAAAAAGAGTAAAAAATGAATTAAATTTACCTCTTGTCATTAGACCAAGTTTTACACTTGGAGGTACCGGAGGTGGTGTTGCCTATGATGATGAGGGTTTTATTGATTTATGTAATAGGGGTTTAAATGCTAGCCCAACAAATCAGATACTTATTGAAAAGTCTGTTTCAGGTTGGAAAGAATTTGAAATGGAAGTTGTTAGAGATAATAAAGATAATTGTATTATTGTTTGCTCAATTGAAAATGTTGATCCAATGGGTGTTCATACTGGAGATAGCATTACAGTAGCTCCATCCTTAACATTAACTGATAAAGAATATCAAATTTTAAGAAATGCTAGCATTAAGGTTCTAAGAAAAATCGGTGTAGACACTGGCGGGTCAAATGTTCAATTTGCAATAAATCCTGACGATGGAGAAATTAATGTAATTGAAATGAATCCAAGAGTTAGTAGATCTTCTGCATTAGCATCAAAAGCTACAGGTTTTCCAATAGCAAAAATTGCTGCAAAATTAGCTGTAGGATACACTTTGGATGAACTTGAAAATGATATTACTACAACAACACCCGCAAGTTTTGAACCAACTATTGATTATGTTGTAACTAAAATCCCAAGATTTACTTTTGAAAAATTTGTTGGTGCTAATTCTGACTTAACTACATCCATGAAATCGGTTGGAGAAGCAATGAGTATAGGTAGATCTTTTAATGAATCAATTCAAAAGGGGTTTAATTCTCTTGAGTACGGTCTAACTGGCTTTGATAAACCAAAACTTAGCTCAAATAATAAAAATGCAATTTTGAATGAACTTAAAACACAAACCTCTCAACGCTTGTTAGTTGTTGGAGAAGCGCTTAGGATTGGATTAACAGTTGATGAAATAAATAAAATTACAAAATATGATAAATGGTTTTTATACCAAATTAAAACAATAATTGATTTTGAAAAAATCTTAAAAGAAAAAGGTCTAAAAAAAGATATTATATTATACGCAAAAAAAATAGGCTTCTCGGATAGTAAAATCTCCTTAATATTAAATCTTGAAGAAAAGGAATTAAGAAAATTTCGAAATAATAACGATATTAATCCTGTCTTCAGACTTGTAGATACCTGTGCAGGTGAATTTAGTTCTAAAACTCCATATCTTTATTCCACTTATGATTGGGATTTTGAAAATACTAAATTCTGTGAGGCAAATCCTACATCAAAAGACAAAGTAATAATTCTTGGAGGTGGTCCTAATAGAATAGGTCAAGGAATCGAATTTGATTATTGCTGTGTGCATGCTGTCTATGCTTTAAAAGAAAAGGGCATTGAAACAATAATGATAAATTGTAACCCAGAAACAGTTTCAACTGACTATGATACTGCTGATAGACTTTATTTTGAACCACTTTCAGCTGAAAGTGTTATTGAAATTTACAATAAAGAAAAAAGTAATGGAAATGTTCTTGGTGTATTAGTTCAATTTGGAGGTCAGACTCCTTTAAAAATTGCAAAAGAAATAGAAGAGGCTGGAATAAAAGTTATAGGTACTTCAACTGAGGCAATAGATTTAGCTGAGGATAGAGATAGATTTAGTGAAATATTAATTAAACTAAAAATTGCTCAACCAAAAAATGCTTTTGCAAATACGGTAGCTCAAACTTTAGAAAAAGCTGATGAAATTGGATATCCTGTTTTAGTCAGACCCTCATATGTACTTGGAGGAAGAGCTATGCAAATCGCATATGATAAAGAAAGTTTAAAATCATTTTCTAATGAAGCTCTCGAAGTTTCTTCAAATAGCGTAATTTTAATCGATGAATACCTTGAGAATGCCAAAGAAATAGATGTAGATATAATTAGAGATAAAAATGGTGAAATATATGTTGCTGGGATTATGGAACACATCGAAGAAGCAGGAATTCACTCAGGAGATAGTGCCTGCTCCTTACCTCCCTATTCAGTTAATACAGAAACTCAGAATAAAATTATTGAATGGGTATCAAAAATTGCCAATGAAATTAATGTTGTTGGATTAATGAATACTCAATTAGCAATTAAAAATAAAAAAATATATGTTTTAGAAGTAAACCCTAGAGCCAGCAGGACTGTACCATTTGTGGCCAAATCAAAAGGTATTCCAATCGCAAAAATTGCCGCAAAAGTAATGGTTGGTGAAAATCTTAATACTATTTTGAATGAATATAAAATTAATGAATTAAAAAATTTTAATGTTAAAGAATCCGTCTTTCCTTTCAATAAATTTGATGGAGTTGATTTAATATTAGGTCCTGAGATGAAATCTACGGGAGAAGTTATGGGAATAGATGAAACCTTTTTATCTTCCTATATAAAGAGTCAAATAGCCTGTGGTAATATTCTTCCTTCTAAAGGGACAGTATTTATCTCAATAGATAATGATAATAAAAAGTTTATTATTGAGATAGCACAAAAGTTAAAAGAATTAGATTTTAATCTACTTGCAACAAAAGGGACTGCTGAATATTTAAACACTAATAACATCAAGACAAAAATAGTAAATAAAGTAAAAGAAGGTAATCCTCATGTAGTTGACTCATTGATTAATAATGAAATTCAGCTTGTAATTAATACAACAAAAACTCAATCATCTATTAGAGATAGCTATAGTATTAGAAGGACATCATTAATGTATAATATTCCATATTATACGACAATAGCTGGAGCAAAAGTTGCTGTAGATGCGATTGAACATATGAAAACTCAAGAATTTACAATAAAAAGTCTTCAAACTATAAATTAATTTTATTGACTATAAAAAATAAATAAATCATCATATGTTTATGAATAAAATTCCTATGACTGTTGAGGGTTATACAAAATTACAAGATGAATTAAAAAAATTAACCTCTGAGGATAGACCAAAAATAATTGAAGCAATTGCCGAAGCTAGAAGCCACGGTGATTTATCCGAAAATGCAGAATATCAATATGCTAAAGAACAGCAAAGTTTAATTGAAGGAAGAATTATAGATTTAGAGAGTGCTATTAGTAAAGCAGAGGTAATAGATGTTAAATCTGTTGAAGGTGACGATATAAAGTTTGGTGCAACAGTTGAAATAGAAGATGATGAAAGTGGAGAAAAACAACAATATCAAATTGTTGGGGAATATGAATCAGATATTGAAAATAAAAAACTTTCAATTACTAGTCCTTTAGCAAGAGGCTTGATTGGTAAAACAGAAGAAGAGAATGTTGAAATCAACAGTCCAAAAGGTTTAAAAAGTTATACAATATTATCAGTAAAATACATTTGAATATAGATAATCCTAAAATTTGGTCATTAACTGATGGTTCACAAGGGATGATAAGTCAAACTAAAGGTCTGGCAAATGAATTGAGTGGAAATATAAAGGAGATTAAAACTGAAATAATTTTTCCTTGGAATAAATTACAGCCTGGGATACTTCCTATTTTTAATTGGATATTTAAAAATAAGTTACCAATAGGTGAGATACCTGATTTAGTTATCAGTTGTGGAAGAAAAAGTGTTTACCTATCAATCTATCTTAAAAAAAAATATCCAAATATTATTAATATTCATATTCAAAACCCAAAAATTTCTTCAAAAAACTTTTCTTATGTTATAGCTCCAAATCATGATGGTTTATATGGTGACAATATAATTAATACTTCGGGTGCAATACATCATTTTAAACAATTTAATAATTTGAAAGATCATTATGAAATTAATACAAAAAATTTGATCGCATGTATTATTGGAGGTGAAAATAATCATTATAATTTCTCAAAAGAAAATACTATAGATCTTTGTAAAAGAATAAAAAAATTAAAGTCTCACAATAATGAAATTTTAATTCTTACCTCGAGAAGAACAAATAATGAAATTAAGCATATTTTGAAAAAAGAATTGAGCAGTATGTCTACATTGTGGCTTGGAGAAGGAAAGAATCCATACGAATTTGCTATTTTTAATTCCAGTTATTTTATTATTACTTCAGACTCAACCTCTATGATTTCTGAAGCAAGCATATCTGGTAAGCCAATTTATGTTTATCAATTACCAATGAAGAGAAAAAGTAAAAGATTTATAAGATTCCATGAAGAATTTAAAAAAATGAATATAACAAGAGATTTTAATACTTTAGATAAATTAGAAAATTGGACATATACGAAACTAGAAGAAAGCAAAAGAATTGCTGGAATTATAAAAAAAAGAATTATAGAAAGGAAAAATGAATCTTGAGAACTTAACTCATTCAGATTTTCCCTTTAATCACTGGGTATTTAGTAATTGTTTAGAAGAAGGCGCATTAGATGAAATTTCCTATAGTAATATTCCGTCAGGAGACAGAATGTACGATGGGACAAGAGCTGCCGATCATACAGGACAGGGAGTTGATGGTAAATTAAGACTTTTTATAACAAAAAATAATTGTCAAAATTTTCCATATCTAACAAAATTAATTCAGTCTTTACAAAGCAAAGAAATGGTAAACAAAATATCGAAAATAATTGATAAAGATTTATCAAATTCATATGTCAGATTAGAAGTAATCGGAGATAAAAAAGGATTTTGGTTAAAACCACACAAAGATATTTCAGAAAAATTAATGACTATGATGGTTTGGGCTAACCCATATAATGAAGCGTCAAATTTGGGTACCGACCTATATGATAAAAATTTTGAATTAGTTAAAACAATTAAATATGTTCATAATAGTGGTTATTTTTTTTCTTCAGGGGATGATACTTGGCATGGGCTTGAATTAAAAGAAATTCAAAAAGAAAGAAGATGTATTCAAATAAATTATGTTACTTTTAATACAGATTGGCCAGTTGAAAAAAATGCTTAAATTATTAATTTAATAATATGACTGAAAAAATAGAAAATGATGTCTTAATTATTGGCTCTGGACCAGCAGGCTATACTGCTGCAATCTATGCAGCAAGAGCAAATTTAAAACCGCATTTAGTTTCAGGTTTAGAACCAGGAGGTCAGCTAACCATCACTACCGATGTAGAAAACTATCCAGGATTTGAAAATGTAATTCAGGGTCCTTGGCTTATGGAACAAATGAAAGAACAAGCAGTAAAAGTAGGAACTATCTTTCATAATGATATTGTAACTTCAGTTGATTTTGAAAAAAATCCATTTACTTCCAAAACTGAGTCAGGCAAAGAATTTGTATCCAAATCGATAATTATTGCAACAGGTGCTCAGGCTAGATGGCTGAATTTGGAAAGTGAAAAAAAATTTAAAGGATTTGGTATTTCTGCTTGTGCAACTTGTGATGGGTTTTTCTTCAAAGATCAGCAAGTAGCAGTGATTGGTGGAGGTAATAGTGCAGTAGAGGAAGCAATGTTTTTAACTAAATTTGCTTCTAAGGTTTTGTTAATCCACAGAAGAGATAGTTTACGAGCTGAAAAAATTTTACAAGAAAGACTATTTAACAATAAAAAAATTGAAGTAATTTGGAATAGTAAGGTTTCTGAGTTCATTGGAGAAGAAAATCCAAATACATTAAAAAAAATTATTTTAGAGAACACATTAGATAGCACCAAAACAACTATAGATGTAAATGGTGCTTTTATAGCTATAGGACATGATCCCGCTACTTCACTTTTTATTGATAAGTTAAAAATGGACGAGGAGAATTATATAATTACTAAACCTGATAGTACCGAAACAAGTATTAAGGGAGTCTTTGCAGCAGGGGATGTAAAAGATAAAATTTATAGGCAGGCTGTAACTGCTGCTGGTATGGGCTGTATGGCTGCTTTAGAAGCTGAGAAATATATAGCGGAAAATTAATTATCCCTGTCTGGCTTTCATTCTGGGATTTTTCTTATTGATTACATAAATCCTACCTTTTCTTCGAACGACTTTACAATCCTTATCTCTAGTTTTGGCAGTTTTTAATGAACATTTAACTTTCATAAAAAGCGCTTTAAATTCTGGGATTTGTTTTGTCAAACATATATTGTCTAAATTAATATGAGAAAGTTATCTTACCCAGGAAGATCTAATGTTTTAGCTCAAAATGGTATGGTGGCAACATCAAATCCATTAAGTTCCATGGTGGCTATTAATGTACTACAAAAAGGTGGAAATGCTGTTGATGCTGCTATTGCGGCTTCAGCTGTTCAAGCTGTAGTATGTCCTAGTGCAACAGGAATTGGCGGAGATTGCTTTGCAATTATTTCGATGAATGGGAAGAAACCAATTGCTGTAAATGGGTCTGGAATTGCTCCAAAAAAAGCAAATTTACAGTTTTATAAAGATAATAAAATTAAAAATATTGGTTTAACAAGTCCGCATTCAGTTACTATTCCTGGATCAGTTCATGCATGGTGTTCTATGCATGAAAAATTTGGAAGAATTGATTTTAAAGAAGTTTTATCTGGTGCAGAAAATTTTGCTAGAAGAGGATTTCCTGTTCATGAAGTTGAAGCTATTGCATGGAAAGAGAATGAAACAAAACTTAAAAAAAATCCTAATTCTAAAAGATTATTTTTAAATAAAAATCTCAGTTATAGTTATGGTGAAGTTTTTAAAAATATTCCTTTAGCAAATACTTTGAGAGTCATCTCAAAAAATAAAATTAAAGGATTTTATCAAAGTGAAATAACTAAGGATATGGTCAAGACACTAAAAAAACTTGGAGGACTGCATACAGAAGAAGACTTCTACAATCAAAAAACGTTATTTTCAGAAACAATTACAAATTCCTATAGAAATATAAAGATCCATCAATGCCCTCTAAATAGTCCTGGATTAGTAGTCTTGATGATGATGGCAATGACTGAGAAATTAAATATCAAAAAATACAATCCTTCAAGTTTTGAAAGGTATCATCTTCAAGCTGAAATTTCTAAAATATGTTTTGAGGTTAAGGAAACAATATTTGGTGATCCTAATTTTAATAATATAAATATAAAAGATTATTTAAGTAATGAATATATAAGCTCTTTATGTTCTAGAATAAATAAAAATAAAATTTGTTCTTCAAAAAAGGGCTTTGTTACTTCTCACCCTGAAACAATATATTTAAGTGTTGTAGATAAAGATTTGAACTCAGTATCATTTATTAATTCAATATGTCATGGCTTTGGAAGTGGAATTACAAGTAATAAAACAGGAATTCTTTTTCAAAACAGAGGTGTAAATTTCAGATTAGAAGATGATCACCCCAACTCAATTGATAGTCATAAAAGACCACTTCATACAATTATCCCTGGGTTAATAACTAATAAAAATGATGAGACCCTGTATTCTTATGGAGTTATGGGAGGGCAATATCAACCTATTGGTCAGTCTCATTTGATTCAAAATATAATCGACTATAACATGACAGTACAAGAAGGCTTGGATTTACCTAGAGCATTTGCTCTAAATGGTCTCTTAAATGTTGAGAATTCATTAGATGATAAAATTGTAAAAAAATTAAAGAATATTGGTCATAAAATTAAAACAAATAAAAATGCTATTGGCGGTGGACAATGTATAAAAATAGATAGAAAAAATGGGGTGCTTATTGGCGGGTCAGATCCACGAAAGGATGGTATGGCAATAGGTTACTAATTTACACTTTCCCAAAAGTGTCATTATACTGATTATTTACTCTTACAAATGTAGTACACTTACTAAGCTGCTTCAATGATGAAGCGCCAACGTATGTACAACTACTTCGTACACCTCCAAGAATATCTCTAATTGTACTATCTAGTGAATTCTTCATTTGTATTTTAACTTTTTTACCTTCAGATGATCGATAGTTTGCAAGACCACCATAATGTTTCTCATTTGCTTCTTCAGAACTTGATCCATAAAACTCGATAAATTTAGTTCCATTTTTTTCAATTATATCACCACCACCTTCCTTATGACCTGCTAACATTCCGCCAAGCATAACAAAGTCTGCACCAGCACCAAATCCTTTTGCAACATCACCAGGACAAGTACATCCTCCATCAGCGATAATATGCGCTCCTAATCCATGAGCTGCGTCAGCACATTCCATTACAGCACTAAGTTGTGGATACCCTACTCCTGTTTGTATTCTAGTGGTACATACACTTCCAGGACCGATACCAACTTTAACAATATCTGCCCCACTTAATACTAATTCTTGAGTCATATCTGCAGTAACAACATTACCTGCAATAATAGTTTTTTTTGGATATTTTTTTCTTACTTCTGAAACAAAATTACTAAAATTTTCTGAATAACCATTTGCAACATCAATACAGATAAATTTAAATTTTGGATATTTTTTTAGAATTGAATTTAACCTATTGTAACTATCTTTACTTGTCCCGCAACTAAGAGCAATAGAATCAAAGAAAATATTTCTTTTATAAATAGTTCCTATTTGATTAATGTCATGCTGTTTTGTTAGAGCAGTCATTAGTTTGTGAGAACTTAGTTTTTTTGCAACATCTATTTCACCAACACCATCCATATTAGAGGCTATAATTGGAATTCCTTTCCATGATGATCTTGAGTGTTTAAAAGTATATTTTCTATTCAAATCAACATCTTTCCTACTTTTTAAAGTACTTCTCTTTGGTCTAAAAAGGACATCTGAGTAGTCAAGTTTAATTTCTTCTTCGATTCTCATAAATACATTCGCATATTTGTATTAAATAATTTAGAAATTAAAACAAATATAAATTGTTATCTATGAACTTAAATACGTTAATAAATGCAAATAAAAGAAAGTTTGATATTAAATTTAAAAAACTCTTAAAAAATAAGCTAGACAAATCAAGTTTATCAAATGCAATCTTTTATGGCTCTATGAATGGAGGAAAAAGAATAAGGCCATTTTTAGTAATGGAGTCTGCAAAAATAGCAAAAATTTCATCAAATGATGCCTTTATCATAGCCTCATGTATTGAATGTATACATTCGTATTCCTTAATTCACGATGATTTACCATCAATGGATGATGATGATTACAGAAGAGGTAAATTAAGTACTCATAAAAAATTTAATGAAGCTACTGCAATATTAGCTGGTGATGCTTTACATGATTTAGCATTTGAATTAATCTCAGGAAATTTTAAAAATAAAAATGTTATTTCTAGATTAAATTTAATAAATTATCTTTCTTTGTGTATTGGACATAAAGGATTAGCTCTTGGTCAAGCTTTAGATTTAGAATATGAAAATAAAAAGTTATCTAAAAATAAAATTTTAGATATGTATTCTAGAAAAACTGGCAAGTTATTTGAATTTTCTTTTTCTGCACCTTTTATATTAAAAGATAAAAGTAAAATAGAAATTCAATTTGCAAAAGATTATGGAATGTTATTTGGTTTAATATTTCAAATTATAGATGACTTAATCGATGAAATTGGAACTTTTAAGAAAATTGGAAAAACACCAGGTAAAGATGTTGAGCAAGGAAAAAGTACCTTACTAAAATTAATTGGTGAAAAACAAGTTACTGATTTGTGTAATAATAAAATTAATACTTTTATAAAAAAATATAAAAATAAAATAAATCAAAACCCTATACTAATAAAAATGATAAAATTTGGAATGGATCGACTAAATTAAAAATGTACTATTTTTTTTGCTAAATATAATCCAGATGAAGCTGATACAGCTGTTAATGAACCACCCCAGAACATGTCTACGAAAGTAACAGTTGGTGACCATCCTTTAAGTACTGCCATATTTGTTAAGTTATATGTGCCATATGCAACTAAACCAAATATGAAGCCAGTGTACAATGTTTTGATTAAGTTGCCAGAATCAATACAAGGTTGAATTACAACCAAAGCCATACCAAAGACATATAAAATGTAAAAAAGAGCGGCAGCCCACATTACAGGTTTATCAGTTAATAAGTTACCAATTAGCGGTCTATAAAAAGACTTTGTAGCAAAGCTTAACCAAATTACATCTATTATTAAGAAAATCAGTGAAGCAATTAGAGTGGCTACTAGTAAACATTTAAACATATAATATAAATATATCATATTATTAAATTTCAAGAATATTTATTAAAATTTCTATGGTGGGTGTGACAGGGATTGAACCTGTGACCCCTGCCGTGTCGAGGCAGTGCTCTACCGCTGAGCTACACACCCAAGTAATTTTATTTAATTATAGTATTTGAAATATAATGACTTTTAAAGCTAAAGCAATAATTGAAAGCTTGTATAAGATTTTAATATTTTACTTAATTTAACCTTTTTTAATCATTAATTAAGTAAATAAATTATAAACATATTGATCAATTTTTTATTAAATAATATTCAGAGTTTAGAATTATTCATACAATTGATTATTGAAATTAGGAGATAAATGAAGGTAAAAAAATATAATTTTACAGAAAAAGAAATCTCTAAAGCTCTAAATATTTATAATTATTTTATTG
>CACGJH010000009.1 GCA_902573325.1 uncultured Alphaproteobacteria bacterium | reverse complement strand
TTTAGCTATATAACATTTAGAGCTGGTGCCTCTATTCTTACTGGATTATTTTTTTCTCTCATATTTGGAAATTATATTATTAACAAATTATCAAATGTTCAGCCAACTGGCCAGCCGATACGAGATGATGGTCCAGAGTCACATATAATTGCAAAAAAAGGTACTCCTACAATGGGGGGCCTGTTGATTATTTTAAGTGTTTTTGTTTCAACAATTATTTGGGCTGATTTACAAAATATTTTTATATGGATTTTACTTTCAACTATTTTAATTTTTGGATCTATTGGTTTCGCAGATGACTATAGTAAAATCAAATCAAATACCAGTAAGGGTATTTCATCAAAAATAAGAATTATATTTCAAATCATTTTTTCTTTTTTCATTACATATTTAATTCTTATCAATTTAGATCCAAGTATAAGCAACTCTATGACATTCCCTTTCTTTAAAAATTTAATTATAGATTTTGGAATATTTTATTTTCTAATTTCCATATTTATAATTATTGGATCGGCTAATGCAGTAAACCTAACAGATGGACTTGATGGTTTAGCAATTGTCCCTGTAATGATAGTTGCTATGTCTTTTGCTTTCATAGCTTATGTTTCAGGTAATATAGTTTTTTCTAATTATTTACTTATCCAATATATTCCTGGAACCGGTGAATTAGCCGTATTTTGTGGTTCTTTAATTGGAGCCGCTTTAGGTTTTCTTTGGTTTAACGCACCACCTGCTAAAGTTTTTATGGGTGATACAGGATCTTTAGCTTTAGGCGGCTCTTTAGGCTCAGTAGCAATAATATGCAAACATGAAATTCTTCTTGCAATAATAGGAGGTTTATTTGTTTTAGAAACCTTGTCTGTAGTAATCCAAGTATTCATTTTTAAAATGACAGGAAAAAGGGTTTTTTTAATGGCTCCACTACATCATCATTTTGAAAAAAAGGGATGGCCTGAGTCAACAATAGTTATTCGTTTTTGGATAATTACTATTGTATTAGCTTTGATAGGTCTTGCAACTTTAAGAATAAGATAATGTACTTAATTTATGGAATTCAAAAATCAGGACTTTCTATAGTAAATTATTTTGAAAATAAAAAAATAAAATTTAAGATGTGGGATGATAATCCAATCGTAAGAAAGGCTATAAAAAAAAATTACAATAAAGATTATTTTTTTAATATAAAAAAAGATAATTTGAATGATTTTAAAAAAATTTTTGTTAGCCCAGGAATATCTTTAAGACAAAAAAAATTTAAAAGAAAAAATATATCTAAAAAAGTAAATAGAGATTTAAATTTATATATTTCAAATTTAACAAATCAAAAGATTGTAGCTATTACTGGCACAAATGGGAAATCAACAACAACCAAATTAATAGGAGACATTTTAAAAAAAAATAATATTAAAACATTTGTTGGGGGCAATATTGGAGAATCATTATGCAATGCTTTTCTTCTTAAAAAAAAATATAAAGTTCATGTTATCGAATTAAGTTCTTTTCAATTAGAAACAGTTAAGTCACTTGATAGTAGAATATCAGTAATAACAAATTTATCTGGTGATCATTTAGATAGGTACAAAGGTATTAGTGATTATGTTAGTCAGAAGAAAAATATTATTACTAAAAATGGAATTAATTTGTTATCAATTGATGATATCTATTCAAGAAAGATATTTAATCAAAAAAAAATTAAAAATAAAATTAGTTTTTCTTTAGTCGACAAATCAGCTGATTGTTTCGCTAACAATGATTATATTCTAGATAATTACTTCAAAAAAAACAAAAAATTATTTATAAAAAAAATTTCAAAAGATTTAGAAGGTAATTTTAATATTCAAAATATTTTAATAGCATACATATGTAGCAAAATATTAAAAATTCCAGAATCTAATTTTCTTAAGGTTATTAAAACATTTAAGGGTCTGCCATTTAGATCATCTACAATTTTTACAAATAATAAATTAAAAATAGTAAATAATAGTAAATCTACTAATTTAAATTCAACAATAAATTCAGTTGTAAATTATAATAATATTTACCTAATCTTAGGAGGCATAGCTAAAGAAAAAAATTTTGAAATTCTTCTAAAATATAAAAATAAAATTAGCTGTGTATATACTTACGGAAAATCCGGAAATTTCATTGAAAAAAAATTAAAAAAAGAATTGGTTGTAAAAAAATTGGCAAATTTAAAATCAGTTATCAAAGAAACCTTCAAGGATATTAAAAAAAATTCAAATCAATCAACTATACTATTCGCTCCTGCATGTGCCTCTTATGATCAATACAAAAATTTTGAAGAAAGAGGCATACATTTTAATAAATTAATTAAAAATTATATAAATTAACCATGGAATATTTAAAGAATTGGTGGAGTTCAATTGATAGAATTAATATAATATTAATATTATCATTGGGTTTTACGGGATTAATACTTTCATTTTCCGTAGATGAAAATTTATCCATAAATAGACACTCTATTTTTTTTCTTTTTTCAGTTTTCTTACTTATTGCGTTATCAGACTTAGATAGTAAAAATATAAGAAGAATTTCATTATTTTTATTTATTATTTTATTAATAATAATACTGCTAATACTTTTTTTAGATTACGAAGTTAAAGGCGCAAAGAGATGGTTTCAAATATTTAACTTTACACTTCAACCTTCAGAGATAATTAAGCCTATTTTTGTCATATTGACTGCTTGGTGTATAAGTAAATCTATAGAAGATAAAAAATTTTATTTACCTTTACTGTTTGTTTTTTTCTTCTTGCTTTTATCTTTAATACTTATGCAGCCTGATTTGGGAATGACAGTTTTACTGTCAGCAACTTTTTTTTGCCAGTTATTCGTTGCTGGTTTATCAATTTTTTTAGTTATAGTTGCATTTTTATTTATATTAGGAATTTCAATTTTTTCTTATTTTATTTTTGATCATGTTCAATCAAGAATTAATTCATTTCTTGGCGGATTAGGTGGGACCGATACATACCAAATAGATTTAAGTATTAAAGCTTTCAAAAATGGCGGGCTACTTGGAAAGGGTCCAGGGCAAGGTATTTTAAAAGAAAAAATCCCTGATGCTAACACTGATTTTATTTTTGCTGTTGCTGGAGAAGAATTAGGATTTATTTTTTGTTTAATAATTATTTTTATAATTCTATCTATTATAATAAGAAGCTTATTAAAAGTTCTACAACTTGAAGATCCATATAAAATTATAGCAATTAGTGGTTTAATTTGCTCATTTGGATTACAATGCTTAATTAATATCTTTAGCTCGCTGGGCCTTATACCAACCAAGGGTATGACTCTGCCATTTGTAAGTTATGGAGGCTCTTCCATGATATCAATAGCAATTTTATTTGGTTTTTTATTATCTCTTACGAACAAAAAAAATGAAGAATTATGAAAGAAAATTTTTTACTAATTACAGGAGGAACAGGTGGACATGTTATACCAGCAAAAAATTTTGCTAATTATTTATCTAATAAAAATATAAATTGCACAATTATAACTGACAAAAGAGGTTATAAATACTTTGATAATTATAATGGAAAAATTTATATAATTAGCTCGTCAAATTTGAATGGAAACCTAATATTTAAAATTTTTGGCATATTTCAAATTTTATTAGGATTAATTCAATCATTCATTATTATATTTTTATTAAAACCATCCCATTCTATTTCTTTTGGAAGTTATGCTTCGTTTTCTCCAATGTTAACATGTATGTTATTTAAACCAATTTATAAAGTTAAACTTTATATACATGAACAAAATTCAATAATAGGAAGAACCAATAAATTTTTTTTGAATTTTTCAAATAAATTATTTTTAAATTTTGATATTAAATCTAAAATCAATTCAAAGTTTAAAGATAAAATATTTGTAGTTGGTTCACCAGAAAATAATTTGCAAAAAAATAATAACATAAGCAATAAAAATTCTAAGAGTAACTTTACAATTTTTATTTCTGGTGGCAGTCAAGGATCAGAATTTGTATCAAATTTTGCAACAAATCTAATTAAAATTATAGATGACGAAAAAATTATAAAAGCTAAATTTATATTTCAGTGTTCTAAACATTTGATAAAAAAATATGAAGCAGAATTACAAAATATTAAATCATCAATAATTTTGAAAGATTTTTTTATAAATGTAGATGAAATACTAGCTAATTCTAATTTAGCAATATGCAGAGCTGGAGCAGGAACAATTGTTGATTTAATTAACTTTAAACTTCCCTCGATATTAATTCCGTTACCTTCCTCAAAAGATAATCATCAATTTTTTAATGCTGAAATATTAGCTAAACATGACTTAGCCATAATTTTTGATCAAAATAATGATGATTTAGACAAAGCAAAAAGACATATTTATGAAACATATAGTAATGAAAGGAAATTAGAATCAATGAATAAAAAATTTGATATGATTAAAGTTAAAAACTCTAATACTTTAATTTATAAATTAATACTAAATGCAAATTAACAGTAAAATTCATTTTATAGGTATTTCAGGAATAGGAATGTCTGGTATTGCAGAATTGATGCTAGATAAAGGATATTCGATCCAGGGTAGTGATATATCAGTAAATGACAATACCAAAAGATTAAAGAAAAAAGGTATAAAATTTTTTTTAGGACATAATAAAAAAAATATTAAAAATGCTCATGCTATTGTTTATTCATCAGCTATTAAAAAAAATAATCCTGAAATAACAGAGGCATATATTAAAAAAATACCAGTTCTTTCTCGAGCTGATATGCTTTCTGAATTAATGAAAAATAAAAAATCTATTGCCGTAGCTGGATCTCACGGAAAAACTACTACTACTAGTTTGGTAGGAAATATTTTCAATGAAGCAGGTTTAGATCCTACTATTGTAAATGGCGGTATTATAAATTCTTTTTCTAATAATAATCGTTATGGAAAAGGTGAATGGATGATTGTTGAAGCAGACGAAAGTGATGGTACCTTTTTAAAGCTTCCACATCAAATATCAATTATTACTAATTTAGATATTGAACACATGGATTTTTATAAATCAAAAAAAAATTTAATTAATGCATTTGAAAAATTTATAAATCTGCTTCCATTTTATGGAACCACAATAATGTGTTATGATGATAAGAATCTTAAATTATTAATTAACAAAATAAAAACTAGAAATATTTTAACTTATTCAATAAAAAATAAAAAAGCAGATGTATTAATCTTTGACATTATTCAAAACAAACTAAAAACTTCCTTTAAATTAAAAATTAACAATAAAATTATTCATTCTTCTAATTATAAATTTACTATCAATGCAATTGGCAATCATAATATTTTAAATGCAACTGCAAGTATTGTTGCAGCCAAACTAAATGGAATTAAAAATAAAGATATTAATAATGCTTTGATTAATTATGTAGGTGTAAAAAGAAGGTTCTCATTTATTGGAAAAAAAAATAAGTCCTTTGTGTATGATGATTATGCACATCATCCAACAGAAATTGCAGCTACATTAAGTGCAGCTAAAAGTCTAAAAAATAAAGTAATAGTTGTTTTTCAGCCGCACAGATACACTAGAACTAAAATACTAATTAGAGAATTTATAAAAGTTTTATCTAAAGTTGATTATTTATTTTTATTAGAAACCTATTCAGCTGGAGAAAAGATGATCAAGGGTGCAACTTCAAAAGACATTTATTCTAAAATATTAAAAAAAAATAAAAATACTATATATTTAAAAAATATAGGTGATTTAAATAAATTAATGAAACCTTTTACATTACATCAAAATACAATTGTTTTTATGGGCGCGGGTTCAATATCAATTATTGCAAAAAAATATTTGAATAACTAATGTCAAAAAAAATTATAGAATTAGCTGATAAACTTAAAAGTAAAATTTACTCAGATTATAATGTTGGTAAACATACTTGGTTCAGAACAGGCGGTAATGCAAAGATATTTGCCATAGTTGAAGATTATTTAGAGTTAGAAATCATATTAAATGAAATAAATAATGAAAATTTTTACATATTAGGTTCAGGTTCAAATCTTTTAATTAGAGATAATGGTTACAATGGCACTCTTATCAAATTAGGCAAAGGTTTTAATACTATTAATATTAATGATAACAAACTTGAAGTTGGCGCTAGTATTTTAGACATTAATTTATCAAATTATGCATTGAGACAAAATATAGAGGGTTTTGAATTTTATAGCGGTATTCCAGGGTCAATAGGTGGAGCAGTTAAAATGAATGCTGGTTGTTATGGTTCGGAAACTGTAGATGTTATAAATAGTATAGAAATTTGCGATAATTTTGGTCAAAGAAAAACAATCACAAAAGATAAATTAAACTTAAAATATAGATCTTCAAAAATTAAAAATACAGATATAGTTACAAAAGCTATATTTAATTTTAATTATGGAGATCAAAATTTAATTAAAGAAAAGATTAACGAGATAAAGAATAAACGTTTAGAATCTCAGCCAATTAAAAATAAAACTTCTGGTAGTACTTTTAAAAATCCTAAAAATCTACATGCAGCAAAATTAATTGAGAAAGCAGGATGCAAAGGTACCAATTATGGAGATGCATATGTGAGTGATAAACATGCGAATTTTTTAATCAATAGGGGAAGTGCTTCAGCAACAGATATAGAAAACCTAGGTAAAAGTATTGTTGAAAAAGTATACGCCAAATTCAATGTAAAATTGGAATGGGAGGTAAAAATAATAGGTGAGTAATAAAAATATTTTAATTTTAGAAGGTGGTAATAATGAAGAGCATGATGTATCTTTGGTAACTTCTAGGGAAATTCAAAAAATTCTTAATCAAAATAAATTGAAGTTTAAGACATTAAGAGTTAATCCTAAAAATTTTCATAAAAAAATAATTAATTATAAAAATTTTATTTGTATTAATGCTTTACATGGACCTTTTGGTGAAGATGGACAAACTCAAAAAATTTTAAAAAAAAATAAAATTCCATTTTCTCATTCAAATATAAAATCATCTAATCTATGTTTTAATAAATCTGCATCTAAGAAAGAAATTATTAAAAACAAATTAATGTCTCCAAAATATTATCTTTTAAATATTAATGATTTAAATGAAAAGAAATTAACTACTATCAAAAGTAAGTTAAAAAAATTTGTTATTAAGCCCAATAGAAGTGGTTCAAGTTTTGGTATTAAAATAATTAAAAATCAAAAAGAATTTGATATTTTAATTTCTAATTTAGAAAAATTTAAAAGTAAACTTAATAATCACAAAGAAATTTTAATTGAAGAGTATATATCTGGAAAGGAGCTTACAGTTTCGACTATTAAATTGGATAAAAAAATTCACGCACTTGCTGTTACAGAGATTAAATCAAAAAATAATTTCTTTGATTATAAAGCAAAATATTCAAAAGGTTACGCTACACATATTTTGCCAGCTAAGTTAAATAAAATAAATTATGCTAAATGTCTAAAATTTGCTACTAAAGCTCATAAACTCTTAGGTTGTAATTCACTTGCAAGAACTGACTTTATTTTTGATACAAAAAAAAATAAAATTTTCTTTTTAGAAACAAATACTCAACCTGGACTTACTCCAATATCTCTATTACCCGAACAAGCTAATTATAAAGATTTATCTTTTTCAGAAATCATTTTTATTTTAATTAAAAACTTAAATTATTAATATGAACAATATTAATAGAAGAAGATATGTTTTAAGTTTCAGATCGTTTACTTATTTTTGTATTTTACTATTTATAATTATTTTTTCTTTTTTACTATATTTTAACAAAAATAATTTAATTGAGACTTCTAAAAATATAATTCAGATTTTTTCAGAAAACTTCCAATATCAATTTACTAAATTTGATATTTCAGGTTTGGAGAAAATCAAATTAAAATTTGTAGAGGATAAACTGCAAAATTATTTAGGATCTTCAATTTTTTTATTACCATTGGATCAAATTAATGACTTAATTAAAGAAAATAATTGGGTGAAAGAAATATATTTTAATACAAATTACAAAGATACTCTATTTATTAGAATTGAAGAATATAAACCAATAGGAATTTATTTTTTTAACGAGAAATATTTTGTGTTTGATGAAAATGGAAAAATTATAGATCAAATTTACATTACAGATTTCACTAATCAGTCATTATTAATTTTTAAGGGTAATTCTTCAAACTTAAAAGCTAAATCACTAATTAATATTTTAAAAAATAATGATTTTGAAAAAAAATATCAAATAGAGAGTTTGGAATTTGTTAATAAAAGAAGATGGAATATAAATTTATACAGCGATGTGAAATTAATGCTTTCAGAAGAAGAACCAAATAAATCTATTCAGAATTTTATTATGATACAAAATAAACTTAGCGAAACGGATATTAATAATATAAAAACATATGATTTAAGAAATTTAAAAAAAACAATCTTAATTAATTAAATGATTAAAGCTGGTTTAGATATTGGTAATTCAAAAATATCATGTGTTATTGCTGATTATAAGAATAATGAAAATATTAATATATTATCAATTGCTAGTGTTCCAAATAATAATATTAAAAAAAATATTATTTTAGATTTTGAAAATTTACATGATCAGATTAAATCTTTAGTAATAGATGCTGAAAAACAATCTCAAACTAAATTAAATTCTATTAATCTTAATTTATCTCTGTTGAATTCTAATTCTCATTATTATAACTCAGAAATAGAATTAAAAAATGAGAGAATTTCTGAGTTACATTTAAAAAAAATAATTAATCAATCAGAATATTTTAATAATCAAAGTGAAAAGTTTGAAATATTTAATAATATAACTTCGTATGATATTGATAATAATCTATATTTCAATGCTCCGATCGGAAATTATTCAGATAATATTAAAATAAACTTTTATAAAATATATATTCAAAAAAAATATTCAGATAATGTTTCTAGTGTTATTAAAAAATTGAAACTTAATATTGATAATTATATTCCTTCTCCATTATCTTCCTCTTTATCATCACTAACAAAAGATGAAAAAGAACTTGGAACTATTTGTATTGATTTAGGTCATTCAACTTCTTCTATATCAGTATTTGAAAATAATAAATTTGTTTATGGAGATGCAATAGGTGTTGGAAGTAATAACGTAACATTAGATATTGCTCGAGGTTTATCAACTACTATATCAAGTGCTGAAAGGTTAAAAACTTTATACGGTTCTTTAGTTTCATCGCCTAGCGATGATCATGAAATAATAGAAATTCCAATTATTTCAGGTGATAAAAATACATTTAAACAAATAACAAGATCAAGCTTAAATGCTATTATTAGACCGCGTATTGAAGAAACCTTGGAGATGATATGGCAAAAAATTAAAGACAACAATTTAAATAATAAAAAATTAAATAATGTAGTTCTTACTGGTGGTGGTGCAATGTTGGATAATGTTGAAAAATATGTAGAAACAATTTTTGCAAGCGGTGTAAGAGTATCAAATCCTCTTGAACAATTAAATTTAGAAAGCAATTTTAATAGACCTAATTTTTGCGACATAATTGGATCTATATTGTATGAACAGGATTTATTTAAAATTGATTTTCTTGCAAATCAATTAAAAACTTCAAAAAAACGAGGAATTACAGGCTTTTTTACTTGGCTTGATCAGTATATTTAGATAATACTATATATAGTAAATTATATTGACGATTTCGAACATAAATCGTTAAAAACTATTTAAAACGGCGGAGATTACAATGACTATCAATATTTCAATACAAGATGTAGCACAAAATTTACATCCTAAAATAACAGTTTTAGGAGTAGGTGGTTCTGGTGGAAATGCAGTTAACAACATGATTAATGCTAATTTAGAAGGTGTAGATTTTTTAATAGCTAACACAGATGCACAAGCTTTACAAATTTCAAGTTGTCCAAATAAAATTCAATTAGGATTAAACAGTACCAAAGGTTTAGGTGCCGGAATGAGACCTGATATTGGAAGGCAAGCTGCAGAGGAAGCAATTCAAGATCTTAGTGAAAAGTTTGAAGGTAGTCATATGCTTTTTATAGCTGCTGGAATGGGTGGTGGTACTGGTACAGGAGCTGCACCAGTAATTGCTAAATTAGCAAGAGAGAAAGGAATATTAACCGTTGGTGTTGTAACTAAACCTTTTCATTTTGAAGGTTCTCAAAGAATGAAGTTAGCTGAGAAAGGTATTGAGGAACTGCAACAGTATGTTGACACATTACTAACAATACCTAATCAAAATTTATTTAGAATTGCCAATGAAAAAACTACTTTTTCTGATGCTTTCAAGATGGCAGATGATGTTTTGTATGCAGGAGTCAGAGGTGTCACAGATCTTATGGTTCAGCCTGGAATGATAAATTTAGATTTCTCAGATATCAAAACTGTAATGTCTGAAATGGGTAAAGCTATGATGGGTACTGGAGAGGCACAAGGTGAAGGTAGAGCAATTGCGGCTGCTGAAGCAGCTATTGCAAACCCATTAATTGATGACGTGTCCTTAAAAGGTGCAAAAGGTCTAATAATTAATATTACTGGTGGTAAAGATATTACATTGTATGAAGTTGATGAAGCTGCAAATAGAATCAAACAAGAAGTTGATGAAGAAGCAAACATTATTTATGGAACTACTTGTGACGATAGACTTGAAGGAATTGTAAGAGTTAGCATTGTTGCTACTGGCATTGATGCAAACAATAATATTTCAGCTAAACCGATAGAAAGCTTTGCACCAATAAATATAAATAATGATATTTATAAACAAGATATAGAAAAATCTGAGTTATTATCTGAAAGTACTATTTTGCAGGAAAATGCCTCACAAGATGGGAGCATTCTAGATGATAAGATTAATGAGATAACAAATGAAGGAATGCTCAATAATCAAAATTCTGATAACGTTAATGAAGATGAGCAAACAAATATTAACCAATTAGAGACTTCAAGCTTAGAAGAAAATATTGATGATAAAGCATTTTTTCAAAACGAAGCTTCGGAAACTTTAGATCAAATTGAAACTGATAATATCTCTAGGGAAGTATCAAACTCGTCTTTGGATATGGAAAAACCAAATGAAGCAAGTGTAAGAAGGTTAAGTTTATTTGATACTCTTTCTACTGAAAATAAATCTGAAGATATAGCTGCAGAAAATAATATTCTTACAAAGACTGAGCCTGTTTTCGCCTCCTCAGAGGAAAAGATTGTAGAAAATGACTCTAAGGATAACAATTCTGAAGATGATAATTCAAATATTATTGAAAAAGAGGAATTCAGTGCTGAAGAGAGTGAATCTTCTGAAATAGATGATGAGTTTAATCAGGAAACAGAGGAAGAACTTTTAGATATTCCTACTTTCCTTAGAAGACAGGCTAATTAGTAAATCAACTATTATCTGCAATATTTTGAAATATTAGGTTAGTTGTTAAGAACGTCAAAAATATGTAAAAAAAGTGCTGAAATCAGCACTTTTTTTTTAAAATGATAGACATATTAAATAAATCTAAAAATCAACAAACAATAGCCGAACCAGTATCAATTAATGGGATAGGATTACATTCAGGAGTAGATGTAGCCATGAAATTATATCCTGCTGAAGCTGATTATGGAATAAAGTTTATCCGAAAGGATCTTAATAAAAATAATGTGATTGAAGCTATATGGTCAAATGTAACTAATACAAAATTAAGCACAACTATAAGTAATCAAAATGGTACAAGTGTTTCAACAATCGAGCATTTGATGAGTGCTTTGTCTGGACTGCATATAGATAATATCAAAATTGAAATTGATGGACCAGAAGTCCCAATAATGGATGGAAGTTCAATAAAGTTTGTTGATCTTATTGATCAAACTTCCACTCAAAGTTTAAATAAAAGAAGAAAAATTTTAAAAGTTAAAAAAAATATTAAAGTAGAAAATAATGACTCATCTGTAGAATTAAAACCAAATAATCAATTTTCTATAGATTTTGAAATTGATTTTCCTAGTAAATTAGTCAGCAAACAAAGCTGTCAATTACAACTTGTAAACGGAAACTATAAAACTGATATTGCATCAGCACGCACTTTTGGATTTGAAAGAGATGTCGATATGTTGAGATCAAATGGTTTAGCGCTAGGAGGTTCCCTAGATAACGCAGTTGTTGTTGGAGAAAGTAAAATACTTAATTCAGATGGATTGCGTTTTAAGGATGAGTTTGTAAGACATAAAATTCTTGATTCAATCGGAGATTTGTATTTAGCTGGTGCCCCAATTCACGGATATTTTTTAGGCAACAAATCAGGTCATCATTTAAATAACTTATTATTAAGGTCTTTATTCGCTGATAAAGATAACTACGAATATATTTAGTTAAATCATTTTCTTTGGATCAACTATCTTATCAAATTCTTTTTCAGAAATTAATTTTAATTTTATTGCTGCTTCTTTCAGAGTCAAATTTTCATCAAATGCCTTTTTAGCAATTTTTGCTGCATTATCATATCCAATACTTTTATTTAAGGCAGTTACAAGCATTAAAGAATTATTTAAATGATTATCAATCATTATTTTGTTTGCCTTTATTCCTTTTAAACAATTTTTATTAAAACTTTTTATTCCATCGTTAATAAGATTAACAGATTGAATTATATTGAAGGCTATGACTGGTTTATAAGCATTTAATTGAAAGTGACCATTTGAACCTGCAATATCTACAGTTGTACTATTTCCAATTACTTGAACGCAGACCATACTTAATGCTTCAATTTGAGTTGGATTTATTTTTCCTGGCATTATTGATGATCCAGGTTCATTTGCAGGTAATATCAATTCTCCTAAACCCGATCTAGGTCCAGATGCCAAAAATCTAATATCATTTATTATTTTTAATAATGAAATTGATAAAGTTTTTAAAGAATTTGAAAAATTTATTAGTGGATCATGAGAAGCTAAAGACTCAAATTTATTTTGAGATGGTTTATAATTATCTCTAGTAAGTTTATTCAAATATTTACAAAATACTTTATCAAATTTTTTTGGTGCATTAATTCCAGAACCTACAGCAGTCCCACCTTGAGCAAGATATTTTAATTCTGATTTTGAAACTTCTATTCTTTTTAAACAGGCTTGTAATTGAGTACAAAATGCTGAAAACTCATCACCTAAAGTAATTGGCGTTGCATCTTGAGTATGAGTTCTTCCTATTTTAATTATATTTTGAAATATTTTTTTCTTTTTTTGAAATTCTTTTATTAGATCCTTTAGACTTGGAATCAAATCTTTTATTGATAACTCATTAATTGCAACATGCATTATTGTTGGAAAGGTGTCATTTGATGATTGAGATAAATTTACATGATCATTTGGGTGAATGGGTTTTTTACTTCCAATTCTTCCTTTTAATTTTTTGATAACATGATTACTAATTACTTCATTTGCATTCATATTAGTTTGAGTCCCAGATCCAGTTTGCCATACTGATAATGGAAACTCTTCAATAAGATTTAAATTAATAATATCATCGCAGGCTTTTGATATTAATGATCCTAATTTTTTATCTATAACACCCAGTTCTATATTAGCTTCGGCAGCTGCTTTTTTTTGCTGTCCCAATGCTATAATCAATTCTGATGGTATTTTTTCACTGCCAATTTTAAAATTTTCTAAGGATCTTTGAGTTTGTGCACCCCAAAGTTTATTCTGATCAATTTTTTTGGAACCTAAACTATCAAATTCTATTCTTTTTTTATTGGCCATTATTTATTAACAAATTCTTTATAACATATTATATATAACATATGAACAAACTTGTATTATTGAGGCATGGTCAAAGTCAATGGAATTTAGAAAATAGATTTACTGGATGGAAAGATGTTCCTTTAACTGAAAAAGGTATAAATGAAGCTAATAATGCAGGCCTTTTATTAAAAAAAAATAATATTAAAATTGATAAAGTTTTTAGCAGTGTTTTAGAAAGAGCAAATAAAACGGCAGAAATAGCAATAAAGGCATCAGAGATAGAAAATTTACATAAAAATGGAAAACTTATTTATGAAAAAGATCAAAATCTAAATGAGAGGGATTATGGAGATTTAGTTGGTTTAAATAAAGCTGAAACTGCAGATAAATTTGGAAAAGAACAAGTACACATATGGAGAAGATCTTATGATACACCACCTCCAAACGGAGAAAGTCTTAAGGATGTAGTAGATCGAGTTTCCCCTTACTTTACTGAAACAATTCAACCCCATATTTTAAATAAAAAAAATGTTTTAATTGCAGCACATGGTAATTCCTTAAGAGCAATTATGATTAAAGTTGGTATGTACAAACCTGAAGAAATATCTTCAATAGAACTTCCTACTGGTAGTCCATTATGTCTAGATTACCAAAATGGTGAATTAATTGAACATTATTACTTAGATTAATTTTTTTTATAATTTGAAAAATTAATTACATTATCCTTCTTTAATTTATTATCTTGTAATTTCTCTTTTACTTTCTTTTGAATTTTACTTTTTTGTAAAATTAAACCAAAATTAGCTGAAGGATCTGCAAATGAAACAATAGCATTATAATTAATTTTTAAGTTTGTTTTAATATCATCAAATGAGAGCGTAATAGAAAAATTATTTTTATTTATTTCTAGATCATTATATTCATATTGAATAATAATTGTCATTTCTTGAGGGTATTTTTGTTTTAACCAATTAGGTAATTCAACGTTTTTATAATTCGTTAAAAATGTAATGTAGAGATGATTATTATTTGATAATCCATTATCTTTTATGTTTTTAAGAATATCTTTAAATACATTTAACATATTTTTATCTAGTATTTTTTGATATTCAATCATTTCTATTTTATTTTTTTATTAAATATTTAAAGTATTGCAATAAAATTTATGAGTTTAGACAAAAATAATTTGCAATATAGTAAAATAGCAAAATTATTTCATTGGGGCTTTGTTCTTTTATTTGTTTATGGTGTAGCAAAGCAAGTAGATGATATTAATCAACTTGAAGACAAAGCCTTTTTTAGATTTGAAATTATTTTTGCAGTAATTTTTCTGTTTCTTTTATTAATCCGTCTAATTTATATGAAAACAACACAAAAGACATCCTTACCTGAAGATACTCCAAAAGCTCAAAAATTAGCTGCTAAAATTGTACACAACGGTATGTACGCTTTATTAATAGGTACTGTGTTATCAGGATTATTGATTGGTTTTTTATTTTGGATAGAACTTAAAGATGGAATTATAATTGATATTGTTATTATTTTTCACGAACTAAACATTAATTTACTTTATTGGCTTATAGGTATTCATATTTTAGCAGCAACATATCATCGTTTAAAAAGAGATGGTGTTTGGAGCTCAATGGTGCCTTTTTTGAAAGAAAAAAACCACAAATAAATTTCTAATTTAATAAAATTATTTTTTTAATTTTTCCCATTCAGCCATACCGCCAGTAATATTCTTAACATTTTTAATACCCATATCTTTCATTGTTTTAGTTGATAAAGTTCCTTGTCCACCTACACCACAAAATACAACATATTCTTTATCTGGGTTTTCTTTAAAAAATTTATTTTCCAAAGGACTACCATCTGCCAAATAGAATTCAAGGAAAGCTCTATCCAAATGTATTGCATTTCCTATTGTTCCTTTATCAAAACTTTCTTTATCCCTAACATCAATAAATTGTACATTTGGATCATTTATTTTTTCTTTCGCTTGTGAAGCAGAAATATTTTCAATTTCATTTTTTACATTCATCAAATCTTCAAATTTTTTCATATTTTCCTTAACTCCTTTAAGGGGGCGTTCTGTGTCTTGTACCCCAAATATTCTTTATATCCACTAACGAAAATAAGTCAAAATCAAAGAGAGTGCGAAGTGATTTAATTCAATAGTGAAGATTGTAGGACTTTTTAATAGAAATTAATTTAATATAATTTTAAAGTAATTTCTTTTTTTATGAAAAATTTAAAATATATATGTCTGATATTTATTTTGTATTCATGTGCACCTAGCAACTATTCCCCACAAATTCTTGGATCTTCATATGTTTGGATCGACTATCATAGTACTATTAAGGATATAAAAATTGGAGATTTGAGAATAAGACATGTAAGAACTAATGACTCTTCGTGTAATAAAGGTTTTGATGATGTAATTGAATTAGATGGCACAATAAATAATGATGCAACAATAGTTATAGAGAAAATTTTAAAAGAAATTAATAATGGTGTAGGTAAGTGTGTCATAGGTTCTCAACCAATTAGTACTATCATTTCATTAAACTCAGATGGAGGTTACCTTGTAGAGGGAATTGCTCTTGGAAAAATCTTTAGGAAATATGGAGTGACAACAATTCTTTACAAGAATCAAAAATGTAGATCGGCATGTAGTACCGCATTTTTTGGAGGCAAATATAGAGATATGGTAGAAAATGCCTTACTAATGATGCATTCACCTTATTTAGATCAAGGTTATTCTATAAAGTGTGCATCAAATAATGAAGCAAAAATTCTTAAAGAATATTATAAAGAGATGCTTGGTAACGATGTAGGAAAATTACTCTACAACAGGACAATGCAGTATTGTAGTAAAAGTGATGGGTGGGAATTAAATCCTGATGCTGCAAAAATACTAGGTATCTTAAATTAGTTAAAAATTTAAATAGCAATTTCATATTAAATTAATTATGATGCACTCTATGACACCAAGTGTATGGCAATTAATTATTGTTTTATTTTTTCTTTCCCCTTTAATATTAGGATTAATTTTTATGGGTCCACAAAAAGGTGTAAATCTTAAGCACTCAAATTCTGGAGTTAATAAATCGGGATACACCGGATATTGTTGGACTTATTTTTTCTTTGGGTTTTTTGTGCCAATATTTAGAGGAGAGATTTTAATTGGAGTTTTGCATATTATTTTTTCTATAGTTACTCTTGGGTTATTTCAACTCATAATACCTTTTTTATACAACAAGCAATATACAACTCGTCTTTTAACGAATGGATGGGAATTAAATGATACTGAAGCAAATAATCAGAGAGCAAGATTGAAAATAGGAATAGGAAATTAAAATTAATTCTTCTCGATCTTTCTTTGGCAATACTTCAGCACAATTAATTGAAAGTATAAAATACTAACACTAATATAGAGATTAAAAGATTTAATATGGGGCGTTCTGTTTCCTTATCAGTCTTCCCTATGTCGCAGAATATAACACATTTTTAAAAGTGTGTGCAAAAAGTGTGTGCATTGATTTGTTGTTTTTGATGATTTCTTGACTTTTACCTTTATGCAAATGTGGTAAAAACAATCTTATGGTTGATCAATTTTTTAACTGGTGCGTTTGGGTCTTGGTAGTGATAGGTAATGTGACTGGCATGGGTTATGAATTAGCAAACATTGTTATATTTGTTATTATACAACCAGCATTAATTCTTTTGTTTTTTGTTCTATGGATAAGGGAAAGAAGAAAGAATAAATATTGAAAAATCTTCTAACACTTTTCGTTTTGTTTTTTTCGTCTTTGGCAGTTGCTAATGATGATTTAAGTGGTAAGTCAATTGTGTGCGGGATGTCATCTGATGACTTGTGTGCATTACACAAAGATGAAGATTGTTCATTTATATTTAAATCAAATCAAGAAATCATAATAGCAATCGAATTTAAAGATGCAAATCAAGGATCGTGGCACGATTATAAAGGCAAATTCTTTTATCAAGATGAGAACAATCCAGAGGTACCTTTTTTATATAAAACAGATTTGCAAGCAATAGCGTTGTATTTTTTTGAAGATAATATCGGAGATATAGATTTAGTTCCTACTTTCAAAATTGACAGAAAATCTTTAAGTATTCTTTACAATGAATCTGAATTTCTTAATATTGGAGAGCAGTGTGTGGTTTATGATAATTATGAAGATATCAATGAAAGTATAATTAAAATGAAAGATAAAATAATTGCTGAAATAACAAAAGATAATAAAATATAGTTTTTATTCTAGTTCATCTATCGCCTAGAATAAAACTTTAGAGTGTGTGCAAAGTGTGTGCATCGTAAATTTACAAAAATAAGAGGAAGCAACGGAAAATTATAAAAGTGGGGCGTTCTGTTGCTCGGTGCCCCTAACCGCGCTCACCTAGAACCTAGGCAGCAAGTGCTAATCTATTATCGTTAGCGTTTATAAAATAGCCCGATAACGGTGGTACAATACCGGATAAAGTCTTTGTCTTTGAATTACCGTCAAACCTATTTCGTCCCCATATTGGTGGAGACGCCGGGTACCGCCCCCGGGTCCGAATAACTTATTGCACAAAGCATTTATTATCTTAGTCGCAAAGCGACATTTCCATTATACCTTAAACTAATAATACTTGAAAGTTTTGTCTTGAAACCTAGCAATTAAAAAAAAAAATTGTTACTAATTAATACATAAAATAAAAAAAATATGATCAAAGCAATAATGGCAGTAGATGAAAAAGGGGGGATAAGTAAGGGCCAAAGTATGCCCTGGCCAAAAAATTCAATTGACTTAAAATGGTTTAAAGAAAATACAATAAATAATGTCGTTGTAATGGGAAGAAAGACCTGGGAAGATCCTTTTATGCCCACACCACTAAAATCAAGAATAAATGTTCTAATTACAAGCAAAGATAAAGAATTAATAAAAGGGGCAGATTATTACTTTCGTGGAAACATAAATGATCAAATTCAAAATCTTCAATCAAAATATAAAGATATGGATATTTTTATAATTGGAGGTTCAGAAATAATAAATTTAACTTTTAAAGCCATAGAACAATTTTATCTCACTAGAATCTACGGTAATTACAATTGTGAAAAATTTATAGATATTACTTCTATAGAAAATAATATGAAAATGATTAAAAAAATAAATGGAGACTCAACTTGCCATTTTGAGATTTGGGAAAGATGAAACAATACCTAGATGCTTTGAGATATTGTTATGATAATGGTTCTGATGTTGAAAGTAGAGCGGGTGGTGTTAGAAAGTCTTTTGGTTATCAAATGCATTATGATCTATCAAAAGGTTTTCCTGCAATAACTACTAAAAAACTTGCATGGAAATCTGTAGTATCAGAGTTATTGTGGTTTATCGAAGGTTCAGACGATGAGAGAAGACTTGCTGAAATTTTATACAATGATTCAAGAGAAAATTTAAAAGATAAAAAAACTATTTGGACCCAAAATGCTCAAGCAGATTACTGGAAATCACAAGCTCGGTTTGAAGGAGATGTTGGTAAAATATATGGAGTTCAATGGAGAAATTTTAATGGAGAAGATCAAGTCTTAAATCTAATTAAAGGACTCAAAGAAGATCCAAATGGAAGGCGCCATATTATTTCAGCTTGGAATCCTCCGGAGATTAAAAATATGTCATTGCCAGCATGTCATGCATTTTCGCAATTTTTTATTTCTAATAACAAATTAAGTTGCCAATTATATCAAAGGTCATGTGATATGTTTTTAGGAGTCCCCTTTAACATAGCTAGTTATAGTCTTTTAACTCATATGTTGGCAAGAGAGTGTAAATTAGAAGTTGGAACATTTATTCATTCTTTAGGAGATTTTCACATTTATAAAGAACATTTTGAGCAGGTTAAAATTCAATTAGAAAGAGTGCCTAAAAAATTACCTGAGCTTCAATTCGAAACAAAAGATTTTTTTAAATACAACGTAAATGATTTTAAATTAATAAACTATCAGCATCATGAAAAAATTGATGCTCTTATGAATGTTTAATCCAGAGATTTTTTTAAGTTTTTTGCAATTGATATAAATTTTTTTGAAATTTCACCATCTGGATTATCTATCAAAGAAGGTATTCCATTGTCTGATTGTATTCTTAAATTTGTATCAATAGGAATTTCCCCTAAAAAAGGTATTCTAGATTTTTCAGCTTCTTTTTTCACACCATCTTTTGAAAATATATAATGTTTTTGATTACAATTATCACATATGAAATAACTCATATTTTCAACAACACCAAGAATATCAACATTAACTTTTTTAAACATATTTATTCCTTTTCTAGCATCAGTAAGAGCTACATCTTGAGGTGTAGAAATTACAATTGATCCGGAAAGTTTTGAACTTTGAGCCAAAGTAAGCTGAGCATCTCCTGTCCCAGGTGGCAGATCTATAATAAGGTAATCTAATTCACCCCATTCAACTCCATTAAACATTTGCTCTAATGCTTTCATGACCATTGGCCCTCTCCAAATTGTGGGAGCCTCTGAGTCTAAAATAAAACCAATTGACATTAATTTTATTCCATAATTTTCTAATGGTAAAAGTTTTTTGTTTTCATTCATTATTGGTTTTTGAGAAATACCCATCATTCTAGGAATACTAGGGCCATAAATATCTCCATCAAGTAAACCAATTTTAAGATCTAGAGAAGTTAAGGCTGTAGCAAGATTTACAGAAAATGTTGATTTTCCAACCCCACCCTTTCCACTAGCAATCGCTACAATATTTTTTGCATCAATTTTAAATTTTTTTTCATCAGAATTTTTTATTTTATTTGTGTCTATATCTGAGTTGATAATTACATTTACTGAAAGTACACCAGAAATTTGCTCAACATTATTTTTAAGTAATCTTGCTACATTTAGATATAAATCTTCTTTTTGACCTTTAACAAGCAAGGAAATATTTACATTACCCTCTTTTACAACTGCTGAAATATTTTGATTTTTAGGTTCAAAGCTAAGATTTGTTTCAGGATCAGTAAATTTCTTAGAAAAAGTATAAATTAAAGATAAAATTTCATCAGACATACTTGATTTTTCCAGATTTACTCAAATATTAGTTATTAATTAATATAATTAGTGTTAGTAGATAGATCAAAATTTATCAATAAAATATGAGTTGGAACAAAAATGAACGATAATAATCCTTGGGGATCAGGTGGAAACAACAATCCATGGGGTTCAGGTGGATCTGGTAATGGCCCAAATAGAAGGGACTTTGAAGATTCAATCAGGAAAGCAAAAGACAGATTTGGTAATTTTAAATTTGGTGGAAGACGTAATCTATCAATTTTTATAATTGTTGCTCTTCTACTATGGTTAGCAACAGGTTTTTACAGAGTTGAGCCTGATGAACAAGGTGTAGAACTTTTATTTGGTAAATGGAATGGACAAACAACTGAACCTGGATTACATTACTTTTTTCCCACTCCAATTGGTCAAACTGTTACACCTAAAGTTGAAGTAATTAGAAAAATTAATGTAGGTTTTAGAAGTGCAAGCGATCTTGGTTTTGGCTCAAATTCAAATGCAGAGAGAAAAGTTATTGAAGAGAGTTTAATGCTTACGGGTGATCAAAACATTGCAGATGTTGCATTCACAGTACTGTTTAAAATTAAAGATGCTGGAAATTTTCTGTTCAAGCTGAGAAACCCAGAGCTTACTGTTAAAGATATGTCTGAAAGTGTTGTACGTGAAGTTGTTGGTCAAAGAGATCTTCAATTTTTGTTAACAGAAGGTCGTCAAGAAGTTGAGCAAGTTGTGAGAAACGAATTACAATTAGTTTTAGATTCGTATGAGAGCGGAGTTCTAATTCAATCAGTCCAGCTTCAAAGTGTTGACCCACCAGATCAAGTTATTGATGCCTTTGATGAAGTTCAAAGAGCAAGACAAGATAAAGAAAGATTAGTTAACGAAGCAAACACATATTTAAATAGAATTGTACCTAATGCTCGTGGTGAAGCAGCCAAACTTGTTGAAGCTGCTACAGCATATAAAGAGCAGGTGGTTAAACAAGCAGAAGGTGTGGCACAAAACTTTATTGATGTTTACAATAGTTATAAAGATGCGAAAGAAGTAACTAAAAGAAGAATTTATTTGGAGACTTTAAGAGAAGTTTTAGAAGGTAAGAATAAAATTATCTTAGATGATACTGGAAATGGTCAGGGTGTAGTGCCTTATCTCCCATTAAATGAACTTAAAAATTCAGGAAATAATTAATATGAGATTTAGTGCAAGAAATTTACTTATAGTTTTAGTTTTATTTATTCTTTTCCTTACTTTTACGGGTGCTTTTTTTATTGTAAACGAAACTAAGCAAGCTTTAGTGCTCCAGTTTGGTGACCCAAGAAAAGTTGTTACAAAACCTGGTCTTCAATTTAAGATCCCATTTATACAAGATGCAGTTTTTTTAGACTCAAGATTACTAAACCTTGATCCCCAACCTGAGGAAATGATACTTTCAGATCAAAAAAGAATTATTGTTGATTCATTTGCCAGATATAACATTGTTGATCCATTAAAGTTTTATCAGACAGTTAGAAATGAAACAACCTTCTCAGATAGATTTGGAAGGATTATAAATGCTGCAGTTAGGGGTGTAATTGCACAATACTCCTTAACATCACTTCTAAGTGATGAACGTATTTCTATTATGAATGAAATTGAAAAACAAATAAAAGTTAACGAGGATTCTTTTGGAGTAAAGATTGTTGACATTAGAATTGGACGAACAGACTTAACTGAACAGGTTTCTAACAACGTATATCAGAGAATGCGTTCTGAACGTGAAAAAGAAGCAAATTTATTAAGAGCAGAAGGTGAAGAACTTTCTAAAGAAATTGTTGCATCAGCAGACAGACAACAAACAGTTATCCTAGCTGAAGCCGAAAGAACATCTTCAATATTAAGGGGTGAAGGAGATGCTGCAAAAAACAGAATATTAGGTGATGCCTATAGCCTAGATGAAGAATTTTTTGATTTCTTAAGAACAATGCAAGCTTGTAAAGATACTTTTGGAGATACAGAGATGTCAATGGTAATTGCTCCCGGGGAAGTTTGTGAAAAATTTTTTGGTGAAATAGATATCCAAAATTAATGTTTGAAATATTACTAATAAGCATAGGTCTAGTGCTGATCATTGAAGGTACGCTTTATTTTTTCTTAGCTAACAATTTAAAGAAATATCTCGATATGCTTTCTATTATTAATCCACAAACTGTAAAAAATATTAGTTTATTTTTTGCACTACTTGGCCTTTGCCTTATTTTTTTCACGTTCAAATACTATGACAATTAATATGAGAATTAAATTTTTATTCTTAATTTCTATTTTATTTTCGAAACCATTACTTGCTGTACCTGAGAGTTTTGCTGATTTAGTAGAACAATTATCTCCCGCAGTAGTTAGTATTGCATCAACTACTATTGTTGAAAATAATAACCAAAATCAAATACCACAATTTCCAGAGGGGTCTCCTTTTGATGAATTTTTTAAAGAATATTTTGATCGTGATCAAAGACAATCTCAAAGACCAATGACAGGACTTGGGTCAGGTTTTATAATAAGTGAGGATGGTATAGTTGTTACAAATAATCATGTAATTGAAGGAGCTGATGAAATAACTGTTATTTTAAATGATGAAACAGAGTTTATAGCTGAATTACTTGGAAGAGATCCAAAAGCAGACATAGCTGTATTAAAAATTGATCCAAAAAACAAAAAACTTACATATGTTGGTTGGGGAGACTCTGATAAGATGAGAGTTGGAGACTGGTCAATTGCAATTGGAAATCCTCTTGGTTTGGGAGGAACCGTCACAGCAGGAATTATATCTGCAATCTCAAGAGATTTAGGTAGCGGGCCATATGTTAAATTTTTACAAACTGATGCATCTATTAATCGTGGTAATTCTGGTGGACCATTATTTAATTTAGACGGAGAGGTTATAGGAATTAATACGGCAATTGTTTCGCAAACAGGTGGAAGTATTGGTTTAGGATTTGCAATACCAGCTAACAGTGCCAAAAAAATAGTACAACAATTAAAAGATTTTGGAAAAACTAAGAGAGGTTGGTTAGGTGTACAAATTCAACCTGTTACAAAGGATTTTGCGGAAAGTCTTGGATTACCTGATCAAAAAGGAGCATTTATATCCAATGTCAATCCTAATGGACCTTCAAAAGCTGCTGGATTAGAACCAGGTGACGTAATTTTAAAATTTAATGATATAGAAATTAAAAAGATGCCTGATTTACCAAGAGTTGTTGCAGAGTCAGATGTAGGTTCTACTGCAATATTAGAAGTTTGGAGAAAAAATAAAAAAATTCGTATTGAGGTAATTTTAGGAGAATTACCTGGAGAGGTAGTTACGGAAAGAAAAACAACTACCAACATTGAAAAAAATTTAAAAATTGAATCTTTAGGAATTACTATTGAAGATCATGAAAGTGGAGTTAAAGTAATCTCTATTGACGACATTGATAGTAGTTTGCAAAATGGAGACATAATCGCAGAAGTGAATAGAGAGCTTATCAACAATATGAATTCATTTGAAGAGTTAGTAAATTCTTTAGAAAAAACAGGCAGATCCTCATTATTACTAAAAATAATTAGAGATGGTGAGCAAAATTGGGTAACAATTAAATTTAAGAATAATTGAAAACTCAAATCTATTTTGTATTAGGCCCAACTGCATCAGGAAAATCAAAATTTGCTTTAAGTCTAGCGAACAAACTAAATGGTGAAATTATAAATGCTGATAGTATGCAGATTTATAATGAGTTAAGTATCTTAACTGCTAGACCAACTGTAAATGATCAAAAAAAAATCAATCATCATCTTTATGGATTTGTAAAAGGTGATGTTAGATTTAATGTTCAAAAATGGTGTGAGGAAGCATCAAAAAAAATTAATTATTTAGTTAATAAAAATACAACTCCTATTTTAGTTGGAGGGACAGGTCTTTACATAGAATCTTTAATTAATGGAATAGTTTCAATTCCATCTATTCCAGAAAAAGTAAAAATTGAATCAGAAAAAATGATTTTAAAAATTGGAAAGGAAAATTTTTTTAATTTAGTTAAAGAGCTTGACAGTGATGCAATGATTAATATTGCACCTAATGATATTCAAAGAATAAGAAGAATATGGGAAGTAAATTTTTTTACTAAGAAAAAATTTAGTGACTGGAAAAAAAGTAAAAATAAAAATTTTATTAATTTAAAAAATTACAAAATATTATTATTTCTTCCAGATAGAAATGAAAATTATAGAAGAGTAGATCATAGAACACATTTAATGATTGAAGATGGTGCGATAGATGAAGTCAAAAATTTGCTTAAATTAAAATATAATAATAGTTTACCAATAATGAAAGCTCATGGAGTTCCTGAAATTCAATCTTATCTGAATAACGAAGTATCAATTGAGGAATGTATTTCTAAAATACAGCAAGTAACAAGAAACTATGTAAAAAGACAACATACTTGGTGGAGATCTTCAAATCTTAATATTTTTAAAAAATTTAATCAATTTCCGGACGAAATTGACTTAAAATCCATTAATTTAGAGCAAAATTGAACTAATTTATTGATTTTATTTTATCCACAGCCTATGAGCTAAGATCAATGAATAATGAAATAACAGGTGCTGAAATTGTCTTAAAAAGCTTGGCTGAACAAGGTGTCGAAGTTGTGTTTGGATATCCTGGTGGGGCAGTATTACCCATATACGATACTTTGTTTAAGCAGAATTCAATTAAGCACGTTTTAGTAAGACAAGAAGGTGGAGCCATACATGCAGCTGAAGGTTATGCTAGGTCTACCGGTAAAACTGGAGTGGTCCTTGTTACATCAGGACCTGGTGCAACAAATGTTGTAACTGGTTTAACTGACGCAATGATGGATAGTGTACCTATCGTATGTATAACTGGACAGGTACCTCAACATTTAATTGGTAGTGATGCATTTCAAGAATGTGATACGACAGGTATAACAAGACCTTGTACCAAACATAATTATTTAGTTAAAGATGTTAATAAATTATCTTCTGTATTTCATGAGGCATTTACCATTGCTCAAAATGGAAGACCAGGTCCTGTATTAATTGATATACCTAAAGATGTTCAATTTGCTTCAGGAACTTATGAAGAAAAAAATAAAATTATTATTCCTTCTCATAGATTATTTGAACCAAGTCCTGATTTTGAAAAAAATAAGATTGAAGAAGCAGTAGAATTAATTTCAAAGGCTAAAAAACCAATTTTTTATATTGGTGGTGGATGTATTAACTCTGGTCCAAGGGCTTCAAAATTAGTTAGAGAATTTATAAATATGGTAGGATCACCAGTTACAATGACATTAATGGGCCTTGGGGTAGTAGGTTCATCAGATAAAAACTCACTTGGCATGCTTGGTATGCATGGAATGTATGAAGCTAATATGGCAATGCATGAATGTGATGTTATGATTAATATAGGAGCGAGGTTTGATGATAGGGTTACAGGAAGACTTGATGCTTTCTCACCTAACTCAAAGAAAATTCATATTGATATTGATGAAAGTAATATCAACAAAACAATAAATGTTGATGTCCCAATAATAGGGGATGTTAAACAAGTTGTCGAAAAAATGATTTCGATCTGGAAAGAAAAAAAATATAAAATAGATACTGATTCACTGAAATTGTGGTGGGATAAAATCAATAAATGGAAAGAAATTGATTGTTTAAGCTATAATAATGAAGGTAAGCAAATTAAGCCTCAATACGCTGTTCAAAGACTGTATGAGTTAACTAAAAATACTAAAACATTTGTTACTACTGAGGTAGGTCAGCATCAAATGTGGGCTGCTCAATTCTATAAATTTGAGGAACCGAACAGATGGCTTACGTCAGGTGGTTTGGGAACTATGGGGTACGGATTTCCTGCTGCAATTGGAGCTCAGGTTGGACATCCTGATGCCTTAGTAGTCGATATAGCGGGAGATGCCTCTATACTTATGAACATTCAAGAGATGAGTACAGCTGTTCAATATAGATTACCAGTAAAAATATTTATTTTAAATAACGAATACATGGGAATGGTAAGACAGTGGCAAGAACTTTTACATGGTGGAAGATATTCCGAAAGTTATACTGATAGTTTACCTGATTTTGTAAAGTTAGCTGAGAGTTACAAAGCTGTTGGTTTAAGAGCAAAGACGACTGAAGAACTTGATGATGTAATAACTGAAATGATTGAAACAAAAAATACAGTTATTGCTGATATTTGGGTTACTAAAGAAGAAAATTGCTTTCCAATGATTCAAAGTGGTTCTGCTCACAATGAAATGATGTTAAGTAAAGATCAAAAACAAGATAAAAAATCAGCCGAAAAAGGAAAAATTTTAGTTTAATGAATAAATCCGTTTATGCTTCTCCTGATCAAGTATCAGAGACTAAAAGACATATATTAACTGTATTAGTTGATAATGAACCAGGTGTGCTAGCTAGAGTAATTGGAATGTTTTCTGGCAGAGGTTATAATATTGATAGTTTGAATGTAGCTGAAGTTAGTAATGACGAAAATATTTCAAGAATTACTATAGTAACTCATGGTACTTCAGAGGTTGTTAGTCAAATTGAAAAACAATTACTTAGAATTGTCCCTGTTCACAGTGTTACAAATCTAGACCAAGAAGGTAGCTCAGTAGAAGCTGAAGTTGCTTTAGTTTATATTTATATTTCTGATACAAACAAAAAGAAAGTTTATCAGCTTTGTGATTTATATAGAGCTAGAAAAATTGAAAACGAAAATAATACCACAATTTTTGAAATTGCTGGTGCATCAGAAAGAGTGAATAGATTTATTAAAGAAATTAATGAAATTACGAAAGTAGAAATTGTTAGAAGTGGTCCCGTTGCAATATCATCAATAAAAAAAAATGAGGAGGAATAATGAGAGTATATTACGATAGAGATGCAGACTTAAATTTAATAAAAGATAAAAAAATAACAATTGTTGGATATGGGAGTCAAGGTCATGCCCATGCAATGAATTTGAGAGATTCAGGAATAGAAAATGTTTCAATAGCATTAAGAGAAGGTTCAAATTCGATAAGTAAAGCAGAACAAGCTAATTTTAAAGTAATGACACCTGCTGAGGCTGCAAGTTGGGCTGATGTTATTATGATGTTAACACCTGATGAACTTCAATCTGAAATCTACAAAAATGACATAGCTGAAAATATTAAAGAAGGTACGACAATTGCATTTGCACATGGATTAAATATTCACTTTGATTTAATTAAACCTAAAGAAGGAATAGATGTAATCATGGTTGCACCTAAAGGCCCTGGTCATACAGTAAGAGCAGAATATGTTAGAGGTGCCGGTGTACCTTGCTTAGTTGCTGTTGATAAAAATCCTTCAGGTAACGCTCTTGAAATAGGAATTGCTTACGCTTCTGCAATTGGAGGTGGGCGTGCCGGAATTATTGAGACAACTTTTAAAGAAGAATGTGAAACAGATTTATTTGGGGAACAATCTGTTTTATGTGGCGGTTTAACACATTTAATCTTGGCAGGTTATGAAACCCTTGTCGAAGCAGGATATGCTCCTGAAATGGCATACTTTGAATGTCTTCATGAAGTTAAACTTATTGTTGATCTTTTATATGAGGGTGGAATGGCAAACATGAGATACTCAATCTCAAATACAGCAGAGTATGGAGATTATTCAAGAGGTCCAAGACTTATTACTGATGAAACAAAAAAAGAAATGAAAAAAATTCTTTCAGAAATTCAATCTGGTCAATTTGCCAAAGAATGGATGCAAGAACATCAGAGTGGTCAAACTAAATTTAAAGTAATGAGAAAAGAACAGGCCGAACATCCTATTGAAGCAGTCGGAGAAAAGTTGCGAACTTTGATGCCATGGATTGCTGAAGGAAAAATGGTTGATAAATCGAAAAACTAGATGAAAGTTTAATAAAATTTTGATTAGTATATAATTAAAAAATGACTGAAAAAATTTATATTTTTGACACAACTCTTCGAGATGGAGAGCAGTCTCCGGGTGCATCTATGAATTTAGATGAAAAACTTCAAATTGCTGAAGTACTTGATTCTATGAAGGTTGACATTATCGAAGCAGGGTTTCCAATTGCTTCTAATGGAGATTTTGAAGCTGTTTCTGAAGTTAGTAAACAGGTAAAAAATTCAACTATAGCCGGTTTAGCAAGAGCGAGTTTTAAAGATATTGATCGTGCTTGGGAAGCAGTACAACATGCAAAATATCCAAGAATTCATACTTTTATAGCAACAAGCCCTCTACATATGAAATATAAATTAAAGAAAACTGAAGAAGAAGTTTTAGAGGCTATCCAAAAAACCGTTTCTCACGCAAGAAATCTTTGTGATAACATTGAGTGGAGTTGTGAAGATGGTGGAAGATCAGAGTTAGAATTTTTATATCAATGTATCGAGCTTGCCATTAATTCTGGTGCTTCAACTATTAATATCCCTGATACTGTTGGTTATACATTGCCAGAAGAGTTTGGTAAAATTTTTAAAAATGTAAAAAATAATGTTCCAAATATTGATAAAGCAATTCTTTCTACTCACACACATAATGATTTGGGTTTAGCGACTGCAAATAATGTTGCTGCTATTAAAGAGGGTGCTAGACAAGTTGAATGTACAATTAATGGTATGGGTGAAAGGGCTGGAAACTCATCATTAGAAGAAATTGTCATGACTTTAAAAGTAAAAAAAGACCTAATGCCTTTTCATACAGATATTAAAACAGAATCTATTATGAAAGCGTCTAGATTAGTATCATCAATAACAGGTTTTCCAGTTCAACCAAATAAAGCGATAGTTGGCGCAAATGCTTTTGCTCATGAAGCAGGAATACATCAAGATGGTATGCTCAAACATGCTGGTACGTATGAAATTATGACTCCTGAGTCAATAGGACTTAACAAATCTTCACTAGTTCTTGGAAAACATTCAGGTAAACATGCTTTTTCAGAAAAGTTAAAAGAACTTGGTTATGAAGTAGGTGATAATGCTTTAATGGAATTATTTGGAAGATTTAAAGATTTAGCTGATAAGAAAAAAGAAATATTTGAAGAAGATCTAATTGCATTAGCAGAGGATAGAACTTCGTCATACGATGAACACATTAAATTTGTATCATTAGAAGTAAATGCTGGATCTGTTGAAAAAGCTCAAGCAAAATTAAAGATTGAAATTAACGATAAAGTGGAAAATACTAAAATTGATGGTAACGGTCCTGTTGATGCTACATTTAACGCTATAAAAAAGCTTACTAATACTGAATTTAAACTAAAACTTTACCAAGTAAATGCAATAACAGCAGGGACTGATGCACAAGGAGAGGTAACTGTCAGACTTGAAGATGATAATCTATCGTCTCAAGCAAAAGGAAGTGACCCCGATATTATTGTTGCGTCTGCAAAAGCTTATATAAATGCCTTAAACAGATTGATTTTTAAAAAAACAAAATCAATTAAAGAAAATGCAGCAAATTTAAAAATAGAAGGAGTTTAATTAATGGTAATTGATCGTTTTTTTAGTTTATTTTCTAAAGACATGGCTATTGATTTAGGTACGGCAAATACTCTTGTATATGTAAAAGGTGAGGGTGTAATTCTTAATGAACCTTCAGTTGTAGCAACCATTGAAAATGATGGAAGAACTCAGGTTTTAGCTGTAGGAAACGAAGCTAAACAAATGCTTGGAAGGACACCTGGTAAAATTAAAGCCATTCGTCCTATGAAAGATGGTGTAATTGCAGATTTTGATGTTGCTGAACAAATGATTAAGAGTTTTATTAAAAAAGTTCATAAAGGTAGATCTCTATCAAACCCTCAAATTGTCATATGTGTGCCATCTGGTGCAACAAATGTTGAAAGAAGAGCAATTAGAGAATCTGCTGATGCTGCTGGAGCTAGAAGAGTTTATTTAATTGAAGAGCCAGTTGCAGCTGCAATTGGAGCGGGTCTGCCAGTTGCAGAACCAACAGGTTCGATGGTTGTCGATATAGGTGGAGGCACAACAGAAGTAGCAGTTTTATCCCTTGGAGGTGTTGTTAATTCTAGCTCAGTTAAAGCTGCTGGAGACCGATTTGATGAAGCTATAATGGATTACATGAGAACAACTCATAAATTAGCAATTGGAGAGACTACAGCAGAAAGAATGAAAAAAGATGTAGGTTCTGCTAGTCCACCAGATGATGGTGATGGAAGAAGTATGAGCGTAAAAGGTAGGGATTTAATAACAGGACTTCCAAAGGAAATTTCTATATCTCAAAGACAAATCGCAGAAGCTCTTGCCGAACCTGTTGCTCAAATAATTGATACAATAAAAAGAGCTTTAGAACAAACGCCAGCAGAATTATCTGCAGATATTGTAGAGAGAGGTATAATGTTAACTGGAGGTGGCTCTCTTTTACACAATCTTGATAAAGTGTTAAGAAGGTCGACAAGTTTGCCAGTTTCAATTGCAGAAGATCCACTCTTATGTGTTGTAATGGGTACAGGTATGGCGCTTGAAGAAAAATCACGATTGAGTGATGTATTTGCCTCTGATTAAAAATTAAAATGGCACCTAAGTTCCAAATAAAAGCTTTTCAATTTTCAACTTTAGTAAAGAATTTTATAATTATTTCTATTGTTACTCTTTCATTTTTTTTAGTTTTTTTTTCAAAATCTGATTTGTATCTTATCAATGGGGTAAAAAATATATCTAGTTCAGTAATTATTCCTATTACAAAAGTTATTTCAGCACCAATAAATGCCTTCTCAAATTTTGTTGACGAATATAATCAATTTAGAAGCTTAAAATTTGAAAATAAAATTCTTCAAGAAGAAATAATACGTTTAAAAAAATGGCAAACACTAGCAATACAAAATTCAAGAGAGAATAAAGTTTTAAAAAAATTATTAAATGCAACTGACAATAATTTAATTTTGATCAAAACTGCATCCCTTATTAATAGAAATGATACTATTTATAGTAAACTTATAAATTTAAATGCTGGTTATGAAGATAAAATTAAGAAAAATATGTCAGCTATCAATGAACGAGGATTAGTTGGAAAAGTAATTGATACAACTTCAAATAATTCTAGAGTACTTCTTCTGACCGATCCTAATTTATCTATTTCTGTAAAAACTATATCGGATGGAATTTTTTCTTTACTTTCTGGTAAAGGAGATGGCAAATATCTAGTAAGCTCTTTTGTGAAAGAGAGTAAAATGCCAAGATTAGGAGATATTGTAGTTACAAGCGGAACAGCGCAAACGTTTCCTGTAGATTTATTAGTTGGAAAAGTAACTAAAGTTGAAAAAAATAGATTTTTTGTTTTACCATTTGTTGATTTTGAAAATATTGATTACGTACAAATCGTTACATCAAAATAATGGAGTTTTCCAAATTTCTTAATTCTTCCTCTAAACTAAATATCCTTCTAATTATAAGTTTCTCAATATCTGCAAATTCTTTTATCTTATATCCTAATATCAATAATGCATTCTATGTATTATTTCATTTAACTTTAATTTATCTAATTTTTTATCATTACCATTATTACCTTTATTTTGTAGCTTTTATATATGGGATTTTATTTGATATATTATTACTAAATAATATAGGAGTTCATTTAATTACTTTTATATCTATTTTACTTTCATTTACATTACTAAGAAAATATTTAATTAAATTATCTTCTTATCAAATCATAATTATTTATTTTATAACTTTAGTTATTTTTCTTTTATTTGAACAATTATTAGCAAACCTATTATATAATTATAAAATTAATATGAGCTCTTTTTTCAATTTTATTTTAATTTCTTTAATTATTTTTATTCCCACTGTATTTTTATTCACTAAATTGGATAAGTGAAATGTTCTATTCAGATGATAAAAAACAATACGCAGTTTTAAATAGAAGAACTTTTTTATTATATTTATTAAAAGTATCTTTTTTTGGTATAGTAGGTTGGAGATTATATAATATACAAATAAAGAATTCACAAAAATATAAAACTCTTTCAAAAAATAATCAAATAGACGTGGAAATTATATATCCTATTAGGGGGAAGATTTATGATATTAATAACAAGATCATAGCATCTAATATTAAAGTATTCGATGTGTACATAATTCCTGAAAATACAAAAAATATAAATAAAACTCTAAACGAATTAAACCAAATTATAAAAATAGATTTTAATGACAGAAGAAAAATTATTGATTTATCTAAAAAAGTAAAAAAATTTGAAAAAATTAAAGTCTTCGAAAATATAAATTGGTCACAACTTGAAAAAATAGAATCAAATAAACTTAATATTGAAGGTATATTTATTTCTCAAGATTATATGAGAACTTACAATTATAATAATACTGTTTCACATTTAATCGGTTATACAAATAAACCTAATCGAGAAGAAGTTGAATTACCTTTTATATCAAATATGCCTAATCTAGAGATAGGAAAAGATGGTATTGAAAAAAGTTTCAACCCTACTTTAATAGGGAAATCAGGACAAAGAGAGATTGAAGTTAATTCTTATGGAAGAGTAATTCGGGAAATATCAAGGCAAGATAGTCAAAAAGGAAATGATATTCAGATAACTATTGATCTTAGAATTCAACAATATGCTTTAAATTTATTAAAAGAACACAAAGCAGGATCAGCAGTACTTATGGATATTCACAATGGTAACATATTATGTATGGCCTCAACTCCTTCATATAATCCAAATAAAATTATACAAAAACCGAATAAGAAATACTGGGATTCAATTTTAGAAAACGAACTTTCACCACTTACTTACAGATGTATTCAAGGTTTATATGCTCCTGGTTCAACTTTTAAAATGGTTGTTGCGATAGCTGGGATAATCCATGGGATTATTGACACAAATACCAAGCATTATTGTAGTGGAAAAATTGGTTTAGGTGATAGACTTTATCATTGTTGGAAAAATAATGGTCATGGCTCAATGAATGTTAGTGATGCAATCAAAGAATCATGTGATGTTTTCTTCTATGAAATTTCAAAAAAAATTGGGATAGATAAAATTTCTAAAGTTGCTGAAGATTTTGGTTTAGGTAAAATATATGATATTTCTTTACCTAATCAAAAAAAAGGCATTATTCCTTCACGTGATTGGAAAAAGAAAAAATATGATGAAAGTTGGTATCCTGGAGAGACTCTAATTTCTGCTATTGGTCAAGGTTTTGTATTAACTAATCCTCTACAACTTGCAGTAATGACTTCAATTATTGCCTCTAATGGAAAAAATGTAAAACCAAATATTATCAAGCAAAATAATGACATTGAATTTGAAAAGTTAGAAAAATACCAAAATGCAATTCAAATTATTAAAAACTCAATGTTTAAAGTAGTTAATGAAAGTAAAGGTACAGCATATAATTCAAGATCTGCGTCTGCACCTTTTGCTGGTAAGACAGGAACTTCTCAAGTTAGAAGAATAACTGTAGCCGAAAGAGAAAGTGAAGATTTTAGGAAAAAAGAAGTAGAATGGAAAAAAAGAGATCATGCTTTATTTGTTGGGTATATGCCAGTTGAAAATCCTAGATACGCTATTTCGGTTGTTATTGAACATGGAGGTTCAGGTGCATCAACTGCAGCACCTATAGCTAAAGAAATTTTTCAATTTACTAAAAATTTAGAAATTTAATGTTGAATAAAATACAAAACTTAAATTACTTATTGATTTTCTTAGTAATATTAATTTCTTTTATTGGTGCGGCAGGTTTATATTCTGCAGCAGGAGGCTCATATAATCCTTGGGCATCAAGGCATTTAATTAGATTACTAGTTTTTATTTTTTTAGCAATTATTCTAGCCTTAATAAATATCAAGTATATTTATCAATTTGCATATATTTTCTTTATTTTATCATTATTACTTTTGTTCTCAGTCGAATTAATTGGAGTTTTTGGTAAAGGTGCGACTAGATGGATAAATCTATTTGGATTTAGCATCCAACCTTCAGAATTAATAAAAATAACTATAATACTGGCGCTAGCAAGATTTTATCATGATTTAAAATTTGATGAAATTAAGCGAATAAAAAATTTATTTTTTCCAATATTAATTTTATTTTTACCCTTTGCTTTAGTCGTAATACAGCCAGATCTTGGCACCGCATTAAGTATAGCAATGCTTGGAATTTTGATTCTATTTGCAAGTGGTATAAGAATTTGGAAGTTTGTATTAGGATTTTTTGTTCTAATTTTATCAATTCCTTTGTCATTAAATTACTTACAACCATATCAAAAAGATAGAATTTTCTCTTTTTTAAATCCTGAAGCAGATGCTCTTGGAAGAGGTTATCAACTCATACAATCTAAAATTGCTCTAGGTTCAGGCGGTCTAACTGGCAAAGGTTTTTTAGAGGGTTCTCAAGCTTATCTACAGTATTTACCTGAGAAACAAACTGATTTTATCTTTACCTTAATTGGAGAAGAATTTGGTTTTATTGGCACTATGTTTATAATTTTACTATTTCTATTATTAATATCAGTCTGTTTTTATATAAGTATTAAATCAAATCATATTTTTGGTAGAATTCTCTCTATAGGTGTTGGCAGTAATTTATTTATATATGTAATAATGAACATATCTATGGTATCTGGATTAATGCCTGTTGTTGGAATTCCACTACCTTTAGTTTCTTATGGGGGGTCAGCAATGCTTGCAATAATTATATCTCTAGGATTAGTTCTTAATGCAGAATTAAATGGGAATTTGAAAAAATTACATAATGCTTGAAATTAATAATGTTAATAAATTTTTTGGTGGATTAAAAGCAGTTCAGAACGCATCAATGAAAGTTGAAATGGGTTCAATTACAGGTTTAATAGGTCCAAATGGAGCAGGAAAAACAACATTATTCAATACCATTGCAGGATTATATGATCCAGATGAGGGAAATATAATTCTTAATAATGAAGATATTTCTTTTTTAAAACCTCACGAATTATTTGCTAAAGGAGTTCTAAGAACTTTTCAAATTGCCCATGAATTTTCAACATTAACTGTTCTTGAAAATTTAATGATGGTACCGCCAAATCAATTTGGTGAAAAATTATCATATGCTTTATTAAGTAATGCTAAAGTAAAACAACAAGAAGAAGAAATAAGGCAAAAAGCTATCGAAGTAATTAATTTTTTAAATTTAAGTAACTTGACTCAAGAACTTGCAGGAAACTTATCTGGCGGTCAAAAAAAACTACTTGAGTTAGGGAGAACCATGATGGTTGATCCTCAAATTGTTTTACTTGATGAAGTAGGGGCTGGAGTTAATAGAACACTTCTTAATGAAATAACAGATGCAATATTACGATTAAATAAAGAAAAGAATTATACGTTTTTTGTAATTGAACATGATATGGAACTCATAGAAAAAATTTGTGATCCTGTAATTGTGATGGCGGAAGGTTCTGTTTTATTTAAAGGAAATTTTAATGAAGTGAAAAATAACGAAACAGTTATAGAAGCTTATTTAGGAAAAGGTATCAATAAGAATTAGAATTTTATGAATAATTTAATTGGTAAAAATTTAACAGCTGGATATGGAGGGGTTGATATAATTACAGATATTAATCTAGAAGTAAAAGAGGGTGAAATTGTTGTCATCGTAGGTCCAAATGGAGCAGGGAAATCTACAGCAATGAAAGCATTGCTAGGCATGTTAAGTTTAACTTCAGGTTCAGTTGAATATTCAAATGAGGAAATTTCTACAATGCTACCTCAAAACAGAATTAATTTAGGATTGGCATTCGTTCCTCAAACAAACAATGTGTTTACTGGTATGACAGTAGAAGAAAATTTAGAAATGGGAGGGTTTTTAAGAGAGGATGACATTATTCATACTATCAATGATATTTATGACCTTTTTCCTATTTTAAAAGAAAAAAGAAATCAAAGTGCAGGAGAATTATCTGGAGGTCAAAGACAACAAGTAGCTTTTGGTAGAGCACTAATGACTAAACCTAAAATATTAATGTTAGATGAACCAACTGCAGGAGTATCACCAATAGTAATGGATGAATTATTTTCTAGAATCATAGAAGTTCGTAAAACAGGTGTTGGTATACTTATGGTTGAACAAAATGCAAAACAAGCACTTGGTATTGCTGATAGAGGATACGTATTAGTTAATGGAAAAAATAGCAGAGAAGGTTCAGGTGAAGAATTATTAAATAATCCAGAGGTTAGAAAGTCATTTTTGGGAGGTTAAAATGATTGATGTTCTAAATTCTATAATTGTACTTCTAAATTTTATTATAATTCCAGGCATTTCTTATGGCTCTCAACTTGCACTTGGAGCACTTGGAGTTACATTCGTCTATGCTATACTTCGTTTTGCAAATTTTGCACATGGTGAAATCATGTCATTTGGAGCGATGATAACAATTTTATTTACATGGTTTTTTCAATCACAAAATATTGGTTTAGGAATTCTACCAACTGCCTTGTTAGCTTTACCTATAGGAATAATAGCAACTATTATTTTATGCATTATTTCTGATAAATTTGTTTTTCAATATTACAGATACCAAAAAAGTGTTCCTGTTGTTTTAGCAATGGTTTCAATTGGTGTTATGTTTGTAATAAATGCAATAATAAGAATTATAATTGGAACAGAAACCATAAAATTTTCTGATGGACAAAAATTTATAATGAAAGCGAAACAGTTTAAAGTAATGACAGGTTTAAATGAAGGATTAGCATTAAAATCGTCTCAAGTTATTACAATATTAATTACAATTTTGCTTTTAGCTTTTACTTTCTGGTTTTTGCAAAAAACAAAAACTGGAAAATCAATGAGAGCATTTTCAGATAATGAAGATTTAGCATTATTATCTGGAATTAATCCTGATAGAGTAGTTTTTACTACTTGGATTATTGTAGGCGTTCTGGCATGTGTTGCGGGTACACTTTACGGTTTAGATAAAAGTTATAAGCCAATTATTTATCTTAATTTAGTCTTGCCAATATTTGCATCAGCAATTGTCGGAGGAATTGGCAGTCCTTTTGGAGCTGTAGTAGGCGGATATGTCATCGCGTTTTCAGAGATTATGGTAACGTATGCTTATAAGAAATTCTTTGTCTATCTACTTCCAAGTTCAATAGAGCCGACAGGTCTAGTACAATTGCTTTCAACAGATTATAAATTTGCTGTATCATTTTCAATTTTAGTCATTGTTTTATTGATTAGACCATCAGGCATATTTAAGGGAAGAGTCTTATGATGAAGTTTGAGAGATATGAATGGTTAGCTATTACAATAATGATCTCTCTCTTTATTTTTGTAGGATTCATTCAAGGGTGGTCAGTAAGTTTAGTCATTTTAAATATGTGCATTATTTCAGCAATAATGACAATGGGAGTTAATATTTCTTGGGGTTATGCAGGAGTAATTAATTTTGGTGTAATGGGTTTTCTTGCCATGGGTGGATTAGCTGCAGTCCTTGTTTCTTACCCTCCCATTGCCGAATCATGGCAAGCAGGAGGTAGAGGACTAGGTATCAGTTTTGCTTTGCTTGTCGTAATGGTAATTGCTGTAATATATATTAATAAAAAAGTAATCCAAAAAAGAAATAGGTATATTTTGAATTCCCTAATAATTTTTTTTGGTATTTTAATTATCAGACAGTTTTATCTAAATGCTACACATAATATTGAAGATGTTAATCCAGCAATAGCAGGTTTTTTAGGTGGTCTTGGACTACCAATAATTTTTTCTTGGATAGTAGGAGGTTTATTTGCTGCAGGTGTTGCATTTGTAATTGGTAAAGTAGCTCTCGGATTACGATCAGATTATCTTGCTATTGTTACTCTTGGTATATCAGAAATAGTAGTAAGTGTTTTAAAACATGAAGAATGGTTATCTAGAGGGGTAAAAAATGTAATCGGTTTAAAAAGACCAGTTCCTTATGAAATTGATTTACAAAACGCAGAGTGGTTTATAAATTTAGTTTCATATCTCAATTCATCAAAGTTAAATAATATTATTGATGTAAGTGATAGACAACAAGTATTAAACAATCTTATAATTGATGGATCAGGAATATTTGTAAAATTATCTTACGCTATTTTATTTCTGATTGTTATGTTGATAATTTTTTATTTTGCAAACAAAGCTCAATTATCTCCATGGGGCAGGATGATGAGAGCTATAAGAGATAATGAAACAGCTGCAAATGCAATGGGTAAAGATGTTGTAAAACAACATTTAATTATATTTGTGATAGGAGCTGCAATTGTAGGTGTTGCGGGCGCAATGCTTGTAACTTTGGATGGATTATTTACTCCTTCAGGATATAGACCACTTCGTTTCACTTTTATTATTTGGATTATGGTTATTGTAGGCGGTAGTGGCAATAATTTAGGCGCTATATTTGGTGGTTTTGTCATATGGTTTTCTTGGATTGAAGCAGCACCACTTACAACATTTATTATTAATCAACTTACAATAGGATTAGAGCCAACTAATGCTTTAAAATTACACTTACTAGATAGCGTTCCTTACTTTAGATACTTATTTATGGGTTTAATCTTATTACTAATTTTACGATATAGGCCAAAGGGAATTATACCAGAGAAAGTAAGGCACTCATAAAAAAACCCCAGCCAAAAGCTGGGGTTTGATTAAAATAATTATTAAGTATTAAAGAGCGCCAACAGTAACGAATTCGCCACCATTAACTTCTAATTCTTTAAACGCACCAGCGGCATCACCAAACGCATTAAACTCTACATCTGTTGCACCTTGGTAATCAATATCTTTACCAGCAGCTAACATTTGTAAGCCGTATGATAATTGACCAGGGTTGATTACAATACCTGGAGCGTTAGATACTTTAGCAATATTGTTTAGGATTGATTGCTTATCAGCAGACCCACCAGCTTGAATTGCAAGAGCAATAATTGCTGCAGCATCATAAGACTCTCCAACATATGGAGCACTTCCATCCATGCCATTTGCAGCTGCTAATTCTCCGAACTTAGCTGAACCTTTTGAAATTGCACCTGGCATAGAACCAAATGATCCTTCAAGATCAGATCCGATATTATCTACAATTGATTGACCAATCATACCATCAGAAAGAACAAAAGTGTCAAACGCACCTGAATCTAAAGATGCTTCGATCATTCCTTTTCCACCATCATCGATATAACCAATTACTAGTAGTGCGTCTCCACCAGCTGATGCAAGAACACCAACTTCTGATGAATAATCTGCTTTACCATCTTCGTGTGCAGCAGATGCAGTAATAGTTCCGCCACCACGAGCAAATGAAGCTTCAAATACTTCAGCTAAACCTTTTCCGTAGTCATTGTTAGTATAAGTTACAGCTATACTTTCAATTCCTCTGCTTAAAGCAAGTTTAGCTAATACTTGACCACCTTTAGCATCAGACGGAGCAGTACGCCAAAAAGTTCCATTATCAGGAACTTTACTTAAACCTGGTGAAGTTGCAGATGGAGATACCATTAAGATACCATTTGGTACAGCAACGTTGGCATTAATCGCACCTGTTACACCTGAGCAGTCAGCACCCATGATAGCAGTTACACCTTGTGCAACAAGATCCTCAGCAGCTGCAGTTGCAGCAGCAGAGTCTACACAAGTTGAGTCAGCTTCTAAGATAGTAATTGATTCACCACCTAAAAGATTTCCAGAGTTTGATGCTTCATCAAATGCCATTCTTGCACCATCTCTCATAGCAGGAGTTAAAGATTCAATTGGTCCTGTAAAACCAAGAATTATTCCTACTTTAATTTCTGCTAACGCAGCAGTCGTTACAGTCGACAAGCTCACAATAACAGCTAGAAGTAATTTTTTCATATTTCCTCCAAAAAAGTATACTTTTTATATATTGTATCTCATATACTAGTTCCAAAAATCAATCATGCAATTTTTTCATAAAAATTCCTAAGAATTAAGCCAAAAACCACAAATTGACTTCATTTGCCTCACCAGATAAAGATCAAACTTATGACAATTGGAATTCTTGGTGGAGGAGTTTGGGGAAGTGCACTTGCGCGAGTATTAAGTAATAATAAAGTTATTATTTATGCTCGAGACGAACAAATTGTTAAATCAATAAATGAGCTTAGAATTAATCCAAAATTAAAATACAGTTCATTTAATGAAAATGTTACTGCTACTAGTTCTTTAAAAGAAATTAGATACGTAAAATTCTTATTTATAACTTTACCAACACAAAATATTAGGGAGGTGATTAAGGATTCTTCATTACATAATAAGAATCATCATATTATTATATGTTCTAAAGGCATTGAAATATCGTCATCAAAATTTTTAACAGACGTATTTCAAGAAATGATACCTTTTAAATCAATTAGTATTTTATCTGGCCCATCTTTTTCAAATGAAGTATCTCAAAATTTACCAACTGCATTAACACTTGCAACAAAAGATAAAAAAGATTTCGAGAATATTTCTAAACTTATACCTAACAAAGAATTTAGAATTTATTATTCAAATGATTTAATTGGAACACAGATAGGCGGTGCATTAAAGAATATATACGCTATAGCGGCAGGTATTGCAGAAGGGTTAAATTTAGGAGAAAATGCCAAAAGTGCACTTATATCTAGATCTTTTGCAGAAATGACAAGATACGCAAAAAAATTTAAAGCTGATAAAAATACATTATTTGGTTTATCTGGGCTTGGCGATCTCATTTTAACATGCGGTTCTAAAAGTTCTCGTAATACACAATTTGGTATTAAATTAGCCTCATCAAAATATGACAATTTTTTAGATGTTTTAAAATCACAAGAAGTTACAGAAGGTTATTATACAGTTAAAGCAGTCTATAATATTTCACAAAAAAAAAATATTGATATGCCAATTATGGAGTCTGTATACAATATACTTTATAAGCAACATGATTTAAGAGAAGAACTAAGTAATTTACTGAATAGACCGATAACAGAAGAAAAAATTTAATTTATGACAAAGAAAACATTTTATAATCTAGATACAAGCTGGGTGAACAATACACAAATTAATTTAAGTGCTGTAGAACGTCGAACATCTACCTTAACTAAAAGAAGAACTGTAAAAAAAGAATTTCAAGTCGCTTGGTTGTTAAAAGCTATTACTTTAATCGATCTTACCACACTAAGTGGCGATGACACTTTTGGAAAAGTTGAAAGACTATGCAATAAAGCTCTAAATCCCATCGATGATTATATTCTTGATGACTTAGGATTAGAAAAAAATGCAGTAAGAGTAGGAGCTATATGTGTTTATCATCATTTAATAAAAGATTGTACAAAACTTATTCAAAATAAACTTCCAATTGCTGCAGTTTCTACAGGTTTTCCTGCAGGTTTATCATCTTATTCGACTAGAAAAAAAGAAATTTCTGACTCTATTAAAGATGGTGCAGATGAAATTGATATTGTTATCAATAGAGGATACGTTCTCCAAAATAACTGGAAAAAATTATATGATGAGGTTCGCAGTTTTAAAGAATCTGCAGGTAAAACAAAAATTAAAGCAATTCTTGGTGTTGGTGATCTTGAGACTCTACGAAATGTAGCAAAGGCATCTTTAGTTTGTATGATGGCTGGTGCTGATTTTATTAAAACATCAACAGGAAAAGAAAGTATAAATGCTAACTTAAATAATAGTCTTGTTATGTTAAGAATGATTAGAGATTTTTATACAAAAACTGGAAAAAAAATTGGTTTTAAACCTGCAGGTGGAATATCAACAGCAAAATCTGTATTAGAATTTTTAATATTGGTTGTTGAAGAGCTAGGATTTGAATGGGTAAATTCTAAATTATTGCGAATTGGTGCTTCTAGTTTATTAATTGATATCGAAAGACAACTCTATCACTACACTAGTGGCAGGTATGCAAACAAAGAGAAACTTGCAATAGGATAATATGGATAAAGTTATTAAAAATTTTCAGAATATATCTTATGGACCAGCGCCAGAAGATAGCAAGGAAGTTACTCATTGGATTAAAAATTTAAAAAATCCAAATAATCTTTTTATAAATGGAAAGTTTGTAAAATCATCTAGTGCAAAACAGTTAAATATAATTAACCCTTCTACAAATAAAAAAATTGCAACTTTGTCTGTTGCTTCAAAAAAAGATGTAAATGCTGCTGTGGGTGCTGCCAAAAAAGCTCATGTCAAATGGTCAAAACTTTCATCGTTTGATCGATCAAAATATTTATACGCCCTTGCACGTCTTATACAAAAAAATTCAAGGTTTATTTCTGTTTTAGAGACCATTGATAATGGTAAGCCTATAAGAGAAACAAGAGATATAGATATTCCGCTTGTTGCTAGACATTTTTATTATCATGCCGGGTGGGCTGCTAGGAATACAAACAACTCTGATAACTCTATTGGTGTTGTAGGACAAATTATACCCTGGAACTTTCCATTATTAATGTTAGCGTGGAAAATTGCTCCTGCAATTGCTCTTGGCAATACAGTAGTACTGAAGCCTGCAGAGTATACTTCTTTAACAGCGCTTTATTTTGCTGAACTCTGTGAAAAAGCTAAAATTCCACAAGGTGTAATTAATATTATTACGGGAGATGGTTCTACTGGTGAACATATAACATCGCATAAAGATATTAAAAAAATTGCCTTTACTGGATCAACTGAAGTTGGAAAAAAAATAATTCAAACAAATACTAATCCAGATAAAAAAATGACAATGGAACTTGGGGGCAAATCACCTTTTATTGTTTTTGAAGATGCTGATTTAGATAGCGCAGTAGAGGGTGTCGTTGATGCGATTTGGTTTAACCAAGGTCAAGTATGTTGTGCTGGATCAAGACTCTTAGTACAAGAAAGTATTGAGAAAAAATTTATCCAAAAACTTAAGAAAAGAATGGAAAAACTTCGAGTAGGTGATCCATTAGATAAGTCTATTGATATTGGCGCTATAGTTGCGCCTGTCCAACTTAAAAAAATTAATTCTTTAGTAAATAAAGCACAAAAGGATGGAAATAAATTATGGCAACCTTCATGGTCATGTCCAAAAAATGGTTTATTTTATCCTCCATCTTTATTTACAAATGTAACGCCGTCGTCGTTTATTGCTCAAGTAGAAATATTTGGACCAGTTTTAACAACAATGACATTTAGAACACCTAGTGAAGCTGTATCCATTGCTAATAATACGCCTTACGGACTTGCGGCAAGTATTTGGTCTGAAAATATTAACTTAGCTTTAGATATTGCTCCAAAAGTAAGAGCTGGTGTCATCTGGATAAATTCTACAAACTTATTTGATGCTGCGTGTGGTTTTGGAGGATACAAAGAAAGTGGTTTTGGAAGAGAAGGTGGTTCGGAGGGTATTAGAGCATATTCAAAATTACCACTACCTCTTTCTAAGTCAAAACGAGGAAAGAAATTATCTAAAGGTCAATCATCTAACTCTATCGATAGAACACCAAAATTATATATTGGAGGTAAACAAAAAAGACCTGATAGTGGTTATTCCTTTTCTTCATATGATGCTCAAAATAATTTTATTTGCGATGTTCCAAACGCAAATCGCAAAGATGTAAGAGATACAGTTGAGGTTGCATCTAAAGCGGTTGGCAAATCTTCTACTAACTTTAATAGAGCTCAAATTCTTTATTACTTAGCAGAAAATTTGCAAGATCGAAAAACTACCTTTTCTAGTTTATTGTCTTCTCTCATTGGTATTTCACAAAAAGATGCAGAAAAAGAATTTGATCAATCAATAGAAAGATTATTTTATTATGGTGCTATGGCTGATAAGTTTGAAGGATCTATTCATAATCCTCCTATAAGAGGTTTAACACTAGCTGTTAAAGAACCTATAGGCGTAGTTGCAAATATTTTAAATGATGATTATCCACTATTAAGTTTAATAACTATATTAGGATCAAATTTTGCAGCAGGAAATGCTAGTATTATTGTTCCAGGACAAAAGACGTCTCTTTTAGCAACAGAATTGTATCAACTACTTGAAACTTCTGATGTTCCAGCTGGGTATATTAATATCCTTACAACTAAACAAAATAATTTGAATAAAATCTTATCTGAACATGAAAATATTGATGGTATTTGGTTTTTTAGTGAAAATAATAATGACCGTCTGAAGGTTATTCAAAGCACAACATCCAATTTAAAAAGAACTTGGTGTCCACAATCAAAAAATCTTGATTGGTCTTCGAAAGAAGAAGATTTCTTAGAAGAGTTTTTATATCAAAGTACACAAGTAAAAAATATTTGGATCCCGTACGGAGAGTGATATACTAAAAATATGTTAATTAACGTCAACCCTATTTTAAGTCCTGATATATTAAAAACATTACGTGAAATGGGTCATGGTGATAGACTCGTTATATCTGATATTAATTATCCTGCTCATTCGAACCACAATAGAGTTCATCGATTAGACGGCCTTGATATGACAACTGTTATGAGAGCTGTTTTATCTGTTTTTCCATTGGATAGTTTCGTAGACTCAGCTGTTCACCGAATGGAAGTTGATAATCAACCAGATGAAATTAATGATGCTAATAAAGAAGTAATTGATGCAATTAAGGAAGTATCAGGGGATCATTGGAAAATTGGTTCATACGAAAGACAAGAATTTTATAAGCAATCAAGATCGACCTATGCATATATTACAACAAGTGAAAGACGACCCTACTGTAATTTTATTTTAACAAAAGGTGTTATTAAACCAGATGGTACTGTTTGGATAATCGATAAATAATTATGTCGATTAGTATTCTTGGTATTTTTGTTGCTGATCTCGTTTTTTTTGGAGAAAAAATTCCCGTTGAGGGAGAAACTATTCTTGGTAAAAATTTTGTTATTGGTCCTGGTGGCAAAGGATCAAACCAAGCTGTAGCTGCAGCTAAGGCTGGTGCAAAAACTTTTTTTATTTCAAAGATTGGTGATGATCAATTTGGCTCTATGGCAACAGAGATTTATGAAAATTCTGGTGTTGATTATAGTAATGTTATTATTTCAAAAGATCATTCAACTGGTGCAGCTGGCATACTTGTTAATGAAGGAACAGGAGCTAATGCTATTAATGTTTTTCCTGGTGCAGCAGCTGCAATTACTATTGAAGATATAGATAAGGCAGAAGAGGCAATTAAAAACTCAAGTATATTTCTTACACAACTAGAGGCACCAAAAGATGTTGTTACCTATGCATTAAAAAAAGCACATAGTTTAAATGTAAAAACAATTTTAAATCCTGCTCCAGCTGCTGAAATAGATGAATCTTTATTTTCAATGATTGATTATTTTACACCAAATGAAACAGAAGCAAGTTTTTATGTTGATCAGAATGTTGAAACTCATCAGGATGCTGAAAAAGCTGCAATTCAATTATTAGAAAAAGGAATTAAAAATGTAGTTATTACTCTTGGAGAAAAAGGAGCTTTCTTTGCTAATAGTGTAGAAAAATTTTCTTTACCTGTAGCTAATCTTTCAAATCCAGTAGTCGACACAACAGGTGCTGGTGATGCTTTCAATGCAGGTTTTGCTACAGCACTTACTGAGGGTCAAAATATTAAAGATGCTCTAAAATTTGCTAGTGCTACAGCTGGTTTATCAACGACGAAAATTGGTACGGCGAATTCTATGCCTTCTCGAGAGGAAATTGATAAACTTCTATAATTATTGTATAATAAAAGCATTATGCAATTATTTTTAGAAAGACTGATCTATTTTTGGGCTGGGATTACAGCTATTGGTCTTTTAATAGCTGTAGCTTACTGGGCAATCACAACTATAATTTACGTAGCCTTTATCTCTCTTTTTGTTGCTATCGCAGCTACTCTTTTCTATCATTTTTATTGGTCCAAAAGAGATAATTAATAGTCTATAAATACAAATAAGGTTATTTATCAGTGTCAAAATATATATTTTACGATTTAGAAACATCAGGAAGAGGTAAGAAAGAATACCCAACTGCTTTTGGTACTACTCCAAAATGGGAGCAGATAATGCAAATTGCTGCAATAGTTACTGACTCCAAGTTTAATCAAACAAATCAAAATATGAATGAGTTCTGTAGACCTCGAACATCAGTGATTTCTCAACCTGGTGCATTAATAACAACACTTAAAGGTATGAGAGAGGCACTTGATGCCCCACAGTCATCTTACGAATTAATGAAAAAAATTAATGAAACTTTTGATGAATGGAAAAAAGATGATCCAAGTTCTACTTTTATAGGACACAACATAATAGAGTTTGATGAGTCAGTTCTCGAATACAATTTGTTTAGTCATATGTTTTATCCTTATGTAACAAGAAAGAGTAGGGGCGACACATTAAATTTAGCGAGAGGTTTATATGCCATCAACCCATCAAGTATAAAAACACCTTTAACAGAAAGAGGTAATCCTAGTTTCAAATTAGAAAAAATTGCAGAGATGAATAATTTACCTGTTGAGTTTGCTCACGATGCATTTTCAGATGTTAAGACATCAATTGCTTTGACAAAATATATTCATGAAGCAGACACAACTAATTGGAATCAGCTTCAAATGACTATGAGCAAAGAAGATGCTATTGAATATATCAATAAAAATAAAGGTTTTTGTTTTATGACAAGTTTTGGGGGAAGAATTAAACTTCAAGCATTGTCGATGGTATGTGAGTCACAATATAATGGTTGGTTTCACACAATTGATTTAGCTCATGATCCGACACCATTACTTGAAGCTAACTCGGAAGAATTTAAAAAACTGATCAAAAGAAAAAATAGATACGTTATTACTAATCAGCATCCTATTATTCTACCAGGCAAGATTGCAGCTAATTACGAGCCTTACGATGAAATTGGATCAGATGTTCTTAATGAAAGAGCTAAAATAGTATTCAAAAATAAAGATTTAGCAGATAAGTTTAAACTTATGGAAATTGATAGACGTATTGAAAAAGAAGATGAAAAATCGCAAGATAATGTATTTCCTGAAAGTGCAGCAAATGCCTTTCTTGATTTTAAACAATCAAAGGAAATAGCAAAATTTCATGAACAAAATGACTGGAATGAAAAATATAAAATTGCTCTTTCAATAAAAGAGCCAAGAGCAAACTTTATTTTAAAAAGACTTATATTTGATGAAAGTCCAAAAACTTTATCAAAAGAAGATTTTAAAATGGTTCACCGAGAATTACATGAAAGGTTAGTTATTAACCAAGAAAGACCTTTTACAACGATACCAGAAGCAATGTCTCAAACTGATACAGAATTAGTTAAAATGGAAGAGAGTGATGATGAAAATAAAGCTCAAAAAATGCAGATTTTAAAAGATTACAATGTCTATTTAAATTTTATGGAGAAATTTTTTTCTAATAAAAATGCTGAACCTCTTCCAAGCGGTAAAGAATTGAGTAAAATAATCTTTGGTTAATGTTTGAACTTCAATATTTTATTATTGGTATTGTCCAAGGCTTTACTGAATTTTTACCAGTTAGTTCTTCTGGGCATTTAGTTCTTGTATCACAATTAACCAGTTGGCAAGATCAAGGTCTTTTTACTGATGTTGCCGTTCATGTTGGAACATTATTAGCAGTTATAATTTATCTAAGATCTCATATAACAACTTTAATTAAGAGCTTTTTGTCCTTTCAGCTTGCAGATAATGATAACTTATTTAAAATTATTATTGCAACTATACCTGCGGTTATAGTTGGATTCTTTATTTTTGATTTTGTTCAATTATATTTCCGAGATATCAAAGTTGTTGCAGTATCAAGTGTTGTTTTTGCTGCTTTATTATTTGTAGCAGATCATTTTAAAATAAAAATATCTTCTTGGGAAAATATGAGTTATGTACAGGCCTTTATCATTGGTGCATTTCAAATATTAGCATTTATACCTGGGGCAAGTAGAGCAGGAGTTACAATTACTGGCGCACGTTTTCTGGGTTTTGATAGATCATCTGCGGCAATTTTTTCTATGCTTTTATCAATACCCCTTATTTTAGCATCTTTAGTTTTAACAAGTTTAGATTTAATAAGTAGCTCTCAGATAAATATAAATTTATACAAATCTTTATTTGCAGCATTTGTCGCTTGTATTACTGCTCTATTTTCAATTAACATCATGATGAGAATTATACAAAGTTCAACCTTTAACATTTTTATTATTTATAGAGTTTTACTAGGATTTATCTTATTATATTTTTATGCATAAAATATCTGGAGTCTTTAGCGCTGCTCTAACACCAGTAAAAAGTGATTTATCAATAAATAAAGACCTCTACCTTCGTCATTGTCAGTATTTAATGAGAGAAGGGCACGATGGTCTTGCTATTTTTGGCACAACAGGAGAAGCAAATAGTTTTTCTGTTCAAGAAAAAAAAGATCATATAGATTTTTTGATTTCAAATCGAATAGATCCCAAAATTCTTATGCCAGGTACAGGTTCATCTTCATTGAAAGAAGCAATTGATATGACAAAGCATGCTTCCTCTCATAAAGTAAGAGCAGTCCTTTTACTACCACCATTCTATTATAAGAATGTAACAGATGAAGGTGTGATAAACTACTATCGTCATTTAATTGAAAATGTTGGTGATAGTGAACTTCATTATGTTTTATATCACATACCGCAAAACACTTATGTTCCCATAAGTTTCAAAACTATTGAAACACTATTAAAATTGTATCCAAATAATATTGTCGGTTTAAAAGATTCAAGTGGTGACGGTGAACGTATGATGAAGGTTATAAAATATTTCAATAATTTTTCAGTATTTTGTGGTCATGATAGCTTAGCTTTAAGTATAAGCAAAAGAGGAGGTGCTGGAGCAATTACTGCTGGTACAAATGTGTGTGGAAAATTACTTAGCTTTATTTTAAAAAATTATAAAAATGAAAATTCAATTAAAAATTTTAATGAATTACAGAGTCTTTTAGAAAAAATAAGACAGGTAATTACAACATATGAACCTATTAGTTTAATGAAAGCTTATTTTTCCATTGTAGATAATATTTCTGAATGGAATAATGTATTACCACCATTAAAAAAAATTGATGATCCCGAAAATCATAAACTTGTTTTAATATTAAAAGAGTTGGTAAAAAAAAATAGATCCGTTAATAGCGAATACGTGAGTTAAAATATTTTTTTGCTTGAGTAGCAATTAAATTTTGGACAGGTTTTAAAAAGACAGCAAAACCAATACAATCAGTAAAGAAGCCAGGAGTAATCAATAATAATCCTGATACTAATAGAAAAATACCCCCTTTAATTTCTTCGGTGGGCATTACACCTTGTGATAAGTTTCGTTGTGCATCAAATAACAATTTGATCCCTTGTCTACGAACAAGAAATATTCCCACTAAAGCAGTGGTTAGTATAATTGCAATAGTATTTAAAATTCCAATATTGGAGCCGATTGTTATAAAAATGCTTATTTCAATTATTGGAATAATAATAAACGCTAGAAAAATCACTAACGTACTATACCAGTTTTTTCATCCTGAATGTTTTTTTCTATTTTATTCTCAAATTCTCTTAATCTTTTATACACACTTGCAAGTTCTATAATTGTAGGCCATGCTCTGAATAAATATTGTAGTGATCCTTCTACTCTTCCAAAAGCTCTTATAATTTGTTGCATAACACCAAGTGTCATTACCCCAGCGACAATTGCTGGTGCTAAAAAAATATACGCTGCAAGAACGTTAGCTTGTAGATAAGCTAATCTTCCAATACTAAAATAAAGATAATACAAATAACTCTTAAAGTGAATTTCTCTAACGCCTTGAAAAAGTTCTTCTAATGATTTTGGTCTAATACTTCCATCATCTTCTGCAATAACTAAAATTTTTCTATAAGCAGCTTCTTTTTTTTGAAGATCATATTCAATACCAACTAGTCTTAGTAACCATGCTAGTACAATCATTAAAATTGTACCACCGACAGCCCATATAAATGCTCCAGACACTAAACCGTACTGCCAATCACCAAACCACAAGATTGGTATACCAACAGATAGAGTCATTAAGAGAGGGAAGAACTCTACTAATACTAGAACAGATTCAATTAAACTGGTTCCAAGGCCTTCCATAATTCTACTAAACTTTATGGTATCCTCCTGAACCCTTTGACTTGCACCTTCGATAGTTCTAGCTTGATCATAAACACTATGGTACCACTCAACCATTGCTGTTCTCCATCTAAAAAGAAAATGGGAAGTTAGGAATGAAATTGCTAGTCCTAATGCAATTGAAATAGCAGCAAGTTGAGCAAAACTAAATAAAGCACCCATGTATTCTTGCATAGTTATAGCATTTGGTGTCCCAAGTGCTTTTTGGATCATATCATAAAATTCACCAAACCATTCGTTGATCTGAACATCAATCTGAACTTGGACCCATATAGAAGTAAGAATGACTACTGAGCCTACATAAGCCCATACATACCACTTTGGTTCAGTGAAGAATTTAAACATTGTATATATATATGTTCAATTAGATTTTAAAAAAGAAGGTAGTATTAATTATTTCTTCTTTTGGCGCTTTTTGTTTCTTCTATATTTAGAGCCTCTTTTACGTCTACCTCTATGTTTTTTTGGATATCCCATAATGTAGATACGGTATACAAAAATAAAAAATTAAGTCAAAGACTAATAATGCCAATCTTTAGCTTCATTAAATAAAAAATCCCTAAAAACTTCAAGTCTTCTATCGTTTTTAAAAGATTCAGAATAAACAAAGTATGTTTGATATGATGGACCTTCTAGGTTTGGTAGAACACGTACAAGCTGAGGTTTATCTGCAACCATGTAATCAGGTAAAGATGCTAAACCTCCACCTTTTTCAATTGCAAGTGACATCGCGTAAATACTATTTACTCTAAATTTAGGTCGTCTTTTTGTTCCTTCTTTGCCAATTTTTAATATCCAATCAATATTAGAAACAGGAGAAGGTAATCCAGCTCCAAAGCAAATTAAATCATGTTTATCTAAATCATTTACATTTCTTGGTATTCCACTTTTTTGTAAGTAATCTGAAGAACCGTAAATGTGGTTATGAAAATTAACAAATTTTTTAAAAATTAAATTTGCCTGTGTTGGCTTCTTTACTCTAACTGCAACATCAGCAACTCTTGCAGATAAATCAACTTCTTCATCACTCATAATTAAATTTACATCTATCTCTGGATATTGATTAGCAAATTTAGTTATTCTTGGTGTGAGCCATGCTGATCCAAAACCAACAGTTGTGCTTACGGTTAATTTTCCTACTGGTTTAGTTTTTTTATCTAATAATTTTTTTTCAAAATCAGAAATTGAAAAATTAATTTGATTTACAGTATTAAATAAATTTTCACCTTGCTCTGTTAACCTTACACCTTTTTGATGTCTTATAAACAAGGGTGTCTTTAAATCGTATTCAAGATCTTGTATTTGTCTACTAAGCGCAGATTGACTGATATTTAGTTTAGCACTTGCTTTTGAAATGCTTCTTGATATTGCAATTTCGTAAAATGATTTTAATTTATCCCAGTCCATTATCTTAGGGAATTTATAATTTCATAATAGTTATTTTGATTTTGAGATAATAAATAAGATCCTACTGCTAACACATCAGCTCCATTATCTTTACATATTTTTGCATTTTCATTATTTACTCCACCATCAACAGCTATCTCATAGTTATAATTATTATTTTTTCTAATTTCATCTAAATCTTTAATTTTTTTCACTTGCTCATGCATAAATTTTTGACCACCAAAACCTGGTGTGACTGTCATAACTATTATTTGCCGCACTTTACTTAATAAATGATTAATATCTGCAATATTTACCTTAGGGTGAATGGCTATTCCTGCTTTAATTTCAGCATCACTTATCATTTTAATAATTTCTTCTGGGTTATCATCAGCCTCAGGATGAAAAGTAATGATATCTGAGCCAGCTTCTATAAATTCATTGATATATTTCTTTACCGGTTTAATCATGAGATGCACATCTAAAATTTTAGAGGTAACCTTTCTTAATGATTTAACTATATTTGGTCCAAAAGTAATATTGGGGACATAGTGGCCATCCATGATGTCTATATGAATATAATCAGCGCCATTTAGATCTAAAGATCTAACCTCTTCGTCTAATTTAAGAATATCTGCTGATAATATTGATGGTGATATTTTTATCATTTATAAAGAGATATATAATATATAAATAAACATTCATAATGAATTTTATCACAGAAAAACCTTGGGGATCATTTGAGATACTAAAGTCAGGTAAAAAATTCCTAGTAAAAAAAATTTTTGTAAAACCAGGAGGAGTTTTATCTCTTCAAAGTCATGAACATAGATCTGAGCATTGGATTGTAGCTGAAGGAGAAGCTGAAGTCACAATTGACAAAAAAGTAATTAATTTAAAAGAAAATGAGAACATTTTTATTCCTAAAGGGGCAATTCATAGAATGGCTAATAGAAAAGATCGTGATTTAGTTATTATAGAAATGTGGTACGGTGATAATCTTAATGAAAATGATATTAAAAGGTACGAAGATATTTATGAAAGAATTTAATGCTTATTAATACTCCTATATCGCTTGGCGAACTTGTAGATAAAATTTCTATATTAATTATTAAACAGAAAAATATAACTGATGAAACTAAGCTTCATCATGTCAAAAAAGAATTAGATTTTCTCCAAAAGACATTGATGAATTATGTCCAACAAGAAGAAATAAATAATTATTTAGAAAATTTAATAAACATTAATTCTAAACTCTGGAATATAGAAGATGATATTAGAGAGTGTGAAAGAAAAAAATTATTTGATCAATTATTTATTGATTTAGCTAGAAGTGTCTATTTTACAAATGATGAAAGAGCAAAAGTAAAAAATGATATTAATAAAACCTTTGGCTCTGAATTAGTAGAGGTAAAATCTTATGAGGAATATTAATTAATAAATTCTTGAAACACTTTTTGTAACAAGAGATACTAATTTTTCTTTGTAAATGTTATCTTTAAATATATCAACTGAGTCTACAGCTACATTTGAAAAGTGATTAGCTCTTGTTAGAGTATCCTCAATACATTGGTATTTATTTATTATTTCTAAAGCCATTTCAAAATCACCATCATTTTGGTTAAGATCAGATATTGTTCTTTCCCAAAACTTTTTTTCTTTATCATTTGATCTTCCATAAGCTAAAATTATTGGAAGAGTAATTTTACCTTCTTTAAAATCATCTCCAGTATTTTTTCCTAATATTTTTTTGCTTGAAGAATAATCAATAGCATCGTCAATTAATTGAAAAGTCATGCCAAAGTTTGTTCCAAATGATTTCAATGCATTAACCTCGGCTTCTGTTCCAAGACCACTAATTGATCCAACTTGACATGCTGCACTAAATAAAGATGCAGTCTTTGCATTTACAACTTCAAAATAAATATTTTCATTTATTTCTAAATTTTTATCATTAACAAGTTCTAAAACTTCTCCTTCAGAAATTACAACACTAGTATCTGCTAATATTTTTAACGTTTCAGTATTTCCATATTTTGTCATTAGTTGAAAAGCTCTGCTAAATAAAAAATCACCAACTAATACACTTGTTTTATTTTTCCATTTCTCATTTGCTGTAGGTTTTCCTCGTCTTTGTTTACTTTCATCTATTACATCATCATGTAATAGTGTTGCTGTGTGAATAAATTCTACTGCTGCAGATAGACCGATATGATTCATTTTATTTTCAATTTCACTAGTTCCATTTCTGGTCATATGAAAACTTGAAACAGTTAAAAGAGGTCGTAATCTTTTACCACCTGATAAGATAAGGTATTTTCCAACTTCATGAACTAAAGGTACATTACTATCTAATTTATCAAGAATTATGGTGTTTACGGATACTAAATCTTCTTTGCATAGATCTGTTAATTCTCTGATTTCATCTTCAAATGAAAAATCTTTTTTTATAAGTGGAAGAACATTATCCATATTGTTTAACTATTAGAATATTATGTTAATTCATTAACTTAATTGACGCACTTAAACTCAAATTACCAAAATTACAAACAAATGCTACATAACGCTTTAAGAAAAGATTAACATTTGTTATTAGATATTATGTTTAAAAGGTTATTTTCAAAGAGTACTACTATACCAGTTTTACGTTTATCTGGCATTATATCATCACAGTCTGGCTTAACAGGTTCTGGTTTAGCAATCAATAATTTAGAAAAGTTAATTGATAAGTTATTTGCTGATAAAAAATCTCCTGTTGTAGGTTTGGTCATAAATTCACCTGGAGGTTCTCCTACACAATCCTCTTTGATAGCAAAAAGGATCATTGATCTGGCTAAGGAAAAAAACAAAAAAGTTTTAGCATTCGTTGAAGATGTTGCAGCTTCTGGTGGTTATTGGTTAGCATGTGCTGCTGATGAAATATATATTGATCAAAACTCTGTTATTGGATCAATAGGTGTTATTTCACCAGGTTTTGGTTTTGTTGATCTTCTAAAAAAAGTTGGAATTGAAAGAAGAGTGTATACATCTGGAAAAAGTAAAAGTTTTCTTGATCCTTTCAAAGAAGAAAAACAGGAAGACATTGATAGATTAAAAAATATTCAAGAACAAATTCATGATAATTTTATTAATTATGTAAAAGATAGAAGAGGTTCAAAACTCGATCAGAATAAATTAGATGACATCTTTTCTGGTTTATTTTGGGTTGGTAATAAAGCTATCGATTTAGGTTTAGCAGATGGTATTGGTGCAATAAAACCAATTTTAGAAGAGAAGTTTGGAAAAAAAATTAAAATTAAAATAATCAGTCAAAAAAAATCATTTTTACAACGTAGGTTTTCTTCTTCAATATTTAATTCTGATGAAGTTTTAAATAAAATTGAAGAACGAATTATGTTTTCTAGGTTTGGTTTGTAATGAAATTTCTAGTTTTAGTTGTAATTTTAGCTTCTATTTTATTATTTTTAAGATTTAAGAAAAAAAAACAAGACAAATTCACTAATAATAAAGTAAATAATGACTCAGTAATCGATTTAGAGAAAGATCCAAGAACGAAAGAATATAAACCAAAAGATTAAGAGTTATATGACTGCACAAACAATGGAAGAGTTAGTTTCTCTTTGTAAAAGAAGAGGTTTTCTATTTCAATCAAATGACATCTATGGTGGTATTAAGGGGTTATATGATTATGGACCAATGGGCGTTGAATTCAAAAATAATCTTAAACAAGCTTGGTGGAAATCAATGGTATATGAACGAGATGATACCGAAGGTTTGGATGCCTCAATTTTAAGTTCTCCAGTAGTTTTAAAACATTCAGGTCATGAAGATACTTTTACCGATCCTTTAGTTGATTGTCGCGCATGTAAATCAAGGTGGAGAGCAGATCAATTATTAGAAAATAATAAATGCCCAAATTGTAAATCGGAAGATCTTACTGAGCCAAGACCTTTTAATTTAATGTTTAAAACTGCAATTGGGCCAGTAGATGATGGTTCGTCATTTGCATATTTAAGACCAGAAACGTGTCAGCAAATTTTTACTAATTTTAAAAATATATTAGATTCAACTTCAAGAACTGTTCCTTTTGGTATCGCACAAATGGGAAAAGCATTTAGAAATGAAATAACACCTCGTAATTTTATCTTTAGAGTTAGAGAGTTTGAACAAATGGAATTAGAGTTTTTTGTTAAACCAGGTACTGATGATGAATGGCATGAATATTGGATAAATAAAAGAATAGAATGGTGGGTTAATCAAGGAATAAAAAAAGAAAATTTAAAAAAAATTGAAGTAGAAAAAAATGAATTAGCTCACTACTCAAAAAGAACTGTTGATATCAATTATTTGTTTCCCCACGGTGAAGAGGAGCTAGAAGGGGTGGCCAATAGAACTGACTTTGACTTAGGTTCTCATACTAAAAATCAAAATGATTTTAAAATTACATCAGAAGTTATGAAAAACTCCTCTTCAACTACAAAATTAGCTGTTCAAGATTTAGAAGAAAAAAAATGGTATATTCCTTACGTAATTGAGCCATCAGCTGGTGTTGATAGAGGAGTTCTTGCTTTGTTAAATGAAGCTTATCGTGAAGAAAATGTAGATAAAGATAATAAAAGAATTCTTTTATCTCTAAAACCTCATCTTTCACCTATTAAAGCTGCAGTTATTCCTCTCAAAAAGAATAATGAGGAATTAGTTAATTTATCTAAAGAAATAAAATCTAATCTACAGAAATTGGGATTGGGGAGAGTTGTTTTAGAAAATTCAGGAAACATTGGTAAGAATTATAGAAGACATGACGAAATAGGAACACCAATTTGTTTAACTGTAGATTTTGAAACTCTAGAAGATAAAAGTGTTACTGTTAGGGATAGAGATACTATGAAACAGGAGAGAGTTTCTATCGAAAATTTATCTGAATATTACAAAAAATATTTTAATTAATAAAATTGTATGAAAAAAATTAGTGATATTCATGCAATAAAAATTATATTTTTTATAACTGCTTGTTATGTAGGTTTATGGGCTATTAGGATACCTACCATAAAAGATCAACTTCAAACTGATTATGTTGGTGTTGGATATATTATGTTATCATTTGCAATTGGTTCAATTGTTGCAATGATTTTTGCAAATGCTCTTATTCTGAAAACTTCTACAAAATCTATTTTAACATTTACCTTAATTGCCGAAGGTTGTTTGTGGTTGCCAGTACCTTTCATTCAAGAGTTATGGCTTTTTATGGTTTTCTCATTTGTTTTTGGTATGAGTTATGGTGCATTCGAAATAGCATGCAATGTTTATGCATCAAATTTAGAAGTTAGAGAAAAAAAATCAATGATGTCAGGGTTTCATGCATTTTGGAGTCTTGGAGTTTTATTTGGATCTCTAATTACAAGCTTTTTACTAGAGTGGAATTATTCTTTTATTTTTAATATACTTTTGTATGTCATCATTCTTCTTCCTTTGAGTTTGTATTTTGTCCTCTGTTTAGAGTCACAAGTTGAAACAAAATCAGAAGATTCCAGTAAAAAAAATATATTTTTTATTTGGCCCTTACTTATTTTTTTATTAGCATTAATTGCAATGGCAAACGCTCTAACGGAAGGAAGTGTTGATGCATGGGGAGCTCTCTATATGAGAGATTTTATTCAAGTTGATGGTTTCTATATCGGCTTAGCAACCTTAAGTTTTAATATTTTTATGGTTATCGGAAGATTTAGTGGTGATTGGGTAAGAGATAAAATCGGAGTTTTTCTTTTGATTTTCTTTTTATTTTTATCGACGATTATAAGTTTAATAATTTTATCTAATTTCAGCAGTATTTATGCAGCTATTATTGGTTTTTCATTATTAGGTATCGGAGCATCTTCAATTGTTCCTATCGCATATAGTTTAGCTGGGAAAATTGAAGGAATTGACAGTGGAGTTGGGATAACAATAATTTCAATTGCAGTTTATGGAACATTTATAGGGGCCCCAGCTTCATTAGGATTTATAGCAAACAACTATGGAATTAATAATATATTTGTTCCAATGTTAATAATTTTTGTGATTTTAATAATTCCGGTAAGTTTTTGTAGAAAAAAATTTTCAGTTTAAAAAATCAAAAGATAATGAATCATTAATTACTAAATTTTGATTTTTATTTTTTATTTCATTAACAAAATTAATGTTTAATGCTGCAAAAATATTTGAATTTGCTTTTGATACAATTGTACCTATTTTTTTATTATCTACTATCAGCTCATCTCCCTCTATCACATCTCCACTTTTTATTTTTAAAGCATAAAGTTTTTTCTTAAGTAATCCACGGTATTTCATCCTTGCAGTAATTTCTTGACCCACATAGCATCCTTTATCCCAATCAATAGCATTTAAATTATCAAAATTATTTTCTAATAATAAAGATTTATTTTCTAAAATATCAAATGGTGAATAGGGGGTTGTATTATTAATTAAAATTTCATGATATTCTGTTTCATTAATTTCTTTCAATCTCTCATTTTCAATTAAAATTTTTTTATTCGTTATAAGTTTTTTACCTAAGTTTATATTTCTAGGGTCATTTAAAAAAACATTATAATTACCTTCATAATCTATATTAAATAATGAATAAGAATTTAGATTATTAATTTCTTTAATTTCTATATCAGAGCGAAGTTTATAAATTTTTAATCGTCCTATTAAATTACTATAAAATTTATAATTAGTTTCAAAAATATAGTTTTCATTTATATTGAATATAAAAAAATCTGCTAAAAATTTACCCTGAGGTGTTAATAGACATGAATAAATAATTGATCCATCGTTACATTTTTCAATGTCATTAGTAATTAAATTTTGAATAAATGATTTACTATCTTTTCCAGATATTTCAAAAAATCTTGAATTCAGATGATGAAAAAAGTATTTATCTTTCATAATTATCTAAATATATATTGAATATATTAAAAGTGTAATATTTCTGTGAAAATTCTTGTTATTTCGTCAAATCTTATTGGAGATACAATTCTATCAACTGGAGTAATAAATTATTTTAGTAATAAATATCCTGAAACTAAATTTACATTTGTAATTGGTCCATCTGCTAAATCAATTTTCAAAAACTTTAAATCTGTAGAAACCATAATCACTATTTCAAAAAAAAGATACAATATGCATTGGTTAGATATAATTTCTAATTGTTATGGAAAGAAGTGGGATATAATTATTGATTTTAGAAGTTCGTTGTTATCATATTTTTTAAAACATAAGAAAAAATTTATTTTTAAAAAAAAATCTAATCTAAACCATGTACAGCAATTATCTAATTACTTTAAATTTGATTGTTCACATTTGTTTATTGAGACAAATACAGAAGAAGAAGAAATAGTTACAAAAAATTTATCTGATGATTTTAAATATTTTGTTATATTTCCAGGTGGAAATTGGAAACCAAAAATTTGGAGTATTAAAAATTATAATTCACTATTAATCAAAATTTTATCTCAAAATAAAAATATTAAATTTATTTTAGTTGGTTCAAAGTCAGAAGAAGAAAATTATTTAAATGAAATAACAAAAAATATTGATAGTAATAAGATAATTAATTTATTTGGTGCATCATTGACTCAAACTGCTGCTTATATGAAGAAATCAAAATTATTTATTGGAAATGATTCAGGATTATCACATATGGCTTCAGCCACAAAATTAAAGTCTATAGTATTATTTGGACCAACAAATGATGTGATTTACGGTCCATTTATGCAAGATTCACAAGTTATAAGAACAAATGAAAGCTATGACTATTTTAAAAGTATAAATATTGATAAAACAAAGTCTTATATGGACTCTATAAGCGTAGAAAAGATTTATCTTACATTACAAAAAAATAATTATTGTGAATAAAAATATTGAAATAATTCAGCCTGATGATTGGCATGTACATTTTAGAGAAGGCGACATGTTAGAAATGGTTACTAATTATTCCTCAAGAATAAATAATAGATGTGTGGCAATGCCAAATACAGAAATTCCCATAACAGATACTAATAAAGCTTCTGCTTATAAAAAGCTTTTAAATAAAGCATCTAGTAATAATTTTGAACCACTTATACCTTGTTATTTAAATGAAAATTTAGATTTAGAAGATTTTAGAAAAGGTATGCAGAATAAAATTTTCTTTGGGTCTAAACTTTATCCCTCAAATGCAACTACAAACTCAAGTCATGGGGTGAGTGACATTTCAAAAATCTTTAAATTTTTAGAGATTTTAGAAGAAGAAAAAAGTCCATTGCTAATACACGGTGAAAAAGTAGCTGAAGATATAGATATTTTTGATAGAGAAAAATATTTTATAGATGATGAATTAAGCATTATTAGAAAAAAATTCCCCCTTTTAAAAATCACACTTGAACATGTATCAACTTCATATGGAGTTAATTATGTGAAAGAAAATGAAAATATTGCAGGAACAATTACACCTCACCACATGCTTTTAACAAAAAAAGATGTATTCCATGATGATTCTATTAATCCTCATCATTTTTGTATGCCAGTTGTTAAAAACGAAACAGATTTAATAGAATTAAGAAAAGCTGCATGTCACAATAATTCCAAATTTTTTTTAGGTACGGACTCAGCTCCACATCCAATTCAAGAAAAAAAACCAGATATGTCATCTAAGCCAGGAATATTTTCATCTCCTTGCTCAATAGAATTATATGCAGAAATTTTTGACCAAGAAAATTCAATTGATAAGTTGGAGATATTTTGTTCAATTAATGGTGCAAAACATTATAGTTTTCCAATTAATGATAAAAAAATTAAATTAGAAAAAAAAGAATGGATTATGTCAGAATTATCTAGTTATAATGATATTCAGGTCAAGAATTTTTATGCTAACAAAAAAATTAATTGGAAAGTAGTCCATTAATCTTTATAGAAATATTAATGTCATTAGGAACAAAAATCTATACTTGGCTTAAGGGAAACTTAGTTGGTAGTGATGATTTAGGGAATAAATATTACTCTAGCTCCAAAGATTTTAAAGATTTAAAAGCAAAAAGATGGGTAATTTTTAATGGTGAAATAGAGGCATCAAATATACCACCACATTGGCATGCTTGGCTGCACAAATCTATTGATAACCCCCCGATTGACTATTCACATAAATACAAATGGCAAAAAAATCATAAACCAAATATGACTGGTACTAGCGATGCATATTTCCCATCATCTCATCCTCTTTCAAAAAATTATGACCCAGAAAAAAAAGAAGAAGAATATAAATCTTGGACTCCTAATTAGAGTAACATTTTTTTTTCTTCTACCGTTAACTGTTTCTGCTGAGACTATTGAAAAAAAGTATGCCTCTTTTAAGTTATTAAACAAGACTACTAATAAAGTTTCTACCAAGGATATTTTGGTTAGTTCTAAAATATCATGGGAAACTTTAAATATTGAAGTTTTGTATTGCGGTAGCACTCCTCCAACTGAAATTCCTGAAGATTATGTTTTGATAGATGTATACGATACTATCAATAATGAAAATACTAATATTTATAAAGGCTGGATGATTTCTTCTTCTCCCGATGTTACTCCTTTAGAAAATCCTATTTATGATCTTTGGTTAGTTGATTGTAGTAATGATAAGACTTCTTGAAAATTATTAATTGCCTTAAAAATACTTTCAATTTCTAAACTTTCTTTTAATTTATTTTCATAAATTTCAGTTTCTATCTCATACGCTCCAAACTGAACTAAATGAGGATTGAAAAACTGCGAATCTAAAATAGAAAAATTATTTTTTTTTAATATTGCTAATAAATAAAGTAAACAAAACTTACTTGTATTGGTCTTTAAACTAAACATGCTTTCACCAAAAAAACATGATCCTATATGTAAACCGTATAAACCACCAATTAGATTATCCTCTTCATAACATTCTACACTGTGACATTTACCCATTTTATGTAATTCAATATATGTATCCAAAATAATTTCATTAATCCAAGTATCTTGATCTTTCCTTTTAATCTCTTTGCAAAACTCTATAACTTTTGTAAAATTTTGATCAATTTTAAAATTATATTTTGTTTTTTTAAACTCACTAAAAAGTTTCTTTGGATAATGAAAATTTGAAATTGGAATAATAAACCTTAATTTGGGTTTATAAAATTTTATTTCTTCAGAATACTTACTATCAGCCATCGGAAAGTAAGCTTTTTTATAAAATTCTATTAAGCTGTTTAAATCAATTATTTTACTCAATTAAATTTGACATAAAATTAATGTTGTAACTTCCTCTTTTAAACTCATCAGTTTGAATAATTTTTTGATGCAGTTGAATATTAGTATTTATTCCCATAATTACATATTCTTCTAGTGCTCTATTCATTTTTTTTAGAGCTTCTGATCTTGTTGCACCGTAGGTAATTAGCTTACCAATCATACTATCATAGTGGGATGGAATTGAGTATCCATCGTAAACAGCTGAGTCTACTCGAATACCTAGGCCCCCAGGTTGGTGATATTGTGTTATCTTACCAGGTGATGGTATAAAGCTCTCTGGATGTTCGGCATTAATTCGACACTCAATTGAACTACCTTTAAGTTTTATATCTTCTTGTTTTATTGTAAGTTTTTCACCATAAGCAACGAGAATTTGTTCCTTAACAAGATCTATTCCAGTAACCATTTCTGTTACCGGGTGTTCAACTTGTAATCTTGTATTCATTTCCATAAAATAAAATTCATTATTTTCATATAAAAATTCTAATGTTCCAACTCCTTCATATCCGATTTCTTTCATAGATTTTCTACAAAGTTCAGAAATTTTTTCTCTATTTTCATTTGTTAGAACTGAACTTGGACTTTCTTCAATAAGTTTTTGATGCTTCCTTTGAATTGAGCAATCTCTTTCACCAAGAGTAACAACATTTCCAAATGAATCACAAAGAACTTGAATTTCAATATGTTTAGGAGATGTTAAAAACTTTTCTAAATAAACATTTTCATCATTAAATGATTTTTTTGCTTCAATTTTTGCTTCATTAATAGCTTTATTTAAATCATCTTCTTCTGTAACAATTCTCATTCCTTTCCCCCCGCCACCACTCGCTGCTTTTACTATAATTGGGTATTTTACTTTTTTTATAAATTCTTCAATTTTATCTTTATCGTTTAAGTCATTTATACCTTTTACTGTTGGCACCCCAGTTTCATCCATTATTTTTTTTGCATCAATTTTGTTACCCATCATTCTGATATGTTCGGATTTTGGCCCAATAAATTTAATATTGTGTTCTTCAATAATTTCTGCAAACCTTTGATTTTCACTTAAAAAACCATATCCAGGATGAATTGCATCTACATCAGTTAATGTTGCAGCAGTTATAATTGCGGGTATGTTTAAATAACTAGATTGTGCAGAGGCTGGTCCGACACAAATACTTTCATCTGCCATTCTTACATGCATTGCATTTTCATCAACATCAGAGTGAATGGCTACAGTTTTTATTCCTAATTCTCTACAGGCTCTAAGAACACGTAAAGCAATTTCACCTCTATTAGCAATCAGTATTTTTTTGAACATTATTCAAAAATTATAAGAGTATCACCATATTCAACGGGCTGGCTATTCAAAGTAACTATTTTTTTGATAATACCAGATCTAGGAGCTTTGATTTCATTAAAAGTTTTCATTGCTTCAATTAACAATAAAGTATCACCAGCTTTAACATGTTGACCAACTTTAACATAAGGTTGCGAATTTGGATCAGCAGAAAGATAAGCAACTCCTACCATTGGAGATTTAACAATATTATCTTCATTTACAACATCATTTGTATTTTTAACCTCTTTAATTTCAGTATTTTTTTCAATTTTTTGAACTGAAACATTGTTTCCAACGAAGTCATTTGACGTAATCTCAATTTCATAATCATTTTTTTTTATTTTTATTTTAGCAACACTATTAATTTTTGATTCTTTAACGATTAACTTAATATTCTCTAAATCTGTTTTATCTATTTTAGTCATACTTATTTATAAATTAATTTGCTTATTGCTTCAATTCCTAGAAGATAACTATTTCCACCAAATCCACATATTAAACCATGCACTCCTTCTGAAGTAATACTTTTTTTTCTATACTCTTCTCTTGAATAAATATTTGAAAGATGAATTTCTATCTTGGGCTTATTTATTGCTCTTAATGAATCTAGAATGGCTATTGATGAATGAGTAAATGCTGCTGGATTAATAATTAGACCGTCAAATTTATCGTTTACTTCATGAATTTTATCAATTATTTCTCCTTCATTATTAGATTGGAAAAAAATAATTTCTAATTTCTTCTCTATACCTTTTGTTTCGCAATCAGATTTAATCTTATCTAAACTGTCTTTACCATAAATATCATCTTCTCTATTACCTAATAGATTTAGGTTAGGGCCATTAATAATTAATATTTTTTTCATCCTATTTAAAATGCTTACTTAATTTTAAACCTTGATTTTGATAATTTGATTTAATATTTTTTCCGTATACGATACTACTATTTTTGTTCAACTTTTCATATTTAATTCTAGCTATAATTTGACCATCTTCTAATAAAAAAGGCACTTCATTTGTTTTTACTTCCAAAACAGCATATGATCCTCTACTTAGACCAAAACCAGGATCAAAAAAACCTGCATAATGTGCTCTGAAGTCTCCAATCCCTGTATCGTATGGTATCATTTCTCCAGCTAAATTAGATGGTATTACTACCTTCTCTTTTGATCTTAAAATATAAAATTTGTTTTTTTCAATTACTAATTTTTTATTTTTTCTTCTAATTACATTCCAAAAATCATTTATTTTATGTGATCTAATTTTAGAAAAATTTAAAACTGGAGTATTTTTTTTAGCTACATAAGCAATTATTTTTGATCTAGCAAGATCAACTGATAACTTTAAACCGTTATCAATTTTAATATCGCTATTAGTTTGATTTGAAATTTTTTGTTTTTTATTCAGGTTAATTAGTTGTTTATCAGTCAAATAATTATGATTTTTATTTACAAGTCTCAATTGATTTAAAGAATTATTTTTTTTAAAAGATACATCAAATGATCTTGATGTTATTTCTAAAAATATCTCACCTTTATAATTTTTAGGTATCTTTTCGTATTCTTCTGCATAATCAACAATTGATCTACAAAAAATATCTAATCTTCCAGTACTGCTTTTGGGGTTACAGTGACCAAATATATTATTTTTTAAATTAAGACTTTCATTAAGTCTAACAATGTAGGTTTTGTTTCTTCTAAATGTATATTCGTTATTTAGATTTATTTTTTTTATAGTTAAATCTTTTAATTTATCTCTAACCTTTGAATTATAGGATAAAAAACTATGCTTAATTTCATAACACTCTTCACTAAGTGACAAGTCTAAACTTGATGGTTGTATTTGATTATTTGTAATATTCTTAGTGATTATATAATTTTTATTAATTAAATTTATATAATCTTGATATACTAGAGATCCACTCATTAATTTACATTCTCAATTATATTAACAAGTTTTAATAAATCTCTATCTTTACTATTTTTAAAATTTGTTATTTCAATATCAAAAACTTCTTTTTCTATGTCATTAATTGATAAAAAAAAGTTAAAGAACTCTAACCATTCATTTTTATTTAATTTTTGTGCTAGTTCAAAATATTTTAATAAAACATTTTTATTATTATAAAATTTATATAAAAGATCTTTGTTATTTTGAAAAATTATTTCTGTGTCACTAATAGTTAAATTTTTTATTTCTATATTTTCAAATATTCTAATTTGGGCATAATAATTTAAAGGATATTTTTCTAAAACTTTTTTATAAAATTTTTTAGCTTCTTTAGTATATCCATAAGAGAATAATATATCTGCTTTAGTTTCTAATAGAAAATTATTATTATTTTTTTTTATTATTTCATTTAAACTCTGTAGGGACATTTTTAGATTCCCACTTCTAGCTAATTTAATTGATTCTGCATAAGCTTTAAAAGGCTCATTTAATTCACTTAAAACTTCTTCATTATCACTATAACCTACAAATTTTGCTTTTATGTAGTTAAATCTTTTATTATAACCTTTATTCAAATTATTTGTTTTACTGTCTTCGAAGTTTTTTATTAATGAAATCCTATCCTCAAAATATGGATGTGTACTAACTCTTTGATCATCTTTTGAAAAACCCTTATTTAATAATTTTTGCTCTATTGTTTCTAATAATATTTGAATAGATTTAGAATTAGTTCTTAGTAAATTTAGTGTTTTCAATGCATATAAATCTGCTTCCATTTCCTGATCTTTACTAAATACAATATAATGATTTGATAAAACGCCTGAAGTCAGAATACTGCCTTGTAAAAATTGAGGGTTTTGAGTTAATGCAGATCCAGCTATTACAGATAAAAGGCCTAAAGTATTATATTTTTTAGTATTTTCTAATGTTTTTTTTCTAAGTGCAATATGATTGAGATCTATATGACCAACTTCATGAGCTAATACTGACAATAAAGCAACATAATCTGAACAATGAATAATTAAGCCGGAATTAATATGTATTACATTATTAATATCTACAAAAGCATTTATTTCATTATTATTATTTAATTTAAAATTAATTTTTTTATTTATTTTATTTACTTCAATAATATCTTCAATAATTTGTTTAACAAATTCTTCCGTTTCATAATCTAGTATTTGTGAACTATAACTAATGTTTGAAGAAAAGATAAAAAATAACAAATAAATTGCTATTTTTTTAAGACCACCATCCAGTTTTTTCTTCATCTTCATTTATTTCACCCTCTCTTAAATCAACATCTTTTTGTATATCAATTTTATTATCTTTATTTATTTCAGTATCATCTGTATTGTTATCTTTGAGGTTGTCTTTCTTTTTTTTAGTTTTTATTATTTTCTTTTTTTTTGTAACTTTAGTAGTTTTAATTTTCTTTGCTTCATTTTTTTTTTCAGAACCTTTAGAATGATTATTTTCATCAATTTCAATTAAGGGATCATGTAAAGAATATTGCGGATTGAAATAAAAATTAATTTTAGAATCAAATTTATTTTCTAATAAAAAAATATCATTTTTTTTATTATTTAAGAAATTTTCTGCTAGACCACTATTACATTTAACATTAATTGTTGAATTTTTATTTTCGGAGATTTTTTCTTTAATTACTTTTATTATTTGTTCTACTATTGAAGAGGAATTCAAAATCAATCCTGATCCTTTGCAGTAATTACATCTTTCAAAAGATTTGTCTATTAAGCTAGATCTTAACCTCTGTCTTGATAATTCCATTAATCCAAACATACTTATTCTTCCAAATTGAACTCTAGCTCTATCTCTTACAAGTGCGGTTTTTAAACTTTTTTCAACTTTAAAATTATTTCGATAATCATCCATATCAATAAAATCAATTACTACTAAACCTCCTAGATCTCTTAATCTCAGTTGCCTAGCTATCTCTACGGCTGCCTCTAAATTTGTTTTTAAAGCAGTGCTTTCAATATTTCTTTCAGATGTATTTTTCCCAGAATTTACATCAACTGCAACTAATGCTTCAGTTGTATTAATTACAATAGAGCCACCTGATTTTAATTTTACATTAAGACTAAAAAGATCATTAATTTGTGTTTCAATATTATTGGAAGCAAAAAGTGAGTTTTCATCAGATTTGTATTGTTTTACTTTTTTAACGAATGTTGGTGCTAAATTTTTGGTAATTTTTTTAACTTTGTCGTAACCTTCTTTTCCTTCTACTAAAATATTATCTACATCTTCACCTAACATATCTCGAATAGCTCTTTTTAAAACATTACCTTCTTCATGAATCATTTCTGGAGCTTCTGATTTTAAAGTAAGTTCTCTAATTTTATTCCACTGTTTTATTAAAAATGATAAATCTTTGGATATTTCTTTTTTTGTTCTTCCAATACCAGCAGTTCTAACAATCACAGACATTTTATCTGGAATTTCTACTGATGATAAAATTTTTTTTAATTTCTTTCTTTCTTCAATATCACCAATTTTTCTAGATATTCCATCACTATTCATACTGTTTGGCATAAGAACGCAATATCTGCCTGCAAACGATAAATATGTCGTTAAAGCTGCTCCTTTAAGACCTCTTTCTTCTTTATTTATTTGCACAAGTAAAACTTGCTTTGGTCTAATTACATCTTGAATTTTATATTTTCTAAAAAAATTAAAATATTCTTTTTTTGGACTTATATTTTTAATTTTTCTTTTTTTAAGAGATATAATTTTTTCTTCTATTTGATCTTCATTTATATTAATCTTATTTTCTGACTTCGTTTCTTCTTCTATTTCTTCAAATTCACTAGTGTTTTCATTGTTTTGTAATTCTTCATCATCATTTTCTTTGAATATTTTTTCATTTAATTCTTTTATTCTTTGCTCATCAGCAGCAGGAATTTTAAAATAATCAGGATGTATCTCTGTAAGAGGTAAAAAGCCATTTCTATTTGTTCCAAAATCAACAAAGGCTGCTTGAAGAGAAGGTTCAATTCTAGTAATTTTTGCTAAATAGACATCACCTTTTACTGCATTATTTTTATTTGTTTCAATTTCAAAATCATCTAGTTTTCCATCCTCTGTGACTGCAATTCTTGTTTCAATGTTGTTTGTTGTATCAATAAGTATATTTTTTGACATAATGCCGAAACTCCGTAAAATTTTTTATGTTTTAAAATCATTTTTATATTTATGTATTATATTTGCCTAATGTCATATTTTTAACTATTTCACAATGTAGTTTATTAAATATGTTAAGATTATTCACTTATATAAAATTATTTCTGGTTTTTGTAATTTTATCTGGAATTTTAGGTATTTTTACAATTTTTTTAACTCTATGGCACTATTCCCCAGAACTACCTTCATATGAGAATATTATAAAGTATAAACCAAATCTATCTTCTAGAATATATAGTGCTGATGGTTTACTTTTAAAAAGTTTTTATACTGAAGAAAGAATCTTTATTCCCGAAAGAAGAATACCACAAAATATAAAATTAGCTTTTTTATCCTCAGAAGATAAAAATTTTTACAATCATTATGGAGTAGATGTAACTGCTATTTTAAGAGCTTTTTTTACAAATATTATAAATACATATTCTGATAAAAGAGTTGTAGGCGCTTCGACAATTACTCAACAAGTTGTTAAAAATTTATTATTAAGTAATGAAGTTAGTTATTCTAGAAAAATCAAAGAAATAATTTTAGCTGTAAGAATTGAAAATATTTTAGATAAGAATTCTATTTTGGAATTATACTTAAATGATATTTATCTAGGATACGGTTCTTATGGAATTGGTACTGCAAGTTTAAATTATTTTAATAAATCTGTCTATGATCTTGATTTACATGAAATCGCATTTCTTGCAGCATTACCTAAAGCCCCAAATAATTATAATCCAAAAAAAAATTATTCTAAAGCAATTGAAAGAAGAAACTGGGTCATAGATAGAATGTATGCAAATGGATTTATAACAAAAAAAGAACTAGAATATAAAGAAAAACCTCTAGAAATTTATAAAAGAAAAAATATTCTTTTTTCAGATGCAGATTATTTTTATGAAGAAATAAGAAAAGAACTTTATTCTAAATATGGAAAAGAAAAACTTTATTCAGATGGATTAATAATTAAAACTTCACTCAATTCATCTATTCAAGAAAATGCTAATAAAAGTTTAATCGAAGGTTTACTAGAATATGAGAAAAAATATGGATGGCATGGTTTATTAGACAACACTTCTTTAAATAAATTTCTAAAAAATAAAGATTTATATATTTTAAATAATCCCTTTTATCCAAAATGGATGTCAGTATTTATAGATAAGGTAAATGAAACAAATATTGAAGTTATTAATCATTCTAAGATTAAATTTAAAATTGATTTAAATAATCAATATAACAGTTGGCTATTAGATGAAGTTTTCAATGAGGGAGATGTGATATATGTTGAGAGAGTAGATGATGAATATATTATTGTTCAAGAACCAAAAGTTAATGGAGCCATTATTGTTATAGATCCTTATAACGGTGACATACTTGCTCTTTCAGGTGGTTATAGCTTTAATAAAAGTGAATTTAATCGAGCAACTCAAGCTAGACGTCAACCTGGTTCAGCATTTAAACCAATAGTTTATTTAGCAGCTCTAAATGAGGGTTATTCACCTTCTACGTTAATACTTGATGCACCCTATGTAGTCGATCAAGGTGCAGGTCTTCCAAAATGGAAACCATCAAACTACACAGATGAGTTTTACGGATTAACAACAATGAGAACAGGTATAGAAAAGTCTAGAAACCTTATGACTGTCAGATTAGCTAATAGAATAGGAATGAATAAAATTATTAGTATGGCAAATAACTTTGATATTAATTATGATTTAGACGATAAGCTTTCAATGTCTTTGGGTGCTGGAGAGATTTCTTTAAGGGATTTAACTAATGCATATGGAATAATAGCTAACGGTGGTAAAAAAATAGAACCAAAACTGATTAAAAGTATTTATTCAAAAGATGGAAAAAAAATTTATGATACTAATTTAAAAAAATGTCTTGATTGTAGACTCAAAAATTTTCCATCAGAAATTAAAATTCCAGATATATATGAAGATAAAAATATAGTGATTGATCCAAGATTAGCTTATCAAATTACATCAATGATGGAAGGTGTTATAAAAAGAGGTACTGCTAAAAAACTTTTAGATTTGGATGTTCCATTAGCTGGAAAAACTGGAACTACTAATCAAAATAAAGATGCATGGTTTATAGGATTTACTCCAGATTTAGTTATTGGTGTATATGTTGGATTTGATACACCAAAAACTTTAGGGTACAAGCAAACTGGATCAAGTGTTGCAGTACCAATTTTCAAAAGTTTGGCTAAAAAAATTAATATTAATAAAAATAAAAAACCTTTTAGAATTCCTTCCGGAATTAGTTTTGTAAGAATTGATCCAAATACTGGGCAAATTTCAAATAATAAAGATAGTATAATCGAGCCATTTATTCTTGGTTCTGAACCTTATCTAGATAATATTAGTGTTATTGATGGTTTAGAAAATTTTAATAATAATTCCATTTCTGGAACAGGTGGTTTATTACAGTAGTATTATATGGAAATTTTTGAAATAATTGAAAATAATTTAAAAAAAATAAGATTAAACTTTGATCTTATAAGGAGGGGAGTTTGACTATAATACTCTAAAAAATAAACTTAAAGAATTAAAAATTATAAGCTCTGATCCTGATATTTGGAAAAAAGATAATGCAAAGAACATTTTTCAAGAAATAAAAAATATAGAAAATAAAATTAATGATTTTAATAGGTTAGCTAAATTACTTAGTGAATCTGAAGAGATTTATACCTATATTCAAAAAAATAAAGATAACTCTTTACTTGATGAACTTAATAAAGAAGTTTCAGTTACACTCAAACTATCTGAAAGGATACGTTATTTAAATTTGTTAAATGATGAGGCAGATCACTTTAATGCTTTTTTAGAAATACATGCAGGTGCAGGAGGTACCGAAAGCCAAGATTGGGCTGAAATGTTACAAAGAATGTATATCAGATGGGCTGATACTAATGAAGATTGTCAAGCTAATCTATTGCAGGAAATACGCGGAGAAGAAGCAGGAATAAAATCTTGTACACTTAAAATTACTATGGATTATTCATATGGTTGGTTAAAGAAAGAAAGTGGTATTCATAGACTGGTAAGAATTTCACCATTTGATAGTAATAAAAGAAGACATACAAGTTTTGCTAGTGTTTGGGTATACCCTGAAATTGATGATAAAATAGAAGTTGAAATTAAAGATAGTGATTTGAGAATTGATACATACAGAGCATCTGGAGCTGGGGGTCAACATGTAAACAAGACCGATAGTGCTGTAAGAATCACACATCTTCCAACAAACATTGTAGTTCAATGTCAGAGTGATAGATCTCAACATAAAAATAGATCTAATGCGATGAAAATGATTAAATCAAGAATTTATGAAGCAGAACTTCAAAAAAGAAAAGAAAGTGAAAATATTAAAAATAAAGAAAAAAAAGATATTGGTT
>CACGJH010000008.1 GCA_902573325.1 uncultured Alphaproteobacteria bacterium | reverse complement strand
GGTATCTGTGCTGGAGCTTATTTGGGAAATAAATTTCCGTGTATAATGATGCAGAATACAGGAATAGGAAATTCAGTGAATGCAATTGTATCTTTATTACAATTATATCAAATGCCTGTTGTTTTTCTAATTAGTTACAGAGGTACACCAGGTGAGCCAGTAGGGGCACAAGGTGGAATGGCTAAAATAACTGAAGATATTTTACAAACGTTGAGAATACCTATGTTGCATTGTTCTTCAGAAAATGATCTTGAGAAAATTTCAACATTTAGCAAACATGCTAAAGTTGTTGAGTCACCAGTTGCTATATTATGTGATTTTAATTTAATGAAAGATGATAAATGAACCGGTTTGATTTATTAAATAAAATACAAAATATTCTTAAAGATAATTTAGTTATTTGTAATATAGGTCTTCCATCTCAAGAATTATATAAAATTAACGATCAACCAAACTTTTTTTATATGTTAGGCAGTATGGGTTTGTCTTCTTCTATTGGTTTAGGCTTGTCATTATCTCAAAATAAAAATGTTGTTAGTATAGATGGTGATGGATCTGTTTTAATGAATATGAATACACTAGCAACAATTGGCAATAGAGCACCATCAAATTATACTTTATTAATAATTGATAATGGATCATATGGATCAACAGGAGATCAAAGGACTTTTACTGATGAAGATACTTCTTTAAAAGATGTTGCAATAGGTGCTGGTTGTAAAAATGTAGTTGAATGTTCTGGAGATGAAACAGTAAATGAATTATCAAAAGCTATTGACGATCAAAATAACTCTTACGTAATTATCTCTAAAATTAATTCTGGGAATGTCAAAATTGATCCAATTCCTCTTAATCCTATAACGATCAGAGATAGATTTAGAAAGTTCATGGGTATTGTAAAATACCTATAAATAAATACTTATGATCATTTGTGCAGGATCAATATTTTTAGATAATATAAGTAGGATAGATCAGTTTCCAAAAAAACCAATTAAAGTTTTATCTAAAGGTATTGATAAAAGGTTAGGCGGTTCAGCAGCAGTATCAGCATTTACTGCTAAAAAATTGGGTTTTGATACCAAATTTATTGGAAAATTTGGTGATGATGATGCTTCTGTTTTCTTAAAAAATGAATTTAAAAAATTTAAAATTAATATCAATAAATCTATTTCAATAAAAAAATGTCAATCCTCACAAAGTTTTGTAATTGAAGATATAAAAGGTGAAAGATTGCTAACTGCTTATAATGATCCAAAGTTACTTAATTGTAAGAAAATACCAAATTTAGATTTTAGAAAAAAAGATATTTATGCAGTAGATATGAGGTGGATTAGAATAGCTACTGAAATTGCCAAAAAGACTAACAAAAATAATATTAAATGTGTTGCCGATCTAGATAATTTTAAAAAAACATCAAATATATCAAAAATCGTTAAAAATGCTTCCCATCCTATATTTTCTGAAGAGGGTTTAAAAACATATAAACCAAATACAAATATGAAGATTGCCCTTTTTGAAATATTTAATGAAACACAAAAATTTGTAGCGGTTACATTAGGTTCCCAAGGCGTTCTTTGGGTAGATAACAATTCATTGTATCACTGTAAAATTCCAAAAGTTAAAACAGTTGAAACAAATTGTGCAGGAGATGTATTTCATGGAGCTTTCGCATCTGCCTTATCTCTAAATAAATCAAATATAGAAAGTATTATTTTTGCATCTGCTGCTGCAACTTTAAAATGTATGCAAAGTGGAGGTATATATTCAATACCTACAATTAGTTTGGTTAATAAATTTTCAAAAAAAATAAAAATTAGTAAAATTAAATGACAAATATTTTAATTACTGAATTTATAGATCCAGAAGCATTAAAAATCTTAAGCAAAGATTTTAATGTAATCTATAAAAAAGATATTTGGGAAAATTCTGATTATTTAAAAAAAGAAATTAATAAATTTGAAGGAATAATTGTAAGAAATAAAACAAATTTAAATCAATCTATTTTAGAGAAAGCAGAAAATTTAAAGTATATTGGTAGACTGGGTGTAGGTCTAGATAATATTGACACTGAATACTGTAAAAAAAATAATATATTTGTTCAACCAGCGACTGGGATGAATGCTGACTCTGTAGCAGAATATGTAATAAGTTCTTCACTTAGCCTATTAAAGAAAACAAAGCTAATAAATACAAAAACACAAAGTGGACAATGGCCTAGAACGTCAATTACTACGAACGAGTTAAAGGGAAAAATTTTAGGTCTAATAGGATTTGGTGATATTGCAAAAAAAGTTTTAAAACTTATAAATGCTTTTGAAGTTACGACTATTGCATTTGACCCTTTTATAACTTCTCAAGAAATGGAAGAACATAATGTTAAAAAAGTAACTTTTGAAAATATTCTTTCTTTAGCTGATATAATTTCTATACATGTACCATTAAATAATGAAACGAAATATTTATTTGATAAAAAAACATTTCAAAAAATGAATAATAAACCAATTATTATTAATTCTTCTAGAGGAGGAATTATAAATGAAACAGACATACTTGAAGCGTATAAGAACAATTATATTTCAGGATTTGCGTTAGATGTTTATGAACATGAACCAGTAAACAAAATATTTTTAAAAAATATTACAAATGATATGAATTGTATTCTATCACCGCATATTGCAGGAGTTACAGAAGAATCTAATACAAGAGTAAGTGAGTTTATTATGAATAAAACAAACGAATTTTTTTTCTAATTTTAAATTCTAAATTCATCCATTTTAACAATTCTATTTTCTTTTATAGAAATTTCGGCAGCTTCACCAATAGCAACTGCTTGTAAACCATCATTTAGACTTACAGCAGCTGGTTTAGAATTTTTAATAGAATCAAGAAATGAAATATGCTCATAATATGTAGAGCCATGATGATTTCCTACTTTTAAAATCTCTTCATCAACTTCCACGAGCTCATTAAGAGTTTTTCCATTTTCAAAATTTCTTCCTCGATATCCAATCCTTAATTCAGATGAGTTTTTGCCTGAACTAGCTGAAGGTACAGCAGTTTCAATTTTACCGATATCTCCAACCGCACATAACTCCTCTTGATTTGTTGAGTTTTCAGCAAACATACAGAGATCAAGCAAAGCTCTAACTCCATTTTCAAAATCAACAATTACATAGGCATTATCAAGAATATCAGGAGTTTTATTGTTATATTTTTCATTTAAATGATTAACATCTTGATTGCCACTTGCATAAACTTGTTTCGCTTCACTACTCACAATTAACCTCATTAGATCAAAAAAATGACAGCATTTTTCAACTAATGTGCCTCCTGTATTTTCTGCAAATCTATTCCAGTTATTCACCTTTACTAAAAAAGGAAATCGGTGTTCTCTAATTGATAACATTTTTAAATTACCAATTGTTTTATTATGAATTTCATCAATCATTCTTTTTACGGGTGGCATATATCTATATTCCATTGCGGTCCAAATTAAACCTGGATAATTTTTAGTCAAATCTCTAAATTCGATACAATCTTTAATTGTTGTACATAACGGCTTTTCTACTAAGATATGTTTCTTTGTTTTAATTACATCTTTTAGTACATCTATATGTGTAAAATTAGGAGTAGATATTATGTACCCATCAACAAGATCAGCTTGTATCATTTCATTATAGTTTGTAAAACATGGAACTTTTTTATTAAGTAATGATAAAGATTGATTAATTGATTCATCATGTGGATCACTTAAAGCAACAATTTCCGCTTCATCAATTATATTAACATTTCTGATATGTTCACGACCCATTGATCCAGCACCTATTATCCCATATTTAAAACTTTTGCTCATACTGTGTATGTTGGAATATTCATCTGATTACCTAAATTAACTATTTCTTTATAATGATCACCGTAAGTAAAAGCAACGTGATGCTCAAGTCCACCTTTAAACATTTTTTCTATTTTATTTTTTGTATTTTTGCCAAAACTTACTACACCTGAAGTTCCAGCAAATGAATTTTTCCTATTGATCACTTTTCCCTTAAGTACAAAAAATTTTAATTTGCCTGCTGATTTTGAAACTCTGAATATCGTTATATCTCCTGGTTTAAAAGCAAAATTATGAAGTAGTGGTTTTTTTCTATTAGAATGTATATCAGCTTTTGCATCACCTTTTTTAGACATACTAAGAGGTGCTAACCCACAATGCCAAAAAACAACAGAATTATCTTTTTCATCTATATCGACAATATCCACTAGTAAAGAAGGTTGATTGTTTAATTGGTTTAGTATGTTGCAACTTATTCCTCCTAAAACGTCTGCTTCGCAAGCACTGCTAATTTTTTTTTCATTCATCATAGCCATAGGACCACAAGAAGCACAACCAAATTCTGTAAACATTTCTGGCCAACATCTAACTGCAAATGCTTGAACATCGTGTTTTGTGTGAAGTGTATTTAATCCATGGTATATTGAAATACTTTTTCTTAATTCATGTTGATTTAATTTTTTTGAATTCTTCAAATTTTTCTCAATTTTTATTTGTGTTGAATTTAAAACTGATTTTTTAATTTTTTTAGCTTCTGAGAATAGTTCATTTAATTTTATTTTTTTAATATCAAAATTTAATTTTTTCCTAATTTCTAATAATGAATAATCACATGTATCAAAACCTTCAGGTCTTTCACCAACAAGTCCAATGTTTTGTTTCTTTATATCTATTTTTTTATAACTTTTTTTTCTAATCTGTTTCCATTCAATTATTTTATTGCTATAAATTTTTTTATTAATAAATTTTTTAATTCTTTTTTCTACGTCTTTATGATTATTATATAATATGAATTCAGCATTAATATTATTTTTAATTAATGAGTGCATTCCTAAATTTAATCCACATACTGAATTAAGTCTTAATCTCTTACCAGTACGTGGCTCTGGAAAGGCAAGAATACACAAAGGTTTATTTATCTTTCTAGCAAAATGTAATAAAAATTTTGCATCTGTGAATGTGGTTTGAAAAATTATAATTTTTTTAAAATTATTATCTTTAAAATATTTAAATGCTTTATCTGATAATTCATTATTAGTAATTAAATAATCAATTCCTTTTATTTCAGTAAATATATTTCGTAGAACTTTTTTACCTTCTAAAAACTTAGACATTGCAAAAGGCACATCAAAAGTTTCTCGTGCTAATCCTAGGTATCCAATCATTATTATTTCAACTATAGTTAATAATTTTCTGACAAACCATGAAAATAAAAAAATTTAAAGACTAATTATATAAATAATCACTAATTTTCTTATAAATTATATTAATTTTTTTTTGAATTCGTATGGGTTCGTGTTATCAATATTACATTAAATTTAATTGGAGGAATTATGAAAAGAATATTAGCTATTTTTCTTTTTGTTACTTCAGCTTCATTTACTGTAAATTCAGCAGAATTGAAGTTCATATGTTATCAAGATATTAATGAATGTGACACTATTGCAGACATGGCTAAGTCATGGGAAGCATCAACTGGTCATACATTAAATATTGAAACAGTTGGATATGAAGTAATAAGAGAGCAACTAGAAAATCAATTAGAATCAGGTGCTGCACCAGATTTGGCTAGAGTAACAAATTTAGGAGGATTAAATAAATTCTATTTAGACCTAAAACCCTATGTTGATTCTTCATATTGGGAAGCAAACTATGGCGCAACACTTCCTTGGTACAGAAAACCTTCAGGTGATGATGGTATTTACGGTTGGCAAACTCAATTAACTGTTACAGGACCTTATGTAAACGTTACAATGTTTGAAGATGCAGGTGTAGATATGCCTGAAGAAGGTGCTACATGGGACGATTGGGCTGAAGCCTTAAGACAAGTAAAATCGGAACTTGGTTTAACAGCAGGTCTTGCACTAGATCGAACTGCACATAGATGGGCTGGACCAGCTTTTTCTTATGGAGCAAAGTTTCACGAAAATGGAACACCAATTTTAGTTGATGAAGGATTTAGAAAATTTTCTGAGGTATTTGTTGGATGGCATGAAGAAGGATTAATGCCGGCTGAAGGCTGGCCTGCAGGTGCAGGTACTTCTTACAGAAATGCCGCTCCTTTATTCCTAGATGGAACTGTTGCAATGCACATGTCAGGTTCATGGATGCTAGGAAACTATGACACTAACATCACAGATTTTGAGTGGAAGGTAGTACCTATTCCTTGTGGTCCAGGTGGATGTGGAGCAATGCCAGGTGGATCAGGTATAGTTGCATTTAAATCAACACAACATCCAGAGGCTGCAGCATCATTTATCAATTTTATGTCACAAACTGAAAATGCTGAAAAATTTGCTGCTTCTACAAGTAATATTACTGCTCACCAAGGGTTACAAAAATCTGGTATAGATTATACAGGTGTTAGTCCTAATGTTGCTGAAGGTCTTGCAATTTTTGCAGCAAATGCAGGAAAAGCGGCAGATACAACTCCTCAAGCCTATTGGTTCCAAGGTTATAATAAAAACTTTGCAATATATGGGATTGTTCCTGATTATATTACTAAAGCAATTACAGGAGAGATGACTCTTGATGAAGCTTTAGCAGCAATTGATGCAGATGTAGCTGCAAAAATCGCTGAATAAATTTTAAATCCTAAGGCCGATTTTAAATCGGCCTTAATTTAATTAATGTCTGAAAATATATTAAATCTTAATTATTGGTACTTTGTAATATTCATTTATTTATTTATTGGATTTTTACTATCCAAAGGAGTAATTGGAAGTATTTCTAGACTTATGTCAGTTATTGGATGGCCAATAGAATTAGCACAAAGACTAAGCGGCACAAAAAGTTTACCTTACTTATTTTTATTTCCTAACATATTAATTTTTGGTCTTTTTACTTTTTTACCACTTTTTATGAATTTTGGATTTTCTGTAACCGATGGAGAAAGTATTAACTTTTCTTCAAGAGATTACTCTGGTTCAGATAATTTATCTAGAATAATTTCAGAAACACAAATTGATACTGGTATTGAAAATATGGAGGATGATAAGTTTAAAGCTTCAATAGCAGATACATTTATATTCGTCTTATTCCAAGTTCCTATAATGATCGTTGTAGCTTTAATTACGGCTGTTGTTCTCAATAGAGAAATAGTAGGAAGGGCGTTTTGGCGAGCCGTATACTTCTATCCAGTCATGCTTAGTCCAGTCGTAGTAGCTTTCCTTTGGACTTTAATCTTAAAACGACAAGGGCTGTTATCTCAAACTTTAATGGAATGGAATTGGATTGACCAACCCATTCAATGGTTAACAGATCCTTCATGGACAATGTTTTGGTCAGTATTTATTTATACTTGGGCTCATTTAGGATTTTATATGTTAATTTTATTAGCTGGCTTACAATCAATTCCAAAAGATTTATATGAAGCTGCAGAAATGGATGGAACATCAGATCAGAGGGCGTTTTGGAGAATTACCCTTCCTCTTTTAATGCCTATTCTTTTAGTTGTAACAGTTTTATCTTTAATAAAAGCTTTTCAAGCTTTTGAAGAATTGTTTGCATTACAAGTCGGCTGGATTTCATTAGTTTCATATATTTTTGAAACAGCTGGTTTAAGAGGTCAAAAAACAACTTTTGGATTAGGCATTGCTGCCATGGCATCTTTATTAGTAGCCTTATTGTTAATTCTTTTATCATTACTCCAATTTTATTTAACAAGAAGGCAGGTTAAACTTTGAGCGCTGTAATCAAATTTTTTTCGAGAACCCATGGAAAAAACAAACTTTCTTTTATAGATTGGATTGCTTATCTTTATCTTTTTTTAGGATTTCTAATTATATTTTTACCTGTTTTGTGGTTGTTATTAAATTCTATAAAATCTCAATTTTTACTTCAAAAATTAGATACTAATTTATTACCTTTAGATTATGACAGAGTTGTAAGAGCAACAGTTTTTGGACCAAATGGAAAAGAAATTTTTATAATTAAAGATCTTCCTGATTGGGTAATATATTGGAATGAGTTGAGAGATGAAGATAAAAAAGAAGTTAACGACCCTAATCTTTTCCTTACACAATTTGAAGGCAAAGAATATTATGCTTTAAGAACTCATTTAGGATTAGTTTCTGATCACGCCAAGGAACTAATCAAAGAAAAAAATTTTCCTGAGTGGTTAATAAAATATCCAAGTATGTTTCCTGATGCCAAAAAAGAATACAATCCTGAAGAATATTTAATAGATTTAAATGATGAGGAAGTTAGACTTTTATCAGAATTTCTTGGTTTAAAACCTTATAAGCCTAATGGATTTACCTCTCAAATTTTAATTTCTGCAAAAAATAAAGAAACTAATGAAATTGAAGAATATTCCGTTAGCAGACTAAATACAAATAAAGATACAGTTAATGCTAGGCTAATTTCAAATCCGCAGGGGGGTATTGTTAAGATTCCTACTGAAGATATTATCGTTAATAAAAAACTTAGACCTTCTTGGATTAATTATTCTGACCCTTTAACAAACAATGTGAGGGGCATGAATTTTGATGCTATCAAGTGTTTGAATAATTCAGTTTTTGTTACAATTATTGCAACAATAATCACAGTTCTGATAAATTCAATGGCTGCATTTGCTTTATCAAAATATAAGTTCAATGGACAAATAATTTTCTTCATTATAATTCTAGCAACTTTAATGGTTCCAGCTTCAGTTTTGATTGTTGGTATATTTAAAATGGTTTCAGTAACTGGTTTAAATGGAACTTTATGGGGAGTAATTATACCCGGAGCAGCAACCCCTACTGGTGTATTTATGTTACGGCAATATATGTTAACTATTCCAGATGAACTTCTTGAAGCTGCAAGAATGGATGCTGCTAGTGAATGGAGTATATACTGGAGGATAGTTTTCCCACTCGCTTTACCAGCAATTGCAGTCCTTGCAATTTTATCAATTATTTGGAGATGGAATGATTTAATTTTACCAATGATAGCAGTATCAACTACAAAAACTGCATATACTATTCAATTATGTCTTCTAGATTTTCAGGGTGAATATGTAGCTCAAGAGCATTACAGATTGGCAATGACAGTTGTCAGTCTAATACCAACAACTTTAGTATTTGTTTTTCTACAACGATATATTACTACTGGCATTGCTAACACAGGAATTAAATAATTATGGCAACTTTAGAATTGAAAAAAGTAAGAAAAAATTATGGAAACTTGGAAGTAATTCACGGCATTGATTTATTTATTAATAATGGAGAGTTTTGTGTATTAGTAGGCCCATCAGGATGTGGCAAATCTACATTATTAAGAATGATTGCTGGATTAGAACAGATTACAAAGGGTGATATTTTAATCGATGAACAAGTTGTAAATAATATTTCTGCAGCAAGAAGAGGTTTAGCAATGGTTTTTCAATCTTATGCTTTATATCCTCATATGAGTGTTAGACAAAATTTAGCTTTTGGACTGGAAAACTTAAAAATGGAAATAAATGAAATTGATAAGCGTATTTTGGAAGCTGCAAGACTACTTAGAATGGAAGAATATTTACAAAGAAAACCAGGGCAATTATCTGGTGGACAAAAACAACGAGTCGCAATTGGTAGAGCAATAGTAAGAGAACCATCAATATACCTATTTGATGAACCACTTTCTAATTTAGATGCTGAACTTAGAGTTGCAACACGAGTTGAATTAAAAGCATTACATGCAAGGCTAGGTAATACTATGATCTACGTAACTCATGATCAAGTAGAAGCAATGACAATGGCTGATAAAATTGTAGTAATGAATGATGGTATTATTGAGCAAGTTGGAGCACCTTTAGAATTATATAACAAACCATCTAATAAGTTTGTAGCAGGTTTTATTGGGTCACCAAAAATGAATTTTATACAATTTGACTATCTTCCAAATTCTCTAAAAGAAATAGCACCGTCTAACTCAATAAGTCTTGGAATAAGACCTGAGCATCTATCCATTAAAGACGAAAATTCATTATCACTAAATGTTGAAACAGTTGAGCAATTAGGTTCTGACAGTTTTTTGTATGGATCAACCTTAGGAGAACAAAAAATTTCAATAAAACTTAATTATCAAACTGATATTCAGGCTAATCAATCAATTAAGGTTGGGTTTAAACTAGATGATGCTCATTGGTTTGATAAAGATGGTATTGCTCTAACATCTTGAAAAAATTTGATAAAATTTTAAGCTGTAAAGTCTTAGAAAAAAAAGTCTTATTTAATTTGGAGTATAATTGGGGGTTTTATATTTCAGTATCAAATGATAATGTTCTCAACTTCGAATTATTTAACAAAAATAACAAAAAAGTTTTACCAAGAATAATTAATGAAAAAAAACATACTTATAAAAATACCAATGTCTCAAAATTTAAAAATTATTATGTAATTAAATCACAACTTACAAAAATAAAGGTTGATGATAATCCTTTTCGAATAACAGTTTATAGAAAAATTAAAAATAAATGGCAAGAAATCTGCTCTGATAGAGAAACAGGTGCTTGGTATTGGAGTGAGGAAAAGAATCAGATAACTCATTATCAAAATAGATATTCTTATAATAATATTTATGGTCTTGGAGAAAAAACTGGTAATTTAGAAAAATCGTATAGAAGATATATATTATCTCAAAAAGATACACTGGGTTATAACGGAGAAAAGAGCGACCCCCTCTATAAATCATTTCCTTGGTTATATATAATTAATAAAAATAATAGAAATTGTGATTATGGACTTTTATATAATACTTTAAGTTATGGTGTTGTTGATTTAGGAAGTGAGCATTCAAATTATCATCATCATTATCGATACGCAAATTTCCAAAATAAAGGAATTCAACTTTTTATATTTTTAAAGAATAAACAATCTATCATTTCCTCTCTTAATGATTTTATTGGTCCAAGATATTTTCCACCAAAATGGAGTTTAGGTTTTCAATTTTCTTCTATGGAAATTGCAGACGATGAAAATTCACAAAAGTTATACTTAGAATTTTTAAATAAATGTAAAGAATTAAAAATTCCATTAAGTAGTTTGCACTTTGGTTCTGGATATACTTTGCATGGTAAGAAAAGATATATGTTTAAATGGAATAAAAAAAAATTTCCTGAACCAAAATTATTTTTAGATAAAATAAAACATTACGGTATTCACCTAACTGCTAATTTAAAACCAGCAATATTAACTTCACACCCGTTTTATAAAAAAGCAGCAAAAGAGAAAATTTTCATATCAGACAATAATAATAAACCTCTTGTAATTCAATTTTGGGATGAAACTGCGAGTTTAATTGATTTTACCAAAAAAACAGGAGCTACTTGGTGGAAAAAATATGTTACAAAATACATATTATCAAATGGTTTTGATACAATTTGGAACGACAACAATGAATATGATCTAGAGGGTAAAGATGCTTATTCATATTATTTAAATAAAAAAGTAAAAACAAATTTATTACTTCCGTTACAAGCTATTTTAATGTCTAAAGCCAGCTCTGAAGCTACAAGAGACTATTATCCACGAATAAGAAATCATGGAGTTAGCAGATCTGGTACATTAGGAATTCAACGTTATGTAGAAACGTGGACAGGCGATAACGACACATCTTGGCATTCATTAAAGTGGAGTGCATCTATAGGTTTAGGTTTGTCCTTGTCTGGAATTGGATTTTTTGGACATGATATAGGTGGATTTACTGGGAGAAAAACTTCTAGAGAATTAATGATACGTTCTCTTCAACTCATGTTATTCCATCCTCGGTTTCATATGAATTCATGGAAGCCAAATACCAAAAAACAAAACAAAAATAAGAATATACTTAATCTAAATAATACTAATTTACCTTGGCTATATAATGATACTATTCCAACAGTTATAAAATTAATTCAATTACGATACCAACTTCTACCAATTCTTTATTCAGCAATATGGCGTTTTTATAAAGAAGGTGAACCAGTAATAAGACCGTTATTTTTAGATTTTCCAGAGAAAGAACATTTTGAACAAGAAGAAGTTTTTTCTATAAATGAAAGAATAATTGTGGCTCCAGTTTTAGAAAAAAATATAAATAATGTAAAAATATTCCTTCCTTTTTGTAAAGAAGGTTGGTTTGATTATTTTAATTTAAAATTAATTTCTAATGGTGGATGGGTAAATATAAAGGCACCAATTAATAAACTACCCATAATTATCAGAGGTGGTACAATAATACCCAAATTAAAAATAAATTTTTACGAGCCCCATTTAGCTCCAATAAAAGAAATAGTAATTTTTCCTTCTACAACTGATATTTCTTTTAAACAAAAAAATTTACCAATATTATTTGATGATGGAAAAACAATTGATTATGAAATAAAAAAAAATTTGATTTTAACACCCATAATTAAATTTAAAAAAAATAAAATATCATTATTATTTAGTTTAGAAGGAAAAGGTAAAATACAAAAAGAACAAATATTATTAAAGTATCCAAGTTCCTATAATTTGATTTTAAAAAATTGCTTGAACTACTTTAAAAAAGAATCTTATAACTATAAAATCAATAAATAATTTGTATGAAAAATTTAAAACAAGCAGTATCTAAGATTATCAATGAAACTGAGATTTTTGATATTCATACTCACCTTTTTCCTGCTGAATTTAAAAAATATCATCTTTCAGGAATAAGTGAAGTTTTAAACTATCATTATTTAATTGCAGAATTATTTACAACAACAAATATTAATATAAAAAAATTTTACAAATTAACAAACGAAGAAAGATCAAATATAATTTGGGAGGAGTTATTTCGAAAAAGAACGCCTATTTCCGAAGCATGTAAGGGGGTATTAACAATTTTATCAGAATTATCAATTGATTATATGTCTAAGTCATTTGATGAAATTCAATCTGAATACTGCAAACTTAATTTATCTGATCTGCAAATATTTAAAATTAGTAAAATTTCTCAAGTTGTAATGACAAACAATCCATTTGATAAATCTGAATGGAAATTATTTAAAAATAAAAATTGGGATACTAATAAATATCTGGCTTCACTTCGATTAGATGACATTCTAATGAATTTGGAAAAATGTTTAGATATTTGTAAAGAAAATATAGATAGATTTGATGATGAGGGTGATTTAATAATTAAATATCTAGATAAAGTTTATGAAGAATCTAGGCCAGTTTACACCGCATTATCGTTAAATAATTTACAACTAAAATCTTTTTTAAAAAATAAATTTATTCCAGATATTTTGAAATGGCTTGAAAGAAAAAATATCCCATTAACATTATTATTAGGTGTAAGAAGAAAAGTTAATAAAGATTTTTTACTAGCTGGAGATGGTATAGACAAAATTGATTTATATTATCTTAGTGAAATATGTAATCAATATCCAAATAATAAAATACTTTGTTCATGTTTATCATTAAATGATCAACATGAATTGACTGTGTTGGCAAGAAAACATCAGAACTTAAAAATTTTTGGTTTTTGGTGGTTTATGAATCAACCTAGTTTAATTACACTAATTTTAAATTTAAGAATTGAATTATTAGGATTAAATTTTATTCCACAGCACTCTGATGCAAGAGTCACTGACCAATTAATTTACAAATGGATACATTTTAAAACTTTGTTAAGCAATGTCTTATTTAATCATTATAATAATATTCAGATAAAAAATTTTAAAATTTCAGAAAATCAAATTAGCGATGACGTATCAAAGCTTTTATATAACAATAGTCAAAATTTTCTAAATTTAAGTTAAAATTGGGTCTTTCACTGGAATTATAGGAACACCGCCAGGTGATTGCTCGGTTCCAGAAATTTCAATTGTACTTATGTTACTTCTCCATCTTACGCTTAATGAAAATATAATTGCATCTACTATATCTCTTGGTTCAAGAAGTGTAAAACCAGACATAAATTTTTTTGCTTTATTTTTATTTTTAAAAGCTGATTTTCCAAAATTTGTCTTGGTTCTTCCTGGACAAATTTCTGAAACTTTTACTCTAGAACCACTAAGCTCTATCCTCAGACTTTGAGCTATTCTATGAATTGCTCCTTTTTGCCCCCCATATACTGAACTAATTTGAGGGTATAGCCCAGCAAGGGATCCCATTAAAACTACATGACCTTTTCTTCTTTTTACCATCCCTGGCACAACTGCTTTAAGAGTATGAAGATAAGACTCGACATTTAATTTCGTTGAAACCTCAATATCTTCTCGTGAAGCTTTTAATATACCTTCTGCACCTCTTCCAATACCAGCATTACAAATAATGATATCAATTTTTAGTTTACTAAGAATATTATAAATTTCATTTGTATCAAATAGATTCATTTGAATAATATTAAAATTGTGTTTTCTCTTTAATCTTTCTAGTTTTGAAATATCTTTATCAAGTGCATAAATTTTAATATTTTCTTTAAAAAATCTTTTTAATGTCTCTAAACCAATTCCACTTGACGCACCTGTTATTAAAACACTTTTATATATTTTGTTGATCATCTTTTGTTAAAGTATATTTTATTTAATAATATGCAATTAAGAAAAAATATAAATAAAAAATCTTCTTACAGAACAATCTTTCCCAACTTATGACATAGAAAAAAAACAGAATTGCATATTACACTTTGGAGTTGGAAATTTTCATAGAGCTCATCAAGCGTTATATATTCATGAACTTTTAGAAAATAATCAAAATATTTCTATTATTGGTGTTAATTTAAGATCAGATGAAACAAAGTTAAAATTAGTTAAACAAGACTATCTTTACACTTTAGTTAGAATATCAAAAGATTTAAAAGAAATAAAAATTCTTAATCCAATAAAAAAAATATTATTTGGAAGAAAAGATAAAATAGAGATTAGAAATTTAATTGCATCTAAAGACATTAAATTAATTACCCTGACGGTAACTGAAAAAGGATACCATTTTGATAAAGATAAAAAATTAAATTACACAGCAGACATAATAAATGATTTAGAAGATAGAAACCTGAATACGGTTATTGGTCATATCTCTTTTGGATTAATTCATAGATATAAATTAAATAAAGAAAAAATAATTATTTTGAGTTGTGATAATTTATCTGAGAATGGTAACATTCTTAAAAACTTAATATATGAATTTTTGAACAAAATATATCCAGAATGTTTAAATTGGTTTCTTTCTAATGTAGAATTTCCTTTATCAATGATTGATGGAATTGTACCTAATAATAATAAGCACCCAAATTTTTTTAGTATTCCATATGAAGATAACTCAATAGTTGTCACTGAACCTTATAGAGATTGGTATATACAATCTGATAATGTTGATCTTAGAAGACTTCTAAATAATAAGAAGATAAGTTTTGTTAATGATGTAAGTTTTTACGAAAATATTAAATTAAAGATTTTAAATGGAGCTCATTCTTCTTTAGCATACATAGGAACTTTATTAGGATACACCTACGTACATGAAGCAATAGAGGATAAAATTTGTTACAACTTTATATCAAATTTTTTAAACAATGAAGTTCTTTCAATTCTTGAAAAGAATGAAGATTTTGATATCTTATCTTACAAAAACGATGTTTTAAGTCGTTTTAAAAACCCATATATTGAGGATAAATTAATTCGTATTGCAATGGACGGATCACTAAAAATTCCTATAAGATTATTAGATACGTACAAATTAAATAAAAATAAAACCCCTTACATAAATGCAATAATCACTTCTTGGATACTTTTCTTAATACATATGATCGAAAATGAAAAAAATAACTTATCTGATTTTAATAAAGAATTATTAATTAATATTTATGAAAGTGATAAAGAGAATTTTGTTGAAAATCTTTTTAATGATAAAAATATTTTCAATTTAAATGATTTCCAAAAATCAAGCTTAGTAAATAATATTAATCATAATATTAGGTTAATAAAAAAAATTACATTCAGTAATTTTATAAAAAATTTCTAATTTACTTTACAGCTTTAATGATACCGCGTAATTCTGAAAGCCCCATTAATCTGCCTATTGCCGTATAACCTGCATTAAAATTTTTTTTATTTTGATCATCTAATAATGAATGTCCGTGATCAGGCCTCATTGGAATATCAATTTTTTTCTCTTTACTTCTTCTTTTTTCTTCTTTTAAAATCATTTTAATAAGTTTTACAAAATCCACATCGCCATTTAGATGGTTTGATTCATAGAAGCTTTTTTTATCCTTTTCTTTTTTTATATTTCTAAGATGGATAAAATTAACTCGTTTTTTAAATTTATTAAATATTTTATAAACATCATTATTAAAATTAGATGCTAAAGAACCTGCACAAAATGTCATACCATTACATGGAGAGTTATAAGAGTTTAAGATATATTCATAATCTTCCATAGTGGATACAATTCTTGGTACACCAAAAAGTGGAATAGGAGGATCATCGGGATGAATTCCCATTTTAACTTTATTTTCTTCTGCAACTGGCATTATTTCCTTTATAAATTCACGTAAATTTTCTTTTATATCTTTATTTTTCATACCTTTATAAGATTTAAGCATTTTTTTAAATCCGTTTACAGAATATTTAGTTTCTGAAGCCGGCAACCCACCCATAACTGCTATTTTTAAGTTTTTGATATCATTACTATTCATTGATCTAAAAATTTTTTCTGCATTTTGAATTTGTTTTTTTGTATATCTTTTTTCTAAATCTTTTAGTTTAAGAATATACATTTCGAATATAATTATTTGTAAATAGTTGAATCTTAATGCCAATCCGTCTGTTGGAAGCTTAAAATCTAGTTGAGTCCTCGTCCAATCGACTATGGGCATAAAATTGTAGCAAATAGTATAAATTTTATTTGAAGCAATATTAGCTATGGTATCTTTATAATTATTTATTAATTTTTTAAAATTTTTATCTCTTAATTTTATATTATTATGAACAGGAATACTTTCAACAACATTCCATTTTAAATTTATTTTATATGAATCATTATATTTATTAATATAATTTATTCTTTTTTTTATATCATTTTTATTCCATTTTTCACCATAAGGAATTTGATGCAGAGATGTAACAATATATTCAGCATTTGACTGTCTGATATCTGTTAATTTAACAGGATCATTAGGACCATACCATCTGAATGAATTTTGCATTTAAATATTTATACCTAACAAAGTTATAAATTAAAATATTTTTTAAATATTGATTTATTTAAGATTATTAAATATTTTCAATATTAATGAAAAAAAGAAAACTGGGAAATACAGACATAAAATTAACATCTATTGGATTTGGAGGTGCGCCAATTGGCAATTTATTTGAAGAATTAGATGAACCTACTTGTTATGATATTTTACAACATTCGTATAAATCAAATATTAATATCTTTGATACTTCACCTTTGTATGGATATGGGCTAAGCGAACATAGAATAGGAAATTTTTTAAAAACTATTGATCCAGATAGCTACTATCTTTCAACTAAGGTTGGAAGATATCTTACACCCCAGAGAAACTATTTTAAGAAAGGAAAATTTAAAGGTCATTTAAATTTTATACCACATTTTGATTATTCTTATGATGGTGTTATGAGATCATTCGATCAATCAATTCATCGATTGGCAGTATCTAAAATAGATATTTGTTTAATACATGATGTAGATAGATACAATTTTGGAACTGAAGTAGATTATTACTTCGAACAAGCAATGAATGGCGCATATAAAGCATTAAATTCTCTTAAGGAACAAAAAGTAATTAAAGCAATTGGAGTAGGATTAAACGATGCAGATATATGTGCAAGATTTGCCAACGAAGGTGATTTTGATTGTATGTTACTTGCGGGAAGATATACTTTATTGGATCAAACTGCCGTTAATGAATTTTTTCCAATTGCAAAAAAAAATAATATCGGAATAATTTTGGGAGGTGTTTTCAATTCAGGAATATTAGCTAAAGGTATTGGTGAGCAAGTAACCTACAGATATGATAAAATACCAATTGATATTAAAGAAAAATATAAAAGAATTTCAAAAATTTGTTTAGAATACGATGTTCCTGTACCTGCTGCAGCACTTCAGTTTTCATACTCAAATAAATTAATTTCTTCTATGATATTAGGCGTTGATAGAACTGAGCAGATTCAACAAAACTTTGAAAATTTAAATTTTTCTATACCAAAAGAATTATGGGATAAACTTATTAAAGAAAAAATTATTGACGAGAGAAGTATGATTTGATGTTTATCAAACAATTTATTTTTATTTTTTTAGTTTTATTAAATAATGAATAGTCAAAAATATACCTCTACTTGGGAGTCGATTAAAAATCATCAAATACCTAATTGGTTTAAAAAAGCTAAATTTGGTATCTATGCACATTGGGGTATATATTCTGTGCCAGCTACAGGACCAAATGTTACCTGGTATCCTTATTGGATGTATAGAAAACCCAGTCCACAATATGAGTATCATTGTAAAGTATACGGCCATCCATCCAAATTTGGATATAAAGATTTTATTCCAATGTTTAAAGCAAGTAATTTTGATCCTGAAGAATGGGCTGATCTTTATTATCTTTCAGGAGCTAAATTTGCAGGACCAGTTGCTGAACATCATGATGGTTTTCCTATGTGGAACTGCTCCGATACTGAATGGTGTGCATCTAAGATGGGTCCAAAAAGGGATGTTGTAGGCGAATTAGAAAAATCAATACGATCAAAAGGTATGAAATATATGGTTGCAATGCATCATGCAGAGAATTGGTTTTTCTTCCCACATTGGAATAAAAAATTTGATACTTCAAAAAAACAATTTCAAGAACTTTATGGTGAGTTACACAATACAGAAAATATGGAAAATCAAGCAGTATATCCAGAACATTGGGGGAAAAAATATGAAAAGCAAGATAAGCCAAGTAAAGTTTTTCATGATCGTTGGTTAAAACGATTAAAAGAAGTAGTTGATAATTATAGACCAGATTATGTTTGGTTTGATTTTGGTTTAAGATATATTCATGAAAAATATAGAAAAGATTTTCTCTCTTATTATTATAACAAAGAAAAAGAATGGAACAGAGAAGTAGTAATTTCTTATAAATGGCATGATCTACCACCAGGATCAGGGATTTTAGATTTAGAATTAGGAAGAGAATCAGAGTTAACTCATTATAATTGGATAACAGATACTACTGTTCATGATGGCAGTGCATGGGCATACATGAAAGGATCAAAATATAAATCAATCACAGATCTTGTTCATTATTTAATAGATAATGTAAGCAAAAATGGTTTAATGTTATTAAATATTGGACCAAAGCCTGATGGTACAATACCCGAAAAAGATAAAAATATTTTAAAAGGAATTGGAAAATGGCTGGAGGTGAATGGGAAAGCAATTTTTGATACTCAAACATGGGATCAATACGGTGAAGGTCCAACAAAAATGAATGTTTCTGGACCTTTTTCTGATAACAAAGATAAGATAAAATATACTGCAAACGATTTTCGATTTACTACAAAAGGAAATAAACTATTTGCAATCTCATTAGGTTGGCCAAATAAAAATTTTAAAATTCAGAGTATGGATAAATTATATGAAGGAGAAATTCTTGATGTTAAATTAATTGGAAGTAAAGAGAAAATAGAATGGAAACTTTCTAATGAAGGTCTACATATCACAAGACCAAATAGAAAACCTTGTGACCATGCGTATTGTTTTGAAATTACTAGAAGAGAGAATTTTTAATAAAAATCTGTCTATAATTTAATTAACCTTTGTCATAGTACAAAGTATTTCAAAGGCAATGGTTGCTCCAACAAGTGATGTCATATTATTTATATCAAATGGTGGTGATACCTCTACAACATCTCCTCCTACAAAATTGATTTTGTTTAGTGCTCTTATAATAGTTTGTGCCTCTCTAACATTAAAGCCTCCAACTTCTGGAGTTCCAGTACCTGGTGCAAAAGTTGGGTCTATTCCATCAATATCAAATGTAAAGTAAGTATCTGTAGTAGCTAGAACTTCATAAATTTTTTCAATACATTTTTTAAATCCCATTTCATAATAATCATCTATAGTAATTATAGTTACACCTTGTTCTCTAGCCCAACTTAAATCTTCAGGATCATATAAAGCTCCACGAAGACCAAGTATTACATATTTTTTTGGATCAATTAGATTTTCTTCTATAGCTCTTCTAAATGGTGTGCCATGAGTATATTTAAATCCTCCAAAATAAGTGTCCCAAGTATCAGAATGAGAATCAAACTGAAATAAACCGATTGGTTTTTCTTTTGCTATACCTCTAAGAATTGGTAGGCTAATTAAATGATCACCTCCAATTGATAATGGTATTGTTTTGGAATTATAAATATTTGAGTAAAATTTTTCTATTTTATCTAAACTATCATTTAGGTCCGCTGGATTTACCGGACAATCACCAATATCTGCAATATTAAATTTATCATAAGGGCTCTTAAGTGAAACAGGGTGATAAAGCCTTACAAGTGACGATGCATTTCTAATTTCTCTTGGCCCATGTCTAGCGCCAGGTCTATTAGTAGTTCCTCCATCCCATGGTACGCCCGCAACACAGTAGTCTAATTTATTTAAATCTTTTACAACAGGCAAACGAAAAAAAGTAGCAACATCAGCAAAGCGAGGAGTTTCCATACTAGATAGAGGTTTAATTTGAGTCATAAAACTATCTTATGATATATAGAATTGGATTATACAAGACAAATTAGTATGGATTATAGTAAATTTCCTAAACCGCAAAATGATGGAAAAGCTGATCATCTTTTAAATAAGTTTTTGCCGGATATTTCTCTTAAAAATCAACAGGGAAATCTATTAAAAATAAAAAGATCTGACACTTTCCGTTTAATTTTATATTTTTATTCTATGACAGGTAATCCAAATGAAAGTTTACCTAAAAATTGGAATCAAACTCCAGGAGCCATTGGCTGTACAGTGGAGACCTGTAGCTTTAGAGATAATTATGAAGAATTAATCAAACTAAATGCGCTGCCTATAGGAATATCAACTCAAACAATAGATTATATTAAAGAAATGACAGATAGATTAGCAATTCCCTATGATGTTTTAAGTGATTCAGAAAATATTTTGCTCAATTCATTAAAAATGCCTTATTTTGAAATTGAAAACAAAATTTATTTTAAAAGATCAACTCTTATTGTGGAAAAAAATATTGTTAAAAAAGTATTCTACCCTATTTTTCCTCCTAACAAACATATAAATGAAGTTCTACAATGGCTAAAAGAAAACTAACTATTTTTTTATTTTCTGTATTTTTGTTTTTTTCTAAACTTTCAACAGCTAATCCAAATATAGATCAATGGCTAGAGTCAGAGAAATCTTATAAAGATCTTATTAATGAGGGATTTGAAGTTAAAAGCTACGCTATAAGTGACATAGAGGTTGTAAATGATTTAACAATAATCTTATTTGTTACAGTTCTCCAAAAAGATAACGAAGTATATGAGTGTCAGGAATATCAAACTATAGATAAAAATGTTGAGACTTTAGATATGAACTTAATATGTAAAGAATTAGTTCAACCTTATGAAAGAGGTATAGGAACTTAGGTTTGTTCAATATTTAAAAAAAACCACTGTAATGCTATTAGTGTAAGCCCATTTAAAATTTGTTTATTGTTCATTTTTGTTTTTACCTCATCAAAACTATAACTTTTAACTAATATATCCTCATTTTCATTCTCTAGACCTCTTATATTTTCTTTATCGGGAGCAATTACCTCGCCTAAAAAAAGATTATAAAAAGATTCAGATGATCCTGGGGCAGGATAGTAACCTTGTATAGATGTAAGATTACTTACTTCACATCCAGTTTCTTCCAAGCATTCTCTCTTTGCAGTATCTTCTGGAGTTTCACCAGAGTCAATTATTCCAGCAACTATTTCATCTAGATAATTTTGATTACCTTTAGAAATTGTCCCTGGTCTGAACTGTTGAATTAAAACAATTTTTTTATTTATAGGGTCATATGGTAAGACTGCAGATACTTGTGCGCCACCAAATAACTCCCTTTTTATTTCATTACTCCAATTTCCATCATATTTTTTGTATTTAAGAGTAACTTCATTCATTTTAAAGAAACCGTCGTGAATATTCTTTTTATCTAAAATTTTAAATTTTGGGCTCATAAAAATTGATATATTTTATATTAAATATATATTTATAAATATGGAAAAAGCATTATTTGGTGCAGGTTGTTTCTGGGGTGTGGAAGAAACATTTTGTAAAACTCCAGGCGTAATAAATACCTTAGTTGGTTATTCTGGAGGCGATACTATTAACCCTTCTTATGAAAGTGTTTGCCAAGGAAATACTAATCATACTGAGGTTGTTTTAGTTGAATTTGATAATTCTAAAATATCTTATGAAGATCTTTTGATGGTTTTCTGGAAGTGTCATGATCCTACCACTTTAAATAGACAAGGTCCCGACATTGGAACACAATATAGATCAGCGATATATTATTATAACGAAGATCAAAAAAATAAATCTATTCATTCTAAAAATGAATATGCTAAAAGTGCTGGATTAAATATTGTTACTGAAATATCAGAAGCTAAGGAATTCTATAAAGCTGAAGAATATCATCAAAAATATATCCAAAAAACAGGTTTACACTGCGCTATATAGATTAATTCTCTAGGGAACTAATGTCTGTCGATTTTTATTATGCATTTTTAACAGGCTGGGTAATACTTTTATTATTTTGGAGTACTATTGTTTTCTTTATATATCTGAGAAAACCCCCTAAATCCAAATTAACTAAAAGTTTTATAATCAAATCCTATCTGTTTTTTTTGGCACTATTGTTTATAATTTTATTTTTTCGATAAACCGATTCGTTTTTATTATAAATTATGTATCAACATATAGTAGGTCAAAAAGATTAAGATACTAACATATTGATAATTAACAACTTTTTTATATTTAATGTTGAATACTGGTTTTTTCATAAATATAAACTACCTCGAAATTAATAAAATTATTATGTCTATATTAAAAAACTATTTTAAACAAAACAGTGTGATGCACAGTTTCTCAAGTTGCCAATGGCCAATTGGAGATCCACAAGAAAAAGATTTTCATTTTTGTGAAGCTGATACCGTTGCTGGGAAGCCTTATTGTCAGAGTCACTGTGATGTTGCATATATTGACGAAAAAGAGCTTAAAAAAGAAAAAGAAGCTCAAAAAAATCGTCGCATTGCTGCTTAAGTCGATCTCTACAAATTATTTTCTCATCAAATGTTAATAATTTAGAGTTATTGACATGAGAGACGTTTTTCTTAAAATAAAAAAACATGTTATTCAGTGTACTGAAAAAACTTAATTTTGATGGAACATTAGAAATCATAGATTCTAATGACAAGACATATAAATTTGGAAATTCAAACCCTCACGTTTGTATAAGACTAAAAAACAAATCTATAGAAAGAAAACTATTCTTAAACCCTAATCTCCATATAGGTGAAGCATATATGAATGAAGAGTTAGTTGTAGAAAAAGGCACTATAGAAGACTTTCTTAATTTAATAACTAATTGTTACGATGACTTTATTTCTAACAACAAGTTTTATAAAATTTATGAATATTTATCTTCTATTTTTATGCCATTTCAGCAGATTAATCAGCTTGTAAATTCAAAAAAAAATGTAGCACACCACTACGATATAAATGAGGATTTATATAAATTATTTCTTGATCAGGATATGCAATATTCTTGCGCATATTTTCACAATCCCAATATGAGTTTGGATCAAGCGCAGAAAGATAAAAAACAACATATAATTAAAAAACTTCAAATTACAGAAAATATGGATGTTCTTGATATTGGGTGTGGTTGGGGAGGAATGGCAATTGAAATAGCTAAATCTACTGGAGCCAAGGTAAAAGGAATTACACTTTCAGAAAATCAATTTAAAACTGCATCTGAACGAGCACAAAAAGAAGGTTTGAGCGATAAAGTTTCATTTGCACTTCAAGATTATAGAAATGAGAGCGAAAAATATGACCGCATAGTATCAGTTGGTATGTTTGAGCATGTTGGTGTTAAATATTTTAAAACTTATTTAAGCAAAGCCAACGATATTCTGAAAGAAAATGGTGTTTTTCTTTTGCATACAATTGGTCAAAGGGGTAAACCAACTGCTACAAGTCCTTGGATAAGAAAATACATTTTTCCTGGTGGTTATATTCCATCATTATCTGAAGTAATGAACGCAACACAAAAACTTAATATAAATGTAACAGATGTTGAAGTATTAAGACTACATTACGCTCACACACTTTCTAAATGGTATCAAAATGTTATTGAAAATAAAGATAAAATTATAAATATGTTTGATCAGCGTTTTTTTAGAATGTGGGAGTTTTATTTATTAGCAAGTAAGTATTCCTTTGTAAATATGGGTAATGTTGTTTTCCAAATACAAATTGCAAAAAATATTAACAATTTACCTCTCACAAGAAATTATATCTACAACTAAACAGTTTATATTTATTGAATTTCAAAGACAGGTAATATAATCTTTCATTTATGGCGCTATCCCTAAATAATTATATAATTAGAGCATCAATTTTCTTAGTCGCTGTCTTTGTTATTGTTGTCTTATTATACCCAGTTCTACAAAATGCTTTTTTATCAAATATTTTTATTAACATTATAATTTTATTAGCCCTGTTAACTGGAATTGTATTTAATTTTTTTCATCTCATTAGCTTAAATTACAAATATATATCTTTCTCGAACTTTAATATTACAAATTCTATAGAAGCATTCTCTAATTTAAGAGGGCAAGACAAAAATATTTCTCTTGAATTAAAAAATCTTGACGGAAAATTTGTTTTTAAAAGTTCATCAATAAATAGATTGATAGAAAATTCTGATATGACTTTGATAAGCATAAGAGAAACTTCTCGTTACCTGGTAGGCTTGCTAGTCTTTTTAGGACTCCTTGGAACTTTCTGGGGACTTCTAAAAACCATTGGATCTGTTGGCAATGTTATCAGCGGCCTAGGTATAGATGATACAAATGTTGCAGGTTTTTTTAATTCTCTTAAAGATGGATTAAATGCTCCACTTGAAGGAATGAGTATTGCATTTAGCAGTTCTTTATTAGGTTTAGCTGGCTCTTTAATATTAGGATTACTTGATTTAAATCTTGGACAAGCTCAAAATAAATTTAGTCAATACTTTGAAAAAATCCTTAATAGCAATTCTTCTCCAGATTTTTCTAAAGTAGAAGATAAGCCTACAGGTGAAGCAATTCAAAAAATCTATGACAACTTAGAAAAACTCCTAAATGCGTTTAAAAAATCATCTGACAATCAAACTAAAATTTCAAACAATTTAGAAAAGTTTAATGAAATACTTAACAAAATCAATTCCAACTCTTCAAATCTTGATAAGCAATTATCAAATTTCTTATCTTCACAATTAAACACACAATCTACACTAATGAACCTTACAGAAGCTTTAAGCAAAAATGGAATATTAGAAGCAAAAAAAGTTAAAGAATATTTTCAGAAAATTGAAAAAGAACTAAAGAAAATTAAAAAATAATAATGTCTACTAGGTCTTTAAGAAATAGACTTGCTGATACAACAAATATTTGGCCCGGTTTTGTCGATGTTCTAGCTACTCTTTTAATAGTAATCATATTTGTGCTAATGGTTTTTACTGTTTCACAAATATATCTGAGTGATGCTATATCTGGTCGAGATAAGGCGCTTCAAGATTTAAGAACACAAATAAATGAATTATCTAAAATACTTGTTATTGAAACTAAAGATAAAGAAGAAGCTCTTTCAACTCTTTCTGAAACTGAGAAAAAACTTGAAGATACAGAATTAAATTTACAAAGTGAGCAATTATTAAGTGAGCAATTACAAACTGATGTTGCAAAAAAACGATCAGAAATATTTGTTCAAGAACAAAATATAATAGCTTTATCCGAGCAAATTAGTAGTCTTTTAAAAGAATTGAGAATAGTTGCAAATGCATTAGAAACTTATGAAGGACAAGAAATTACTTTACTTGAAACCGAGGGGCTAGGAGAACGAATTAATAAAGCACTTGCAACAAGAATTGATCAACTCAAAATACTTAATCAAGAATTAGATAATGCTAATTTTAAATTACTTGAAAGTGAAAAATCTCTCAAATCTACAATAGCAGAATTAAATGAGAAGAATGAAAATTTAATGGCCATTAACGAAAGTCTGGGTTTAGAGGAGGGAGGAATTGAAGAACAGTTACTTGCAATTAAAAATAAAAATGAAAAGCTTCTAAGTTTAAATGATGAATTAGAAAAGACTAACATTGAACTATCATTGAGAGATGAAGAACTACAAAGTCAAATATCTCAATATCAAGAACTTATGAATGACCTTTTAGAGATTAATGATAGTCTAGGTTTAAAAGATGCATCACTTAATGAACAACTTGATGCAATTAGGTTTAAAAATGAAGAATTAGCAAGATTAAATAAAGATTTAATTCAGAAAGATAGCACAATTTTTAATTTGCGAGGAAAAATATCTGAACTAAATAACGTTCTTTCTTTGTCAGAAGATAAACAAAAACAACAACTAGAAAAACTTGAGTTACTTCAAAGTCAAATTGTTTCATTAGAACAAGAAAATCAAACACAAAAAGAAACATCACTTGAAGATATTAAAAATATGGAAATACAAGCTTCAAAAACATTAGAACAGGTAGAAATTCTTTCTAATCAAATTGATACCTTGCAAAAAGAAATAGCTTTACTTAATGATGCTTTAGAAGCTAGTGAAAGCCAGGCTTTGATTAAAGATTTAGAAATAGAGGTGCTAGGTGAAAAGTTAAACAAAGCCCTTACATCGAAAGTATTTGAGCTCCAAAAATATAGATCTGAGTTTTTCGGAAAATTACAATCTATTTTAGGTGATAGAAAAGATATTAAAATTGTAGGAGATAGATTTATTTTTGAATCAGAGCTATTATTTGATTCTGCTTCAGCAGATTTACAACTATCTGGCAAAGAAAAGTTAAGTGAAATTGGCCTTACTTTAAAAGAGACTACTAATGATATTCCTTCAGATATTGACTGGATTATAATGGTAGAAGGACACACTGATAAAAAACCCATACAAACAATTAGATATCCTTCTAACTGGGAATTATCTTCAGCTAGAGCTAATACAGTTTTAAAACTTCTTCTTGATCTTGGTTTTCCACCAAATAGATTAGCATCTGCAGGATATGGAGAGTTTTATCCTATCAGTAATGGAGAAACTGAGAGTGATCTACAACAGAATAGAAGGATTGAATTAAAACTCACTTCACGCTAATTTGCCTTAAATTTAACATAAACTGATCATAAAAATTAAATATGAGATTTTTAATTTTATTTGTCTTAAGTTTCTTTAGCTCATATTCTGTATTTGCTGCATGCAGTGATCAACCAGCAAATGAGGTGGATTGGACCAATTGTAATTTTGTAGAAAATCTCGATCTTTCTGGTACTGGTTTGGCAAATTCTCAAATGTCAGGAGTTAATTTATCTTTATCTAATTTTGAAAAATCTCAACTTAATAATTCAAATTTATCTATTGGTAATTTTATCTTCTCAAATTTTAGTAATTCAAATTTATATGCTTCAAATTTACAGGGAGCTAATTGTAATAATGCTAACTTTGATAATGCAAACCTTGCAAAAGTAAATTTTGAGGGATCTAATCTCTTTGGAGCGACTTTTAAAGGTGCAAATCTATATGAGGCAAATCTACTCGGTGCCAATATTTCAGGCGCAATGTTTGATGAAGCAAATTTGTCAAATGCTATATGGATAGATGGTAAAAAATGTGCTCTTGGTTCTATAGGCAGTTGCCAATAATTATTTTATTTCTTTTTATTGCCAGTTGCAAAATGTCAGACGTATCTGAAATACAAAAAAATGATGATAATAAAGTTAATTTTAAAATCTCAGGAAGTAAAGAAACTGGTATTCAAATAAATAATTAAAATATTAATTTACTTTTATCAAATTTAATGATTTGACCTTTAAACAATGAGTCAAAATTCTTATCTATATGCATTTACTGTGGTTTTTCTTGCTGGAATTTTTTGGAGTTTTGGAGCGTTGACTGTTAGATATATGGTTGATGGTCATCAATATGTTTTTCAATATTTATTTTATAGAGGCTTAACTATTTCAATTATACTGCTTATATATTTATTTTTTCGGGAAGGATTTGATTTTTATAAAAATTTTCTCAAAATAAGAATACCATCTATACTTGGAGGTTTATTTCTAGCAACAGCTTTTACTGGGTTCATTTTTTCTATTACTATGACTACGGCTGCCGTAACATTATTTATGTTAGCAGCCATGCCTTTTATTGCAGCCATTGTTGGTTATTTTGTTCTTGGCGAAATACTAAAAAGATCAACATTAATTGCAATGGTTGTAGCATTTATAGGTGTGTGCGTAATGATTATAAATGACAGTATTTCTGGAACTGCTTTAGGTGCAATAATAGGATTTATTTCTGCAACTGGTTTTGCATTATACACGGTAACAATAAGATGGAAACCTGAAACACCAAAATTCACAACAGTTGTTTTAGCGGGAATATTTTGTACAATTTTTGCGTTCTTTATTTTAGGCTTCTCTTTTGAACCTTTTATTCTGATGCCTGAAATAAATAGTTATTTGAGTATACTTCATGGAATAATTGTTGCAGCCGGCTTAATACTTTACAGTCTTGGAGCAAAATACTTACCCTCAGCTGAGCTAGCACTTTTATCTTTAATGGAAGTTGTTGGAGGAGTTCTGTGGGTTTGGCTCCCTATTTTTGGAATTAATGAAGTACCAAGTACAACTGTAATAATTGGAGGTTTCATAATAACTTTAGCTGTAGTTTATTATGGTTTTGCTGCTAGGCAGATTGATATCAATATTAAAACTTAAATATTTGCTGTAACTTTATTAATTTTTTTTCTTGGTAAATTATTTTTAGACCAAACTTTATCAAGAGCCTTAATCATTTTTTCGATATGCTCTTTTCTATGTTTTGGGGTAACAGTTATTCTTAGTCTTTCTAAACCTTTTGGTACGGTCGGATAAAAAATTGGTTGTGCATAAATACCATGATCATCAATTAAATCTTTAGACACTTTTTTGCATAAAAAAGGATCATTAATTAATACTGCTACAATATGAGAATTTGTATCCAAATAAGGGATTGCTAAGGAATCTAAATTTTCTCTTATTAAAGCTGCATTTTCTTTTATTCTTATTCTTAGTTGTTCTGCCAGAGAAACAATATCTATTGCTTTAGCTGCTCCTGCAGCAATTGATGGACAGATTGAAGTTGTAAAAATAAAACCCGGAGCGAAACTTCTAATGTAATCAATTATTTCTGAACTAGCTGCAATATAACCTCCCATTTGACCATATGCTTTTGCTAAAGTTCCATTAATAATATCTATTTTATCTTCAACTCCCATTTCTACTGCAATACCTTTACCTTCTTCACCGTAAAGTCCAACTGAATGAACTTCATCCAGATATGTCATACAGTTATATTTTTTTGCTAATTCTACAATTTTAACTATAGGCGATCTTATACCTTCCATAGAGTATAAACTTTCAAAAACAATTAACTTAGGATTATCTGCATTTGACTCTTTTAGTAACTGTTCTAAATGATCAATGTCATTGTGTTTAAATATATGACACTTAGCTCCACTATTCTTAATACCTTGTATTAAAGATGCGTGATTTAATTCATCAGAAAATATCTCAATATCTCTAATTTTTTTCCCTAAAGTCCATAAAGTAGATTGGTTTGCTGTATAAGCAGAAGCAAAAACTAATGCCGCCTCTTTATTATGAACATTTGCCAGTTTTTTTTCAAGTTCAGTATGATAGGTTGATGTACCAGAAATATTTCTTGTTCCACCTGAACCAGATCCATATTCAAGTAGTGTTTTTACGATTTCATTTACGACTTCTGGGTGCTGACTCATGTTCAGATAGTCATTAGAACACCAAACCTCTACTTCTCTTTCTTTATTTTTGAAACTTTCATCTGCATTTGGAAAACTTTTTATAGGTCTGTCTATGTTTCTAAAGTCCCTATAAAGACCTTGATCTTTTAAATTTTTTAATTCAGATTTAAAGAAATTTTTGTATTGCATAAACATTAGATATCTTACCCAATCTTTAATTGTAAGTGTTTAATTGAATGAATTGTCACACCTTATTTCTACTAAAAGACATTCTCCTCCACACACCATATTTATCTTTAATTATAAATCGATGATACAACGCCGCTGCAATATGAAGTGAAAAAAGAGCTGTTAACATAAGTGCTGAGTAGTAGTGTATAGCTAGAGCTTGAGGGTATAAAAAAAAATTCTCTTCGATTAAAGGTGGTATTTTAATTAATCCCAAGAGATGAACATCTTCTCCTCCAAGCCATGTCATAAAGGTACCTTGAATAGGAATAAGAATAACTAAACCATAAAGTACAAAATGGACTAAATTTGAAACCAATTTATGAAATAAAGGAATATTTTCATATTTAGGATGAGTATTAAATATGTATTTCCACATTAATCTAAGTACAACTAAACCAAAGACTAAGGTGCCAAAAAATTTATGAGTAATAATAAAACCCATTTTAAGAGGAGAAAATTCCATATTATGAAGGCTAATCCCTGTTGTAACTTGCCAAAAAAGAAGAAGTGCCAATGACCAATGAAAAAGTTTTGCAACCAAGCCCCACGAAGATTTTGTACCTTTAAATTCAACCATTACCAATTTTACAATATAGTGTTATTTATAGAAATATAAGTAATGAAAATTAGAATTTTATCTAGAAAAAGTGATTTGGCAATAATTCAAGCACGTGAATTTTCTGACTATTTACAATCAAAACATCCTTTTGTAGAAATAGAATTTTTAACAAGAAGTACTTCAGGAGATAAAGATCTAAAAACTCCTCTTTCTGAAATGCCAACAGAAGGTGTTTTTACTAATGATTTAAGAGATGAATTAATAAATAACAAATGTGATTTAATTGTTCATTCTTGGAAGGATCTTCCAATTGAAGTTGGTGAGAAAACTAAAATTGCTGCTACATTAAAACGCGCTGATAAACGAGATATATTATTCTTAAAAAAAAACATGACATTAGATAGTAAGAAAATTACTATTCTTTGCTCATCACCTCGAAGACAATATAATTTAGAAAATTTTATTGAAAATTATCTTCCATATAAGTTTGATGAAGTTTGCTTTGAAAATATAAGAGGTAACATACCCACTAGATTTAAAAAATTTTTGGAAGATCCTAATAGTGATGGTTTCATTGTTGCTAAGGCAGCAATTGATAGATTACTATCAAATAATTATTCTGAATTTAATGAATTAAAAAAAACACTAAAAAAATATATTGACGAATGTCTATGGTCTGTTTTACCATTGTCAAAAAACCCATGTTCTCCTGGACAAGGAGCTCTAGCGATTGAAACAAGAATCAAAGATAATAAACTAAACGAAATTTTAAATGATATTAATTTTTCCAAAGATTATTCGAATGTTATTCAAGAAAGAAATATTTTAAAAAACTATGGAGGAGGATGTCACCAAAAAATAGGAGTATCTTATATCTCACATAAATTAGGATTAGTTGTATCTAAAAGAGGTGAAGATGAAAATGGCAATCATTTTGAGAGCTGGGATTTTATTGATTCAAAAGATATAAGTTTTTCTAGTAATACAAAAGATGAAATTTATCCTGAAAATTTAAAAAATTATAAAATATTTTCTAGAAAAGAATTAAATGAAAATGTCGATTATATAAATAATTTACAAAATAAATGTATTTATGTTTCACGAATTAGCTCAATCCCAGATAAGTCAAAAATCCAATCAAATAATGTTATTTGGACTAGTGGTTTAAGAACATGGAAAAATTTAGCTGAAAGAGGTATTTGGGTTAATGGAACTTCAGATGGTCTTGGTGAGGATTTTGAAAAAGATATTAATTCACTTACAAATAATCCTTGGGTTAAATTAACTCATTCTCAATCTCCTGAAAGTTCGATAAAAAATAAAATTGAAACGTATCAATTGGAGTCTATTGATTTTGAAATAGATATAGATAAGAAAAAGTACTTTTATTGGATGAGCAGTTCAGCTTTTAAGGCGAGTATTGATAAATATCCTAAAATTATAGAAAAATATCACTTTTGTGGCCCAGGAAATACTTACAATGAGATTAGTAAAATATTAGGTAATGATAAAAATCTTTTTGTTGAGCTATCTTATGATAGTTGGAAGAAAAAATTACTAAAAGCCTAAAAATGACAAATATTTTATTCGAAAATGCTCTCAAAAGAAATATTCAAAAAACACCACCCATTTGGTTCATGAGACAGGCTGGTAGGTACCATTCGCATTATCGCAAGCTCAAAGAAAAATATACTTTTGAACAACTTTGTAAAACTCCGGATCTAGCCGCAGAAGTCGCTTTTGGCCCAATACAAGAGTTTGATTATGATATTGCAATTTTATTCAGTGATATTTTATTTATCTTGGAGGGACTTGGTTTAGAATTAAAGTTTGACCCAGGACCTAAATTTAATTCTTATATAAATTCAGAAAACATTAATGATTATAGTAATATTGATCGCGGCATTGAGTATATGCAATTTCAATTTGAAGCTATAAAAATAACAAAAGAGAAATTGCCAAATAATAAAAGTTTAATTGGATTTGTTGGCGGACCTTGGACATTATCAAAATATGCATTTGGAAATAATAACTCTGATTTAATCGACACTAAAATGAATTTAGAATTTATTTCAAAAACACTTCTACCCCTTCTTAAGAAAAATATTCAATTACAATTAGATGCAGGTGTTGAACTTGTCATGATTTTTGATAGCTCCTTGTATGATTTAGATAAAATAAATTTTTATGAAATTTATTCAAAATTTTTGGAAGAGATTGCAATTTCTTTTCCAAATAAACTTGGCTATTATTCAAGAGGTAAAAGTTTAACAGATCTAAATTCTATCATCAGTTTTCCCTTTGGTGGCTTTGGCTATGATCACACAATAGATCTTAAATTTATGTTTGAAAATCAAAAACATGGATTTATTCAAGGTAATTTCAATGAACAATTAATGTTAAGTGAAACAGATACATTTCTTAATGATTTAAAAGATTTTATTGAAAAAATGAAATCAATTGAAAACCTTAATGGCTGGATTTGTGGCCTTGGACATGGAATTAACAAAAACACTCCAGAAAAAAATGTTCATTTATTTATAGAAAATATCAGAAAAGAATTTAGCTAATAGATATGGTTAAATATATAGGTGAAAAAGATTATGAGCATGGGAGTAGAGAAAAAATTGGCGTTTTAATTACTAACCTAGGCACTCCAGATGCTCCAAATAAAAAAGAACTAAAAGTTTATCTTAATCAATTTTTGTCAGACCCTAGAGTAATCGAATTACCTAAAATCCTATGGCAAATTATATTGAAGCTAGTAATTTTACAAATAAGACCATCAAAGTCAGCAGAAGCATACAAACAAATTTGGACTGATAAGGGTTCACCTCTTTTAGATATAGCAAACAGACAACTAAATAAAATCCAATCATCTTTTTCTTCAAAAAATGAAAATATAGTTTTTGAAGTTGGGATGCGTTATGGCAATCCATCTATTCCAGATGGTTTGTTAAAACTTCAAAAAAAACAAGTAAGAAGATTATTAGTTCTTCCTATGTATCCGCAATATTGTGCTGCAACAACAGGTAGTACATTTGATGAAGTAACAAATGTATTGCAAAAATGGCGTTGGATACCTGAAATGCGTTTTATCAATCAGTACTTTGAAGAAAAAAATTATATTGAAGCATTGTCAAATTCAATAAAGTCATTTTGGCAAAAAACTTCAAAACCACAAAAAATTATTTTTAGTTATCATGGTATACCAAAACGGTATTTGACTAATGGTGATCCGTATCATTGCTTTTGTCTTAAAACCACAAGACTTGTTAAAGAACATATGGGATTATCCGATGATGAGATAATGACTACTTTCCAAAGTAGATTTGGAAGAGAGGAATGGTTAAAGCCATATACAAGTGAAACATTAAAAGAATTACCAAAACAAGGGATTAAAAATATACATATAATATCTCCTGGTTTCAGTAGTGATTGTCTTGAAACACTGGAAGAACTTGAAGAAGAAAATAAAGAATATTTTATGGAGTCAGGTGGAGAAAATTATCATTATATACCTTGCTTGAATGATCACGATGATCACATAGACGTTTTTGTAAATCTGATAAAAAAACATACTCAAGGTTGGCCATTATGATTGCTGATCCCAAATTTAATACTGCAAAAGAATGGTTTGAAAAATTACGAGATAACTTAGTTGAAACTATTCAAAACATTGATGAAAATCAATTTGAAATAAGTAACTGGGATCACAAAGGTGATGGTGGTGGTAAAATGAGTAAAATTAAGGGGAATATTATTGAAAAAGGTGGAGTAAATATTTCTACCGTCTCTGGGACATTTAACGAAAATATGAGAGATACTATTCTGGGTGCTAAAGAAGATCCAAATTATAATGCAACCGGCATCAGTGTTGTATTACATCCTGTTTCACCTAAAATTCCTTCTATGCATTTTAATACAAGATTTATTAAAACCACTCAGGAATGGTTTGGTGGAGGCTTGGATATTACACCTTGTGTAATATTTGAGGATGAGAAAAAATATCATCGTGGTTTAGAAGTTTTATGTAATAAATATGATAAATCATATTATCCTAAATTTAAAAAATGGTGTGATGACTATTTTTTTCTTAAACATAGAAACGAACCAAGAGGTGTTGGAGGAATATTTTTTGATTACCTTCAAACTGGCGATTGGGGAAAAGATTTTGAATTTGTCCAAGGCGTAGGTACTTATTTTCATCAGTTTATCAAAAATACTTTAATTGCACTTAAGGATGAGGAGTGGAATGAAGAGGAAAAAAAGATACAATTAGTTAAGCGTAGTCGCTATGCTGAATTTAACTTATTATATGATAGAGGTACAAAATTTGGTCTAGAGACTGGTGGGAATGTTGATGCTATATTAATGTCAATGCCTCCTCACGCAGTATGGGAATAAATAATGTTATTTAATACTCTAAAAGTTATTCATATTTTTAGTATCATAGCTTGGATGGCTGGACTTTTATATCTGCCACGTTTGTTTGTAAATCATGCTAATCCTGAAATCACAAAAGAAACCTCAGAAACATTCAAACTAATGGAAGGAAAATTGTACAGAATAATTATGTTTCCAGCTTTTATAGTGACGTGGATATCAGGTTTTACACTTACACATTATGTGGGTATTGATACTTGGTTGCTTTTAAAAATTTTATTTGTAATTTTATTATCTGGCTATCATTTTTTTTGTTTAAAATGTCTTAATGATTTTAAAAATGATAAAAACAAATACTCTACTAAGTTTTTTAGAATTACAAATGAAGCGCCAGCAGTAATATTGATTTTTATACTTATACTTGTTGTATTTCAGCCTTTTTAATTACTACTTTTTTGTTTTTATAGGCGTTTTTCTCTTTGGATTACAAACCTTGCATATTTCACACTCCAAACCATAACAACTTCTTGCCTGACAAAATTCTCTTCCATAAAATATTATTTGTAAATGAAGTTTGTTCCAAGATTTTTTTGGAAAAAGATATTTTAAATCTTTTTCTGTTTGGACAACATTTTTACCATTTGTTAAACCCCAACGTTGAGCTAAACGATGAATGTGTGTATCAACTGGAAATGCTGGATGACCAAATCCTTGAGACATAACAACACTGGCTGTTTTGTGACCAACACCTGGCAAGTTTTCTAATTCTTCAAAACTTTCTGGAACATTGCCTTTAAATTTTTTTACAAGAATTCTTGATAGTTCAAAAATTGCTTTTGATTTTTGAGGCGCCAAACCACAAGGGCGAATAATATTATAAATTGTTTTTTTTGGCACTTTTGTCATTTTTATAGCTGTGTTAGCTTTTTTAAATAGTATTGGCGTAACTTGATTAACTCTTTCATCTGTACATTGAGCACTAAGAAGTACAGCTACAACTAATTCAAATTTATTTTTGTGGTTAAGAGGAATAGGTACTTTTCTGTATATACGATTTAGTATTCTAGAGATCTCTTGTGCCTTCTCTATTTTTTTCACTATATCAAGCCTCCTCCAAGGGTATGTCTAAATTAATACTAATAATTATGACAAAATATAGCACTTATTAATACTAATAATATTGAATATTTCCATTGAAGTTGTATGGGTCTACCATCAAATTTCTATGGAGGAAATAATATGAAAAAGACTTTAAGCATTGTTTTGTCTTTGCTTTTCATGGGTATTTTCTCACCAGCATTTGCAAACACTATTAAATGGTCAATGCCTGGTGACTCTTTAACTCTTGATCCGCATGCACAAAACGAAGGACCAACTCACATGGTTTCACGTCAAGTATATGAAGGTTTGGTAACTCCAGGTATTAATATGGAAATACTTCCTCAGCTTGCTGAATCATGGAAAACAACTGCTGATGACACTTGGATATTTACAATTCGTAAGGGTGTAAAATTTCATGATGGATCAGATTTAACAGCTAGTGATATTGCTTTTAGTATCAATAGAGCAAAAACTGCCCCATCTGATATGGTAGATTTAATTAAAAGCATTAAATCAGCATCAGCATTAACTGATCACACAGTTCAGATTGTAACAGATGGACCAAATCCAATTCTTTTAAATCAATTAACTCAGATATTTGTTATGTCTGAAGATTGGGCAAAAGCAAATGGTTGTGAAGTTTCATACAACTGGGATGCAGGTGAAACATCTTATTGCGCTTCTAATGCAAATGGAACTGGACCTTTCAAAATTACTTTTAGAGAACAGGACGTAAGAACTGTTTTTGAAAAAAATAATGATTGGTGGGGTGATGATAGTACTTTCAATGTAGATACTATTGAATTACTTCCTATTGCAAATGATGCAACAAGAGTTGCAGCACTTCTATCTGGAGAAATTGACTACACAAACGTTGTTCCTGTTCAAGATATTGAGAGAATCAAATCTTCTGCTGGACATGGTGTAAAAATGACTCCTCAAAATAGAACAATATTTTTTGGAATGGATCAAGGTTCTGCTGAATTAAATTCATCTAATATCAAAGGTAAAAATCCTTTTGCAGATAAAAGAGTTCGTTTAGCTATGTACCATGCTTTAGATATGGAAGCTATTAAGGATAAGGTAATGAGAGGACAAAGTGTTCCTGCAGGAATTATCACTGCTCCTGGTGTAAATGGTCATACAGCTGCACGTGATGAAAGATTACCTTATGATCCAGAGCTATCAAAAAAACTATTAGCAGAGGCTGGTTATCCAGATGGATTTGAAGTTACACTAGATTGTCCAAATGATCGTTACATAAACGATGAAGCAATCTGTGTTGCTGCAATTGGTATGTTTGCTAAAATTGGAGTTGATGTAACTCTTGATGCAAAAACTAAAAGTCAACACTTCTCAGAAGTTAAAGAAGGTGACGCAAACGGTATGACAAGTGACATGTACATGTTAGGTTGGGGTGTTCCAACTTTTGATAGTCATTACGTATACTCGTACTTATTTGATAGTGCTGGTAGCTGGAATAAAGTTAATTTCAGTAATGCTAGAGTTGATGAGTTAGTAGCGGCAATGGGTGTTGAAACAGATCAAGATAAAAGAAATGCTATGATTGCTGAAGCTTGGGATATTACTCAAGATGATGTAACATATCTTCCTTTACATCACCAAGTTGTCAACCAAGCATCAAAAAGTAATGTCGATGTTCCAATTAGAATGAACAACGAGCCATTATTTAGATTTGCAAACGTAAACTAATAATTTTTATATTTTCTGGCCAGTAATCTGGCCAGAAATTAAACCATGTTTAGCTATTTCTTTAAAAGACTCTTTCAATCTATTCTTGTAATGATTGTTGTGGCCTTTGTTTCATTTTCCTTATTTAATTTTGTTGGTGATCCAGTAAATAGTATGACTGGAGAAGATGCTTCAGATGAAAGACGTGCTGAGGTTAGAGAAGTATTGGGTTTAAATGATCCTGTTTACGTTCAATTTTCACGTTTTATAGGAAATGTAATTAAAGGTGATTTTGGAATATCATACCAATTAAAAAGAGAAGTTTCAGACTTAATTGCTGAAAGAATGCCTGCAACTTTAGAATTAGTTTTCGTCTCCGCTTTAATTGCAATCATCAGCGGTGTCATCTTGGGTGTATATACTGGTATTTACAGAGACAGTTTTATTTCTAATATTATTCTTGTGATTTCTCTGGCAGGGGTTTCATTACCTACATTCATTATAGGAATAATGTTAATTTATTTGTTTTCAGTAATTTTAGGAGTTCTTCCATCCTTTGGAAGAGGTGAAGTCACACAATTAGGTTTTTGGAGCACAGGATTTTTAACTATTTCTGGTTTAAAAGCACTGATACTCCCATCAGTTACGTTAAGTTTATTTCAAATGACCTATGTTATTAGATTAGTCCGCGCTGAAATGATGGAAATTTTACAAACAGATTATATTAAATTTGCAAAAGCAAGAGGTATAAAAAGGAGTGTTATTAATTATAAGCATGCGCTAAAAAATGGATTAATTCCAGTTATTACTATTACCGGTATTAACATTGGAACGTTAATTGCTTTTTCAATTATTACAGAAACAGTTTTTCAATGGCCAGGCATGGGGTCATTATTTATCAAAGCAGTATACTTTGTCGATATTCCAATTATGTCAGCATACATGATTATGGTAGCTTTTATATTTGTTATGATAAATTTTATTGTAGATATCACATACTATTTTATTGATCCTAGAATTAGGCTGAAGGAAGAGGGTAGTTAAAATGCTACTTAAAACGTACAATAAAATATACGATACTGATATTGGATACAGTTTCTTTAATTCTAAATTAGCAGTAATTTCTTCAACAATATTTTTTATTATACTTTTTTGTTCTGTATTTGCTGGGATAGTTGCACCTTATAATCCTTTTGATCCAGCATCAGTTTCTTTAATGGATGCCTTTACCCCACCAGTATGGTCGGAGGGAGGAAGTTTTAGCTTCATATTAGGAACTGATCAGCAAGGAAGAGATATGTTTTCAACAATGATTTATGGTTCAAGAATTTCACTGATCGTTGGTTTTGCATCTATAATTTTTGCAATGATACTTGGAGTTTTTCTTGGAATAACAGCTGGATATATTGGTGGTAGGTATGAGATAATTGTAATGCGCCTTACAGATGTGCAGTTAACTATTCCAAGTATTTTAATGGCTTTACTTGTTGATGGTATTGCAAGGGCAATTATCTCACAATCAATGCATGACGAAATGGCAATTTATGTTTTGATTTTCGCCATTGGTATTTCAGAATGGCCTCAGTTTGCAAGAGTATCAAGAGCATCAACCTTAGTTGAAAAAAATAAAGAGTATGTCTCAGCTTCAAGAATTATTGGATTATCAAATATATTAATTATGTTTAAGCATATTTTACCAAATATACTTCGGCCTATATTAGTAATTGCTACAATCGGATTAGCACTTGCAATTATTACAGAGTCCACCTTAAGTTTTTTAGGTGTTGGCGTTCCACCAACAACACCTTCTCTTGGGACTCTAATAAGGTTTGGAAATAATTTTTTGTTTTCAGGAGAGTGGTGGATTACTTTTTTTCCAGCAATTTTCTTAATTGTTTTAGCATTATCAATTAATTTATTAGGGGATTGGATGAGAGATGCTTTAAATCCAAAATTAAAAAAGAGATGAGTTTTTTAGAAGTAAAAAATTTAAACATAAGTTATCCAACACGAAAGGAAACTATTGTTGCAAGCAAAAATGTAGAATTTTCTTTAGAAAGAGGCGAAATATTAGGAATTGTCGGTGAGTCTGGATCTGGAAAATCTACAATTGCAAATGCGATAATTAACTTGATTGATCCTCCAGGTGAAATCACAGATGGTTCAATAAAAATAGACAATATTGAATTAAGAAGTAATGAAGAAATAATTCAAAATATTAGAGGAAAAAAAATAGGATTTGTCTTTCAAGACCCTCAAACTTCATTAAACCCTCTATTTAAAATAAAAGATCAATTAATTGAAACTATTCAGGCTCATTTGAATTTAAGTTATCAAGATTCACTTAAAAAATCAATTCAACTACTTAAAGAGGTTGGAATAGAGAACGCTGAAAAAAGAATTGAAGACTATCCACACCAATTTAGTGGCGGTATGCGTCAAAGAGTTGTGATAGCTTTAGCGATAAGTTGTGAACCTGACTTAATAATTGCAGATGAACCAACAACAGCTTTAGATGTAAGTATTCAATATCAAATATTAGAACTTCTTAAAGATCTTACAAAGAAAAGAAATCTTGGTGTTATAATTATTACCCATGATATGGGAGTCATAGCAGAGACGACTGATAAAGTTATTGTCATGAGATACGGACATATTGTTGAACAAGGTGAGACTAAAGAATTATTAACAAATCCAAAATCAACAGAAGCAAGAAGCTTAGTAATTTCAGTGCCACCAACAAATAAGAAAATTGATAGATTTAAATTGATTAGCCCCGATGGTAAGGAAATAACATCTAGTTCCAAGGATTTGACTAAAAATATTATTAAAACATGGGGCATAAGGGAAAATAAAAATCAAAAATTATTAAAACTTGAGGAAATGACAAAAGTTTTTGATGATAATTCTTTAGGTAGTGGTTTTTCATTTATTTCTAATAAAAGTTCGAATGATAAAATAGTTAAAGCTGTCGACAATGTATCTTTTGAATTATTCGAAGGTGAGACACTTGGATTAGTTGGAGAGTCTGGTTCAGGTAAATCAACTATTGCAAAAATTATTACTGGATTAATTAGTCCTAATAAAGGTAATTTAATTTATAATAATGAACCTCTATATAATTCAAAAAAAAAATATCAAATTCATAATAGTAGAGGTCAAATTCAAATGATTTTTCAAGATCCTTACTCATCTCTAAATCCTCGTTTCAAAGTTAAGGATATTATTGCAGAACCAATTAAATTTTTTCAAAAAAATATTAGCAATAATGATCTTTTACAAAATGTTTACGACCTAATAGATATTGTTGGAATGACCAGACAATCTCTAGATCGATACCCACATGAATTCTCAGGAGGGCAAAGGCAGAGAATATCTATTGCTCGTGCCTTGGCAACAAGACCAAGATTATTAATATGTGATGAACCAACTTCTGCATTGGATGTCAGTATACAAGCACAAATATTGAATTTATTAAAAGATATACAAGATGAACTTCATCTCACTATGCTATTTATTAGCCATGATCTTCCTGTAATTCGCCAAATGTGTAACCGAATAATTGTACTAAAAAATGGTGCTGTTTGTGAAACAAAAGATACAGAGGAATTGTTTAATAATCCTCAGCATGAATATACAAAGGAATTAATTAGACTTATGCCTAAAATTGAATCAATTATTTAACTAATTAATAATAGGTAAATTTTCAGGAGTTCTAGTACTTAAAAGTTTATAGGAATCTTTAGTTATCAATAAATTTTCTTCTTGTACTAATATTTTATTTTCGTCCATTTCAATTGATGGCTCAAGAGTTATAATCATATTTTCCTCAAGTAATGTTTTGTCATTTTTCATAATACTTGGCGGCTCAGTCAGTTGTAAGCCTAAACCATGACCCATCCTTCCAACTGATATGTTGTTAGTTGTTAAACTATAAGATAATTTAGAATATATTTCTGAACAACTAGTTCCAGGTTTTATAATTTCTAAAGTTCTCTCAGTTGCTTCCCACAATTTATTATATGCATCTAGAACTTGTTTGTTAATTCTTCCAAAGCCAAAATTTCTATCAAAATCTGAAAAATAACCATTTAAAGTTGCACCGGTATCAATAATTAGAATATCACCATCTTTAGTTACCCTTTCTGTTGGGTTACAGATAATCTGATTATAACCATTAAGTCCCGAAGCACACGCCATATATTGAATATAATCTGCACCACCCTCAATTAATTCTTTTTTAAATATTGATGTAATTTGTTTTTCACTCATTCCTAAATTAATTTTTTCAGGAAAATTATCAAACACCTTACTTGTAATAGAACAAATTTCTTTAATATTACTGATCTCTATTTCAGATTTTATTTTTCTTATACTCCAAAGTATTTTACTAGCATCAACAAAATTATATTCTGATAAATTTTTTTGAATATCCTGATAATCGTTAATACTCATTCGCAAAAAAGTTTCATTTCCTAATTCAAAACCAATATTTGAATTTTTAGGAAAACTTTTGATGTTTTTTTTCAATAAAGATATTCCTTCATCTTTCGGATTTGGAGACTCCCAAGTTTCGATATTATTGACTAATGTGTTTTGCATAGCTGTAATACCAATAGATGGTATTATAGCTTTAATTGGATTTTTTTTTGAAATAATTAAATACCAGGGTCTTGTAGGACTTTCCCAAAAATTACTATCAAGTCCAGTGAAATATCTAAAATTTGACGGTGAAGTTATAATAACAGCATCAATATTTTCTTTTTCAATATGTATTTGTATTTTTTCAATTCTGGAAATAAATTCTTCTTTTGGAAAATCGTTCATAAATTGATAAGTAACATCACAATAACATAAATTAACAATAAGAAATACTTTGATCTATTCATCATTATTTATTTTTTGTTTGTCTTTAGGTACTTTTTTTCCTTTTGCTTCAGAGACATATTTATCAGCACTATTATTATCTAATAAGTATAATCCATTTTTATTATTATTTTTTGCTTCAGCAGGTAATATTTTAGGATCTCTAATCAGTTGGATATGTGGTTACTTTGTAAATTTTCTTATTAAGAAACCTTGGTTTCCAGTAAATCAATACTTATTACAGAAAGCTACAGATATTTTCAAAAAGTATGGAAAATGGTCATTATTATTTTCATGGGTACCTATTATTGGAGATCCAATCGCATTTGCAGCAGGTACAGTAAAATATAATATTACTTTTTTTTTAATATTTGTATCTATTGGGAAAATTGCTAGATATTTGATAATATATTTATATCTTATCTAAATTGTGATGTTTGAATTGTGATGTTTGAAAATCTTATATTTGTTTTCATTATTGGTTTTTTATCTGGAGTTGGTTTTTTAGCAATTTTATTTTTTCTTCGCAAACCAAAAAGTTCTGAAATAAAAGATGATACTGATCTTACTTCCTTAAAAAATCACATGCAATCAATTCAGCAATCTTTACAAAATTTTAATTTAGCTCAAGATAGAATTGAAAATACATTAATTAGAGGTGGTGCGCTTCAACAAGGTCCTTGGGGAGAATTTGTACTTAAAAATATTTTAGATAGTGTTGGTTTAAGAGAAGGAGAAGAGTACTCAACTCAAAAAACTTTTAGAGATGAAGATGGCAATTTACAAAAACCCGATGTAATTGTTCATATGCCAGGTAATAGACACATAATTATAGATTCAAAAGTATCCTTAGATTCTTGGCATGATTATTCTAATACAAATGACAATCAACAAAAGAAGATATTTTTGAAAAAATTTTTGGATTCAACAAAAACTTCTATTAGAAGTTTGAGTAAAGATAATTATTCAAAAATATATGGAATCAATACAATTGATAATGTTTTAATGTTTGTTCCAATAGAACCAGCGCTACTTACTTTATATAATGAGGCAAATAAACTTATAGAAGATTCATGGAACAATAAAATAATTATTGTTGGGCCATCAACTTTACCCTTTCTACTTAAAGCTGTAGAAAATATGTGGCGGGTTGATAAACAATCTAAAACAATAAAAGATATAGCATCAGCTGCATCAGATATTTATGATAAAACAGTCAGTGTATATGAGTCGTTTGTAAAAGCTAATCAGTCAATAGATTTAGCTAAATCTAAAATGGATGAAGCTAAACAAAGATTGAAAGATGGTTCTGGAAGTTTGACTAAAAAAGTAGAAAAGATGAAAAAATTAGGAAGATTAAGCACTAAAAAACAGTTGCCAGATATAAATGACGATGTAATAAACTAAATAAATGCCTAGTTTTGATATTGTAAACAGATTAGATCATCAAGAAATTGATAACGCATTAGGAAATGCAACAAGAGAAATTACTACTAGGTATGATTTTAAAGGATCAGATACTTCAATTGAAAAAAAAGAAAATACTATAGTTGTTACTACTGATGATGAAATGAAAGCTGGTCAAGTAAATGACATGCTCGTTACTCATTTTGTTAGACGAAAAGTTGATCCTTTATGTTTAAAAAAAAATGATATGGAAAAAGCTGGGGGGAATAAAATTCGTCAGACGTATGAATTAGTAGAAGGAATTGAGCAATCACTGTGTAAAAAAATTACTTCTGATATCAAAAGTTCTAAATTAAAAGTTCAAGTAAAGATCAATGGGAATGAACTTCGTGTAGAAGGAAAGAAAAAAGATGATTTACAAAGTGTAATGAAGCTTATTGAGGATGCTAAGATAGGTATACCAGTCCAATTTGTAAATTTTAGAGATTAAAAATGATTACATGGGAATTAATAGCTGCTTTAGCAGTGTATAATTTTATTATGTACGTAACTCCAGGTCCAAATAATAGTATTTTAACTGCATCAGGTATAAAATTTGGATTTATAAGATCTATACCTAATATTTTTGGCATTCCTTCTGGTCATGGTTTGCAATTAGCACTTGTATGTCTCGGTCTTGGATCTTTGTTTATTACCTATCCTATACTCTATGATATTTTAAGATATGTTGGCGCAGGCTACATTCTTTATTTAGCATATAAAATGTTTGGGTCTTTAAATATTTCAAAGACTGAAGATAGATCAAGACCATTAAAATATCATGAAGCAATTTTGTTTCAATTTGTAAATCCAAAAGCTTGGGTAATCTGTTCAACTGCAGTAACATTATATTATCCAAAAGATGAAAATATAATAATTGGAACACTATTTATGGTCATTATGTCTACAGTAGTGAATATTCCTTCTATTAGTATATGGGCATATGGAGGAAGTGTTATCAGACAATATCTTAATAATGAAAAATTAAAAATAATTGTTGAATGGTTTTTAGCAATCCTTTTAATTATAACCGCAGGCTCAGTTTTATTTTACAACGCTTAAGGCTTAGGAATTTCATAAAATTCACCTAGAGAATTATATCCTTTAATAACAGCAGGTCTTATTGATATTTGTTTATACCATCTCAACACATTTGGATAATCATGTAAATTTATTTGATGTCTTTCATAACGAGCTGTCCAAGGCCAAATTGAAATATCAGCTATTGAATAGGTATCTGAAAAATATTCTTGTTTAGAAAGTCTTTTATCCAAAATTGAATATATATGTTGCGCATAAGCTTTTGTTTTATCTTCTGCAAATTTGCTTTTACCAGGATTATAAAATAAATATTGATGAGCCTGGCCTAGCATTGGTCCAACGTAAGCCATTTGAAAAAAAACCCATTGTATTATTTCCCAATACTTATCTTTATTAAGAAATTTATCATATTTTTTTGCCAGATAGAGAAGGATAGCCCCAGATTCGAATACTGTTTGGTTGTTATCATTATCTACAATTACAGGAATTTTATTTGCAGGAGATATTTTTGAAAACTCTTCACTAAATTGCTCTTTTTTATCTAAATTTATTAAAATAGGATTAAAATCCACACCTAATTCTTCAAGCATAATGCTAATTTTTCGACCATTAGGGGTGGGTGATGAATACAAATCAATCATTTTGTTTAGAATTTAATTAATAGAGAACTATATTCATAATATGCAGGAGAATATAGACAATATTATTAAATTAGCCTGGTGCGATAAAACCTCTTTTGAAAAAATAAAAAGAATTCACGGTGTAACCGAATCAGAGGTTATAAAAATAATGAGAACAAATCTTAAACCTAGATCATTTAAGTTATGGAGAACTAGAGTAACAGGGAGAACGAGAAAGCATGAAAAGAAAAGAAATCTATCCGAAAAATTATTTAAATATGAGAATTATCTTTAAAATATTAATTGTCAGTATAAGTCTTTTGTTTGCTAGTAAGATAGCATTAGCAGATCAAAATGATCCACGGCTAAATAATTTGTTTAAAAAATTAAATGAGACTGAAAATCAGGATGAGATAAGAGATTTAATATCTGACATTTGGAATATATGGTATGAAGTTGATGATCCAAAAGTAATTGAATATTTTGAGAAGGGTATTCAAGCTATGAATTTAAGAAATTATCCACTAGCAATTAGATTTTTTAATAATTTAATTGAAGAAGATCCTAATTTTGCTGAAGGTTGGAATAAAAGAGCTACAGTTCACTTTATGATGGGTAATTTTGATCAATCTATGCAAGACATCATTAAAACTCTTGAATTAGAACCAAGACATTTTGGTGCACTTGATGGAATGGGTTTAATTTTTATTCATCAGGGCCAGTTTCAACAGGCAATTGATGTATATGACAAGATGTTAGAGATTTTTCCTTTTAGTGTTAAAACTATGGATAAAAAAGAAAGAATACAATCGTTTATTTCTCAATCTACGTAATATCAAAAAATACTAATAATAAAGACAGTGTAAAAAAACTAACAAACGTACTTAATACTACATTTGAAGAAACTACAGCTTTTAGTGAGTTATATCTGTATGCAAAATAATATGACTGAGACCCACTTGGTAAAGCTGCGGCCATAGTAACAATAATTACCAAGAGACTATCAAGCTCTAATATAAATTCTGCTAAACAAAATGCAATTATAGGGTGAATGAAGTTTTTTAAGATAGTTAATAGTATTGCACTATAAATATTTTCTCTAATTTTAAAATTTCCTAACGCAAGACCTAAAGAAATGAGAACCATTGGAAGAGCAAGGTTTACAAAAATATCTAAGGGCTCTTTCATAATAGATGGAACAATAAGATTAGAGTAATTAAGAATGATACCAATTATCATTCCGAAAAGTACAATATTTTTAATTATACCTAATAATATTTGATAAAAAATTTCGACAATGCTTTTTTGTCTATTTCTATAAACTTCTATTATAATAACAGTATAGCTAAAATGAACAATACCATGAAAAAAAACTAATATCATATAAGGTATTGTATTTATTGGACCCAAAACTGCATACATAAGAGGTATTCCCATTGCTACTGTGTTACCAAAACAAGCAGCTAATCCAAATAGTGCAGAGTCATCTGTTTTAAAATTTAAAAATTGTTTGCTAATTAAAAATCCAGTCATGGATATAAAAATTCCTGAAGCAAAAAAAGAGATGATCAGACCAATAGAATTAATTTGAGGAAATGAGACTTGCCAAAAATATATAATTAAAGCTAAAGGCAGAAGAATGTTGAAACCTGTAAAATCAAAATAATCAATATATTTTTTTGGAAGTATTTGTAATTTATTTACAAAAAATCCAAAAAGGATATATCCAAACACACTGCTAACTATATTAAATAAGTCAATCATTTAAATCAAAAAAATTATTTAAAAATTGAATGACGCTTTCTTCAACTATATTATTTTCATTTGAGTTTGAATTTTGAAAAAATTTTGAATTTTCATCAAAACTTATATTAGGATTATTTAAGTTTCCTTTAATTAAAGTAGTTAAATATATTTCATTATTTTGAGATAAGTTTAAAATAATATCTATAAAATTATTATTGTAATTGTATTTTCCTTTTATAAGAATTCTGTTGTTTTTATTACTAATTTCTATTTTGCTAGTTTCTAAAATATTCTTATTTTTATTTATTTCGCCTTTAAAATTAGAACTTTCATTACCAAAAGCATTTATTAATTCAGAAAATGCAAATTTTTGATTGTTTTGATTTTCTAATTTTTCAAAGAATAATTTTAAAAATGAAATAAGAAATTTTTCTTCATTAGTTGTTTCTAAAAATATTTTTCCATTAATTTTATAAATTGAGTCAAATAAATTTTCTAAATTATCACTATATTTAAGATAATTTTCAATATAATTTACTTTTCCATTAATATTTACTTCACTAAAATTAATATTCTTAATATTCAAATTATCAATGAGAATATCTAAGTTTCCTGAAACTTGAAATACGGGCTGAGAAATATCAATTCTAATATTATCAAAGTATAAATTATTTTTGTAATCTTTAATTTCTAAGTTTGTGTTAAGCTTAACAATTGGAAAAATATTGATTTTAGTTTTGTTTTTTTCATTAATTTTAATTTCTAATTTCTTCTCGATATCACTAATTATTTTTTCTTTTTCAAAATTATTTAGAAAAATATAAATAAAGATAGATAAAATTATTAATATAATTACTACTATAGAAAAAAATAATCTAATTTTTTTCATAAATTAGATCGTAAAAAACTATATTTTTGTAAAGTTATTTTCAGGATCATGCAATGGATTAAATTGAACAGACATAACATATTTATTTTTAGCAACTTCAACCTCAAAATTGCTACCATTTAATTTTTTTAAATCTATTTCTGAATCTATATATCCAAAGACCATATTTTTATTATAACAAAATGAATAATTGCTAGAAGTTGTTTCTCCCACAATTTTATTTTTATAATAAATAGGCTCATCATGTAATAAGAGAGGATTTCCTGGCGTAGATTTTTCTAAAACAAAATTTGTTAGTTGTTTCTTTTTAATTCTATTTTTTATTTTTAAAGCTTCTTTACCTATAAAATCTGTTTTTTTATTTAATTTAACAGTTAATTCTAATCCAGCTTCAAAAGGGTTTTCAGCTGGAGAAATATCATGACCCCAATGTAAATATCCCTTTTCCATTCTCATGATATCTAATGCATGGGCACCAGCATGTGAAAGGTTATATTTTTCTCCAACTTTAACTAACTCTAAATAAATTTCTCTAGATATATTTATAGGAACATAAATTTCCCAACCAAGTTCACCAACAAAAGATAATCTTTGGAAGATTAATTTATTATTTTTCAATGATATTTCTTTAGCAGTTCCAAATTTAAACTTATCGTTTGAAAAATGTTCTCCAAATATTTCTGTTAGAATTTCTCTACTTTTAGGACCAAAAATACCAAAGCAAGCTAAACTTTCAGTAATATCAATTAAAGTTGTGTTTTTACTTAAATTTTCTGAAATATGTTTTTTATCATGTTCTCTCACAGATGATCCCGTTACAATACGAAAAGAATTAGTATCAATACAAGTAACTGTTAAATCGGCAACAATGCCACCATTTGAATTAAGCATTTGTGTGTAAGTTGTATGACTGGGATAATTTTTAATATTATTACAGCATAATCGTTGAAGATCCTTGAAGGCATTTTCTCCCTTAATTTCAAATTTTGCAAAGGCACTTAAGTCAAATAAACCAGCGTTTTTTCTTGTGTTTATTGTTTCATACTTTGCTGCATCATACCAATTTTGATAGCCATAACTATACTCATATTCTGGTTTCTTACCATTTAGAGCATACCACATTGGTCTTTCAAAACCGGCCACTTGTCCAAAGCATGCCCCTTCTTTTTTCAAATCATTATGAAAAGGAAGTAGTTTAATATTTCTCGAAGATTTATGTTGTTTGTAAGGCCAGTGCATTGCATATAAATCTCCTAATGACTCAGTAACTCTTTCAGTTATAAATTTTGTTTCAGAGTGAAATTTTTCAAATCTTGAAATATCTAAGGAGTAAAGATCATCATTAACCTCACCGTTCATCATCCATTCTGCAGTTACCTTACCTGCACCACCAGCACTCTGAATACCAATACTATTAAATCCACAACAAACATAAAAGTTTTTTATTTCTGGTGTTTCTCCTAAAAGATAATTTGTATCTGGAGTAAAAGCTTCAGGACCGTTAAAGAATTTTCTTATACCTACATTTTCAAGGGCTGGTATTCTTTTCATAGCATTTTTTAAATGCGGTTCAAAATGATCAAAATCTTCAGGTAGTTCTCCAAAAGAAAAATCATTGGGCACTTTATACGTATCAGTAAATGCAGGTTTAGCTTTAGGTTCAAAAATTCCTACTAAAATTTTTCCCGCATCCTCTTTTAGATATAAGCAATTATTGTAATCTCTAAGAACTGGAAGTGATTTAGAAATTTCTTTTAATGGCTCACTTAATATATAGAAGTGTTCATTTGGATATAGCGGTATACTAACGTTAATATCATTTGCTATCTGCCTAGACCACATTCCAGATGCTAGAACAATATACTCACATTTAATTTTTCCATGTTTTGTATCTACACCTTCTATTGATCCATTTTTAGTAAGGATTTTATTTACAGAACAATGTTCAAATATTTGAGCACCATACATTTTTGCCGATTTAGCAAGAACATTTGTTATACCAACAGGATCTGCTTGACCATCTTTTGGAATAAATATCCCACCAACAACGTCATCAGTATTTATAAGAGAATAAATATCCTTAATCTGATCTTTTTCTAATTCATTAACTTCTATATTAAATCTTTGAGCAAAAGTAGCTTGCCTTTTTAATTCCTCTAATCGATCATTAGTTGTTGCAATAGTTAAAGAGCCGTTTTGCTTTAAACCTGTTGCTAATCCTGTTTCTTTTTCTAGGTCTTTATATAAATTTAACGAATAATTTCTAAGTTTTGTAATGGTTGCTGATGCACCAATCTGACCAATCAGTCCTGCTGCATGCCAAGTAGTTCCAGAAGTTAATTGATCTCTTTCTAGCAAGATCACATCTTTCCATCCAAATTTTGCTAAATGATAAGCTACAGAACATCCAGCTATACCACCGCCTATTACGACTACTTTTGCAGAAGTAGGAATTTTATTACTCATTTGTAATATTATAGATAAAGATTTTCAGTATGAGTTTCAAAATAAAAATTTAGATCTTCTATATTTATTTCATCTATTTTTGAGGGCTCCCAAATAGGATTATGATCTTTTGAAATTAGCACAGAATTTACACCATTATCAAAGTCACTACGGTATACTATTTTTTGACTTAATTGAAATTCAGTTTCTAAACATTCTTTTAACGATTTACCTTTTGCATCATCTATAAGTTTAGTGCTTATTGCAAGACTCATTGGACATTTAGCTAAAAGAATATCTAAAATTTTTTTTGAAAACTCTGAGTTATGACTTTTTAAATTTGATATGATTGTTTTAATATTTCCATTGAATAATTCATTTATTAAATTCATATTTTTAATTAGATATGTATCATTCTTTACTTCAAAATTATCGTGAGAAATTTCTCCTCTTGTAATAAATTTTTCTTTAACATCTTCTATTTTATTACTTTTAAAGTAGTGAGTTGCTAATCCGAAAAAAATTAATTCATTTAATCCTAAAACCTCACCCGTTAAACCAATATACTTACCAATATTACCTGGAAGATTTGATAAAAAATAACTTCCGCCAACATCTGGAAAAAAGCCAATTGCAGACTCTGGCATTGCAAATTTTGAATTGTCTGTTGCTAATCTGTGATCACCATAGATTGATAAACCAACCCCGCCTCCCATGACTACACCATTCCAAACTGAAAGAAATTCTTTACTAAATTGGCTAATTAAATAATTAAGTTTATACTCAATTTTAAAAAAATCGTGTTTTAAAGAGTTTTCTTTTCCAGCAAGAACAAGAGATTTTACATCACCTCCTGCACAAAAATGTTTACCTTCTCCAACTAACAATACTCTTAAGATATTATCTTTTTCTTCCCATTCTAATAATTTGTCATGGAATTTTTTTGCCATTTCTAAATTGAGAGCATTTAAAGCTTTAGGACGATTTAGTTTAATGATTCCAGTTTGGTTAGTTTCTGTAAATACAATATCCATTAATTCTTTTTAAACTGCAAAACTTTATTAGAAAGACCCACTTCTTTTGCCTTTAATCTATTAATTTCATCTCGTAATCTTGCTGCATCTTCAAATTCAAGTTTTGAAGCAAATTCATTCATTTTTTTCTCTAAATTTTTAATATGTTTATTAAGATCCTTACCAACTAATTCTTTAGCATTATCAATTTCAACTGTAACATGATCTTGTTCAGCCGTGTTTTCAATTATTTCTTGAATATTCTTTTTAATACTGATTGGCGTAATTTTATTTATTTTGTTATATTCTAGTTGTTTTGTTCGTCTTCTATCTGTCTCTTCGATTGCTTCTTTCATACTAGTGGTAATGTTATCAGCATACATTAAGACTTTACTCTCAACATTTCTTGCAGCCCTACCAATAGTCTGAATTAAACTAGTTCTAGAACGAAGGTAACCTTCCTTATCAGCATCTAATATAGCCATTAAAGCACATTCAGGAATATCTAAACCTTCTCTAAGAAGATTTATTCCTACTAAAACATTAAAAACTCCTAGTCTTAGATCTCTAATAATTTCTATTCTTTCTAATGTATCAATATCAGAGTGAAGATACCTTACCTTTAATCCTTCTTCATTGATATATTCAGTAAGATCTTCGGCCATTTTTTTTGTAAGTGTTGTGATTAGAACACGATGACCTTTATCTATAGTCTTTTTACATTCATCAATTAAGTTATCAATTTGATGTTTAGTTGGCCTTATCTCAATAGGTGGATCAATTAAACCTGTTGGTCTAATTACTTGTTCAACAAAGGTACCACCTGTCTTTTCGAGTTCATAATCTCCTGGTGTTGCACTTACAAATATAGTTTGTGGACGCATTGCATCCCATTCTTCTCTTTTTAAAGGTCTGTTATCAACACAACTTGGTAGTCTAAAACCATATTGAGCTAAAGTTGATTTTCTAGAAAAATCACCTTTGTACATTCCTGCTATTTGACCACATGTCTGATGGCTTTCATCTATAAACAATAAAGAGTCTTCTGGAATATATTCATAAAGTGTAGGAGGAGGCTCTCCCGGCTGTCTTCCTGACAAATATCTAGAATAATTTTCAATACCACTACAACTTCCAGTAGTTTCCATCATTTCTAAGTCAAATGTAGTTCTCTCATCCAACCTTTGTCTTTCCAAGTATTTTTTTTCTTTTTCAAAAATCTCTAATTGTTTTTTTAGATCATTTTTAATCATCGTAATTGCTTTTTTTATTGTTGGCTTTGGGGTTACATAATGAGAGTTTGCAAAGACTCTTATTTGTTCAAGTTCTCCGAGCTTCTCTCCAGTGAGTGGGTCCACTTGTGTTATACTCTCTATATCATCTCCAAACATTGATATTTTCCAAGAAATATCTTCATAGTGAGAAGGGAAAATTTCTAAAATATCTCCCTTAGCCCTAAAGCTACCTCTTCTAAAGTCCATGTCACGACGTTTGTATAAAAGTTCTACCAACTTTCTGATAATTATCTCTCTACTTATTGATTGATTTTTATCTAAAGTAAAAGACATTGAAGAATAAGCATCAACTGATCCAATACCATAAATACAAGAAACTGATGCTACTATGATTGTATCTCTTCTTTCCACTAAAGATCTAGTAGCTGAATGTCTTAGACGATCAATTTGTTCGTTGATTGAAGATTCTTTTTCAATATATGTATCAGTCCTTGGTACATAAGCTTCTGGTGTGTAATAATCATAATAACTAACAAAATATTCAACAGCATTATTTGGAAACAAATTTTTCATTTCTCCATAAAGTTGTGCTGCTAATGTTTTGTTTGGTGCCATTATTAAAGTCGGTTTCTGGACTTTTTCAATTACTTTAGCCATTGTAAAGGTTTTACCTGATCCAGTGACACCTAAAAGAACTTGTTCTTGTTCTCCTCCATTTAGACTTTTAACAATACTTTTAATTGCTTCAGGCTGATCACCACTTGGATTAAAATCACTGACAATTTTAAAAGGTGTTGTGATTTCGGAAGAAAGATGATGTTTTTTTTCTGCTTTATTCATTGATTTTAATATAATTATTTAGATAATTGTACTTTTCTAAAAAACTACCATCTGTTGTTATTGTTCCATTTAATATTCTTCCATCATCTTCTTTTAATAAAAAAGGAAGAACTTCGTTGATAATACCTTCACTAAATTCCGTACTTGAATCACGTGGTAATTCAGATGGTAAATTATCAACTGCCATAACAGCAATTCCATCATTATTTTCATCTATTTCTTTTAAAGTATATCTTTCAATCCAATAATTTGGCTCCTCAATTGTTGTTGATCGTATTGTAGTTGGAACAGAGCCATTAATATCACAAGTAATATCGCCAACAATCTTTAGATTTTGTAAAACTTTTAAGTCTTCATTCTCAAATATTTTTGGAGAAGATGGGTCCCAGTAATGTGCACTTATAAATATATCAGTTTCTTTTAAATATTGTAATGCAGAACTAGAATAATCTTGAGGATTATTAATAAAATGCTCAAGGTTAAAGTTGGTGGAAAAATTATTTGTAACATAATCTTTAGTTTCTAAATTGCAAAAAATAGGTTGATCAAATTTTTTTTCCAAAAAGTCTTTTTTTGATACTGCTTTAATGTTTGTTAGATTTAAAAGTTCAATTACTCCTTTTGCAACTCTACCATCACCAGTAACTAGAATTTTAGTTTTAGGAAAATATAAATTTTTTAAATTTAATACTAATCTTTCATAATCATTAATTTTATAGGCACTAGCAAGAGATTGTTTTCCAAGCACTTTAAGCAATAAATTTAAAGTATTATAACAACCAACAATACCTGCAAATCTTCCAAAACCTAAACATCTTGTACCATTTTTACCTCTGATATTTTCATAATCAATCAATGTAATTTTTTTATTTAAAATTGATAAGAGTAGGTCTTTCTTATGTTTTTCAATATTTTTTTGTTGTTTATTAATTTTAAAAGTGTGAGAAAAAAAAAGATATGTCCTATTATTAATTAAAATATTTGGATCAATTTCTTTAACACCGAATATGATTGAGCATTCATTTAAATTTTCATTAATTTTAGCACCACATAATTCATATTCTTCATCAGCAAAACATCTACTATTTGATGGCTGAATAATGAAATTAATATTTGGATTGCTTTCTTTGTATTTTTTAATATGTTCTGGGACCAGAGGAGTTCTATTTTCATCATTTCTAGACTCTCTAATAATACCAATATTGGTTAATTGCTTATCCATTCTCTTGTTGGATATTAATTTTATAATCTTTTAAAATTTTAAAAAAATACATTATGTCTTCTGTTTTATGTGGTGCAGTTTTAATACCAGTCTCAATTTTATTATCCAAAATTAGATCAATCGCAGCTGATAAAGTAATCGATACAAGTTTGCCCATTGCAGTATTTTCACCACTTCCTTTTTCATCTAAAAAATAAGAACTATCAAAAATTTTATTATGATTTTCAAAAGCTTTAAGTTTTACAGAAAGTACAACGCGATCTTCTTCCTCAGGTAAATATTTATTATCTTTTAATAATTCTTCACTTTTTTCATTGATTTCAGCTTCTATATTATCCGATCTATTTTCAAGCATTGAAAAAATATCTTGCCATGCCTCTTTCCAACCATCAAGTCGCAAAGTTCCTCTTACGAATTCTTTAACTTTCCATTTTTCATCAAACAAGTATTCACTCACATATGGTGTTGAATCTCTGTTTGGATAAGCTTCAAAATTTTCATCAGATATTGAATAAGAACTGATAGATTTGTAAGGAGTTACAATATTTATTTTTCCTTTTGTTATATATTTTGCATCATTGTTTAAGGCTTTGATTACTCCAGCTGGAGACCAACTAAATTTATATTTGAAATCATTTGGAATTGCTGGAAAACCCCCACAATATGATTCATAAACTACTTCTATTTTTTCAGTCGAGATTTTTTTAAGATCACTGACAAGTAAATGGGAAAAAAAATGATCGATACCTGGGTCTAAACCGACCTCATTGATAAATACTAAATTTTCTTTTTTTACATCTGGATTTAGCATATTTATTTCTGGATTAAGGTAACTAGTAGATGCAAAATGACATTTATGTTTTAAACAAAGTTTAGCTATTTCTAAATGTTTGTTTGCTGGCAGTTGAGAAATAACAATATCACCTGGATTTGTTTCGTTAAATAATAAATCAACATCAAACTGTTTTGCGTTCACATTGTTTTTATCTACATGGTCAATACTCTTTATAGCCTTATCTAATGTTCTATTCCATACTGTAAAATTATCTAAATTTTTAGCTAATCTTCTAATTCCTGGTATAGAAGATAGTCCAGTTCCTATCCAATGTACATGTTTCATAGTCTTATTTACTTTTATATTAAATTGTTTACTACATTAATGAAACTTAAAATACGGAAATTTATTTGACTTCAATAATATTTATTTTTTTATTAACAGGTCTAGTCTCTGGTTTTATTGCAGGATTATTAGGAGTTGGAGGTGGAATAATAATTGTACCTGTAACTTACTTTATTTTACTTAATCTTGATTACAGCTCTGAAATTGTCATGCATGTTGCTGTAGCATCTTCTCTTGGGGTAATTTGTTTTACTTCAATTTCTTCTATAAGATCTCATGTTAAGCTTAAAAATACAAATTTGATAATTGTAAAAAAATGGGCAATAGGAATTGTAATAGGATCAATTGTAGGCTCACTTGCAGCAAGTGCTATTTCAGGACAGAGTTTAGTTATTCTTTTTGTTATTCTGGCATTTTTGATTTCATTAAATATGCTGTTTCAACAAAGCCCAATTGTTGTAAGCAACGATATACCATCGTCTAATATAATTAATTTTTTAATAAGCTCTTCTATTGGTTTTTTATCTGCAACAATTGGTATAGGTGGTGGAAGTTTTAGTGTTCCAACTTTAACAATGTTTTCAAAAAAGATTCATGAAGCAGTTGGTACTTCTGCTGTTTTTGGTTTTTTAATTGCTTTTCCAGGAACACTTACATTTATGTATACTGGGTCAAATATAAATGAACTTCCCATTTATTCTCTTGGTTACGTAAATATTATAATAGTTTTTTTTATTTCGATAACTAGTATATTTACTGCTGGAATTGGTGCAAAAGTTTCATCAAATATAGATAAGTTAGTATTAAGAAAGATTTTTGCTATTTTTTTGTTGTTAACTTGTGCTAGTCTAATTATTGAACATTTTATAATTTAAATGAATTTTGTTGCAGATAGACTAAGTAAAATAAAACCTTCAATGACTGTAGGTATAAATGTCAAAGCCAAGGCTTTGAAGGACGAGGGAAAAGATGTAATTGTTCTTGCAGCAGGTGAGCCAGATTTTAACACACCAAAAAATATAAGAGATGCTGCTAGTAAAGCGATGGAAGAGGGTAAAACAAAATATGTACCAGGTAAAGGTACACCAGAATTACAAAAAGCAATTCAGAAAAAATTCAGAGAAGATAATAATATTGATTATCAATTAGATGAAATCATATGTGGTGTCGGAGGCAAACACATTATCTATAATGCTATGATGGCAACAATTAATCCAGGAGATGAGGTCATTATAACAGCTCCTTTTTGGGTTAGTTATCCAGATATTGTTTTATTATCAGAAGGTAAGCCCGTGATAGTTAAGTGTCCTCAATCACAAAATTTTAAGATTACACCAGAACAACTAGAAAAAAATATAAACTCTAAAACAAAATGGTTAATGTTAAATAGTCCTAGTAATCCGACTGGCTCAGTTTATTCAAAAAAAGAGTTAGAAGACTTAGCTCTTATCTTAAAAAAATATCCTAATGTTCTTATAATGTGTGATGATATATATGAAAAAATTGTTTACGATGGCATAGAATTTCATACTCTTGCTTCTATTGAACCTTCACTAAAAGACAGATGTTTGACACTTAATGGTGTTTCAAAATCATATTGCATGACAGGATGGAGACTTGGATATTGTGGAGCTCCAAAAGAGATTATTGCTGCTATGAACAAAATACAATCACAAAGCACAACATCAACTTCTTCAATTACAATGGCTGCTGCAGTTGAAGCAATAAGTGGTCCGCAGGATTTTATAAACGAGCATAATAAAAAATTTTTGATACGTAGAGATTTAGTATTGAATAAATTAAATGATATTGATGGAATTACATGTCAAAAACCAGAAGGAGCTTTTTACGTTTATCCAAATTGCGAGGGTATAATTGGAAAAAAGACACCAAATGGAAAACATATCTCCAATGATGAAGATTTCATGACATACCTTTTAGAAGATCAAGGTGTGGCAGGAGTGCATGGTGCAGCATTTGGATTATCTCCTTATTTTAGATTATCTTATGCAACTAGTGATCCAATTCTAGAAGATGCGTGCAACAGAATAAAAGAAGCTTGTAATAAGCTTACTTAAGATCTTTATCAGCAATTATTTCAGCTAATCTAAGCAGATTAGTAGTACCAGCACTTCCAAATGGAACACCAGCTGAGATAACTACATTATCTCCTGGTTTTACCAATTTTTTATTTTTTGCAATTGAACATGCAATATTAACCATATCTTGTGCATTTTTAGCATCTTCTTGAGTATGACAGGAGTTTACACCCCAGTATAATTGCATTTTTCTTGTAGTATTAATATTTGGAGATAAACCAACAATTTGAACTGGTGCTCTTTCTCTAGCCATTCTTGTCGTTGTTCTTCCACTTACAGAAAATGTAATTATTGCTTTAGCATCTGATTTTTTTGCAATTGAGTAAGCTGCTAAAGTTATTGCATCTGTATTATCAACATCATCAATATTTTCTTGAGTAATTTGTAAATCATAATTATTTTTATCATTCTCAACATTTTCTATTATTTTATTCATCGTTCTTACTACTTCTATTGGATGTGCTCCAACAGCAGATTCGCCAGATAACATTACAGCATCTGTTCCGTCGTAAATAGCATTAGCAACATCAGATGCTTCAGCTCTCGTTGGCACAAGATTTTCAATCATACTTTCAAGCATTTGTGTAGCAACAACAACTGGCTTGCCAAAATGCCTACATCTTTTAATAATATTTTTTTGAACTATCGGAACTTGTTCTGTTGGCATTTCAACACCCAAATCACCTCTAGCTATCATAATTCCATCTGCAGCATTTATAATATCATCAATATTTTTTACTGCTGAAGGCTTTTCAATTTTTGCCATCACGAGTGCTTTATTGTTAATTATTTTTTTTAGTTTTTGTATATCTTCTGCTTGTTGCACGAAAGAAAGTGCAACCCAATCAACTCCCATATCTAATGCCTTAATAAGATCAGATTTATCTTTTTTGGTAAGGGCGTCTATAGGAAGAATTACATCAGGTATATTTACACCTTTGTTATTTGAGATTTCAGCATCATTTAAAACTTCTGTAATTAAACTATCTTTTTTTTGTTCAACAATTTGTAATCTTATTCTTCCATCATTTACTAATAAAATAGAATTAGGTGTTAAAAAATCATAAATTTCTTCATGAGGAAAGTTAACCCTATTATTATCTCCAGGCTCACTTGAAAGATCTAATACAAAACTTTGACCTTTGACTAAATTTTCTTTTGTATTCTTAAATGTGCCCACTCTTAATTTGGGTCCTTGTAAGTCAGCTAATATGCATGTCGCATGATTATGTTTTTCTTCAAGAGATCTAATATTTTCATAATTTTTTCTATGAGTTTCTAAATCGCCATGTGAAAAATTTAATCTAAAAACATCACATCCAGCAATAAATAAGTCTTCTATTATTTTTTTATCTGATGATGCAGGACCTAGCGTAGCTAAAATTTTAGCTTTTCTGTTACGTTTCATTAATTTTTATATATATAGCACAAAAAAAGATTTATATAATTTATTTACGTAATATGACCAAAAACTTTGATAGAGAATTACTTGCTGATGTTGCAGAAAGATTGATTCATCATCTAAAAAATAGAACAGATGTACAAAATATTGATTTAATGAATCTATCAGGTTTTTGCAGAAACTGTCTTTCAAAATGGTATGTTAGTGCTGCAGAAAAGAAAAATATTTCAATTTCATACGATGAAGCACGAGAAATGATCTATGGTATGCCATACTCAGAGTGGAAAACAAAATTTCAAACTGAAATTACTTCTGAACAAAAAGAAAAATTCGATAAAAGAGAAACTTAATATAGTTTCTCTAAATTTTCTCCATACATCTCTTTTACTTTAAACCTTCTTACTTTCATGGAAGGTGTCATCATATTGTTTTCAATTGTAAACTCGTGATCTATTAAAATAAATTTTCTTATTTGCTCAATACTAGAAAGGCTTTTATTGACTTTATCTACAACTTCTTTCATTTTTTTATTAAATGAAGAATCTTCAATTATTTCATTTAAATCACCCTCAACATTATTTTCTTTTGCCCATTCTAAAGCTAAATCTTTATTAGGCACCAAAATTGCAACTAGGTAATTTTTGAAATCCCCATATAACATTGACTGAGCAATTTCAGGTTCAATATCTAGTTTTGCCTCTATTCTTGAAGGAGAAATATTATCTCCACCAGCATTTACAATAATATCTTTTTTCCTATCTGTTATCTTTAAATAATCTTCTTCATCAAATTCACCAATATCACCTGTATGAACCCATCCATTGATTATAGTTTTATTAGTTGACTCAGGATCATTCCAATAACCATTCATAATTAGTTCACCACGAGCTAAAATTTCTCCATCTTCAGAAATTTTCACTTCATTTCCTTGAAGAACTTTTCCAACAGTATCTAATTTAATTTTTTCAGGAGGGTTTGCCGAAATAACAGGAGCCGTTTCAGTTTGTCCGTATCCTTGAAGAAGTGGAAGGCCAAGTGCGCTTAGGTATAATCCAACTTCAAAATTTAGTGCTGCGCCTCCTGATATCAATGCTCTGAGACTTCCACCAAATCTTTTCTTAACTTTTTTTCTTACTATCCTATCCATCAATCCATTCATAAATCTTTCAGAGAAGCTCATCTGCTCACCAAAATATTTTTTCTTTCCTAGATTTAACGTAATTGCAAAGAAGCGTTGACTCAATTTACTTTGGTTTTTTAGACCTTGTGAAATACGTGTGTGTAAAGAGTCATAAAACCTTGGAACAGCAGTCATAAAATGTGGTGCTGCCTCAGCCATATTTACTAATAATTTATCTATACTTTCAGCGTAATAGATTTGTGCGCCTTGTCCCATTTCTAAAAATTGTAAAGTATGTTCATATGAATGAGATAAAGGCAACCATGATAAATATCTAATTTCTTTTGTTAAATCACTAGTAAGACTCTCAAGTAATTTATCACAGGAAGCACAGTTTCTTAGCATGGCTCCATGACTTAACATCACTCCCTTAGGATTACCTCCAGTACCTGATGTATAAATAATACATGCTGTATCTTTTCTTTTATAATTTTTTGATAACTCTTCTATTCCATTAGAATTTTTACTTTTTTCTAAATTGTCATTTATAATTTTATTGTATGATAAAATATTTACAACTTCGGTATAAGTTTCATTATCATCATTAATTTTTATTACATTTTGACAATGTGAAATTTTTTCTATTGCAGGTAGAACTTTTTTCATTAGTTCGTGTGATGATACGATTGCACATCTAGCACCAGAATGCTCAATAATATATTTATAGTCATTCGTTGTGCTTGTTGTATAAGCAGGCACTGAAATTGCTCCTATGGACATTATTGCTAAATCAGTGATTTGCCATTCAGGTCTATTTTCAGATAAAATTAATACTCTATCTCCTTCTAAAATACCCAGATCTTTTAAGTATGTTGCTAAACTTTCGACTTGTTCTTTAACTTGTGACCAATTTAAAGAAACATATTTATCATTCTCTTTCTTCCACAAATATGGTTGATCTTTTAAATTATTTGCTTGATGATAAAATATACCCGGTATGCTATTAAATTCGTCAAAATTAACAATCATGCTTTCTATCCTCCCTACAAAGCTAAGATATTAGACCTATATCGAAATAGTAAAATATGAAACAAAAAAATTATCAAAATTCAACAAAAAATACCCTTGGTAAACTACCAATTTGGAATTTAAAGGATTTATATGAATCCCCAAAAGCGAAGAAGCTGAATAATGATTTAAATAAGCTCAGAATATCAACTAAAAAATTTGAGAAAAAATATGCATCCAAAATCACCAAGATTAGTTCTAATCAACTCTTAAAAGCTATTATTGAATTAGAGGATATTGATACAAAAATAGATAAAATTATGTCTTATGCGCATTTATTAGTTGCAGAGGATGGTAATAATGAAAAGAATAAAATTTTTTATCAACAAATGCAGGAGCAAATAACAAATATTGCCTCCTCAATTGTTTTCTTTAGTCTTGAGATAAATGAAATTTCTGAAAAAAATTTAAAAAAAATTTATGCTGATAAAAAACTAAAGATTTACAAAAACTGGATAAAAAATATTCGAAAATTCAAACCTTATCAATTAGATGTTAAAACAGAAAAATTACTTCAAGAAAAAAGTATTACTTCTAGATCAGCCTGGATCAGACTATTTGATGATACAATTGCATCACTAAAATTTCCTTTTAAGGGAAAAAATTTATCTAGTGCTGAAATTTTTAATTTTCTTTCTGATAAAAAAGAATCAAATCGTAAAAAATCAGCTGAGGTAGTATCTGCTGTTTTAAAAGATAACATTAGTTTGTTTACATCTATTACTAATAATCTTGCAAAAGATAAATCAATAAATGATAAATGGAGAGGATTGCCAAATCCAGTCAGTTCAAGAAATTTATCTAATGTTGTCGAAGATGAAGTTGTAGAAGCCTTAACTGAAACAATAAAAGAAAATTACCCAAAAATTGCTCATCGTTATTATAAAATAAAATCTAAATGGCTTAAAAAGAAATTCTTAATGTATTGGGACAGAAACGCACCTCTTCCTTTTCAATCACAGAGTATTTATTCTTGGAAAGATGCAAGACAAATTGTAACTGATGCTTATTCAAATTTTGATAAGAGGGCAGGAAATATTGTAAATGAATTTTTTGATAATTCATGGATACACGCTCCAGTAATCCCAGGAAAATCTCCTGGTGCGTTTGCTGCTTCTACTGTTCCATCAGCTCATCCATTTATACTTGTTAATTATCAGGGTAAAGCAAGAGATATAGCAACTCTTGCTCATGAACTTGGACACGGCATTCATCAATATTTAGCAGGACGAAAACAAACTTATTTTAATTCTTCAACACCGTTAACACTTGCTGAAACAGCAAGTGTTTTTGGAGAAATGTTAACTTTTAAATCGCTTTTATCTATTACGACAAAAGAAAATGAACGTAAGGGGCTTTTAGCAAACAAAGTCGAAGATATGCTAAACACTGTTGTAAGGCAAATTGCTTTTTTTGAATTTGAAAAACGTATTCATCATCAAAGAAAAATTAAAGAACTAAGTGTTGACGAGATTTGTGAAATTTGGATTGATGTTCAAAAGAAAAGCTTAGGACCATCAATAAAATTTAATGATGATTATAAATATTTTTGGAGCTATATACCCCATTTTATTCATTCACCATTTTATGTTTATGCATATGCTTTTGGTGATTGTCTTGTTAATTCTCTTTTTAATGTTTACGAGAGTAAACTACCTAAATTTGAAGACAAATACATTACTTTGTTAGAGAGTGGTGGTAGTGATACATATGATAAACTATTGCAACCTTTTGGGTTAAATCCCAAGAAGAAAGATTTTTGGCAAAAAGGAGTTAATGTTATTGAGAATCTGATTGACCAATTAGAAGAATAAAATTGATGAAAGATAAAGAAGCAAAATCCCTAACTAAACAACTTACCAGGTACGCTAAAGTTGGTGGAGTTGTTGGAAAATTAGCCACTAAACTTGCAAGCCAAAGATATTTAGGTGTTAAGTTAGATAAAGAGAAACATGCTTCAGAAATAAGAGCTGCTCTTGGAAGTATTAAAGGGCCCTTGATGAAAGTGGCACAATTATCAGCAACCATACCTGACTTACTTCCTGATGAGTATGCACAAGAGCTTATGCATTTACAGTCTAATGCACCACCGATGGGATGGTTGTTTGTTAAAAGAAGAATGGCTGCAGAATTAAAACAGGACTGGCAAAAAAATTTTATAGAGTTTGATAAAGAAGCAACTAGAGCGGCTTCTCTTGGACAAGTTCATAAAGCTAAAATAAAAAATGATGATATAGTCGCCTGCAAACTCCAATACCCAGATATGGCTTCAGCAGTTAGTGCTGATCTTTCACAATTAAAAATGATTTTTTCAATTTATCAGTCTTATAATAAAGCGATTAAGACTGATGAGGTATATAAAGAAATTACTGACAGACTCAAAGAAGAGCTAGATTACGAAAGAGAAAAAAAATTAATGGCTGTATTTAGAAATATATTTTCAAATATAAATTTTGTTCATGTCCCAAAAACCTATGATAAATTATCTACAAAAAGATTACTAACCATGAGCTGGTTAGATGGCGAGCCTATTTTAAATTTCAAAAAATCTTCTAAAGAAACAAGAAATACTTTAGCGGCTAATATGTATAAAGCGTGGTACAAACCATTCTTTGAATACGGAGTGCTTCATGGTGATCCACATTTAGGAAATTATTCTGTACAAAAAAAAGACCTTAGTATTAATATATATGACTTTGGTTGTATGAGAATTTTTAATGGTAATTTCATTCAAGGTGTAATTGACTTATATTTTGCTCTTCAAGAAAAAGACAATTCAAAGGCAGTTCATGCATATGAGCAATGGGGATTTACTGATATTACAAAAGAGAAATTAAAAGTATTAAATAAATGGGCAGGATTTTTATACTCACCTTTAATGGAAGATAAAGTTCAAAAAATACAAGAAAGCGATAGTGGTATATATGGAGCACAAATTGCATCTGAAGTTCATCAAGAACTTAAAAAACTAGGTGGTGTCAAACCTCCAAAAGAATTTGTGTTCATGGATAGAGCAGCAGTAGGACTAGGTTCAGTATTTATGCATTTAAAAGCTGAAGTTAATTGGTACAGAATATTCCATGAGCTCATTGAAGATTTTAACTCAAAAAAATTAATGAAAAACCAACAAAAAGCTTTAAATTTAGCTGACCTATCAATATAAGAACTCATGCTCTTATCTGCCATTAAAGAAAATGATAACAATGAGACAAGAGTCTCTATCTCCCCTGAATCAGTAAAGCTTTTTTCTAGACTGGGTTTTGAAGTTATAATTGAAAATGGAGCTGGAGAATCTTCAGGATATCAAAATTCAAATTATGAAGAAGCTGGGGCAAAAATTGTTACTAGATCTGAATGCTTGAAGGCTGATGTTTGTTTATGTGTTAGAATGCCAAGCAGTGATGACATAAATAACTTAAAAAGTAATTCATTACTTATTGGAATTTTAAACCCTTATGAAAATAAATCTGAATTTTCTAATTTAAATAAAAACAAAATATCATCATGTTGTATGGAATTAATTCCTAGAATAAGTAGAGCACAAAGTATGGATGTTCTATCATCCCAAGCTAACTTAGCGGGGTATAGAAGTGTAATTGATGCAGCGGAGCAATTTGGAAAGGCTTTTCCAATGATGATGACTGCTGCTGGAAGAGTAAATCCAGCAAAAGTTATGATACTTGGTGTAGGAGTTGCTGGTTTACAAGCAATCGCAACAGCAAAAAGACTTGGTGCAGTAGTGTCTGCCACTGATGTAAGAGCAGCAACTAAGGAACAAGTTGAAAGTCTTGGTGGAAAATTCATAATGGTTGAAGATGATGAAGCTGAAAATGCTGAAACCGCCGGTGGTTATGCAAAGGAAATGAGTGAAGATTATAAGAAAAAACAAGCTCAATTGATAGCTGATACAGTCTCAAAACAAGACATAGTAATTTGTACAGCTCTTATTCCTGGCAAAAAAGCTCCAGTTTTAATCACAGAAGAAATGGTTTCTTCGATGATACCAGGTTCAGTAGTAATTGATTTGGCTGTGGAAGCTGGTGGTAATTGCCCTTTAAGTAAAATGAATGAAATAGTAGAGCACAATGGAGTGAAAATTGTTGGTTATGGAAATGTTCCTGGAAGAGTGGCTAAAGATGCTTCAGCACTGTATGCTAAAAATATATTTAACTTCTTAAGTTTATTAATAGATAAAGAAAATAAAAAAATAAATTTTGATTTTGACGATGAAATAATTAATTCTGTTTTGCTAACGCATGACGGGGATGTAAGATTGGAGCAATTTAAGTAATATGGAAGCACATTCTTCAGAAGTTTTTGTTATAGGACTAACAGTATTTTTTCTAGCTTGTATTATTGGCTATTATGTAGTTTGGTCTGTTACTCCTGCTTTACATAGTCCATTGATGGGTGTGACAAATGCAATATCAAGCGTAATTATAGTTGGGGCAATATTGGCAGCCGGTCCTCAAGGTTTCGATACTTCAAAAATTTTTGGACTAATAGGTGTTGTATTAGCTTCAGTTAATATTTTTGGAGGTTTCTTAGTAACATATCGAATGCTCTCGATGTTTAAGAAAAAAACTAAAAAAACAAAGGAAAAAGAATAATGTCCTCTAACATGGTTGCGATATTATATTTGATTTCTGCGTTATTATTTATATTTGCTCTAAGAGGTTTATCTCATCCTGAATCTTCAAGAATGGGTAACATTTTTGGTGTTATTGGTATGATTATAGCGGTGTTCACAACGCTAATGTTCAAATCAGTTCTTAGTTATTATGAAATTGGTGCCGCGATACTTATTGGCGGTGCAATAGGTTCATTTATTGCTCTCAGAATTGAGATGACCGCATTACCTCAATTGGTAGCTGCTTTCCATAGCTTAGTAGGTTTAGCTGCTGTATTTGTTGCTGCTGCTGCATTCTATGATCCCGTAGCTTTTAGTATTGGAAAAGTCGGTTCGATTAAAACTGCTAGTTTAGTTGAAATGAGTATTGGAACATTTATTGGTGCTATCACTTTCTCTGGTTCAGTTTTAGCTTTTGGAAAATTACAAGGCACAATTTCAGGAAAGCCAATAGTATTTAAGTTCCAGCATCTTATAAATGCAGTAATTTTCCTCCTAATTATTTTCTTGATTATATTATTTGTAATTAATCAATCTCCAACAATCTTTTGGACAATAGTTATTGTTTCAATATTACTAGGATTTCTTGTTGTAATTCCTATCGGTGGTGCTGACATGCCTGTTGTCGTTTCTATGTTAAACTCTTATTCAGGTTGGGCAGCTTGTGGCATAGGATTTACCCTAAGTAATAATCTCTTAATTATAACTGGTGCTCTTGTTGGAGCGTCTGGTGCAATATTAAGTTATATAATGAGTAAAGGGATGAACAGATCCATTATTAATGTTGTTTTAGGAGGTTTTGGTGGTGAGCAAGACACTAGTGCTAGTAAGGATAACTCAGACAAAATTGTTAAACAAGGTAACGCAGAGGATGCGGCATACATAATGAAAAACGCAGACTCTGTAATTATTGTACCAGGATATGGAATGGCTGTAGCACAAGCTCAACATGCTTTAAGAGAAATGGGTGACATATTAAAAAAAGAAGGAATAGAAGTAAGATATGCAATACATCCAGTCGCTGGAAGAATGCCAGGTCATATGAATGTTTTACTAGCTGAAGCTAATGTTCCTTATGAAGAAGTCTTGGAGCTAGATGAAATTAATCATGATTTTCCTATGACAGAGGTTTCTTTTGTTATTGGAGCAAATGATGTAACAAATCCAGCTGCCAAAACAGATGAGTCATCTCCAATTTTTGGTATGCCTATTTTAGATGTAGAAAAATCTCAGAGTGTTCTATTTGTAAAACGTTCAATGGCAACTGGTTATTCTGGTGTTGATAATGAGTTGTTTTATAGAGATAATACAACTATGCTATTTGGAGATGCTAAAAAAATGTGTGAGGATATTGTAAAAAGTCTTTCTGCTTAATCGTTATTTCTTTTTGCAGACTTCCTAGCTCTTCTAATATTTTCTTCTTTTTCTCGAGCGCGTTTCAAACACGGTTTTTCGTAATGTTTACGTAGTTTCATTTCTTTATACAAACCTTCACGCTGCATTTTCTTTTTAAGCGTTCTAATTGCTTGTTCTACGTTATTATCTTTTACATTTACAAAAAGTGTCATTGGGACGGGCTAGTAACACAAACTCATATTATTTGCAAACGGATATATTGAATTAATCTATTGGTATATTAGAAAAAATACTTATATTTATTATGTGTCTATTCTCAAAATATCAAAAATTGGTCATCCAATCTTGCTAAAAGAATGTTCTGAGATAAAAGAATTCTCTTCAGATTCTCTAAAAAAAATAGTTTATGATATGTCTGAAACAATGCTTGACTATAACGGTATAGGTTTAGCTGCACCCCAAGTACATATTTCAAAGAAAATAATAGTATTTCGTAATCCTGATAATGAAGAGAAAGATAAAATTGAGATAACACCATTAGTAAATCCTATTTTTACACCCATAGGAAAAGAAACTGAGGATGATTGGGAAGGTTGTTTATCAATACCTGGTATGCAGGGTTTAGTTAGAAGATTTAAAAAAATCAAATATTCTGGATTTGATCTTGATGGTAAAGAAATTGAAAATGAAGTTGAAGGCTTACACGCAAGGGTAGTACAACATGAGGTAGATCACTTAAACGGCATTCTGTATACATCACGCTTAGCACATAAAAATGCTTTTGGTTTTGAAAAAGAAATAACTACATATTGGAAAAATGAACAAAACAGAAAATAAAAAAAAAGAAGATATTCTCAAAAAAACAAAAAAAATCGTATCAATTGAAGGTTGGTCATCAGAAATATTTTCAAAATTACAAAAACAAAATATAGAAAAAAATGATTTATTCTATTTTTTCCCTGATGGATATAAAGATTTATTAGAATATTCCTTACAAAGTATTAATGAAAAACTTGAACATAAATTAAAAAAAATTAATTTAATCAATTTTCCAATTAACAAAAGAATAAAAAAAATATTATTATTACGATTTGATATATTAAATGAAGATAAAGAATTTTATAAAAAAACCTTTAACCATCTTTTGCTACCCACAAATAACAAAATATCAAAAAAGAGTTTATATAATTCAGTAAGTACAATGTGGTATTTAGCTGGAGATAATTCAACAGATTTCAATTTTTATACAAAAAGACTGATTTTATCAGGAGTATATACTAATGCCTTGTTCGTTTTTTTTTCAAAAGAAATGAAACATGTTGAAGAAAATATTGATAAAAATCTTAAGAGAATATCAAAAATTCCAAGAATTAAGGAAAGAATATCTTTTATTAAGGATAATGCTCCTAAATTTTTAAAAAGTTTTTTAGCTTAAGCTATACTATCAGGCTCTAATTTATTTTGAATTTCTAATATTTTATCTTTTAGGATTAATTTTCTTTTTTTTAACCTTTGAATTTGTAAAAAATCTACAGTATTTCTTTCTTGAAGCCGAATGAGTATTTCATCAAGATCTCTGTGTTCTTGTTCAAAATTTTTTAAAATTTCTATAAGTTTGTTTATGTCATCCATGAAAATAAATAAGTAAAAATATAATAATAGTATATAAACGCCCTGTGGTAAAAAAAATAGCAATTTTAACAAGCGGTGGAGATTGCGCAGGTTTAAATGCAGTAATTAGAGCTGTTACCTTGAGAGCACATAATAAGTACAATTGGGAAGTCTATGGAATTAAAGATGGAACATTAGGCCTGTTGAAAGAACCACTGGACGTTATCAAATTAGATCCTCAAAATTTTGAGGGTAGCTTAATGAGAATGGGTGGAACTTTTTTGGGATCAAATAACAAAGGCAACCCTTTTAAAAAAATTATAAGAAATGGAAAAAAAATAGACTCATCTGATTTAGTTATAGAAGGTTTTAAAAAATTAGAAATAGATGCACTAATAGGTATCGGTGGAGATGGAAGTTTAAAAATTCTCCAAAGTATTACAAAAAAAGGTAATATAAATTTTGTTGGTATTCCAAAGACTATAGATAATGATGTAAAGCATAATGAGCTTTCTATAGGATATGATACTGCAGTTGATGTAGCAACAAATGCATTAGATATGCTTCAACCAACAGCTGCTAGCCACAGAAGAGTAATGATTTTAGAAGTAATGGGCAGAGATGCAGGTCACATTGCTTTGAATGCAGGAATAGCTGGAGGAGCAGATGTTATTTTGATTCCGGAGATACAATATTCTATAAAATCTATTGCTGACCATATTGAGAAACTTAGATCTAAAGGAAGAAATCATGCATTAATTGTTGTTGCAGAAGCTGTAAAAAAAGAAAACGGTAAAAAAGCTACAGTGAAATATGTTGATGGAGAGGTGCGCCTTGGAGGAATTGGAAATTATCTTGGTGATGAAATCTATAAAATAACAGACTCTGAAACAAGAGTTACAGTTCTAGGGCATGTTCAAAGAGGTGCTCAACCAACTCATAGAGATCGTTTAATTGCAAGTGCCTTTGGGGTTTATGCGGTTGATTTAATTGCAAAGAAAAAATTTAATAGAGTAGTTGTATGGAAAGACAGAGGAGTACAAGATTTGATGCTTAGTCAAGTTGCTGGATATTCAAAAACTGTTCAAAAAAATGATCCTTTGATTAAAGTAGCTGAAGGACTTGGAATTTATATTGGTGAAACAAACTAAAAATTCCCTAATTTTTTCCATATATAAAAATATATTTTGTAAGGTAATATCCTTGTAAATTTAAAAAAATATACAATCAAATAGGGAAAAATTATTTCAAATTCTTTACCTTTAGTTAATCTATTAAATATTTTTTTTCCTGCATATTCAGCACTTTTTAAAAAAGGCATTTTGAAGCTATTTTTTTTGGTTGCTTCGGTATCAATAAAACCTGGACATATGACTCTAACATTAATGTTCAACTTTTTGAAATCAAAATACAAGCTTTCACTCAAGCTTAATTGAGCTGCCTTAGAAATACCATACGCCCCAGCTGTTGGCCAACCTCTATATCCTAATGGTGAAGAAATAATCGCAATCGTATTATTTCTATTTTTCATAATATCTTTTAATTTGTTAACACAATACAAAGTACCTTTGATATTTACATCTACTAGCAATTCGTAGTTTGAAATATCAAATATTTGATTTTTATTTGGACTATAAGCTGATGCATTTAATAATGCTATATCAATTTTGCCAATATTTTTTTCTATAGAATCAATCGTTTCATCAACATTATTTTTTGAAGAAATATCACATACAATAGCATGAACTAAATTTTTATTACTATTTAGTTCTAATTTTTTTTTTGCAGATTCAAGTTTTATTTTATTACTTGAAGAAATTACAACTTGCCAATTATTATTTATAAATTCTTTTGCTGTAGCAAAACCAATACCTGAAGATCCACCAGTAATCCATATAGTTTGCAACTATAGACTCCAATCATTACGAATTATTGTTATAATATTTTTTTTATCATTAGGATTTTTGAATTCCATTTTCATGAGCTCTTTTTCAAAATACCAAAGTGTATACTCAGGGAATGGCCCTTTATCTTTTGGATTTTTTGATGCATTGAAAACATACTTATTAGCTAATATTTTAATGTCATTGATTTTTATTTTTTCATCTTCAAGTTGCTTTACTTTTATAGTTCTTACAATACCTTTTTGAGTGTCAAATACTTCTTTCTCATTTAACATTTCAATATTCCAATAATTTAATGGTACTATATTTTTATCTAATTTTAATTCTCCATCCATACCACTAGCAATAAAAAAATTGTCTTCATCATTTCCAATTATTTTATACTCTCGATCATCTTCGAAGTCTGTAAATCCATCTATTGATACAAATTCACCATTTTTCCAAGTTTCTTTAGTTTCTTGAAAAAATTTGTATGCTGGAATAAATAAAACTTTAACATTTATCTCTAAGACTGAATGTATGACGACACTATCTTCATTATCTTCAAATTTTGATATTAAGCTTCCAATATTTTTGTTTTTTCTAATAACATCAAAACTTACCTCATTATCTTCTGGTATTGGAAATGGTTGACTAAAAACACTTAAAGAAAAAACAGATAAACAAATTATAAAGATATATTTCACGATTTTAATCTTAATGATGATCTTCCCCCATCTATATGAAATATTTGTCCAGTTATCCAACTATTTTTATCACTTAATAGAAAACTCCCAATATCCGAGAAATCATCACCAGATCCAATTTTAGGTAGAGGGTGCATATTTTCAATTGCTTTCTTAATAGTTTCATTACTAATCAACTTTTGTGTCATTTTTGCGTCAGTTAAACTAGGCGCTATACAATTTACTTTGATTTTTGGAGCAAATTCAGCAGCTAAACTCAAAGTAAGTCCTTCAATGGCACCTTTTGCGGTAGATATTATTGTGTGATTAGTAAAACCTTGCTTTACAGCAATAGTTGAATAAAGAAGAATACTGCCATTATTTTTAGCAAGAGTTTCTTGATTAAACTTAATCGCATTTATAGCACTAAGTGTATTTATTTTAAAAGAATCAATAAAATCTTCATCTTTAGTCATTTTAAGAGGTTTTAAATTTATAGAACCAACACAAAAAGCAATACCACTTAATCGATCTTTATATTCTTCCGAAATACTTTTAACTTTATCAAAATCTAAAACATCACAAACTTTATATTCGCAACCAATTTCCTCAGATAATTGTTTTAATTCTGTCTCATTTCTAGAAATAATTATTGGATCATAATTATTACTTTTCAGTTTTTTTGATAATGATTTTCCAATAGAACCCGTGCCCCCAAAGACAAATATATTTTTGTTAGACATCTTTAACCTTTCTAATTTTAATTTGATGATAACTAATTAATAAAGTTGATAATAACAAAATTGAATTAGTTTGATGTAAACTTGCGACTGGTAAGTAAACATTACTTAAAAGAGTTATAATACCTAATATTACTTGTAACGTTAGAAAGAATAAAACTAAATATACAAGAGTACTAGATATATTTTTATTATCAAATTTAATAAACTTAAAACAAACAAAAAGGATATAAAAAAAAACAAATATTGATAACCAACGGTGGTTAAAATTTATTGCAACTGTATTTTCAAAAATATTATAAATACCTAAATCATCAATAACGTAATCATCAGGTATAATTTTTCCATTCATTAGTGGAAAAGTATTAAAAGATTGTCCAGAGTTTGTTCCTGCCATAAATCCACCTGTTGCAATTGTGATAAATATTAAGATTACAGCAACTAAAATATAAAATTCAATTGTCTTTGGATTAGATAAAAAACTTATATTAGAAGAATACCTGTAATCCATTGCTATCCATAATAGTATAGAGAAAATTATAAGAGCATTTAAAAGATGAAAAGTAAGTCTGTAAGGGCTTACGTAAGGATTTTCAGTCAAACCACTCTTTACCATCCACCATCCAATAACTGCTTGAAACAAACCAAACACAAAGACAATACCAAGCCTTATATACAGTGATGATTGAATTTGCTTTTTAAAACTAAAATAAATTAATGGTATTAAAAAGACAACTCCTATGGCTCTTGCAAATATTCTATGAAACCACTCCCACCAAAAAATATATTTAAACTCATTTAACGTCATATTTTTGTTAACTATTTTATATTCTGGTGTTTGTTTATACATTTCGAATACAACCAACCAACTTTCTAAACTCAGTGGAGGAATTACACCTAAAATTGGACGCCAGTCAGTCATAGAAAGTCCAGAGTCTGTTAATCTTGTGAGACCTCCTATTACTATAATTAATAAAACCATTGCGGTTATTGTTAATAGCCATATATAAATCGCAGGATTATAATATTTTGAAGTATTAGCGTAATTCATTTAGATTATATATAATCCCTAGAAATAATAAAAAAAGTTGTTATTTTTCACATATGACAGATAAAACTGATGTAGTAATTATAGGTGCAGGTCCGGTAGGCTTATTTGCAGTATTTGAACTGGGTCTTTTAAATATAAAATGTCATTTAGTTGATAATTTAGATAAAGTTGGAGGTCAGTGTGCTGAATTGTACCCAGAAAAACCAATTTATGATATTCCCTCAAGACCAGTTGTAACAGGGCAAGAATTAACTGACGAGTTAATTAAACAGATAAACCCATTTAAACCTAAATTTCATCTCAACCAACAAGTTGAGAAAATTGCTAAAACAGAATATGGTTGGATTATAGAAACTAATATTGGAACAAAAGTTGAAGCAAAATGTATAGTAGTGGCAGCAGGTGCAGGAAGTTTTGTGCCCCGAAAACCTCCGATTGAGAATATTGAGAGTTTCGAAAACAAGAGTGTTTTTTATGCAATTCGAGACAAATCAATATTTAAGGATAAAAAACTCCTAATTGCAGGAGGAGGAGATTCTGCTTTGGATTGGACAAATGAACTATCTAAGGATTCCAGTGTAACTCTAATACATAGAAGAAAAGAGTTTAGGGCAGCACCTGATTCCGTTTCAAAAATGCAAGAATTAGAAACAAAAGGAAAAATTAAATTTTTAAAGGGCCAAATTAAAAAGATTTCAAAAATTCAAGATAGTAAAATAATGCTAGAATACGAAAATGATGATGAAAAATTAAATATTGAAGTAGATTATCTTTTACCATTTTTTGGTTTAAAAATGGAACTAGGTCCAATCGCGGAATGGGGTCTAAACTTACACGAGAACTTAATTAAAGTGGACACTGAAAAATTTGAAACTTCTACACCTTCAATCTTTGCGATTGGTGACATAAATTGGTACCCAGGAAAACTTAAGCTTATTCTATCAGGATTTCACGAGTCTGCCTTAATGGCTCAAGAAGTATTCAAGTATTGCTTTCCTGATAAGAAAAATATTTTTAGATACACAACATCTTCTAAAGAACTTCAAAAAAAACTAGGCGTTTAATGCCAAAGTTAATAATCACAGATAGATCAGGTAAAAAGTCTGAAATTGAATATGATAGTAATTTTACATTAATGGAAACCCTTAGAGACAATGGCTACGATATTGAAGCTTCCTGTGGAGGATGTTGTGCTTGTGCTACCTGTCATGTTTATATTGATGAAAAATGGATAAATAAGTTGAAAAATATGGATGATGATGAAGAATCTATGCTAGATCAAGCTTTTGATGTTAAAAAAAATTCCAGATTATCTTGTCAAATTGACCTTTCTGAAGAGTTTGATGGGTTAGAGTTAGAAATTGCACCAGAATAGTATTGACATAATTTATTAATTTGCATACAAACAGTTTGTATAAAAACTATGGCAGACACTTCTCTTAATGAGAATAGATTAGCATTATTAATTTGGCAAACATCAAATTTATGGCAATCTAAAATAAGGCTTAAATTAAAAGAGAGTCAAATCACATTAAATGAATATCTTATTCTCGAGACAATTTATTTATTACAGCAAGAAAACATAAATATTACTCAACAGGATATATGTAAAAATGCATCTATAGATAGATCAGTTGTTAGTTTACGAGTTTCTAAACTAGAAGAAAAGAAGTTAATATCAAAACTACAACCACAAGATAAAAGATCTGATAGTTTAATTCTAACCACAGAAGGGAATGATTTAATTAATAATATCATTGATAATATTATTGAGCTAGAAAATGAATTATTTAATAAATTAGGATCTGAAATTTTTAATTTCACAAATTCATTAAAGTTGTTATTGGGTAAAAAAATTAGAATTAGAGCAAAATTAAATGATTGATCAAGAATTAGTACAAACCTTAAAAGCTTGGCCTTTTAAAGAAGCATTACAAATCATTAAAAAAAATGGTGGTTTACAAAATTTTAAAGTTCCATCAAAGGGATATGTATTACTAGAAACTGGTTATGGCCCCTCTGGTTTACCTCATATTGGAACTTTTGGTGAAGTTGTTAGAACATCAATGGTAAAAAATGCATTTAGCTCTATAGTTGATTGCCCAACAAAACTGATCACATTTTCTGATGATATGGATGGATTAAGAAAAGTTCCTGAAAATGTTCCAAATAAAGAAATGTTAGAAAAATATATAGGCAAGCCACTTACTTCCATACCAGATCCATTTGATAAATTTGAAAGTTTTGGACATCATAATAATGCAAAACTTAGAAGTTTTTTGGATGAATTTAATTTCGACTATGAGTTTGTTAGCTCAACAGAAAAATATCAAAATGGAGATTTTAATGAAACAATATTAAGTATATTTGAAAACTATACAAAAATATTAAATATTATTTTACCTACCTTAAGAGCAGAGAGAAAAGAAACTTATAGTCCATTTCTTCCAATAAGTGAAAATTCAGGTGAGGTACTTCAGGTAAAAATTGAAGAATATAAAATGGATTCAAAAACAATTATTTACAAGGATCCATCTTTAGACAAGTTAGTTGAAACAGAAGTAATTAATGGAAAATGTAAGTTACAATGGAAAGTAGATTGGGCAATGAGATGGATGTCATTTGATGTTGATTATGAAATGTGCGGTAAAGATCTTACAGAAAGTGTTGATTTAGGATCCAAGATTTGTAAAGCATTAAATAAAAAACCACCTACCAATCTAATTTATGAAATGTTTTTAGATGAAAAGGGTGAAAAAATTTCTAAGTCAGTTGGTAATGGTATTAGTGTTGATGAGTGGCTGCGCTATGCTTCTCCTGAAAGTCTTGCACTCTATATGTTCCAAAAACCAAAATCAGCAAAAAAACTTCACTTTGATGTAATTCCCAAAACTGTAGATGATTATCTTTCTCATTATAATGCATACTCAAGTTTAGACAAAAATAAACAGTATGATAATCCTATTTGGCATATTCATGCAGGAAAACCAAATGAGTTTAAATCAGAAATAAATTTTAATACTCTAACTAACCTAGTTAATGTTTCTAATTCTAAAGATAAAAAAGTTATATGGTCTTTTATTAATAAATATGATGATAAAATTAATGCTGAAAACAATCCTGAATTTGACCGTCTCATAGACTTTGCACTAAATTACTATGAAGATTTTATTTTGCCTAAAAAGAAATTTTTAGAGATTGAGAGTAGTAATAAAGAGGTATTTATTGATATTATTAATGTTTTAGAAAATGAGGTTACTGAAAACAGTTCATCTGAAGATATTCAAACATTATTATACGAAGTAGGAAAAAAGCACGAATTTGAAAACTTAAAAGATTTTTTTAAATTAGTATATCAAGTTATGCTTGGTCAAGATCAAGGTCCTAGACTAGGATCATTTTTTAAATTATTTGGATTAAGAGAAACTATTGATTATCTAAAAAAATTAATAGATAATTAATTTATTGTACAATAGTTCATTAAAAATATTAAGATTATTACCACCCGAGTTATCGCATACAATTACAATTAATTTTTTAAAATATTTCAAAGTAAGACAAAAAAATATTGAGGACTCTATTCTTTCACAACATTTAATGGGTTTAGATTTTCCAAATCCTATTGGACTCGCTGCAGGTTTCGATAAAAATGCTGAAGTGATGCATTCCATGTTTTCATTTGGTTTTGGTTTTCTTGAGGTTGGTACAATTACTCCACTACCTCAAAGTGGTAATTCTAAACCTAGAGTATTTAGATTAAGTGAAGATAAAGCTATCATCAATAGTTTAGGATTTAATAATAAGGGCATTCAAAAAGTAAAAAAAAATTTAATTAAACACCAAAAATCATACTTAAATAATAAAATTGTAGGAGTTAATATTGGAAAAAATAAAAATTCAAGTGAAGCTATTGATGATTATCTAATTGGTTTAGAACAGTTAGGTGATTTTGCAAGCTATATAACTATAAATATATCCTCACCAAATACTGAAGGATTGAGAGATCTACAATTGAGAGGAAAGATAGAAAAATTAATTAAAAAAATTATAGATAAAAGAGATGAAATAAAAAATATTAATACCAAGCCAATATTAATTAAAATTTCACCTGATTTAAATGAAGATCAACTAAGAGATATAGCTTTAATTTCATTAGCTAATAGCATAGATGGATTAATACTTACAAATAGCACAATAAAGAGAGAGAGTAATTTAACCTCTGTAAATAAAGGAAAAAAAGGTGGTTTAAGTGGTAAGCCTCTATATGATAATTCAAATATAATTTTAAAAAAAATGTATGAATTAACTAATGGTCAAATACCATTAATAGGAGTGGGTGGTATATCAAGTGGAAAGGACTGTTACGAAAAAATTAAATCTGGAGCTTCTTTAGTTCAACTATATACGGCTTTGGTTTATTCTGGTCCAAATTTAATCAATAGTATGAAAAGTGACTTGATTGACCTAATTAAAACAGATGGATATAAAAATGTATCTGAACTTATTGGTAAATCAGTATAGCAGTGAAAAAAATAAACTCAATTGAAGAAATAATTAATGATTATGACAACTTTATAATTGATCAATGGGGTGTTATGCATGATGGAACATTTGGATATGATCATGCTTTTAATTCTATAAATATTCTAAATAGTAAAAATAAAAATTTATTTATAATTTCAAATTCATCAAAAAGATCAAAAACATCCATAGATAGATTGCCAAAGCTTGGTTTTAAAAAAAATTCTTTTTTAAATACAGTTACAAGTGGAGAAATGATTTGGCAATTACTTAAAAAAAAATATTTAGATGATAAAAATAAAAAAAATTGTTTTCATATTTTTGATGAACAAAAAGAGGATGGTCTCAATTTTAGAGATGGTTTAAATTTTAATTTTGTAGAAAAAGTTGAAGAAGCAGATTTAATTTTAGCCTGTACCCCTTTTATAAATTTACAGCCAATAGACTACATTCCACTGCTAGAAGTAGCTTATAAAAAAGAAATAATAATGTATTGTGCAAACCCTGACTTTGAAACTGTTGAAAGTAAAAGTAATAATAATGTGTTTTGTATGGGTACTATTGGTGAAATATACAAAAAAATGGGTGGAAATGTTATTATAAAAGGCAAGCCTGATGTAAGCATATACGCAGAAACCACTAATAAAATTAATTTAGAAAAAGAAAGAACATTAGCTATTGGAGACTCATTATTTCATGATATTCAAGGAGCTAATAATTTTGAAATAGATAGTATTTTAGTAAAATCTGGTATTCATAAAGATTTAAATAAAATAAATAATTTAATTAAAAATCATCAGATATCCCCAACTTATATCATAGATAAATTTAGTATTTAGAATACTTGACAAAGTAATATATATATTTACATGCAATTTCACTATGTCAATGCGATGTGAATTAACTGGAAAATCCTTTCAAACTGGCAATAACGTTAGTCATGCTAAAAATAGAACAAAAAGACGTTTTAAACCTAATCTTCAGAATATAACTTTTGTAAGTGAAGTTTTAGGTCAAAAATTCCAATTGAAAGTTGCTGTTAGCACAATTCGAACAGTTGAAAAAAAAGGCGGTTTAGATGAATTTCTAATTAATACACCTAATTCTAAATTACCGTTAAAAGCAAAAAAATTAAAAAAAACTATTCTATCAAAATCTAATTAAATTTTTGTAATGGGATTTTTCTTTGAATTAACAACAATACTTAATTCCCTTAGCACTGAACTAATGTGGTTCATAATGCTACTTTTTTGTTTTTTTTCTATTCTTATTTTTTTAAGGATATTTGGATATATAGGAATTTTTATCTATTCTGCACTAGCTGTAATTGCAGGAAACATTCAAGTTTTAAAAACAGTAGACTTTTTTTATTCACCCGAACCGGTAGCATTAGGAACTATTCTTTTTGCATCAACATTCTTATGTACTGATATTTTATCTGAATATTATGGCAAGGAAAAAGCTAGAATTAACATTTTAATTGGTTTCAGTGCATTCTTATTTATGACTTTATTAATGGTAATTACCATTGGTTTTCAACCATCAGATGCAGATTGGGTACAAGAGAGTTTATCAAATGTATTTACCCCCATGACAAGATTTTTCATAGCTAGTATGATAGCATATTTAATAAGCCAATATTTTGATGTTTGGTTCTTTAACTATTTGAAACAAGCTTTATCAGGCAAGTCTCTCTGGTTAAGAAACAATTTATCTACAATTACCTCCTCTTTGGTTGATAACACTGTCTTTAGTATATTTGCTTGGATTTTATTAAATCCTGAACCAGTAAGTGTGTATAATGTCATAATGATTTATATTTTAGGCACTTATCTTCTTAGAATATTTATAGCCCTACTTGATACTCCTTTTATTTATATAGCTAAGTTTTTTGTCCCAAAAACTAATGACTAACTTTTCTTGGAAAGTTAAAAAAACAAATAAAAATAATAAAGCAAGAACAGGAAAAATTTCTACACCACACGGTGATATTGAAACTCCAGCATTTATTTTTTGTGCAACAAAAGCTGCACTAAAATCTTTTACTACTCTTGAAGCAAAAAAAAATAATACACAAATTATACTATCCAATACATACCATTTAATGCTTCAGCCAGGTAGTGAACTAATAGCTCAACATGGAGGTCTTCATAAATTTACAGGTTGGGATGGGCCTATGTTAACAGATAGTGGTGGATTTCAAATTTTTTCTCTTGGACATGGCTCAGTTGCTGATGAAATAAAAGGGCGAAAAACAAATTCAAAAAATAAAAAAACTTTAATAAATTTGAATGAAGAGGGCGCATTGTTCAAGTCATATATAGATGGTTCTAATCATATGTTATCTCCTGAAAAATCAATAGAGGTTCAAAGAAATCTTGGAGCAGATTTCATCTTAGTTTTTGATGAATGTACTCCCTATAATGTAGATAAAATATACACGTCTGATTCTATGTTAAGAAGTCATAGATGGTCTTTAAGGTCCATTAATGCATTTAACTCTAAACTTAATTATAATCCTCAAAATGGCTCAGCTGGTAGACAAGAAATGTATGGGATTATTCAAGGAGGGATTTACAGAGATTTAAGAGAAGAAAGCATTGAATTTAATACAAAAAAAATCAACACTTTTGGAATTGCTATTGGTGGAAGTTTAGGATCAAATAAAGATGAAATGAAAGATATAGTTCATTTTACTTCTTCTAAATTAGATAATACTCGTCCAGTACATTTACTAGGCATAGGTGATCCAAGGGATATATGGGATTTTGTTGCAGATGGAATAGATACATTTGATTGTGTAAGCCCAACTAGAATTGCTAGACACGGATCAGCTTTAGTTAAAGGTAGACAGGGAAAAATAAACTTAAAAAATGTTAAATATAAAAATAATTTAAACCCAATAGATAATGAATGTAATTGCTATACTTGTAAGAACTTTACACTAGCATATTTATATCATCTTTTTTCTGCGCAAGAATTACTAGGATTACAATTGCTTACTAATCATAATATATATTTTATGAATAATCTTATGAAAGAAGTTAGAAGCTCAATTGATAACAACGATTTTGATAATGCAAAAAAGAAATGGTTAAATTCTTAATTATCTAAATGAAAAGTAGCAGATAATTGATTTAGTAATACTTCACCTAACTGATCGACATCCATTATTGTTACAGCCTTACCATAGTATCTTGAAACATCATGCCCAATTCCTATGGCAATTAATTCAATTTCATCTTTTTTTTCAATTTCACCAATTATATTCCTTAAATTTTTTTCTAAATAATTACCTGGATTTACAGAAAGTGTTGAGTCATCAACAGGCGCACCATCACTAATAACAATAAGAATTTTTCTTTTTTCCTTTCGTATAGATAATCTATTATAAGCCCATGATAAAGCTTCTCCATCGACGTTTTCTTTCAAGATACCCTCTTTCAATAATAGGCCTAAATTTTTCTTTGATCTCCTCCAAGGAGAGTCAGCAGATTTATAAATGATATGTCTTAGATCATTTAACCTACCTGGATTAGAAGGCTTTCCATTTTTGATCCATTTTTCTCTTGAGTTACCTCCCTTCCAAGCTTTGGTTGTAAACCCTAAAATTTCAGATTTAATTAAGCATCTTTCCAATGTTTTTGCTAAAATATCTGAACAAAGGGCTGCAACCGTAATTGGTCTTCCTCTCATTGAACCTGAATTATCAATTAGAAGACTCACAATAGTATCTTTAAATTCAACTTCTTTTTCTATTTTGTAGCTTAATTTATTATTTGGGTTAGCAATAATTTTAGCTAATCTTGATGTATCAAGAAAACCCTCTTCCATATTAAAATCCCAATGACGATTTTGCTGAGCTAAAAGTTTTCTTTGCAGTCTATTGGCAATTTTAACAATTAGTGGTTGAAAGGAAAATACTTGCTGATCAAGATTTCTTCTAAGTTTCTCTAATTCTTTGATATCACAAAGTTCTTCAGCGTTAATAATTTCATCAAAATTATAATCATAAACTTTATAATTCTCTAAATTCTCTAAAATTTTTCTATCTGGTAAATAATCTAGTTCAGTATCACCGCTTTCTTCTCCCATATCATCATTTTCTTCCAATGAAACTGACTGCTCGATAGCTGTTTCACTTGTTTGCATTTCAATATTTGACTCAGTTTGTTCATCATTTTTTTGTTGATCATTATTTTCATTTTCATTATCTTGATCTTCATCGTTTTGATTAATTTCTTCGTTCTGTGTATTGTTTACGCTGTTATTAAGTAACCCAAGTTCATCTAGTTTTTCAACTATTGTAGATGTATATTTTTCCTGATCATGCAGACATTTCTTTAGATCTATGAAAAAGTTTAAATAATCTTTTTTTAATTTTTCTTTTACAATATTTTTAAAACTACTATTAATTTCACCTAAGTCTACGCCAACAATTTCTTCAAATGCTACGTTTTTAAATGCTTTAATTAATAGATTTTGATCTTTTTTAGTATTTCCAATTTTAAGATCTCTAATATACTTATTCTTTAGATTTTTTTGTATTCCCTTAAATTCACTACTACCTATAGCTTCTACTCGTGCTTGTTCCAAAACATTAATTATTTCGTTTGATAACTCATCTTGATTTAAAAAGTTTTGGTGTATGTCTTTTGAATGTAATCTGAACTCTAATGCAAAAGAGTCCGCTTCAGCTCTTAAATATTCTAGATTATTTTTGAAATTTTCAATTTTTGGTTCAGTGAGATTTATAGTGTTACCAATAATTGAAGGATTTTCTTTAACAAAATTAATCTCTATATCTTCTTTTTTACCTATTGATTTTATTGTAGCACTTAATGACTTTTTAAAATCTTCAATAATTTCACTATTCTTTGACATTAGCTACTTTAGCATCAGTAATATCAATTCCAAATGATCTTTGAAAATATTCCTGTAAGATAGATCTCTCCATTTCATCGCATCTATTTAAAAAAGATAGTTTAAAAGAATATTCTATATCATTGAATAGAAGATAATTTTCTGCCCAAGTCAATACAGTTCTTGGACTCATAACAGTTGAAATATCACCATTAATGAAACCTGATCTAGAAAGATCTGCAGTAGCTACCATGCATTTGACGATGTCTTTTCCATCCTTATTATTAAGTTTTTTTACTTTATTTAAGATAATATTTATTTCTTGCTCGTTACTAAGGTAATTTAAGGTTGATACAATATTCCATCTATCCATTTGACCTTGGTTTATTTGTTGAGTACCATGATACAAACCAGATGTATCACCAAGACCAACAGTGTTTGCTGTAGCAAACAACCTAAAAAATTTGTGAGGTTTAATTACTCTTGATTGATCCAGTAGAGTTAATTTACCTTCTGACTCCAAAATACGTTGAATCACAAACATTACATCAGGTCTGCCTGCATCATACTCATCAAACACTAAAGCTACAGGATTTTTGTAAGACCAAGGAAGTATGCCATCCTGAAACTGTGTCACCTGTTTATTATCTTCGAGTACGATAGCATCTTTGCCAATCAAATCTATCCTACTGATGTGACTATCTAAATTAATTCTAATACATGGCCAATTAAGTCTGGCTGCTACTTGTTCAATATGAGTAGATTTACCAGTGCCATGGTATCCTTGAATCAAAACTCTTCTATTAGAAGAAAACCCTGCCAGTATTGAAATAGTTGTAGCTGGATCAAAAATATATGTTTGATCTATTTCTGGTACGTGTTCAGTTCTTTCTTTAAACTTATAAATCTCAAACTCACAGGAAACCCCAAATATTTCTTTGGGATCAATTTTGATACTAGGAGATATTTCTATATTTTTTTGATTAGTCATTTTTAAATTTTTTTAAAAGTATTTTGTATGAGTTATTTATTTCCTTAAACTTCTCTTCTGCTTTTTTATCGTTACCATTTACATCAGGGTGAAATATTTTCACTAGTTTTTTGTAAGTTTTTTTAATTTTATCCAATGTTAATGGTAGATCTAGATTAAATAATGATAGAGCTTCACTTTCTTCTTTTGTAAGATTTTCATCAACCAGCTTATTTCTGAAGTAATTATTCTCTCGTTCATTTGGATTTAAATCGTTCATTTCTTCGTTAAAAAAATTGTTAATTTGATCCATTACTTTGTGATAATTTCCCTTTAATGGCCAAGATGGCCTGTTCCAAATAATATCTTCTCTCATTGAATTCTCAATTTCATTAACTGATAATCCTTTATAAAAATCCCATGACTTATTATATTCCTTAATATGTTCCATACAAAAATAATAATATTGATTTAATAAAACTCTAGATTTTGGTGCTTTAAACTTACCTTCGCTATTACAATCTTTGTTATCACATTTTCTAAAAAATGTTTTTTCCCAAGAAAGACTATTTTTATTAATATCTATTTTATGTTTACCCACACGTAATATATAGTTTAAAAATAATGAATCGTAAGCAAAGAATTGATAAAATATTATCAAATAAATTTGACAATTTTTTATTAGAAATTGTTGACAATTCAAATTTGCATAAAGGGCATAATAATTTTACCGGTACTGGCGAAACTCATATCAAGATAATCTTGACTAAAAAAGACAATTCCCCATTTAATAGATTAAATATTCACAGAATTATTAATAGTTTGCTTGAAGAAGAATTTAAAAGTGGTCTACATTCTTTAGAAATTAAAATTAGTTAATTTTTGAAATTTCAACCTTAGATATTTGTTTTTTTGAATGTGATAAAATTTTATAGTTAAAAAAATTATCTTTAAATGATTCACCATATGAAGGTATTTTTTTTGACATATCTAATATATATCCAGCTATTGTAGAGGATTCAATTTCTGGTGGATCTAAATCAAAACTCTTATATAAATCTCTAATATTTTTTTCACCATTAATAATAACCTTACCATAATTATTTAGTTTAAAATCATTTTCTGGCACATCAATTTCATCTACAATTTCTCCAACTATTTCTTCAATAATATCCTCTAAAGTTATCAATCCAAGTAATTCACCAAATTCATCAACAACAAAAGCTAAGTGTTCTTTTCTTTTTTTGAATTCTACTAATTGCTCTAATAGATTTGTAGTTTCGGGAATAAACCAAGGATTAGAAATTTTATCAAAAATTATTTCTTTTGACTCATTATGATTTTTCAAATCTATATTTAATGTTCTAACATTCAATAAACCTATTATATTTTCAGGATTATCTTTCCAAAAAGGAATACGAGTGTATCTAGAGTTATTAATTTTTTGAATTATCTCACTAGTTTTAAGAGATGAATCTATCGAATAAATATTTTTTCGATGAGTAAAAATTTCTTCAACAGTTATGTCGTTTAATTGTAATATGCTTTGTAACATATCCTTTTCTTGCTCATAATCTGGATTTGAAGTTTTATAAAGATCTATTACTCCTTTTAATTCTTCTTCTGACTGAAGATCATTATTTTTTACATCATTATCATTTTTTCTAAAAATTAATCTTACAATTAAATTAATTACAAATACAAAAACAAATAAAATTTTATTTAAATAATAAATAATTGGAGATATTAATAAAGCAGTTCTATTTGGTCTATTTATGGCATAAGTTTTAGGAAGAACTTCAGCAAATATTACAATTACTACTGTCATAATTAGAGTTGCATAAAAAATACCTTCTACTCCAAAAAGATCATAAAAAAATGCTGTAGCAAGAGAGGATGCCAGAATATTAACTAAATTGTTTGATAATAGCAGTGTAGATATTACGTTATCTTTTTTGTCTAGTAGTTCAAGTACATACCCAGCTCTTTTACTACCCTTTTTTTTCTTATAAAGAATTCTTGCTTTTGAAGTTGCAGTTATTGCAGTCTCTGATCCTGATAAAAAACCTGATAGAATTACAAGGATTATAAGTAATAAAAGAAGAAATATGCTTGTCATTTATATATTTTGTAAAATTTTATAAACTTTATTTTTATCTAGTTTTTTATAAAAAATTGAACTTCCTATTTTATCTATTAGTGAAAAAATAATATTATTTTGAAAATTTTTTTTATCTTTTGTTATTTTACTTATTATACTTTTATCTTTTAATATATTATCGTTCACTTTCAGTCTATATTTTTTGAAATGTTTCAGAATTCTTTTTAATTCATTTGATGATAGTAAACCAAGATAATTAGATATCTTTGCTTCAGTTATCATGCCTATGGAAATTGCCTCTCCATGATTAAATTTTTTATAATTATAGTGACTTTCAATAGCATGACCAATTGTGTGTCCAAAATTTAACATTGCCCTAGAATTATTGTTTAATAAAAATTCTTTTTCATCTTTTTTAACATAAAAAAGTTTTATCATAATTGATTTATAAATTGCTTTTTCTAAAATAGACCTGTCTAAATTAAGTAATTTTTTTGTATTTTCTTCTAACCAACAAAAAAATGAATAATCTTTTATAAGAGCATGTTTAATTATTTCAGCATATCCGGATTTGATTTCTTTTATTGATAAGCTACTTAATACTGAAATATCTATTAAAACTTCTTTTGGTTGATAGAAAGTTCCAAGTAAATTTTTTCCATAAATAGTGTTGATACCATTTTTACCTCCTATAGAGCTATCTACTTGAGACAAAAGAGTTGTTGGTATTAGATAAAAATCTAAACCTCTTAGTACTGTACTTGCAACAAATCCTGTCAAATCACCTAAGGTACCTCCCCCAATAGCAATAAGCGCAGATTTTCTGTTTACATTACTTTTAATTAGTTTTTCAGAAAGATTTTTATACCCATTAAAAGTTTTTATTTTCTCTCCACATTGAATAGAAAAAATAATTATATTTTTTTGTTTAATAGGCTTTAAATCAATTTTAATTTTTGTATCTATAACACAAAATACTTTTTCATTTTTTTTTGCAATAGCTTCAATGAATTTAGAAATATAATTATTTCTTATTAATATTGAAGTTTTTAATTTTTTATTTTTTATTAATAATTCAGCTTTCATATAATCTAAGTTCAGATTTAATTTTTTCTAATACTCTAAATTTATCATTGTTGTTATTTACAATAAAATCAGCTTTTTCATAAAATTTTCGTCTATCATTATAAAGATTTTGCAAAGTGTCTTTTTTATTAAGTTCTGTATTTAACAATGGCCTTTTCTTTGAAGATTTAAGTCTTTCCAGTAAATTGTTTAATTTAACTTGTAAATAAATTGAATAAGAATTCATCTTAATCACTTTTCTTATTTCTCGATTTATTATGCTTCCTCCTCCTAGAGAGATCACACAATTATCAAGAGTTAACAAATTAGTGCAAACTTTTAATTCTATTTCTCTAAAAAATGACTCTCCTTCTTCTTTAAAAATTGTACTAATGCTTTTTTTCATTTTTAGTTCAATTTCATTATCAGTATCATAGAACTTTAAATTTAGATATTTGCTTAAATCTTTTCCAATTATAGATTTTCCTGAGCCCATAAGGCCCATAATACAAATATTTTTCTTTTTAATCTTACTTAAATCATACATATTATTAAAATTTCTTATTCTTGACAAATTTTTGTTGAAATTAGAAAAAACTTAAAAAAACGGTAAAAACATATATTAGTCATTTTTAAATTAGCATATATGAAAAATTCTTACATTATATATTTTTTTCTAATACTAACAATCATCGTTTTTACGACGCTGTATATGATTGAAATCCCTTCACCCTCATCAATTATTACTGAAAAATATACACTAAATTTAAAATGAAATTAATTCTATTAATCTTATTTATACTATTTTCACACTCCGTTTTTGCGAATGAAGAGGATAATAATGAAGTTGAGGTAATTAATTTATATGAAACTAAGAGTCTTGATCAAATGGTATTAGAAAATCTTAATGAAAAAGAAGAAATCGTTGAAGAAATTAAAAGTTCAGACGAACTAACTGCAACTCCATCTAATGAAGTTGAGGTAAAACAAATTCAAATTATTAACAATAATTTCTTTATTAATAATGAAATTAATGACCTTGAAAATTATTTTGCAAACCTTCAAGACATTACTTCAAAAACACTACAAATTCAAATTAACGAAGTTTTAGAGGATCTGGAATTAAACTTAGAAATTGAGAAAGATAAACAAATGTTTTTCCTTATTATAAATTATTTTAAATCTATTGGTCTAATTAATAAGTCATATGAATTAATTGAAAGATACGATTTAAGTAATGATATAAATTTTGATTTCTATACTAAGATTAAAT
>CACGJH010000007.1 GCA_902573325.1 uncultured Alphaproteobacteria bacterium | reverse complement strand
TATTTTATTATATTTATTTTAAATAATGAAAGAAATTATAAAAATTTAATATTATCATTTTTACCTTTTTTAATAATATTAGCATTATTCATTATCTATAGAAATAATAATTTCTTACAAACATCTGAAATAGAGCACTTAAGAAAAATAAATTATGATTTTTTAAAAAGTATATTAGAAATTTTCCATATTTTTGCCGGAAGATATTTTATTAAATATTTTATATATGGAATACATCAGTTCATAACCTACAATATTATTTATATTATTATATTATTATTAATTAATTTTATTGTATGTATTTTCTTTTATAAATATTTTAAAAATATAAATATAAAGTTAGAAAAAAAATTTATTTTTATTTACTTTTTAATTTTTATAATTAGCCTTATCCCAAACTTTCTTGTTGGATCTATAGCGGGTAGAAATATCACTATTGCATTAATTGGTATTTTACCAATTTTAATATATTATCTAAGCTTTATAAAATTAAAAAAATATTACGCAGTATTAATATTATTTATATTTATAATCATAAATCAAGGTAATAACTTTTCACAGATAATTGCTTCGAATATTAATGCATCATTATATCAATATTTAGATAAAAATATTTCAGAAATTAAAAATTATAAGTACGTTATAATAGATATAAATAGTCTAAAAAAAAATATAAAATATAATTTATTTAATAATCCAAAAAATAATTTAAATTATTTTTTTACAGCACATCTTTTCGAAAAATGGGGTATTTCTGGTATGTTTAATAAAGTTAATAATGATAATAATTTATTTAGAGTATATGTAGGATATTCTGAAATAATAAAAAATAACAAATCATATGAGTTTTATATTATGAATAATGAAGATAGCAAAATTTTACAAAAAGAGAAAATTATCCTAGATATTAAAGATACTTTCATTATAAATTATCAATCTTTGTACCATAAAGGATTTAAATATGGGAAAAATGAAAATTAGAAATCATAATATTTTAATAACGGGTGGTTCTGGATTTCTTGGTAAAAATTTATCTAAAACATTATCTGAAAATAATAATGTTATTCTCTTTTCAAGAAATATTGATAATTTAAAAAACTCTGCTTTGGAAAGCAATGCCAAATATTATGCTGGAGATATTTCAAAAATAGAAAGTATTAGAGATGTTTTAAATTTATATAAAGTTGATATAATTATACATGCAGCAGCTTCAAAATATGTAGATCATTCTGAGGAAAATCCAAATGAATGTATAGATAATAATTTTTTAGGTCTTCAAAATATAATTAGAGTTTGTAAAGAATTTAAAATAAAATCAATGATTGCAATTTCCTCTGATAAAGCAGCTAGCCCACACAACAATCTCTACTCGCTTTCAAAAACTTACTTAGAAAGATTAGTTACAATTAGTTCAAAGTTATCAGAAACCAAAATGGTATGTGTTAGATTTGGTAATATAGCTTGGTCGACTGGTTCTGTTTTTCCTATATGGAAAAGAATGACAGTTAAAAATAATTTAATTTTGACTACTGGTCCCCAGATGAAAAGGTATATTTTTAGTATTGAAGATGCTGTAAATAATGTAACTCTAGCTTTATCTAGAATTGAAAAACTTAATGGTAAGATTTTGATACAGAATATGAAACAAGCTAAGATGATAGATATTTTAAAAATATGGTGTCAAAAAAATAATACTAAATATAAAATTATAAAAAAGAGAATAGGTGATAAAGATAATGAAAAACTAATAAATAGTTATGAAATTAATAATATTACTAACAAATTTACAATTAACAATAAAACTTATTATGTTCTTGATTTACTATCTAATAATAATAAGATTATAAAAAAAGAGATTTCGACTGAAAATTCTGCTAAACTTTCTAAAAAAGAAATAATAGATTTAATTAACTTTGATAAATAAAAATAAAAAAATCAATCATGCAGTAATTTTAGCTGCAGGAAGAGGCTTGAGAATGATGCCTTTTACAAATCAACTTCCTAAAGCTATGGCTAGTATTAGAGGTTCAACCTTAATAGAAATAGGTATAAATAATTTAAAAAAAAAGATTAAAAATATATATATTACTGTTGGGCATAAAGGCTCCTTTCTTGCAAGTCATGTTATAGAGCAAAATATAAATGCTGTTATTAATACTAATAATAAAGGAAATGCATGGTTCTTATTCAATACACTATTAAAAAATTTAAATGAGCCTATATTTGTTTTAACTTGTGACAATGTTTTTCAATTAAATTTAGATAAAATTTCAGATGAATATTTCAAATTTAAAAAACCAGATTGTATGATTGTACCAACAAAACCTGTAAAAGGATTAGAGGGTGATTATATTTTTCAAAGCAATAATATTGTTAACAAATTATCTAGAAAAAGAAAAACTAATATTTACTGCTCAGGAATTCAAATCATGAATCCATATGAAATAAATAAAAAATATAAAAAAAGAAATAATTTTAATAAATTATGGAACGATATAATTATTAAAAAGAATTTATATTGTTCAAATTATTATCCTAAATTTTGGTATGCTGTAGATACAGAAAAACAACTCAATGAGTTATCAAAAATATATTATGGAAAATAATAACTTAAAAATTTCTGTAATTATCACAACATTTAACGAAGGAAAGAGATTATATAAAACAATTAATTCTTTGATAAAACAATCTTATTTACCAGATGAAATTATAATTAGTGAAGGTGGATCATTAGAAGAAACAAAAAAAATATTAAATATTTTTTTCACAAAATTTAAAAAAATTTCAATTTTAAATAGAACTAAAAAATGTAGAGGATCAGGTAGAAATATAGGGATTGAAACAGCTAATAATCCTTTTGTTGCTTTAATTGATGCTGGTAATATTGCGAGCAGAAACTGGTTATTAAATTTTAAAAAAATTATAGAAAAAGATCAAAAGATTAAAATAATTTATGGATCAATTGTGCCAATTAGAAATAATTTTTTTTCAAGAAATGCCAGTAATGTTATTGCTGGTAAAAATATTAAAAATTATAAATTATCTAATAGTGTTAGTTCTCTTTTTATAAACAAAAAAGTATGGAAAGAAGTTGAAGGTTTTCCTGAAAGTATTGATGGTTCTTATGTTGTTGAAGATTTAAGATTTTTAAATAATATTCAAAATAAAAAATATAAATCTGCCTACTCAATAAATAGTAAAGTATATTGGTCAATGCCAGCAAATATTAATAATTTTATTTCAAGATTTAAGGAGTACTCTTGTGGCGCAATTGAAAATGGTTATTTTAAAACATGGCACCTACCTATGTTTAAAAATTATAGCATTATAATATTCATGTTTGTTATTTCATTTTATGTTAATTTTTTAATTATTTTTATTATTTTTTTTTTATTGATTTACAGACCATTATTATATTTGAAAGGATTTAATTCTTATAAAAAAATAAGTTTAAAATTTTTATGCGATTTGTTTTTTTCATCGTATTTACTTTTTATTATAGATTATTCAACAATATTAGGTTGTTTTAAATTTTTAAAAAGAAGATTAAATTTTAACCATAAAACAATTTAATTTTTTATTATTTTTAATAATTTTAAATTTATTTTTCTTCAAAAAATTTACAATTTCTATATTTTTTTTAGGCTTATCATAATATGCATAAAGTCCATCTAAAGTATCAAGAATTGATAATTCACATATTTTCTCAAAAGATAGTTTTTCACTATCAGGTATAATTTTACCAGCATCCCATATTGGAATTAGACAATCAGAAAAGAAATGTTTGTTTAAAAATACCTTATCTAAAAATCTTTTTAATTTTAATAATTTATATATATTTTTTGATAAAAAATTTTCATAACTTTTATATTTAATAAATCTTTTAAAAAAAGGTCTCCAATATAAATATTTTGGATGAAATAAACCTATTTTTGGTTTTAAATAATAATCAAATATTACAATTCCATCTTTTTTTATAAAATCAAAAAGTTTTAATATTGATGTTTCTGGATTTTGAGTATGTTGAAGAACACCTCTACAAAATACTATATCAAATTTATCGGCAGGAGTTAATTCTGTAAAATCAGCTTTTATAACTTCAATATTAGGTTTGAATCTATAATCATTGCTAAACACTGCATCCGATAAATCAACACTAATACATAATTTACAATAATTATAAAAATATTCTGTGAATCTTCCAGAGCCACATCCAATTTCTAAAATATTACTATTTTTCAAGATTTCTAAATCATCAAAAAATAAATTCTTTAAGAAATTATATGTAATTTTAAAATTGTTTTTTTCATCTATTTGAGTATTTTTATAAGTATTCCATTGCTTGCTAAAATTTTCAGTGAATTTACTATCGTTATTAATAACTATTACTTCATCCAAAATCTTGTTTATTTTATTTTTAAAAAAAATTTGTGAATTTATTATTTTCATTACTTAATGTATTTAATTTCTATCATAATATTTTAAAAAATGATAAAATAAAAATTAATGTGTGGTTTTTTTGGATGTATTCATAATGGAAATTTAAACTTCCAAACAAAAGAATTTGAAAATATATCAAATCTTATTAACCACAGAGGACCAGATGATCATGGGTTTTACTATTATAAAAAAAATGATTTAAATTTCAAATTTTCACATAAAAGATTATCCATACAGGATTTAAGTACAGAAGGAAAACAGCCAATGTTTTCATATAAAAAAAATTATATAATTTTATTTAATGGTGAAATATATAATCATTTGAAAATAAGAGAAAGTTTAAACAAAAATTATAAAATTAATTGGAGAGGATCCTCTGATACTGAAACATTAATTAATTTTTCTGAGCATAATTCGATAATGAATATTGTTAATGAATTAAAAGGGATGTTTTCATATGTTATTTTAGATATTAAAAGAAATAGAATATATTTGGCAAGAGATATTGCAGGTGAAAAACCTTTATATTTATCAATAAAAGAAAACTATTTATCATTTTCATCTGACATTAATACAATAATAAATATCCCAACATTTAATAAAGAAATATCCTTTAATTCTTTGAACTACTTTTTGAAGTTAAATTATATACCTTCTCCTAATACTATTTTTAAAAATATATATAAAATACCGCCAGCTTCTATTTTAGAAATCGATTTAAATATTTTTAAATTCAAAAACTTAGCTTATTTCAATGATTTACTTAAGTTGCCAGGAATAAAATTAATAAAATATTGGTCACTTTCAAATACAAAACATAATAATTTAAATAATAAAAGCAAATTAACTGAATTAGAAGATGTTTTAACTAATAGTGTTGAAAGTCAATTAATTTCTGATGCCCCATTAGGTGCCTTCTTATCTGGAGGAATTGACTCTAGTTTGATTGTCTCTATAGCAAGTAAATTAAAAAAAAATATAGATACTTTTACAATAGGTTATAATTTTGATGATTATGATGAATCCAAACAGGCTGAAAGGATTGCAAAACATTTAAATACAAACCATACAACTCATATTTGTACCAAAAAAGATGTATTAGAAAAAATACCTTTTTTAAATGATGCTTTTACTGAACCATTTGCTGATACATCTCAGATTCCTACTATGCTAGTAAGCCAAATTGCTAGTAGTAAAGTTAAAGTAGCTTTAAGTGGGGATGGTGGTGATGAATTGTTTTGTGGCTATAATAGATACATTATAACAAACAAAATAAAAAATTTATTATATTTTATGCCATTCAGTTTAAGGATTAAGTTAATTAATCTTTTAGAATTATTTCCAGAGAAATTATTAAAGTTTATTTTAGCAAGAATTACTAATCAAAACATTGATAAAAAACTACAAATTTATTTGAATAAAATAAAACAAATAAAAAATAATTATGATTTATATGATCAATTTATTACTGAATGGTCAAGTAATGAAGGAATTTTAAATTTGAGATATAATAATACAGATTACTACAAATTACATTTCTCTGAAAATGAAGATGCAAATTTAGTCCAAAATATGATGAATACTGACTTTGTAACTTATTTACCAGATGATATTTTGTGTAAAGTTGATAGAGCTTCAATGTATTACAGCTTAGAGACAAGAGCTCCATACTTAGATAAAAACGTTATTAAATTTGCAAAAAATTTAAACATAAAAGATAAAATAAATAATAAAGAAAATAAAGTTTTATTAAGAAAATTACTTTCAAAATATTTACCTGATCATTTAATTGAAAAAAAGAAAAAAGGATTTGGTATCCCAATAGGAAGCTGGTTAAAAAAAGATTTAAAAGATTTTACTCATGATAGCTTATCAGATAAAAAATTAAATAATCATGGTTTGCTAAATAATAAAATAGTAAAAAAAAATTTAAATGAACATATGATGGGTTATAAAGATAATACAAATAAATTATGGTCTATAATCCAATTTAACAATTGGTATGAAAAATTTTACTAAAAAAAAAATTATTTATATTACTAATAATGGTGTATTAGAAGCACTTGGTAATTCTCAAATACTAAGCTATATTTATAAGCTTGCTCAAAATTACGATATAACTTTAATCTCCTTAGAAAAAAAAGAAGATTTGCAAATTATTGATTATCAAATCTTGAAGAAAAAATTAATTCAAAAAAAAATTAATTGGATACCTCATAAGTATTACAATTATAGAAATCCATTAAATTATATCACATTCTTTTTAATTTTTTTTAAAGTTTTAACATTAATTCTGAGGGGCAATAAACTATTACACATTCGAAGTTTTGTTCCAGGTATAATAATTTATTTTTGTAGTTTTTTATTAAAAATTAAATTTATATATGATTCAAGAGGTTTTTGGATAAATGAGAAAATTGATAGATTAAATTATAAAAATACATTTATATTAAATATTTTAAAAAAAATCGATAAATTTTTGTATATTAATTCTTACAAAAATATTTTTCTTACTCATGAGGCAAAAAATATTATTTCTAAAAAATATACCACTACAAAAAATAAAAATATTGTTATCACAACTTCATCCTCAGTTTCTAAATTTGAACCAAAAAAAAATAAAAATAACAAGAAAATTAAATTTTTATATTTAGGCACAACAGATGGCGCTTACAATTTTGATAAAATATTATTATTTATAAAAAATATTGAAAATAAAAATTTAGATTTTTGTTTAGATATTTTTTCAAACGACAATAAGAATAGAATTATTAATAAAATTGAAAATTTTAATTTAAGTCAAAAAAATATAAGTATTAATAGTATTAAAAACTCATTAATTAGCAAAATAATAAAAGAGTATGATTTTTTAATATTTTATTGTAAAAATAATTATTCTATAAAAGCATCAATGCCTACAAAAATAAGTGAGGCTCTTTTAAGTGGAGTTCCTATTATTTGTAATGAATTCAATAATGATATAATTTATTATATTAGAAGTTATAACATAGGTATTCTGACAGATTTTAAAAATAATAATTTTGATAATTTATTATGCTCAATTAAAAATTTTAAAAATGATAAATCTCATTTAAATAGATGTCGTAAGGTGGGTGAAAAATATTTTTCTTTAGATAGTGCAGTCAATTCTTTATCGAACATATATAAATAAAATGTCAAATATAAATAAAATATCTGTAATTATTCCTTTTAAAGGAAAAAATATTCAAATTATTAAATTATTAGATGTTTTAAATAAACAAACCAAACTTCCTGATGAAATATTAATAATTGATACTAATTCCCAGTTTCAAAAATATATTATGAATGATTATAAAAATTTAAAAATAAATTATATTCATAAACCAAATCTTTTTCCTGGAGCAGCTAGGAATTTAGGAGTTAAAAAATCTAATTATGAAATTATTTGTTTCTTAGATTTAAAAACATTTCCAGAAAATAATAAATGGTTAGAAAATTTATATGAATATTATCAAAATAATAAAGAAAAAATAATATTTGGGTCAACAAATTATTCTAAAAATAAAAATACTTATCAAGCAAAATTAATAATCGCATCTTCATTTGGCAATGTAAATCATCAAACAATACCAGGCAGTATAATGTCTAAAAAAATCTTTAACAAAATAGGTTTTTTTTATGAAAATGTTAGGGCTGGAGAGGATTATGAATGGAAGAATAGAGCAAAAGATATGTTCTTAAAAATAGATACAAATTACAATGATCCATTAAATTATTACCCCATAAATTCAAATATTTTAGGATTGGCAAGAAAATATTTTATTTATAACATTCATTCTTCACGATTAAATATTTTAACAAACCAAAAAATGTTTTTTATGAGTATTTTACTAATACTTTCTGCTTTAATTATTCCCAGATGGAATTATTATATAAATGGATGGGATAACAATATTTTTTATGTACCTAATATTACCAAAATATTTATAATAATACTTTTCAGCTTTTCAGTAATATATTTTTCATTTATTATAAATAATAAGAAAAATAATAATCAAAATATATTTAACCAAGTATTAATTATAATATTATTATTTTTTCTTACTTATTCAATATATAACTATAATTATTTTATATTAGAAAAATTTGACGCAGCAGCATTCTACATACCACATATTACAAAGATATATATTTTAATATTACTTTTAATTTCTTTTATATTTAGAGGTATCTATCTTCCTTTAAAAAGAAATATAGATAAAGAATTTATAAAAAAAAATTTTATACTTATAGGTATAACTGGACTATTATTTGATTTTGCTAAAATCCCAGGGAATATTATTGGATATTTTTTAATACCAATTAATATATTTTTTTTAAAAAAGAAATATATTACAAACAAAACAAATAAATCAATTTTATTTGTATGCCCATATCCTGTAGGAGTACAAGCAGGACAAAGACTTAAATATGAACAATTTTTTCCTTACTTTGAGAAAAATGGTTATAATATATCTGTAGACTCATTTATTGATAAAAAATCTTGGAAATTTCTTTATAAAAAAGGTTTTGTATTTAAAAAAACAATTTCATTAATAAAGGGATATTTCAAAAGAATATTTCTAATTTTTAATTTACCAAAATATGATGTTGTATATATTTTTATGTGGGTTACACCATATGGTTTCAGTTTTTTTGAAAGAATTTACAGATTATTATCAGCTAAAATTATTTATGATATTGAGGATAATATATTGATAATAAAAAAAAATGATATTAACCCAATAAATTCAATTTTTAAAACTCAATCTAAAATAAGATACTTAATAAAATCGTCAAATAATATTATAGCAAGCTCTGAACAATTAGCAAAAGAATGTAATAATATTAGTAAAAAAAATAATTCACATTACATTTGTGCTTCAATTAATATTCACAGATATAATCCTAATAATTTATATAATAATAGTAAAATTATTAATGTTGGATGGACTGGTACATTTACCTCAAAGATCTATTTAGATTTATTAAAACCTTTATTTATTAACTTATCTAAAAGAATAAAATTTAAATTGATTGTAATTTCAGATTTTGATTACAATATTCCAGGTGTAGACTTGGAAGTGATTAAATGGACAAAGGAAAATGAAATTAAAGATTTACAGAAAATAGATATCGGAGTTTATCCTCTCTCTATTGATCAATGGGTAAGTGGAAAAAGTGGATTAAAAGCATTGCAATATATGGCAATGGCATTACCAACAGTAGCAACAAAAGTGGGCAATATTAAAAATGTAATTACTCATAATCATGACGGATTTTTAGTAGAAAATATTAGTGAGTGGGAAGAAACAATTACAACTCTAATAAATAATCCAGATTTGAGAAAAAAAATAGGATTTAATGCTAGAAAAACAGTTATTGAAAATTTTTCTTTAGAGGTTAATTCAATTAAATATTTAAATATTTTAAAAAATATATGAAAAAAAATAAAAAAAAAATTTATGTAGCTGGAGCTGGGGGGATGTTGGGTGAAGCTATCTATAATACTTTTAAAAAAAAATATGAATTATCATTAATTGATAAAGTAAAATCTGAAAAATGGATAAAAAAATTAAACTTTAATAACCAGAGGTATGAGCAAGATGTCAAACAGTTTAATCCAGATTATTTATTTCATATTGGAGCTCTGACTGATTTAGAGTATTGTGAAAAAAATCGAAAAGAAGCTTATTTAACAAACTATAAATCAGTTAAAACTGCAAGTAAGATTTGTTTAGATTTAAATATTCCACTTATATTTATAAGTACGGCAGGTATTTTTGATGGAAAAAAAAATATTTATACTGAAAATGATTTGCCAAATCCTATTTCATATTATGCTAAAACTAAATTTTTATCAGAGATATATATTCAAAGAAAAATGAAAAAATACTTCATTATTAGACCTGGCTGGATGATGGGTGGAGGATTAGCAAAGGACAAAAAATTTATAAATATAATCATGAAACAGATTTTAGCTGGAAAAAAAGAATTATTTGTAGTTAATGATAAATTTGGGACACCAACATATACCTATGATCTTGCTAAAAATCTTCAAATCTTAATTGAAAAAAATAAATATGGTTTGTTCCACATGGTATGCGAAGGTTTAACAAGTAGACTAGAAGTTTGTAAGACGATTATAAAATATTTAAAACTCAATAACAAAATTAAAATAACTGAAGTAGATTCCAATTTTTTTAAAAAAAAATATTTTGCAAAAAGACCATTATCAGAGAGACTTATTAATTTTAAATTAAATAAAATAAAATTAAATTTTATGAGAAGTTGGGAGAAATCACTAAAAGAATATTTAAAGAAGAGCTTTATTTAATGGATTTCAAAATAATAAAAACTAAAAATTTTCGAGATAACAGAGGTTATTTTTATGAAAGTTATAATAAAAAAAATAACATTAACATTAATTATGTTCAGGATAATATTTCTTTTTCAAAATCAAAAGGAACTTTAAGAGGTTTACATTTACAGCAAGAACCATTTAGTCAAAGTAAACTTATAAGAGTTATTAAAGGTAAAATTCAAGATGTTATTGTAGATGTTAGACCAGATTCTAAATATTTTGGAAAGCATAAATCATTTATAATATCAGAAAGAAATAAAAATTTATTGTTTGTACCTAATGGATATGCCCATGGGTTTTGCTCACTTGAAGATAATACTATAGTGCATTACAAAGTTTCTAATTATTATAATCCTAAATCTGAAATAACTATAAAATGGAATGATAAGGATTTGAATATAAAATGGATGATAAATCATCATAAAATATCTATTTCAAAAAAAGATAAACTAGGAATAAGTTTTCAACAGTTTCAGAATAAAATTATATGAAAATAATAGTTACTGGAGGGGCAGGTTTTATTGGATTAAACTTTATCAAATCCTTAGTTAATTTGAAACATAAAATTGTTTGTATTGATTATATAAACAATGCAAGTAACTATAATGAAATTAAAAAACTCCATAAATTAAAAAAAATTAATTTCAAAAAAATAGATATAAATGATTATTTAAAAATAAAAAAAATTATTATTAATTTTAAACCTGATATTATTGTTAACTTCGCTGCTGAGAGTCATGTTGATAATTCAATTAAAACACCAAAATTATTTTTTAACTCAAATGTATTAGGAACACTACATTTATTAGAGGCAATTAGATTTTGTATTAACAATTCTTATATAATAAATAATAAATTTAAGTTAATACATGTGTCTACTGATGAAGTTTATGGTTCATTAAAATTTAAAGAAAAGAAATCAAATGAATTTAGTCAATATAAACCAAATTCTCCATATTCTGCTTCAAAAGCATCTTCCGATCATATTGTTAGATCTTATTTTAAAACTTATCAGATTCCTTCAATTATTACACATTGTACAAATAATTATGGCCCATGGCAAAACGGAGAAAAATTTATTCCAACAATAATAAACAGTTATTTGCAAAATATTAAAATACCAATTTATGGTAATGGTAAAAACATAAGAGATTGGATATATGTTGATGATCATAATTCTGCAATTAGAAAAATAATGAAAAGAGGTAAAATTGGTGACGTTTATAATATTTCAGGAAAAAACCAAATAAATAATATTAAATTAGTGTCGATGATATGTAGTATTTTAAATAAAAAAACATCAAGCAATCGCAATATATCAAATTTAATGCAATTTGTTGATGATAGAAAGGGTCATGATTTAAGATATGATATCTCTTCAAAAAAAATTGAAAGAGAATTAGATTTTTTTCCTAAATATACACTTAATAATGGACTAAATATAACAATAGATTGGTACATTCAAAATTTTAAAAAAAATGAATTCAAAAAAAAATAATATTATCATAACTGGTTCTGACGGTCAGCTTGGTAAATCCCTAAAATATTTTAAACATAATAATTTAAAGTTAGTACAAAAAAAAAATATAAAATTTTATTTTTTAAATAAAAAAGATTTTGATATCACAAATAAAAAAAATATAGAAAAAATTATAAAAATTATTCAACCAGAATACTTGATCAATACTGCAGCATATACCAATGTCAAAATAGCTGAAAAAAAAAAGAAACTAGCCTTTTCAATTAATTCTGAAGGAGTAAAAAACTTAGCAGAGCTTTCTGACAAATACAAATATAAAATAATTCATATTTCTACAGAATTGGTTTATTCAGGTATTGAAAAATCAAAAAAAATTGATGAGAAATATTTACTTAAACCTTCTACAATATATGGCAAATCAAAACTTTCAGGTGAAAAATATTTAAAAAAATATTGCAAAAATTTTGTTATATTAAGAGTATCATGGTTGTACAGTCTTAATTCTAAAAATTTTTTAAACTACATTTTATCAAATTTAAATAATTTAAATTTTAAAATGATAGATAATGCTCTTAGTTCACCAACAAGTTGTAATAATTTAATTAATGTAATTTTCATTATAATACTTAAAAAAAATAATTTATTCAAAAAACAAATGATTTTTAATATTTGTGATAATGGCAATTCCGTTTCACCATTTAAATTTACAGAGTACATATTAAGTCAACTAAAAAAATTAAATGTTAATGTGCCAAAACTGATTAAAACTGATTTTTATGAATACAATAAAGATATTGAAAAACCACAATATTTAAGTTTAAATAACTCAAAAATTAAAAAATATATTTCTTATCAACCAAAATATTGGAAAGCAGAAATTAAAAATTTATTGAAAATAAAATATAAAAAATGAAGGGAATAATTTTAGCTGGAGGAACAGGAACAAGACTTCATCCCAACACAATAGCGTGTTGCAAACAGCTTCTGCCTATTTATGATAAACCTTTAATATATTATTCTTTATCAACAATAATGCAAATGGGTATAAAAAATATCTTAATTATTTCAAATAAAATAGATCACCCATTATTTTTTAAGCTATTTGGTAATGGAAAAAAATGGGGTTTAAATATAGAATATAAAATTCAAAAAGCACCTAATGGAATTGCAGAAGCATTTTTAATTGGAGAAGATTTTATAAAAAATGATGATGTTACTCTTATTTTAGGAGACAATATTTTTGGAGCTATTGATTTTAAAAACTTATCACTGCCAAAAAAAATAAAAGGAGGCGTAATCTTTGGTTATGCTGTTCCAGATCCTGAAAAATATGGTGTTATTGAATTTAATAGAAATAAAAGTATTAAAAGAATAATTGAAAAACCAAATAATCCAAAATCCAATATAATTTCTCCAGGGTTATATATTTATAATAACAAAGTAGTAGATATCGCTAAGAGTTTGAAACCTTCAAAAAGAGGTGAATTAGAAATTACTGATATAAATAAATATTATTTGAACAAAAACAAATTAAAATTAATTCATTTAAATCTAGGCACTGTTTGGTTAGATGCAGGAAACTCCGAAGCACTTTTTCAAGCTGCACAATATGTAAAAACAATACAAGAAAGACATAATATTCTTTTGGGATCTCCAGAAATTACAAGTTTTAATCAAAAATGGATAAGTAAAAATAAATTAAAAAAATTAATTTTTGAAATGAAGGAAAATGATTATAAGTCAAAATTAATAGATTTTTTTAAAAAAATTTAATGGAAATATATTATATTAATTATTTATTAATAATATCTATTTATTTTCTTCTCAAAATTAAATCATTATCAAACTTAGAAAATACTCTTTATTATGCCATATGTTTTTATTTTATAATTTTTGTTGGAGCTAGATACGAAGTTGGTGGAGATTGGTTTGTTTATCTTAAAAATTTCAATAATATAGATGTTGATAATTTTAGCGCATTAATAACTTCTAGAAATGAAATAGGCTATTCACTCTTTTCTTATTTAATTAAATTTTTTGGATTAAATTTTTTTTACTTTAATTTATCATTGTCGATTATAGTAATAACATCTGTATTTTATTTTGTTAAAAAAAATATCAATCCTTTTTTTGGTCTAATTATAATTTATCCTTTGTTTATAGTAGTTTTTTCAATGGGATTTGTAAGACAAGCTATAGCATGTTCCCTAATTTTGATAAGTATATATAATTTAGAAAATAAAAAAATACTCCGTTATTATTTTTTTGTTTTATTAGCAGCTTCATTTCATATTTCAGCTCTTTTATTTATAATAATTCACTCAATCATTAAAATTTCAAATTTAAAATTTAATTTAAAGGAAACTTTGCAAGCATTAATTATAATTTTAATTATGATTATAATATTTTATTTTGCATATAATACTCTAATAATTAAAAATCTTGTTTACGCATACTTAAAAGGTGGAAGAGATGCAATCCAATATGATTATCCTGCAGGAGCTATAGTAAGAATATTTATAGCTATATCTCCTGCATTTCTTTATATTTTGATAAGAAATTATGTGTTTGATGATCCTTACAAAAGAAAATTATATTTAATTTTATCTTGTCTATGTATTTTCATTTCATTATTTTTTATTCAATTTCCAGTTTTCGTAGATAGATATCTTTATTACTTTATTTTTCTTCAAATAATAATTTTTGGTAGATTTCCACATTTATTTTTAAATAAAAATCTTAGAAATTCATTTGAATATATTATAATTGCTTATTATCTTATAATTTTCTTAGTTTGGATAAATTATGCAGACCATATAAGATGGTGGATACCTTACTCAACTTTTACAAATAATGTGTAAATGAAGATTGCTATTATTCTGAATTCTAAAAAAAATCTCATACAATTCAGATTAGAATTAATTGATTATTTAAAAAAATACCATGAAATTTATGTCATTTGTCCAAACGATTATAATTATGATACCCCTAAAAATATCAATTTTATAAATTTAAATATTAAAAGAAAGAGCACTAATCCATTCAGAGAAATTCACATATTTTTCAAATTATATAAAATTATAAGATCAGTAGAACCAGATTTTATAATGAGCTTTACAATTAAGCCAAATATATATGGATCACTGATTTCTAGAGTTTTAAAAATAAAAAATATTAATACAATAACAGGTCTAGGTAATACTTTTATAAATAAGAATATATTTAACAATATAATTTTTTTTATATACAAAAAATCAATACAGAAATCTTATTATAATTTTTTTCATAATGATTATGATTTAAAATTATTTATAAATAAAAAAAATATCCAAAATTACAAAGTAGTTAATGGATCAGGTATTAATTTGGAGAAACTAAAACATTACCCTTATCCTAAATCACATAAAGTTAATTATTTATTTATTGGAAGAATTATAAAAGAGAAGGGTATAATTGAATTTTGTAATGCTGCTAAATCTATATATAAAAAAAAACTCAATACATCATTTGTTATAATTGGTGAAATAGAAGATCATAAAATATTTAATAATATTAAGTCTCTTATAGATAATAAAATCATTAAATATCATGGATATAAAAAAAATATACATGATTATATTAAAGATGCACATGCAGTAATTTTGCCATCATATAGAGAAGGTTTGTCTCATAGTTTGTTAACAGCTTTAGCTCATGGTAGACCTATTATAGCAACTGATGTACCAGGTTGTAGAGAAGTTGTTCAAAATAATTTTAATGGATATTTATGTGAAACAAAAAATTATAAAAACCTTGAAGAAAAGATTATTAAATTTTATAGTTTAAATAATGAGGAAAAAAAAATTATGGGTGAGAATAGTAGAATTTCTTCATATAAATTTGATATTAATAAAATTAATTATTTTTATCAAAGGCATTTAATTAATAATGATTAATACTGCATTAATCATTGATAAAAACTATATTTCTAAATGGCAAGCAGATTGCCTAGAATACTCTAAAGATTTAATTAATATAAAATTAATTCTTAATTGTCAGAATACGTATAATCAAAAAAAATTTTTTAAAAATTATTTATATTATTTAATAAATATTTTTTTCATAAGGTCAAAATATACTAAAAAAATAAGATACAATAATATAAACGAGGAATTAGTAATAAATTTTAATTCAACATATGATAGAAATTGGCAAAGTATACCCTTAAATATCTATCAGGAACTTAAAAAAAATAATATCAATTTAATAATTAAATTTGGAATGAATCTTATAAAAATTCCAAAAGAATATGAAACACTTCCAATCATATCATTTCATCATGGTGATCCATCTAAGTTTAGAGGCAGGCCTGCAGGTTTTTATGAGTTATTTTACAATGAATTAAATGTTGGAACTATAGTACAGATCTTAAATAACAAGATAGATAAGGGTGATGTACTATCATTATCATATTTTCCAGTTTATAATTATTCATATTCAAGAACTTTAAAATTAGTTTTTAAGAATTCAAAAATTTTACTTAGAAAAGCAATTATAAATCTCAATAAATCAAAAAAAATTCATCTAAAAAAAGCAAAACAAATATATACCCTCCCTTCAAATTTTACTGTTTGTAAATTTTTAATTAAACTTCTTTACAATTATACTCAAAGAATAATTTATGGTATTTTTTATGAAAAGAAATGGAATTTCTCAATATCCAAACATTTTGATTTATCTAATATATTAGAATCTGAAAATTATATTTTCACTGTAGATAGGCAGATTGAAATAAATCATAAATATAGTTTCTATGCAGATCCTTTTTTTAGAAATGAAAAACAAGTGTTTTTGGAGGCATTTAATAAGAAAAATTTTAGAGGAGAAATTATAAAGTACGATTTAGTAAACAGATCTTATAAAAACATTTTAAATAATAAGAAAAAACATTACTCTTATCCTTCTTATTTTAAGCACAAAAATATTGAATTTATATTGCCCGAGGTTGCTTCTTGGTCACCACCTTTTTTATATTCATTAAATGATAATAAAAAAAAATATCTTAAAGGTTTTGAAGATAATAATTTAATTGATCCAACTCACTTTTTTCATAAAGATATTCATTATATTTTTGCAGGAAAAAAAGAAGATTCCTTATATAATTTATATTTATTTTATTCTGTTGATAGTATTTATGGTCCTTATAAAAATCATCCTCTAAATCCCATAGTTACAAATCCTTTAAATGCTAGAATGGGAGGTAAAATTATAAAATTTAACAACAAAATTTATAGAATTGGTCAAAATGCTACTGTAAATTATGGTGATGGTGTATATTTGAATAATATAAATGTAATCAATAAAGAAAATTATAGTGAAAATATTATTACTAAAATTAATATTAAAGGTTACTCTGGACCACATACACTAAATTTCTCAAATAATGGTGTTGTATTTGATTATTATAAAAATGAATTTAATTTTTTAGCATGGTATAATAGGATAAGAACTAAATTAAATTAATGCTTTCAAAAAAAAAATTTAAAATTGGTGTAATCGGCCTTGGATATGTTGGCCAACCATTATTGATAGAATTATCAAATTATTTCAGTGTAATTGGTTTTGATCTCAATAATAAAAAAATTGATAAAATTAATAGATTAAAGATAAGTAAACTTAATAAAATTAGTGTTTATGATAACATTAAACGGTTACAAAAATGTAATATATTTATTGTTTGTGTACCTACTCCTATTTATAGTAATAAAAAGCCTAATTTATCATTTCTTCAAAAAGCTTGTGAGCAAATTTCAACTATAATAAAAAAAAATGATATAATTATTTTTGAATCTACCGTTTATCCTGGTACTACTGAAGACTATTGTGTTCCTATAATTGAGTCTAATTCTGACTTAAAATATAACAAAGATTTCTTCTGCGGTTATTCACCAGAAAGAATTAATCCAGGTGATAAAAAATATTCATTAAAAAATATTAAAAAAATTACATCGGGATCAAATAAAAAAACTCTAAATATTGTAAACTTTATTTATAAAACAATTATTAAAGCAGGTATTTTTCCAGTTTTAAATATTAAGATAGCAGAAGCTGCTAAAGTAATTGAAAATTCTCAAAGAGATATTAACATAGCTTTTGTAAATGAGCTTTCGATTATTTTTAAAAAAATGAATATTAATATAAATGAAGTTCTTGAAGCAGCTGAGACTAAATGGAATTTCCTTAATTTTAAACCAGGCTTGGTTGGCGGTCATTGTATAGGAGTTGATCCATACTATTTATCATATATTTCAAGAAAATATGGTTACACTCCTAAAGTAATTTTATCAGGAAGAAATACAAATGACTCTATGCCTAAATTTTATGTTAATAGTATTTATGAAAAATTAAATATAAATAAAAGTAAAAGATATTCAAAAAAAATTTTAATTTTAGGTCTTACTTTTAAAGAAAATATAGATGATGTTAGAAATTCTAAGGTTATAAATATAATCCGATTATTAAATAAAAACTTTGGTTATATTGATGTTTATGATCCATATGTTAAAATTTTTAATAAAAAAAATATAAAATTTAATCTCGTCAATTATCCAAAGAAGAATTATTACGATATTATTTTGTTAACTGTTGCACATAATGAATTTATAAATTTAGGGATCAGAAATATTATCAAATTTAAGAAAAATAAAGGTACAATTTTTGATATTAAAAATACTTTTAAAAAAAATACTGAAGTAGTAAATATCTAGTTTTAAAATCAAGATTTATTTTTCTATTATATAAAAATAATATCCTAAAGGTAGGTAATAAAAAATATTTAGATAACTACTAAAAAAATTTCCACTAGGCAATAAAGGCATTAAGCTGATTACAAATGAAACCAAAAGAAAAATTTTTGCAATATGAATGTTATTAATTTTTTTATTTTTTCTAAATAAATCAATAATATATCTGAAGTATTTATTCAAAATAATTAAAAAAATAATAATCACAGGTATTGTTCCAACTAGCCCAGTTTCAGATAGTAGTTGAATATATGTATTATGTGTATGGGTACTACACCCATGAAAATAATTATTTTTAAATTTTTTACACTCCTCCCTAAATGTTTTTGGTCCAGATCCAAAAAAAATATTTTTTTTAAATATTTCTATTGATGTTAATATATGCTGTTCATGAGTATCAGAGAAGAATTGAAGATCTAGTTTCTCAGAATAAATACCCATATCCATTTTTGTCCTATCAATTATTCTCTCTTTTAAAGATGGCGTGTAATAGATAGCTGAAATTATAACAGTGAAAAATAAAGAATAGATAATAAAGTAAATTTTTTTATTAGATGAAATAAAAAAAATATTTATTAATATAAAAAATAAATAAATAATTGAAACTCTTTCCCCAGAAATTAGTACTGTAAATGTAGTAATAATTAAAAATAAATAAATATAAATTGGGTTAATATTTTTTTGATTATTATATTTTATAAAATATAGAGCAATTAGTATTGGCAGTAATCTTACAATATAAGATCCTAATATTAATTCATCATTAAAAATACCACTTATTCTACCATCATTTGCATATACAGGCATGCCCAAAAAATTATACCCAATAAAAAACTGAAAAACTGCATCTAATGATACGATACCAATACATAAAAAAATTACCATAAATGAATAATTTATCATTACTGATTTAAATTTATCTAACAAATAATAAATTCCTAAGCTGAAAAACATAAATCTAAAATAGAATAAACTGGCTTCTAAACTGAGCATTATATGGTTACTCAGAAATGATCTTATAATTATATAAATACAAAAAAAAATGAAAATAAAAATTAATGTTTTAGAAAATTTAAAATAAAAAAATTTTATAAAATTTTTATTTAGTGAAGTAAATGCCAATAATGCAATAGCTATATTTGGTAAAGCTGGACCGCTTATCAATAAAATTGGAATTGATATTGAGACACAGAATAAAAAAATAATTAACATACTTTTATAGAAATAGTATATATCAATAATAATAACAATTTCATAAATAATGACTATTTTTATATTTTATCCAATCTTTATTCTTGTTTTTGGAGCTGTTTTATATTCTTTGTCAAATAGAATTGGTTTAATTGATAAACCAGATTTTAGAAAACAACATAAGGGAAATATTCCATTGATAGGTGGAATAACTGGAGGAGTATCAATCTATTTATTTGCTCTTTTTTTTATTGATGACCCAAATCTCAATTTTATAATTTATTGCTCTATGCTTATTTTAGTCATAGGGGTAATAGACGATATATTTGATATTCATTTTTCATACAGACTTTTTTTTCAATCAATAATTATTTTGATTGCAATTGATTATGGAATAATTGTTGAAGAATTAAGCAATTTTAATTATTTCCAAAATATTCAACTGGGTTTTTTTGGAATTGTGCTAACTTTTATTTGTATTGCTGGTTTAACAAATTCTTTAAATTTTATTGATGGATCTGATGGAGTATGTGCAAGTACAGTATCAATTTCTTTCTTAAATATTATACTCTTTAGCTTAATAAGTAATTCAGAAATTAATTGGAAATTTTTTTATCTAATTCTTGTTTATTTATTTATTTTTATAATCTTTAATACTTTTACTTCTAAATATAAAATTTTTCTTGGAGACTCGGGAAGTACATTTTTTGGCTTTATATTATCCTTATGCTTAATATATTTTACGAGTAGTAATGTAGAATATTTTAATCCAATTTTGGTTATTTGGTGTGTTACTTTACCTGTTTATGATTTATTAAGTGTAATATTAAAAAGAATTATAAATAAGCAAAATCCCTTTTTGCCTGATAGAAATCATATACATCATACTTTGATAAAAAATAATTATAGTAAAATTCAAATACTGTTTTTTTTAATTTTATTACAAGTATTTTTTTCAATAGTTGGATTGATAACTTACATTTTTATAGGCCCTGAATTTACATTTTTTAATTTTGTCCTATTATTCCTAGTTTATATAATTTTCAAATATAGGGCTGACGAAAAAATTTAGTAATTAAAATTGTTCTAAAACTTTAATTAACTTTTCTGTTTCTTTTTTAGTATTGTAGTGAACTAAACTAATTCTCACAACACCATCATCATTATCTATACCTAAATGGTTTAGACATCTCCAAGCATAGAAATTATCATTTCTGGTTGCAATTTTATTTTTTATCAAAAAATTGCTTATTTCCTTGGAACTTTTCTTTTTTGAAGTAAATGATATTGTGGGAGCTCTATTTTTATTTTCAATTGTACTTTTACCAATTAGTCTTAAATCCTCTCTCTTATTTATGTAGTCCAATATTGGATTAGCAATAATTTCCTCATGATTTGAAATTAGATTATTAATTTTATCAATTTTTTGAAGAATACCTAAATTTGTATCATCAAAATGATGTTTATATAAATTCTCATAATATTCGTATATTCCAATTAAAGATACTAATTCCTCATGGTTTGGACCCCCTGGATTTATTGTGTAAGGATATTGATTCTTTAAGAATTCATGATTTTGATTAGGTAAATCTCTTAATATTTCTTCTTTCCCATATAATAAAGCAAGATGTGGTCCATATGTTTTATAAAGACTAAATGTATAGAAATCTACACCAAGCTCTTTAACATTTGGAAAACCATGGGGTGCATATGAAACTCCATCACCAATAATTATTATATTATTTTTATGTGCCAAATCGCTTATTTTTTTTAAATTATTTATTGATCCAACAATATTTGAGCAGTGAGTTACTGCTAAAATTTTAGTTTTAGAAGTAATCAATTTTTCTAATTCAGATATTTCTAATTCATGGTTAGATAAGTTAAATTTCCACTCAACAATCTTAGCACCATTTTCACTCAATCTTCTCCATGGGCTAATATTTGCCTCATGATCTTGATTAGTTACTATTACTTCATCACCTGGAGATAAATATTTTTTTAGAGCATTTGATAATACATATAAATTTATAGAAGTAGATCCTCCAATTAAAATCTCATTATTTTTAGCATTTATCATTTTTGCAAATAATTCAGTTGCCTTATCCATATTATTACCGGCTATTTTTGACATTGGGTATTCAGCATATGGTTGTACTTTAGTAGCGGTCATGAACTCAGTTAACCTATCAATTACATTCTTTGGAACATAACTCCCCCCCGCATTTTCAAAAAAAGACCAATCTTTTGAAAGAGGATCTTTAAAAGCTGGGAATTGTGATCTTACGTAATCTATATCAAGTTTAATATTTTCTAGTGTCAATTTTTTCTCTTATCGTATATTCTTTTATTCTAATATAAAAAAAAATAAATGGATATTTAATAAAAATATCTTTGAATAATGATTGATAAACGAAAATTTTATATAAATGGTACATGGGTTAATCCAATTATAAAGAATGATTTTGAGGTTGTTAATCCTTCTAATGAAGAACCCTACGCCTTTATTTCTTTAGGATCTAAAAAAGATGTAGATCTAGCAGTAAGTGCTGCAAAGAAAGCATTCCTTTTGTGGAGTCAGACAGATAAAAATGAAAAAATTAGTTTACTAGAAAATTTACTCAAGATTTATAAAAATAGATGGGATGAAATTACAGAAACAATGTCTATGGAGATGGGAGCGCCATTAGATTGGTCTTCTTCAGCACAAACTGCTTCAGGAGCAGACCATATAAATGATTTTATTTTAAGATTAAAAAATTTTGAATTCGAAACTAAATTTAATAATAAATCAAATAATTATATTGTGTATGAACCAATTGGAGTCTGTGGATTAATAACACCATGGAATTGGCCAATTAATCAAATTACTTTGAAAGTAATTCCAGCATTAGCAACTGGCTGCACAATGATATTAAAACCATCTGAAATAGCACCTTTATCAGGAGTACTTTTTGCAGATATAATACATGAAGCAGGTTTTCCTTCAGGTGTTTTTAATTTAATAAATGGTGATGGAGCAGGTGTTGGAACTGATCTATCCTCACATAAAGATATTGATATGATTTCCTTTACTGGATCAACAAGAGCAGGAAAACTTATTTCTAAAAATGCTGCAGATACTATTAAAAAAGTTTGTTTAGAATTAGGAGGTAAGGGGGGTAATATTGTTTTTAGTGATTCACATCCAGAAGCAGTAAGAGAAGGTGTTAGGAATATCATGAGTAATTCTGGTCAATCTTGTGATGCACCAACAAGAATGCTAGTTGAAAAATCAATCTATAAAAGAGCAATAGAAGAGGCGGCTAATGAAGCAAATAATATTAAAGTTGATATTGCTTCTAAGAGTGGAAATCATATCGGTCCAGTTATTTCTAAAACACAATATGATAAAATTATTGATCTAATTAATAGTGGTATAAAAGAGGGTGCCACACTCGTAGCTGGAGGTCCTGAAAAACCAAACGGGCTTGATAAAGGTTATTTTGTTAAGCCAACAATTTTCACAGATGTAACTAATGATATGAGAATAGCAAAAGAAGAGATTTTTGGACCAGTTCTTTCTATAATTCCATTTGAAGATGAAGATGAAGCTGTATCAATTGTTAACGATACATCCTATGGACTAGGTAACTACGTGCAAACTCAAGATAAAGAGAAGGCAAAAAGAGTTGCAAGAAAATTTAGATCAGGAGGTGTTTATATAAATGGAAATACAGCTGATCCAGGAACTCCTTTTGGGGGTTATAAGCAATCTGGTAATGGAAGAGAGGGAGGTGATTGGGGTCTAGAAGAATATTTAGAAATTAAAACTATCTGTGGATGGGAATGATCTAAACTTTAATATTATTAAAATAATTTAATCTTCCTATTATTTCATCTCTTTCAATATAATATCCTTGAAGATGTCTATTCCCAGAGTTTGGATCAAATTCAGTCCTCCCATGTAATACTCTTCTATTGTTAAAGCAAAATATATCACCTGCCTCTAATCTAAAATCAATTTTAAATTTTTTGTTTTGAAGCAATGAAGCAAAATATTGGTAAGCATCATAAAATTTTTTCATTTTTTTTGGATCAATATCAACTGCTCCCATTGCAGCCATACTAAATCTAATATCATTGAAATCATTATCTTTTGTAAGTGTTATTATTGGTGAATGAAGAATTCTGACAGCTTTTTGAGTATAATCAGTATCTTTGAATTTAACGTGAGTTTTTGTTAAAATATTAAAAACTTCTTTTTCATTTTTTTTTAAATAATTTGCAACTGCAAAACCATCTACAACAGATGATAATCCACCATTAGCTTCATTTACTAAACAATGGAGAAACTGATAACCAGGAGCATATTCAAAATAAGGTAAGTCGGTATGATTTCTTAATGCATCTGCCGTATAAGCGGTGTTATTTGGCTTTGGAATATTAATTACTTCAAATGGTGTACCAAAAAATGTTTCTCTATGATGGCTTATTCTATTTAATATTTTGAATGCTGATTTTTTGCTAGTTGGGGCATTTTTGATTAATGCAAAACCATAAGTATGAAGTAAATTTAACCATTTACTTAAATGTTTGTCATTTTTTATTACACTATTATGATCAACAATAATTTTCTTTAAATTTTTTTTTAATTTACCATCCCAAAAAACATAAGGTGATTTATATTTTCGATTATTTATTTCGGTATAACAATGATCTCTTAACCATTTTAAATTGAATATGCTACTATGATCACCTTCACTCCAATCAATATTGAGTTTATTTTTTTCAATTTTATACTTTTTAGGAAATATATTTTTACTAACAGTTAAAATATTAAAGACTCGCATATTAGCAGTAGGATGTATTGCTGTTGGACAATTATCTCTTAACCACATAAAATGGAATTTACTTTCAAAATTATCTTTCCACAAAATACTTAAATGGTCATTCTTTTTTTCTAATTTTTTTACATTATATTTACTACTCATTTTGAAATATTTATATCTGAATAAATTATCTTAGTATATTTAACAAATTAATGAAATCGAAAAATAATAATCTCTTGGGAATTACTTTCATGTTATTGTCCATGTTTTGTCTCAGTATAAATGATATCACGTATAAATATTTAAGCTTTCATTTCCCTGTATGGGAATCAATATTCTTCAGAGCACTAAGTGGAAGTATCATTGCAACTTTTTTAGCAATGTATTTTGGGTTTGATAAGTTAAAAACTAAAAAACCAGTTGGGCATGCTATCCGAGCTCTTTCTGCTTCTGCTTGTGTTGTATTCTATATTTACGGAATTAATCATTTAATGTTATCTGAGAATATTGCTATTGCACATTCTGCTCCCATTATTGCTGCTTTTCTTGCTGTACCAATACTTGGCGAGAGAATTGGGATTTTTAGAACAACTGCAATATTAATTGGTTTTATTGGTGTGTTAATTATTGTTAAACCTGGGACTGATTTGTTCAAATTAGAAACACTCTATCCTCTAATATCTGCTGCTTTTATGGCTTCCGTTTATTTATCAACTAGATCAGTAATGAGTACTGATTCCAGTGTTGCAATTGTTTTTTATTACTCTTTTGCATTATTAATTACGTCAATAATATTTTTCCCTGATAATTTTATTATGCCAAATGGAATTCAATTAATTTTTGCTATGAGTTTAGGCGTGATGGGATCACTAGGACATTTATTTATGTCTCAAGCAGCTAAATACGCAGATGTTGCAATTACTTCACCCTTTGAATACTCATCTTTTATATTTGTAGGATTTATGGGATATTTAATTTATTCTGAGGTTCCAACTTTAAGTATTTATTTAGGGGGAACAATAATTATTAGTACCGGAATATTTATAGCTTACAGAGAAAGAAAAAATAGCTAAATTAAAAAATTATTTCTTTTAAATTTTTCTTCTTATATTTTTGATTTCTTATTTTATTTAAAGTATTTTTTTTACCTCCACACATTAAAAATTTATTATCAATATCTTCGTCTTTTAAAGGGTTATTTTTCCCTCCTTTAATATGTGATATTTTTTCAATCAATATACTTCCATCATTCATTATTACTTTAATTATATCAGGATACTTAGGGTCATAATCTTCAAAATTATTTGGCACTTTGTAAGTGACTAGTTTAATTTTTTTAACCAAATTTAAACTTTTTTTATTTTTGGAAATATTTAAACTACTTAAATCAAATTTACCATTAATGAGAGCAGTTGCTAAACAATAACTCAATGAAAATCTAGCTTCAGTAGAATTTTTAGGTATATGAAATTTTGATACTCTGAACCAAGGTTCTGGAAACTCAATTGTAATAGATTTAATATTTTTTTTTATAAAAATTTTTTTATTTAAAATTAATCCTCCTTGTATTACTCTTTGTGAATAACTACAAACTGGCCAAAACTTAATGAAATTTGGAAATTTAATTATTGCATTTCCTAAATCTGATCTTTTAAAATTATTATTTAATTTTTTAGAAAATTTACTACCATACAATTCAATAAATCCTCTCTCAATATTCCAAATATCTTGATTAGCTGTCCCTCCATTTTTTGCAAGTAAGGCTGACTGTACCCCTGCCTGAGAGGCAAACCCTACATGAAAAGCTTTTATATCTGTGCCGAATTGCTGTTTTAAACCAGATGAAAAACTTGTTGCAATAGAAATTGCATTTGCCATTTGATCTGCATTTAATTTTAACACTTTAGATACTGCTGCAGCCGTTCCAACCACACCTATTGTGTTTGCTGAATGCCATCCTTTATAATAATGATCATAGCTTAGTGCTTGTCCTAATTTTATAATTAATTCATATCCTACTACCCATCCCTGATATATTTCCTCAATTGAAATGTTTTTCATTTGAGCAATAGATATAAGAGCTGAAAAAATTGGCGCACTAGGATGAGATCCTGCAACATATTCGTAATCATCAAAGTCTATAGACGCTGATCTGACTCCATGTAAAAAACATGCTGCAGAAATAGATAATTTTTTTCCTCCACCAAATATCTTAATGGTTTTTGAATAATTATTTTCTAGACAGTATTTTAAGGCAACCTTTGATTGTTTTTCTTTAACACCTGATAATATACAAGCTAGGGTATCTATGAATGCATTTTCTGCTCTTTTATAAGTTACCTTATTGATATTAATTTTTTTTTGTGATGCCCAATTACAAAATTTTTTATGAAAACTCATTTTTTATATTTTGCAATCATTGTAATTTCTTGTTTTTCATTAAGAATTCTTCCAATAATTTCATCATCTCGATTTTCACCAATTTCTACAAAAAAATTATTGTTATATACAAGAGGCGCTGTAGCTTTATATTCAAAAGAATTGAAATCAATCTCGTTTTTTCTTGCAAGATTTAAAAGATAAGTTGCTTGAAGAGGCGCATGGACTAATAATCCCATATGACCCTCATAATTTTTTGTATAATCATTATCATAATGAATCTTATGTCCATTAAAAGTTAAAGCAGAATATCTAAATAGCAAAGTTGATGAACTAAAAATTTCTACTTTATCAATTAATTTTAATTCGTCTTTTATTTTAGGAGTAATGGAGTTTTTATTTATTTTTTCTCTATAAACAGCAGTTTGATCTTCTGACATTATTAATTTATTTTTATTTAAATATTCATGATTAATATTTACAAAGCATAGATTGCCTGATCTACCTTCTTTAAATTCAATACTTGAAATTGTTGAATTTTTTTTAATTTCAGATCCAATTTCAAATTCATCAAATATTTTTATTTTACCACCAGCCCACATTCTAATTTTATAAGGTAACTCAGGTAAGAAAATTCCTAATTTTGTATTTCCATCTTTGTCTAGATCAATTATTGAAGATACATCTGGACATAAACATAAAAAAATTCCCTCAGGCACAGTTTGATCACTTAAACAGTTTTGATCAATTGTTTTTTTTAAATGATCAACTAATCGAGGAGTAATAATATCACTTCTTGAAATTTTCTTTCCGATCCAATCTTTGTAATTATTCATATTTAATTTACTCGAGTTTACTTATAAATTAATTATTAGTATAATTTATATTTTTTAAAAATGAAAAAAACATTTGACTATATAATAGCAGGAGGAGGTTCTGCTGGCTGTACATTAGCCTCAAGATTATCTGAAAATAAAGATATAAAGGTATTACTGATAGAAGCAGGGGGGTCAGGAAAAAGTTTATTCACTCAAATGCCCGGTGGTAACGGATACATTTTTGGAAACCCTAAATTTGATTGGGGTTTTGAATCAATACCTCAACCTTCTTTAAATAATAGAAAAATTTTATACCCTAGAGGTAAAGGACTAGGTGGATCTTCTCTTTTAAACGGTATGATTTATATGAGAGGCGCTCCAGGTGATTTTAATAGGTGGAGACAAAAGGGCTTAGAGGGTTGGTCATATAATGACGTATTACCATATTTCAAAAGATCTGCTTCAGCTTTTCATAGAGAAAAAAATGAATATCACTCACATTCAGGTCCTTTAAAGCTTACACCAGCTGGTAATTACAATTCTATCGATAAAGCATTTATTGATGCATGTGTTGAAGCTGGGGCAGAAATTAATAATGATTTTTACAATGGTAATCTCAATGGAGTAGGCCGATATGATGTTAAAGTATGGAAGGGAAAAAGACAATCATCTGCAGAAGCTTATTTGAAATTTAAACCTAACAACTTAACAATTTATAAAAATACATCTGTAATAAAAATTTTAATTGAGAAAAATAAAGCTAAAGGATTACTTTTATCAAATGGTGAAGTTTATGCATCATCAGAGGTAATATTATCTTTAGGAGCATTCGGTAGTCCTAAATGTTTAATGTTGTCAGGAATTGGTCCAGAAGAACATTTAAAAGAAAAAAATATAGAATTATTAATTAACTTACCTGGAGTAGGTGAAAACCTTCACGATCATCCTGTTATGCCAATGAATTGGGCTTTTCAAAACAACAATTTAAGTTTCTCTAAATATCAAAGGATCGATAGAGCTATTATTGTGGGATTAAAATATATTTTATTTAAACAAGGATTAGCCGCAGCTCCTTTTTGGTCAACAAATCTATTTCATGCAATAAGAGAAAAAGATATGCCTGAAATACAAGTGTTTATGACACCTATGTGTTTTAAAGAAGAAAAAGATAACTGGTCTATGAGTTTAGATAATTTATTAAATTTTGGTTCATTATTTTTTTCTAGAGGTAAAAAAGCTTTTCCAGGATTACACTTTCAAATTAATTTACTAAGACCAAAAAGCACAGGAAATGTAAAACTTAAAAGCTCAAATCCTAATGATGAACTTAATATAAATCCAAATTGGTTCATCGATCCATCTGATATGGAAGATATGATAGAAGGGATGAAGCATACAAGAGAAGTATTGTCAAAACCTAGTTTAGCTAAAATTGTTTCAGAAGAATTACTTCCAGGAAAAAAAATCAAAAGTGACGAAGATTTAAAAGAGTCAGTTCGAAATCATGTACAAACAGGTCATCATCCTGCATCTACTTGTGCGATGGGTTCAAGTAATAATAAAATGGCTGTACTTGATAATCAGCTTAAAGTTAGAGGAATAGACAATCTGAGAGTAGTAGATGCTTCTTCTTTCCCAGATATGATAAGTGGAAATATAAATGCATCTGTAATTATGTTAGCAGAAAAAGCATCAGATATGATATTAAAAAATTAATTAATCACAAATAAGTTGACCAATGAAAATATTTAAGTTTAAATAAATTATGTCTGAAATTCAAACTTACAAATTTTATGCAGGAAATCGATGGCATGAACCTTCTTCTGAAAAATATTTTGAAAGTGAGGATCCGTCTATAGGAAAAGTATGGGCAAAGATCCCTGATTGTAATGAACAAGATATTAATCTTGCGGTATCATCTGCTAAACAGGCTTATTATGATGGTCCTTATGGTAAAATGCATCCAGCAGAAAGAGCGAGAACATTAACAAGAATTGGAGATATTATTGCTAAAAATGCAGAACGTATTGGGCAAATAGAAACTAAAGATAACGGCAAACTTCCCAAAAATATCACTCCTTCTTTAACCAGCTGGCAGACTGAGAGTTTTTATTATTATGCAGGCATGTGTGACAAGTATGAAGGTAGATTGATACCTTCAGAGGTTCCAAATATGCATAATTATTTAAAATGGGAACCATTTGGAGTTGTTGCACTTATTCTTCCTTGGAATTCACCAATTGGAACATTAATCTGGAAATTAGCACCGGCAATAGCAGCAGGCAATACTGTTGTAATTAAACCTTCAGAAAGAGCATCATGCTCTACATTAGAGTTAATGAAAATTTTAGAAGAAGCTGATCTTCCAGAAGGTTTGATAAATGTTGTTACTGGTTTTGGTGCTACAACTGGAGCGCCTCTTATTGAACACCAAGATGTTAGGATGATAAGTTTTACAGGCGGAACAAAAGGGGGGAGTGCAGCAAGTTTAAGTGCATCCAAAAATGTTAAACCTATTATTATGGAGTTAGGGGGTAAATCACCACAAATTATATTCAAAGATGCTGATTTAAGTTTATCAGTAAATGGAGTTGTGTCGGGTATATTTCCAGTTTCAGGCCATAGTTGTATTTCAGGATCAAGGATACTAGTACATAAAGATATAAAAGATAAATTTACTCATAATTTATTAGAAGTTGTTAAAAAGGCTAAAGTTGGTCACCCAAATGATGTTGCAACACAAATAGGACCTATAGCAAATAAAGAGCAATATGAATTTATTTTATCTAAGATAGAAGCAGCTGAAAAAAGAGGTTTAAAATTATTAATTGATGGAAGAAAAGAACAAAAGTCTGAAGGATACTATATTGGACCAACTATTTTTGACAATGTTCCAAATGAAGATGATTTAGCTCAAAATGAAGTATTTGGACCTGTAGCTTCAATACAAACTTGGGAGGATGAAGATGAAGTAATTAAAATTGCAAATGATACTATTTATGGGCTTGCAGCAGGTATTTGGACTAAGGATACTAATAAAGCTATACGTTTAGCGGATAAGATAGAGGCTGGAACTGTTTATATAAATAATTATTTTAATGCATCTACTCAATCTCCGGTTGGAGGCTTCAAGCAATCAGGATACGGTCGTGAAAATGGATGGGAGGGAATGCAAAGTTACATGCAGACTAAATCTACTTGGCTAGCTACCAATCCATCTCAACCAGACCCATTTTAAGAAGTAATTATTCTTTCCAGTTTGGTTCTCTTTTTTCTAAAAAAGCTTCAATACCTTCTTTGGAATCATCATGTAACATATTTTCTGTCATTACCTTTGAAGTAAAAGTATATGCATCTTCTAAATTCATATCTTTTTGTTTGTAAAAAGCTTCTTTACCAATTTTAATAGTATTAGAAGATTTAGACGATATTTTTTTAGCAATTTTAAATACATTTTCTTTTAAACTATCTTCTTCAAAGACATCATTTATTAAACCAATCCTTAATGCTTTATTTGCATCTATAAGATCTCCAGTGAGAAGCATTTCCATTGCTTGCTTTTTCCCTACAGTTCTTGATAATGGAACCATTGGTGTAGAACAAAATAATCCAATATTAACACCAGGGGTTGCATATTTTGCTCTGCTACTTGAGTAAGCTAAATCACAGCTAGAAATTAACTGACAGCCTGCTGCCGTAGCAATACCATGAACCATAGCTATAACTGGTTTATTATTTTTATTAATTTTCAGCATAAGTTGAGAGCACATTTGAAATATTTTTTTAAAATAGCTTTCACCTTTATCATTTTGCAATCTTTGTGAATTTAAATCTTTTAAATTATGTCCTGCACAAAAAATATTACCTTTTGATGATAAAATAATTACTTTTACTTCATTATCTTTATCAGCAATATCTAGCGCTGATGTTAATTCATTGATCATGTTTTCACTTAAAGTATTTTGGTTTTTCTGGTCATTAAGAATAATATTAAAAATATTATTATTTTTTTCAGTTAATATTTGATTAAAATTCATTTAATTGATTTGAATTTCAACATCTTTAGATAATGAATTAGCGATAAAACAATACTTATGTGATCTCTCTTTCATCTTTTTCATTTCTTCATCAGAAATATTAAAATTATCTTCAAATGCTATAGCTGGATTTAGCTCTATTTTGTTGACGTACATTCTTCCTTCTGCATTTTTTCCTAAATACGAAATTGCTTTATCTTTATAATTAATGACTGGCCATTTCATTTTTGCAGCTAAAGCTAAAAACGTCATCATAAAACAACTACTTACAGCTGCAGCAAGTTTTTGTTCTGGATTAATATTAGTTTCACTCCCTCCATAATCTGGAGATGATCCCGCATCAATAGATACATTTTCGTTAAGTATTACTTTGTGATCAGTTAAGTATTTTCCAAATTCGAGTTTTTGATCTCCTAACTCCCACTTTAATTCGATTGAATGACTCATTTTAGGAATAATTAAAAGGTAGTGAGCACACTTTACCTTTTCTCTCAATATTGTCTGGTGTTAATACGATAACATCCTGTCCATCATTCCAATAATCTCTATCAACCATTGATAGGCCAATATTGGTTTTTAAAAACGGTGAATAAATACCAGAGGTGATATTACCAATTTGAAATCTATTTTTTGAATATACAGGAAAAGGTATTGAGCATGGAGGAGTCGGGGACCCGTCAAAAGTAATTCCTTTTATTTTTTTTTCTATTCCATTTTTTAATATTTTTTTTAGTGCATTTTTTCCAATGAAATCATGAGATAAATTTTTACAATAATTATCAAATCCACATTCAATTGGATTATTTTCTAAAGTAAATTCATTACCATAGGATAATAAACCACCTTCTATTCTATCAATTAAATTTGGACATCCAGGTGAAATATTAAAATCTTTTCCTGCTTCCCAAATAGTTTCCCAAAGTTTTTTTCCTAAACTAAAACCTTTAAGATAAATCTCAAAACCATCTTGTTTGCTATATCCTGATCTTGCAATAATCTGCTTTGTTCCTTCAAATTCAAAAAATGAAAAATGAAAGAATTTTAATTTTTTAATTTTTTCTCCAAATATTGATGACATTAATTTTTCAGATTTTGGACCTTGAATTGCTAAGGGATAAATATCTGGCTCTATAATATCAACTTTAAAATTTCTTCCTACAGCCAATCCTTTTGCCCAAAGAAGGACATCTGAATCTGCAACTGATAGCCAATATTTATTTTCACTTAATTTTAAAAGTACAGGATCATTTATCATCCCTGCATTTTCATCTATCATTGGATAATAGTAACATTTACCAATAGGCATATCTTTTATTGATCTTGGAGACATGAGTTGTATTAATTTTGGAGCATCTTCTCCTATTATTTGAACCTGTCGTTGACATGAGACATCCCAAATTTGAGTATTTTTAGATAAGTGCCAATAATCTTCTTCTACTGTTGCTTTATATGATTTTGGAAGAAGCATATGATTAACTACAGTAAAACCACTTACACCAGCCTCAATTACTTTCTCGGTATAAGGAGTCCTCCTAATGCGTCTAGACATGTTTAATCCTGAATTACTCATTTTATTTAGACCACCATATTGAGTATCCATTTGGAGAAACAATTAAAGGTATGTGATATTTTTTAAGAGGATCTTTCATTTTAAATTTAACACTGATTGAATTAATTATTTCACTAGTATTTCTAAAATATTTACCAGAATTAATTATCATTTCATAATCACTTTCACAATCTTCTTTCGTTAATTCAAATTCTTTAAGCATTCTTCCAGCGCTATCTGTTTTATCTTCTAAAAATACAACTTTGTTATTATTATTTACTTTATAAATAACAATTTCTACATCACTTGCATGCGTACCATCTATTGAGTTTAGTAAATGTGTAGAAAAAATTGCCATAACCTACTCTATAGATGCTTTATCTCTTTTATCACTAACTGCAGCAACTATTGGACTTATAACGCCTTTAGCCTTAACATTTACACATGCAGTTTTACCACTATCTAACGCTCTTTTTAAAGCGGGGGCTAAATCTTCTCTTTTAGTAACTAATTCTCCATGCCCTCCAAAACCCTCAAAAATTGAATGAAATGGAATATCTCTAAAATCAGTTGCAAAGTGTTTCCCACTTTCAAATAACCTTTCTTGTTGTTGAGAGATACAGTCAAGACCTCCATTGTTATCTATAACTACAACAATAGGTTTTTTTTCTTGAAATGCAGCTTCAATTGATAATCCACCAGATAAAAATGCACCATCTCCACTTATTAATACAACATTAGATTTAGGATTAAGATTTTTCGCTGATATTGCAAAAGGAACTCCAACACCTAACATACTGAAAGTACCTGGATGCAATATTCCTCCAAGTTTCTTACCTTTTGATCCAGCAATATTAATTGCGATCTCAGACCAGAAATGTGTATTTCCACCATCAATAACTAACCAATCATTTTCAGTTAATACTTCTTGAACATCTAAAGCTAGTTGAAGAGGATGAATTTTTCCGCCATTTTTTTTCGTCTCTTCAGTTTCTTTATTTAATTCATCTAACGTTTTATCAATCCAATTTTTTTTCTCTTTTTTATTCTTATCAAACCATTGATTGTTTAATTTCCATTTACTGTTTTTCTTTAACTCTATGAGTTTGTCCAAAAAAACTCCAGGGTCACAAAGTAAGTTAATATCTGCAGCTCTATTTAGTTCTATTTCTTCATGCGATCCATTAATACAAACAAGCTTAGTACTCTTTGGAAAAAGTGGAGGATTACCAAAATTCATTTGATTATCAAGACGTGCACCAATCATAAGAACCAAATCTGATTCATTTAGAGCCATCTTTGATGGTGGGTATTGATGAATATCTGCCAGACCCATGTATGAATCTGCCTCTTCACCTAAAAGTTTTTGGTGGTACGGTATATTAAATATTGGAATATTTAATTCAAACCCAGCTTGCTCTAATTTTTTTTCTGCACTAGACCACCAAACTCCATGACCTCCAATAAAAACTGTTTTTTTTGCATTAATTGTAAGATCAAATATTTCATTTAAACTCTCAGGATCGGGCCAAGCTTTTGCTAAAGGTTTTTTTTGTTGAGTAAATGGTCTTTCTTCTAAACCTGCATCATCTGCAAATGATGAAAACATTATATCCACTGGCACACTTAAATGTACTGCACCTGGATAACCATTTGTTGCAATTCTATAAGCTTTATCTACGAACTCTCTTATTCTGTCACCATCAGTTATACTTGCACTGTATTTTGTTAATGGTGCTGCAATAGATACATCATCTATTTCCTTAAAACCTCCTGCTCCTTGTCTTTTTAAGCTACTTGATCCAGTTATAAAAATAACAGGTGATCTTTCACCCCATGCTTCCATCATTGAGGGCACTGCATTCGCAAAACCTTCTGGTCCAACAATACAAACGGATGGTTTTCTTGATATTCTAGTATGACCATCAGCTAAATGACCAGCAATTTGTTCATGAGGACAATTAATTACATTAATTTGACACTCCATAAATCCTTCAAGTGCTGGATTACAAAAACCTCCAGAAAGTGTAAAAACATTATCAATACCTTTATCTCTAAGAGCTCTTGCAACTAATGCCCCACCTCTAATCTTTTTATCTGCCATTTTAATACTTTATATCCTTAAAAAATTTCTCTGCTATAATTTTTTTATCAACTTCATTGATATCGGTTAATCCCACTAATCCAAGATTTGTACTTAACTCTTCTTTAATTAAGTTAATGATTCTTCGAAGACCTTTTGCACCATCTGCGCCAATGGCGTACATTAAAGGTCTACCAAACATAACAAAGTTAGCTCCCAGAGCTAATGCTCGTAAAATATCACTACCACTTCTAATGCCACTATCAAAAAGTATTGGAAAATCCTCTCCCAAAGCTTTTCGTACTAATGGCAAAGCATTAATAGAAGCAGTAGCACTATCTAATTGCCTTCCACCATGATTTGATACTTGAATTGCATCAGCACCAGCCTCTTTAATTTTCAAAGCATCTTCAGAATTCATTACTCCTTTGATTATTAATTTTCCTTTCCAAGCGTCTCGAACCCTTTTTAGAGTATTCCAATCAGTTGCTCCTCTACTTTCTTTTCGTCTAAAAATTTGATCACCACTTTTAGAGGTAACATAATTCATTGGTTGTGGAGCGCCTTTAAATAAAGTTGTTAAGCTCCATTGAGGATGTAGAGCAAAATCTAAAAATTGTTTTGGGCCAATTTTAAATGGATAACCAAAGCCATTTCTATCATCTCTAGCTCTTCTTGAAAGAATTGGAACATCAACAGTGAGGATCAAAACTTTGTATCCAATATTTTCTGCTCTTTTTAATAATTCCATAATAAATTCTTCACTTTGAAAAATATATATTTGCATCCATGAATGACCTTCTGAAAAAGTAAACATATCTTCTAGCGTAGTACTAGAAGCCATTGAAACACATGTTGGAATATTATTATACGCACTTTCTTTTGCTATCATTTTATCTGCTTCAGGCCATGAAAGATTTGTCATTCCCATTGGTGCAAATCCAAATGGATAATCAAAATGAAAATCAAATATTTTTTTTCTTAAATTTCTATTCTCAACATTTCTAAAAACCTTAGGTTCAAGTCTAATTTGATCTAACGCAGTACTATTAATTTCAGCAAGTTTATCATCTCCTGATGCTCCATCAATAAAATCAAAGACTAATTTTGGTAATCTTTTTTTAGATAATCTTATTGCATCATCAATTGTGTGAATTTTTGTGCTAGGTTTAATGAGATCATTCATTTTAATATTTGTATTCTAATATAATTTATAATTCTATTACAAAATATATTAGTTTTTTGAAATACCCTTCCAAGGTATTGGATTGGATGGAATATCTTCTTTTAAACCTCTTTGTATTTCACCTTTCTCATCATACATTGGTAAAGTGCAGATTTCACCTTTTTGCAAACTACCATCATCACAACTGACATCTACTATTGTGCCTGGTCCAAATTCTACATGGTTCATATGAACTATAGCAACACCACAAACTTGAAATGGCGACCATGTACTTGAAGTTACAATGCCTACTTTTTTATTATTAATAGAAATTTCAGAGTCAACTACAGCAAAACTATTTTCTACTCTCATACCCCATGTTAAACAATCTTTGCTTGCATTTAGCAAATAATCTCTTCCAATGAAATCTCCTTTATTAAAATCTATAAATTTTCCTAATCCAACAGCAAATGGAGATCTATCTCTTGTAAAATCTCTCCCTGCAGATAAGAGACCTGCCTCAATTCTTCTACATCTAAATCCTGGTGAGGCTGTTAAGATCATTCCCATTTCTTCACCATTACTTAATATTAAGTCTCCGATTTTTTTTGAATCATTTTGTGGTCTTAAATAAATTTCCCAACCTAGTTCATTCGTAAACCCTGTTCTACTTATAATCACTTTTTCTGAAGCAATTGAAGTTTCAATCCAATCAAAATAATTAAAATTATTTTTTAATGGTTGATCAACTAGTTTTTCTAAAAGTTTTAGAGATTTAGGGCCTTGTATTTGGCTGACCCATACGTTTGGATCATTAATTTCAACATCTAAATTTTTAGAATGAGCTTTGTACCAACTATATAAATGTCCATCACCTTGAGCAAACCAAAATTTATTTTTTTCTAATCTTAATAACAATCCATCTGAAATCACTCCTCCATCATGGTAGCATGCAAATTGATAGGAGCATCTTCCAATTTTTACTTTTGAAATATCTCTAGGAAATATTTGTTGAAGTAAATTTTCAGCATCTGGACCAGAGATTTCGTATGGATGTTCACCCGTATGACGTAAGATTATTTCTTGTCTAGCTTTCCAATACATTTCATCTGCTGTAGCATGAGATAATTTTTCAAGTGTAAATCTTCCATCAGCGTAGTTAGTATATTCTGGGTTGAGTGGTAATTCCTGATAAGTAAGAGGATGTATTTTCATGGGTCTAGCCAAATCAAGAGATCTGCCAGTTTCTTTAATAACTGGCTTTACAACAAATCTGTAATTACTAACTAAATCTCCCATAAAATATATTCAACTTATCACAAAATAATTAAAAAAAAATTTTAAAATAAATTCTTAATAGCTTCAATATGTCGTGGCTTTACTTCACAGCATCCACCAACTAGAGTAACACCTTCATTTAAAGATTTTAAAACAAACTTTTTATATTTATCCTCCCCAAATTCTTCTTTCCTAGTGCCAAGTAACTCAACGGGATCAATATAATCATAATGTCCTTCAAAGCCCTCTGAATTAAATTTTTCTTTATTACTAGTTGGCAGTTGTTTAAATAAATTCATTTTATAACCAAAAGGAAGTTTTTGTTTATTGAACATAGGAATACTCAAATTAACAATTTCAGGCGATACGCAGGCTGATACTATGCCGCAACAATTAAATTCTTGTATAGTTTCAAAAAGTTCATCTAGATTTTCTCCAGATGGTAATTTTCCATCATAACGTAAGTGCACACCTACAAGAACTTGTTTATTGAATTCTTTTGAAGCTTCTAAAGCAATTTTTATTTCTTTGATTGAACACAAAACATCTAGGTAAAATATGTCAACGTAATCTTTTAATATTTTTGCAATTTCATGAAAATAATTAAACATTGTTTCGTCTGTTTCAAAATGTACTGGAGAATATGTATTACCTTGATTTGGCAATGAGCCTGCAAGAATAACTTTTTTATCACTTTCATTTTTTGCTTTTAAAGCAAGTGTTCCAGCAGATCTTATTCCAAATTCAAATTTATCAAGTAAATTGTATTTTTTTAATAATCTCCTTCTAACACTAAAATTTGAGGTAACTATTAATTGTGAGCCTGCATTTATAAAATTTTTATGCATATCTACGACCATTGAGTGATTATTTTCATTTAATAAAGCTTGTGCAGACCAAAGATCGCCGGTTGTTTCTAAACCCATTTCCATTAAAGTTTGACCAGAACCTCCATCAAAGAGATATTTCTTTTTTTTTAAAAACATTTTTTTGGAAGATTAGTAGAAATAGTGTGGCGCATTTAAATGCGCCACAAAGAAAATTAATATTTTATGCAAACCACCAACGTTCAGAAAGTTTGTTACCGTCACTTTCCCAGTTACCAGCAACATCTTCACCGTGAGCAAGTTTTTTAGAACCAGCACCAACATATTGGTTAAATGCATAAACAATTGCACCACCATCGTAGTTACATAGTGCTTGTGCTTCCCAGTACATTGATTTTCTTTTTTCTGCATCAAGTTCTGATCTAGCAGATCTAACAAGTTCATTGAAACGAACAGTTGAATCAGTTTGAACTAGATTGCCCCATGCAGCTTCGTTCCACTCAGTGTCATCTGTGAATGCAGCAGACCACATCATATCTTCTGTAGGTCTTCCACCCCAAGAACTCATACTGAAACCTTTTGTGTTCCACACGTTACTCCAGTAACCATCTTCAGGCTCTTTTTTAACTCGAAGATCGATACCACATTCTTGGGCAGATGCTGCAATCAAGTTTGTTGCATCTGTACATCCTGCATAAGGAACCTCTGAAGTACTAATTTCAATTGGTCCACTTACACCAGATTTTTTCCAGTGATATGCAGCTTTATCAGCATCAAATTCTCTCTGCTCTAAAGCGCTATTGTGATATGGGTGAGCAGTAGAGATCGGATGATCATTACCAACAGTACCATATCCAAGCATAATCTTATCAACAATTTCCTGTCTTTTAATTGCAAACTTCATTGCCATACGCACATCAAAGTTATCAAACGGTGGAACGTTCAATCTCATTGGAGCTGTATAGTGAGCGTAACCAGAAGCTGCTGTAATTTCTACACTAGGATTTCTAGTCAATAGATTAGCAGTTCTAAGATCAACACCATTCATCCAGTCAATTTCACCGTTTAATAATGCTGCTTGTCTAGTAGCAGGATCATTAATACCAATTACTTCAACTGAATCAAAGTGTGCAACACTATCACCTTTGAAATAATTTGGATTTCTTTTTCCAAATTTTGCACCAACACCAGGATTGAATTCATCCATAATATATGGACCAGTTCCAATCGTTGATTGAGCATCAACAACTCCATCTTTTGTTGGTTTAATCATAATATGATAGTCAGTAGTTATTGCAGGCCAATCAGCATTTGCACCTTTTAGCTTAAAAATAACTCTGTCATTTCCATCAGCAGAAACTGTTTCAATTTGAGATAACAGTCCACCTGCTGCCGAAGCAGTATCTGGATTCATATGATACTGGTAGTTGAGCACAACATCTTCTGCTGTCATTGATTTACCATTATGGAATTCAACACCTTTGCGAAGATTATATACCCAAGTTTGAGCATCATCTGATTCAATTGACTCAGCAAGCTCTCCAACAATTGTGTGATCTGAATCAACAACAGTTAGACAGTTCTGATATGACCAAGCAGTAGCTTGCATAAATGAGCTCTGATAAGTTGCTGGATCAAGAGTATCAGTTGCATCTGCTGCACTATTACCCCATCTTAAATGTCCACCTTTTTTAGGTGTAGCTGCAACTGCTTTATCTGCTAATGATAATGCAATTGGAAGCGTGACCCCAGTAGCAAGGACAGACATCATAAACTGTCTTCTATCAATAAGCCCTTTTGTTAGCTTTGAAGACTGTTCTTCAATGTATTTGTCTATTTTCTTATTTTTCATTTGTCCTCCCTTATAATTGAACAAAAACCTATGATTTTTGTTCATAATTTCTAGAAATTTAACAAAAAACAAACTTAAGTTAATATATAAAAACATATATAACGTTTTAATTCAACGTATAAATTATTAATTTTAGCTTACATGTTGACCTAATTTAGACAAAACTTTAAGAATTAAGATTGTATCTTTAAGGAGGGTAATATTAGTAGAATTCATCCAATATTTAGAACAATTTTGTTAAGGCTTAGTCTTGGTCTCGTTACAGTTTTTGCATTTTCGGTAATAATATTTAGTACATTCTCTTTTTTACCAGGAGACTTTGCTACGGAAATATTAGGTCAAAGTGCAACAAAATCTGCAGTAAAAGCTCTAAGAGCAGAATTGGGTTTAGATAAACCTCCAGTAACAAGGTATTTTGATTGGTTAGGAAATGTTTTTCAAGGAGATTTTGGTAGTTCTTTCTCTGGAAGATCTAAAGTTCAAGGGGACCAAGGAGATAGGTCTAGAGAGGTTGTTGGTTTAATTGTCCCAAGATTAAAGAATACATTATTTTTAACAGGGGTTGCCGCCATGTTGGCTATTCCTCTATCTTTAATCTTAGGTATTTCAGCAGCATTATACAGAAACTCTTATTATGATAGGTCAGCAACTGGAGTTAGCTTAGTAACCGTATCTTCACCAGAATTTTTTACAGCCTATATTTTTATTCTTTTACTAGCGACACTGTTTCCAGTTTTTCCAACTATTTCTAATGTGGATGAGGCTTCAACTTTGGCTGAAAGATTTTATAGGACTGCTCTTCCAGTTTTTACTTTGACATTAATTACTATGGGTCACATGATGAGAATGACAAGGTCAGCGATAATAAATATCTTATCAAGTGAATATATTGAAATGGCAAAATTATCGGGAGCTTCTAGATACGAGGTAATTGTTAAACATGCACTTCCAAATGCTTGGGCACCTATTTCTCAAGTAATTGCAATAAACTTAGCTTATATGTTGATTGGCTCAGTTGTTGTTGAATATGTTTTTAACTATCAAGGTATTGGTAGGTTGATGGTCGGATCAGTCTATAATCGAGATTTACCTGTTGTTCAAGCTTGTGCATTAATTTTTGCATCAACATATGTAATATTAAATTTAATTGCTGACTTGATCGGTATTATTTCTAACCCAAGGTTACTATATCCAAAATGAGCGAAAATTTATCTTATTCTGCAAAAAGTGAAGTTGCAAATTTAATTAAAAGAAGAACTAGATTAGAAAGATTAAAAATTGCCTTATCAAAAGCTCCAATCTCAGCTTGGTTTGGTATGATCGTACTATTCATATATTTTTTTGCTGCAATATTTGCTCCCTTAATTGCTCCACATGGAGAAGCAGAAATATTCCCAGTAGCTTATGCTCCTTGGGGTGATGGCCATATATTTGGTACTGATCAAATTGGAAGAGATATTTTTTCTCGCATTATCTATGCTGCAAGAAATACAATTGGTATTTGTTTATTGGCTACTTTTATTGCTTTAGGAATTGGAACAGTATTTGGAATTATAGCCGCTTTGGATAGAAGGTATTTAGATCAACTATTAAGTAGAATAGTAGACACGCTTATGGCTATACCTGTAATGATTTTTACTTTTATACTTTTATCAGTTTTTGGACCTACTAATTTTAATTTAATTGTCATTTTAGGAATTTTGGAATCAACTAGATTTTTTAGAATATCAAGATCAGTTGCTGTTGGTCAAGTTGTTCTAGAATATGTAGAGGTCGCGAGGCTAAGAGGTGAAAATTTATCGTATATTATTTTCAGAGAAATACTTCCTAATATAGCTTCACCTTTGATTATTGAGTTTGGTTTAAGGTTCATATTTATAATTTTTACAATATCTAGTCTAAGCTTTTTAGGAATTGGCATTCAACCCCCTTCAGCAGATTGGGCATCAATGGTGAGGGAAAATGCAATACTTATTCAATATGCGCAATATGATATAACAGCAGGTTTAACACCATTAATTCCAGCTGCTGCAATTGCTTTGCTTTGTGTATCAATTAATTTTGTTGTTGATTGGTATCTTTACATTACTAGCGGATTAAAAGATGACGTCAAATAAATCAAAAGAACTCCTGCTTGAAATGAAAAATATCCATATTGATGGATTTTCAGATGAGAGATGGCATAAAATTTTAAAAGGTGTAGATTTGACTTTACACAGAGGAGAAATACTAGGATTAATAGGAGAGAGTGGTGCCGGAAAATCTACTATGGGTAAAGCTGCAATGGGCTATACCCAACCAGGTTGTAAGATTATAAAGGGAGAAATTAATTTTAATGGCATAGACCTTGCTAAACTAACTGAATTTGAAAAGAGAAAAATTTGGGGAACTAAAATATCTTATGTTGCTCAATCAGCAGCTGCATCTTTTAATCCTGCTCATAGATTAATGGATCAAACAATAAGTGCCGCTAATAGATTAAAGATAAATACCACGGATGTATTAAAAAAAGATGCTGTGCAACTTTATGAATCACTACAGCTTCCAGATGCGGAAAATATAGGAGATAGATACCCGCACCAAGTATCAGGAGGCCAACTTCAAAGAATAATGACTGCTATGGCTATGTCACCAAGACCAGAGTTAATAATATTTGATGAACCTACTACTGCCTTAGATGTAACTACACAAGTAGAAGTATTATCTGCTATGAGATCTATAGTAGACAAATTTAATACAGCAGCAATTTATATTACTCATGATTTAGCCGTAGTTGCTCAAATGGCTGATAGAATTAAAGTTTTGCGATACGGTGAAGAAGTTGAAGAAGCTGAAACAAGAGATATGCTATCAAACCCAAAAGAAGAATACACTAAATCTCTATGGTCAGTAAGATCACTGATCAAGCCTGAAGAAACAAATGAAGATTATATGTTGTCCATTAAAAATATTGATGCAGCATATGGCTCATCGAAGGTCTTACACAATGTTTCTATAGATATTCCTAAAGGTAAAACAGTAGCTATAGTTGGCGAAAGTGGATCAGGAAAATCAACAACAGCAAGAGTAATTACAGGCTTACTTCCTCAATTAAAAGGAGAAATAATTTTTGATGGAAAAAAATTGTCTCCAAAACTTGAGCAAAGGTCAAAAGAAGAATTAAGAAGAATTCAAATAATTTTTCAAATGCCTGATACTGCAATGAACCCCCGTCAAACTGTCGATGAAATAATAGGAAGGCCAATAGAATTTTATCAAGGTATAAAAGGGAAAGAAAGAGAAGCAAAAGTAATTGAATTATTAAAAATGATTGAACTAGATGAAACTTTTTTAGATAGATTACCATCCGAATTATCTGGAGGTCAAAAACAGAGAATATGCATTGCAAGAGCTTTAGCGGCTAACCCAGATTTAATTATTTGTGATGAAGTGACATCAGCGCTAGATCAAATTGTTCAAGAAGGAATATTAAAGTTACTCCAAAAATTACAAAAAGATCTTGGTGTAACTTATATTTTTATAACCCATGATATAGCAACAGTTAAAGCAATCTCAGATGAAATAGTTGTTATGTATCAAGGTGAGGTAGTGGAACAGGGTTTGAAAAGTAAAATTTTAAATCCACCATATCCTGATTATACAGAGCTTTTATTGTCATCAGTACCAGAAATGGATCCTGATTGGCTAACCAATCTTCTGAATAAAAGATCTTCCTAGTAAATCTATTTTTTAAATAATGAATATATTTAAATTTTTACTTAATTTTTTTTCTAGCAAAGAAAATAGAATAGATAATCTAGAGGCAAAAAATATAATGATAATTGAGAACAATTTTAATAAAGATAATTTAACATTAGGTTCTATTTACAAAGTAAATCAAAATATAAAACTAAAAAATTTTAAAAATAAAATTCTTGAAGACAGCTTAACAATAGTAGTTACTGACAATAAAGGTAAAACTATTGGATATATTTCTAAAAAAGAGATAGATAATATTCAATAAATGAAAATTAATCTTAGTAAAAAAAATTATATTATTTCTGCTGGTGCAGATGGCTTAGGTTTTGCTATAGCAAAAAAAATAATCAGTTCAGGTGGAAAAGTATATTTATCTGATATAAATAAATCAAAAATTGATAAAATAAATTTAAACAAAAAATATCGTAATAAAATATTTGCTAAACACTTAGACTGCACAAATCCAAAAGATATTAAAGAATATTTTAAATCTCTATCTAACTTAAAAAAAATAGATGGATTAATAAATAATATAGGCATTGCAGGACCTACAAAGTATCTTCAAAATATTTCAATAGATGAATGGGATAACACGATTAAAACCAATTTAAGTTCACATTTTTATTTCACAAAATTTACTATTCCATTTTTAAAAAATGCTAAAAAAGGATCTATTATTAATTTATCTTCAACTGCAGGATTATATGGTTTTGCTCAACGTTCACCATATGCATCAAGTAAATGGGCAATAATTGGATTAACTAAAACATTAGCAGTTGAATTAGGAAAATTTAAAATACGTGTGAATGCAATTTGTCCTGGTTCTGTTAATGGCGATAGAATGGATAGAGTAATAAATGCAAAAGCTAAACTAATTAATTCAACAAATAAACAAGTAAGAAAAGAATTAGAGTCAATGGTTTCATTAAACACATTTGTAGAAAAAGAAGATATTGCATCAATGGCATTATTTTTATTGAGCGATGCCTCAGAAAATGTATCTGGTCAAATCATGACTGTTGATGGAAATACTGAAAGAATGAATTAGTGGATAACAACGCTGACTACATCATTGTTGGAGCAGGGTCAGCAGGTTGTGTTTTAGCTAATAGATTGTCTTCACAGTCAAAGAATTCTGTAATTTTATTAGAAGCTGGCCCATCCAGTAAAACCTGGAAAGTTGATATGCCAAGTGCTCTTCTATATGCAATGCATGACCCAAAATATAATTGGAAATATTATACTGAGCCTGAGCCATTTCTAAATAATAGATCTTTATATTGTCCAAGAGGTAAAATGATCGGGGGATGCTCTTCGCATAACGGAATGGTTTTCGCTAGAGGTCATAAAGAGGATTTTGATAGATGGTCTTCAAGTGGTTTAACTAATTGGTCATATGAAAAAGTTTTACCTTTTTTTAAAAAATTAGAAACTTGGTCTCATGATAGTAATGTAAGAGGTAAAGAGGGCCCATTAAAAGTAAATAAATCAAACATAGATAAAAAATACCCTCTTTTTAAAAAAGTTTTAGAAGCTGCACAAGAAGCTGGATATAAAATATTTAATGACTCTAACAGTATTGATAAGGAAGGTTTTGGAACTTTTGATGTAACAATAAACAAAGGTGTAAGACAAAGTGTTGCTAAGGCATATTTAGAGCCAATCCAAAATAGAAAAAATCTAAGAATAATAAATAATATTGATGTTAAAAAAATTCTTTTTAAAAATAAAACTGCAATTGGTGTTGAAACGATTAAAAAAAATATAACCAATAATTATTTAGCCAATAAAGAAGTTATACTTTGTGCTGGTTCAATTAATTCACCTAAAATTCTTCAATTATCCGGAATAGGTAATGAAACGTATCTTAAAAGCTTGGGAATAGAAGTAATTAATAATTTAGTTGGGGTAGGAGAAAATTTACAAGATCATTTAGAGATGTATATTCAATATAAATCTAAAAAAAATGAAACATTACATTCTTTAGCAACAAATTTTCTCTATCAAGCAATAGAAGGATCAAAATGGTTTTTATTTAAAAAAGGTAGGTTAGCAAACTCACACTTAGAGTTAGGAGGTTTTGTTAAATCTGACAAATCATATAATCACCCAAACCTACAATTTCATTTTTTTCCCTACTTAGTTATTAATCATGGTTTAGAAAATCCTAATTTTGAAGCTTTTCAATTTCATGTTTGTCCAAATAGACCAAAAAGTAGGGGGTTTGTTAAAATTAAAACAAATAACTATAAAGATGATCCTAAAATACAATTTAATTATCTTAAGCATGAAGACGATTTAAAACAAATGAGAGAAGGTGTAGGAATTGCTAAAAAAATTTTATCTCAAAAAGCACTTAAAGAGTATGTTGGCACAGAAATTAGGCCTGGGAAGAATGTATCTAATCAAAATGAATTAGATGAAGTTATTAAAAATACATCTGAATCTGCCTATCATCCGTCATGCACAAATAAAATGGGTGAGGACAAAACCTCAGTTGTAGACCAAGACCTAATGGTTCATGGAATTCAAAATTTAAGAGTTATTGATGCTTCTGTAATGCCAGATATTGTTAGTGCCAATTTAAATGCAACAACTATTATGATTGCTGAAAAAGCTTACGACCAAATAAATAGTACCGTTAGTTAGAGAGATAAAATCTAATTTAATTAGATCGTTTTTCTTCTAAGAGTCCAACCGTATCTTTCGCTGTAGTATGCTTCAATACCATCAGCAAGATTAAGGTCATAATTTGAGTCTATAGATCCTTCAAGAACCTTATTCTCAATAGAACTCTGCTCTAGGCTTTCTTTTTGGTTATTAATATTTTCTGTTAATTTACTATTCATATTTACAGATTTTACAAATACATAATAAAATAAAAAAAAACTAGAGTTTTTCTTAGTTTTAATGTAAAGAAAATTACTTTGAATTTATTATTTTTGTAAATTTTGTAAATGAATATTGAATCTGACATAAATTTTGGCCCAAGGTTAAAAAAACAAAGGATAAGTAAAGGTTTTTCACAAGCTGAATTATCAAAAACTATTGGCATATCTCCTAGTTATTTAAATTTAATTGAAAGTGGAAAAAGAAAAATACCACTTTCCTTACTAATTAAAGCAGCTGATAAATTAGATTTATCAATTAAAGACTTCTCAACAGAATCTAGCAAACGACTTCTTTCAGATGTAATGGATGTTTTAAGCAATGAGATTTTTGATGATTTAAAGATAACCAATCACGACACAAGTGACTTTATTGGTTCAAATCCTAACATAGCTAAAGCATTACTGACAATAAATGATTCTTTTAAAAGTTTTAAAGAAGATATGCAAAATCGACTTGAAACTATGGATGTCAATGCAAATCAAATTGAAAAACCAACAAGACTACCTGTAGAAATCGTTTCAGATATTCTTCAAGAAAATAAAAATTACTTTCATGATTTAGAAGTAAGTTCTGAAAATCTAAGAAAAGAAATAGGTCTTGAAACTGGACCTAACATTGGTTCTGGATCTAAATTATCACTTTATCTTAAAGAAAAACATGGAATTGAAGTTAAAATAGTAACAATAAACGAAGATGAAAAAATAGTTAAAAGATTTGATGAAAATTCAAAGATTTTTTATCTTTCTGAAATGTTAACTTATACATCAAGAAACTTTCATTTAGCATCACAAGTTGCTTATTTAGAGGCTAATGATGTTATCAATAAAGTTATTAAAGATAATAACGTCGAATCAGAAGAAGTAGAACCTTTGCTTAAACTATCTTTACTAAATTATTATGCTGCTGCTTTTATGATGCCTTATAACGATTTTTTAAAGAGTGCTAAATTACATAAATATGATGTAGAAATTTTGATGCATCATTATGCTTGTAGTTTTGAACAAGTTACACATAGATTAACAAATCTTCAAAGACCTGGAAACGAAGGAGTGCCATTTCATTTTTTAAAAACAGATATTGCTGGAAATGTCTCAAAGCGATTTTCTTTATCTGGTATTCATATACCAAGACATGGAGGTTCTTGTCCTAGATGGAATGTTTATACTGCTTTTTTAAATCCTGGAAAAATTCATCCTCAAATATCTAAAATGCCAGATGGACGAGTATATTTTTGTATCGCAAGAGCTTTTGAGAAAGGAATTGAAAAACATGGAATGCCTAAAAGCTTTGTTTCGATTGGTTTAGGTTGTGATATGAAATACGCTAAAGATCTAATTTATTCTGAAGGAATTGATCTAAATAATAAAAAATTACAAATGCCAATTGGAGTTTCTTGTAGGATATGTCCTAGAGTGGAATGTCAGCAAAGAGCTTTTCCTCCAATAGATAAAGAGCTTAAATTAGATATTAAATATCGAGGAACATCACCATACGTTACAATTTAGCTAAATTTTAACTAACATTTTACCTAAATTTTTACCATTCAGTAGATCTATAAATGCTTTTGGAGCATTTTCTATATTTTCATAAATTGTTTCTTTAAACTTTATTTTTCCTTCAGATAGCCAATTTCGCATATCAGTTTCAAAAGGCTCATTATCGTTTTCATGATCAAAAATTAAAAAACCTTTTATAGTTAATCTTTTTACTAATACGTGAGCCATATTTTTTAGTCCAGCAGGTGCAGAAGTTGAATTCATTTGAGATATTCTTCCACAAATAATAATTCTTCCAAAATTTTTCATTCGAAAAATTGCAGACTCTAAAAAATCACCTCCTACATTATCAAAGTATAAGTCAAATCCTTCAGGACAAATTTCTTTTAAGTGAACAACAAGGTTATCAATTTTTTTATAATTAAATGCTACATCAACATTTAATTCATTTTTTAACCAATCAACTTTTTCATCTGATCCAGTACTAGCATATACTTTGCATCCTAAATTTTTTGCAATTTGACAAACTGTTGAACCAACACTTCCACCTGCTGAAGATACAAGAATACTTTGTCCTTTTTGTATATTCCCATGATTAAAAAGACCAATATATGCAGTTTGCCCTGTCATTCCTAAAGGCCCAAGATAAGTTTGCAATGGAAGATTGGAATTTTTTATTTTTTTTAAATCACCGCCTTTGCAAACGAAGTTATCTCTCATTCCAAAATTACTGAAAACAACATCTCCTTCTTTAAATTGTGAATCTTTTGATTTTTGGACTGACCCAATTGCATAACCTTCCATTTCCTCGCCTAATAAAAAGGGTGGTTTATAATTTTTACGTTCTGTCATCCTTGCTCTCATATACGGATCAACAGATATCCATGAATTAAGAACATGAATATTATTTGTTTCATCTAATTCTAAAGTTTTAGATTTAATTTCAAAATCTTCTTCTTTAGGTAACCCAGTTGGTATATAATTTTTTAAAGCTACATATTTTGAGATTATTGTCATAATTATAATTTATATTTTTTCTTTAATTCTAGCAAATCTATTAAGAAATTATCTCTTATGTTACTTAAATCTTTTATAGAATGATTCTTTGATTGTTTTTTTGTGCCTTTAATGATTTTTTCTTTAAGTTTTTTTGTTAGTTTTGGAGATTTAAGTTTAGTCCATGGAAGCTTCAATGCTGGTCCAAACTGATCTAACATATGTTTCATACCCATTTCTCCTCCCGCTAAGTGAAATGTCAAAAAAGTTCCCATTAGAGCCCATCTCATACCAGGACCATAAGTTATTGCTTCATCTAAATCTTTTGTAGAAGCATATCCATCATTTATAATATGTAAACCCTCTCTCCACAAAGCTTCTTGCAATCTATCAGATAAAAAGCCCGGTAATTCTTTTTCTACCAATAATGTTTTCATTTTAATTTTTTGATAAAATTTTTTTGCTTTATTAAGATATAAATTTGTAGTTTTTCTACCTTTGACAATTTCAACCAAAGGGAGAATATATACAGGGTTAAATGGATGAGCTATGATTAACCTTTTTGGATTAATACATTTTGATTGTAAATCTGATGGAAGTAAACCAGATGAACTTGAAGCAATTATTGAATTTGAGGGTGTATATTTACTTATATATTTTATAACATCTTTTTTTAAAGTTAATCGTTCGGGTACATTTTCCTGAATTAAATCTGCATTTTTTACTGCTTCTTCAATACTGTCTACGATTTCCAAATTTTTTAAATTGATTTTTGTATTATATAATTTTTTAATAATTAAGTTTGATCTTGTTATTTCATCTTTTAGAAAATGTAATTGCTGAGAATTTTTATCAAATGCTTTTACTTTTATACCGTTAGCAAGAAATCTAAGTATCCAGCCAGTACCAATTACACCAGTTCCAATGACAGCAATATTTTTCAAATTAAAAATGTTTTTTTAGTTTTAATTTTTCTCTTGTTTGTTGTGGTGATAAAATTGAAGCTCCCATATCTTCAACAATGCACCTTACCTTTTCAACTAACTGTGCATTTGATGCAAAAACTCCTTTCTTTAAATAAAGATTGTCTTCCAGTCCTACACGAACATTTCCTCCTAAAATAACTGCTTGTGCAGCCATAGGCATTTGAGATCTTCCTATTCCAAATCCAGACCAAATACCTTCAGTAGGTACCATTTCAGCCATTGCTTTCATTGCGCTTGTTGTTGCTGGTGACCCCCAAGGTATACCAAGGCATATTTGATAAAAAGGAGGACCATCAATTAAACCTTCTTTATAAAGTTGGTTAGCAAACCATAAGTGACCCATTTCAAAAGCTTCCATTTCCGGTTTCACTCCAAGCTCCTGCATTTTTTTTGCTGCAGTTCTTAGTTGTATCGGTGTATGAATAAAAGTCATGTTTGAGTCACCAAAATTTAGTGAGCCGCAGTCTAAAGTACAAATTTCAGGCAATAACTCTTCAACATGTTCTAATCTGCTTAATGCATCGATCATATCAGTATTTGCTCCCACTGGATTTAAAGGATCTTTACCTGTTCCCACTTCAAAATCACCGCCCATACCTGTAGTAAAATTTAAAACTACATCAGTTTCAGAGGAGCGAATTCTATCTGCCACTTCTTTATAATAACTTAAATTCCTAGAAGGTTTGCCATCAGGTTCTCTTACATGTACATGAGCTATTGCTGCACCGGCTTTGGCAGCTTCAATTGAAGCATCAGCAATTTGTTTTGGTGTTATGGGTAATTCAGGATGCTTACCTGCTGTATCACCAGATCCTGTTACAGCACAAGAAATTATTACTTCATTATTCATTATTTTAAACTACTATATTTTTTGAATTAATAAAGAAAAACAATGAAGATATATTTAAATTCAGGAAGAGTAAAAAAAGAATGGACCGATTACAATGGTCATATGAATTTGGCATTTTATATTCATCTTTTTGATGCTGGATGGGAAGTTCTTTTACAAAAATTTAATATGGGAGAAACTTCTGCAAAAACAGAGAAGAAAACTACTTTTGCCGTAGAGTCACACACAACTTATGACAAAGAAGTGAAAGAGGGTGATGAAGTAGATATTAATTTATTATTTCTTGATAGGGATAAAAAAAGATTAATTTATAAATTAGAAATGACACATAAACTTGAAGGTTATAGAGCAGCAACAACAGAGGTTTGTTCTTTGTATGTTGATTTAAATGTTAGAAAAGTTTCTGAATTAGAATTAGAAAAGCAAAAAGATATAGATAAATTTATTCAAGAAAATAAAAATAATTTTGATCCAGGTAACCTTACACTAATCAATAAGCTAAAAAAATAATTATAAATTTCTATAAGGTGTTCTATTGAATATTCTTTGAACCATTGGAACAAATTCTTTTAAAGGAATTGTATCATAATTTGGATCAAATGATGCTTGATCCCATCTTTCACAAAAATCTATAGTGTCTTTAAAGAATTCATGATCTTTGAATTTATCTCTTAGGTTTCTATCTTTTCCATAATAATGATTATAGTAGTAGGCTTGAAATAAACCGTGTTGTTCTACAATCCATCTTGTCTTTTCAGACACAAAGGGTTTTAATACCGCAGCTGCAAGTTCAGAATGATTAAGAGGTGCAATTTCATCACCTATATCATGCAATAAGGAAGCTACCACCATTTCTTCAGAAGCTTGTTCACGTAACGCCCTTGATGCAGTTTGAAGAGAATGTTCTAATCTAGATACCTTATAGCCACCTAAAGAATTGTCTAAACTTTCTAGCACTCTTACTATTCTATCAGCTGTACCTTCAATGAATTTATCTTCAAAATTAGCAAGAAGTTCATAATCCTCTTTATCACCATGTTTCATTTCAGTGAATTTTACTTCATCTTTAGACATGAAATAATTATACATATTTTTAAATTTTATGAAACTAATTCCTGAATGGTATGAACACCAATATTGTTTGATTGCTTGGCCATGTAATAAAGATCTTTATGGTAAAATTATTAATAAAGCTAGAGATGAAGTTGCAAATGTAATTAATGAAATTGCAAAAACTGAGCATGTAATTGTATTTTCAAATAAAGAAGACATTAATGAAATTCAAAATAAAACTGATCATAAAAATATAGATATTGTAGAGTGTAAATTAGATGATTCTTGGATGCGAGATATTGCACCGATATTTTATATCGAAGATGAAAAATTAAAATCAATTAGTTTTGAATTTAATGGTTATGGCAAGTATCCAGATTATTTAAATGATAATAAAATATCAAAATTTATTTCAAACTATTTAAATATCCCAACAAAAATTTCTGACTTAGTTATTGAAGGAGGAGCAATAACTTATGATGATAAAAAAAATTTATTTAGCACTAAAAATGTAATATTTAATAAAAATAGAAAACAAAAACATAATAGTGAATATATTATTAAAGAATTAAAGCTCTTGTTTGACTTAAATTATATTTTTTTATTTGAAAATGGACTAATGGAGGATGATACAGATGGTCATGTCGATAATTTATTATGTCCGATAGGAAAAAATCAATATTTAATTGCCACAACTCACAAATTAGATCCTAATTATGAAATATTAGAAAAAAACAAAACTGATCTTATTAAATTTTTTAAAGATACTAACCAGAAATTTGATTTAATTGAAGTTCCCTTACCTGAAAGAAAAAAGATTAATAATAAGAATATTATTAGTTCATATATAAATTTCTATTTCAGTAAAAATAAAATTATCTTACCTAAATTCAATGTTAAGGAAGATAATGAGGTAAAATTAACTTTTGAAAAGTTATTCCCAAACAGAGAAATTATGATGTTGGAAACAGAAAATGTAAATTATGGTGGTGGAAATATTCATTGTATAACAATGAATGTACCAAAAATATGAAAGTAAAAGTAGCAACATCACAATTCAAAGCTATTAAAGGAGACTTTGACGCTAATTTAAATAAAGCAATTAGTTTAGTTGAAAAAGCATCAAATGAAAATGTTGATATTTTACTTCTGCAAGAATTATTTCAAGATTATTATTTTTGTTCAACAAAAAATGATAAATTTTTTAATCTTGCAATTGATTTTCCTTCTAATCCAATGTTCGAAAAATTATCTAATATTTGTAAAGATAAAAATATTTCATTACCAATTAGTTTTTTTCAAAAAAAGGAAAATAAGTTTTTTAACTCTCTAGTTATGATTGATTCTTTCGGTAAAATAAGTGAAGTTTATAATAAATCTCACATTCCTGAAGGACCTGGCTATAATGAGAAGTATTATTTTGAAAAAGGCAACACAGGCTTTATGGTTTTTGACACCCCTCTGGCAAAAGTGGGCTGTGCAATTTGTTGGGATCAGTGGTTTCCTGAATGTGCAAGAATATTAACATTGAAAGGTGCAGATTTAATTTTTTATCCATCAGCAATTGGCTCTGAGCCACACATGCCTGAATTAAATTCAAAGGATCATTGGATTAATACAATGGTAGGACATGCTGCTGCAAATCAAATCCCTATAGTAACTTCGAATAGAATAGGGAAGGAGGTCGAAGCTGATATTGAATTAAATTTTTATGGCAATTCTTTTATATTGGATCATCTTGGTAATGTAATAAATCGTATGAATGATAAGGATGAAGGAATAATAACTGCAACTTTAGATTTGTTAATTTCAAGAGAATATAGAAAATTATGGGGTAACTTTAGAGACAGAAGGCCAGATCTATATAAAAAAATTCTCGATTTTTAATTTATTTTATTTAATGTAATTTTTATTTAGGAGGGGAATAATGCTTAAGTATTTTATATCTCTATTAGTTTTAATTTCTTTTTCAGCTCAGGCTAAAGAAGAATTATTTATTTACAATTGGTCTGACTACATTGCCGAAGATACAATTGAAAATTTTGAAAATGAATTTGGCATTGATGTAACTTATGATGTTTTTGATTCAAATGAGGTTCTTGAAGCTAAACTTTTAGCTGGTGGGTCTGGCTATGATATTGTCGTGCCTTCTGGTTCTTTTTTAGAAAACCAAATCAAGGCTGGAGTTTTTCAAAAACTTGATAAATCTGAATTATCGAACTTAGGAAATTTAGATCCAGAAGTTTTATTAAAGATAGATGCACATGATCCAGGCGGTCAGTATTCAGTAAACTATATGTATGGCACAACCGGTATTGGTTACAATACTGATAAGGTTGATGAAGATGAGGTTACTAGTTGGAGTGTTTTATTTGACCCAGCTATAGCTTCTAAATATGAAGATTGTGGTATAGCAATGTTAGATGCACCATCTGAAGTAATGGAAATTGCCTTAAAATATGTAGGTAAAGATCCTAACACCGAAGACGAAAATGATTATAAGGCTGCTCTTTCAATGTTGCAGGAAATTAGACCTTTCATTAGGTATTTTGATTCTTCTCAATATATAGACGATCTTGCTAATGGTGAAATTTGTCTAGCTATGGGATGGTCAGGTGATGTTTTTATTGCTGCTTACGAAGAAATAGAACCAGTTTGGTATTCTATTCCTTCAGAGGGAACTGTAATTTGGTTTGATATGATGGCAATTCCAGCTGATGCAAAAAATGTTTTAAATGCACATAAGTTTATAAATTATATTTTGCGCCCTGAAGTTGCTGCAGATATTACAAACTATGTTTGGTATTCTAATCCAAACAAAGCAGCTAATGAGCTAGTTGATCCAGAAATTTTAGGAGATCCAGCTATTTATCCAGATGAAGCAACTTTAAGTATGCTATTTGCTGATACTGCTGACTCACCTAAAAAAGCACAATTATCAACTAAATATTTTAATAAATTTAAATCAAATTAAAAAATATACTTCATTTCAGCACTAATATATTAATATTAGTGCTGATTTAAGATGGATAATAATTTTCTTGTAATTGAAAATATTTCTAAATCATTTGGAGATAACAAAGTTTTAGAAAATATTAATTTAAATATTTCAAAATCTGAATTTTTTGGTCTCTTAGGATCATCGGGCTCAGGCAAAACTACCTTACTAAGAATACTAGGCGGATTTGAGAAGCCAGATACAGGACGTGTAATACTCGACGGAACGGACATAACAAACCTTGAACCTTTTGAAAGACCATTAAATTATATGTTTCAATCGTATGCTCTATTTCCTCACTTAAACGTATTTAATAATTTAGCTTTTGGAATAAAAGAAAATTTTACCCAAAAAGAAATTGAAATAAACGTAAGAAATATTGCCGAACTTTTATCTATTGAACATTTATTAAATAGAAGAATTAAGCAATTATCAGGAGGAGAGCAGCAACGAGTTGCCCTTGGAAGGTGCTTAATAAAAAAACCTAAGTTATTATTATTAGATGAGCCTCTTGCAGCACTAGATAAAAAACTCAGATCAAAAACGCAATTAGAGTTAACAACACTCCAAAAGAAACTAAAAATTACATTTGTTTTTGTCACCCATGATCAGGAAGAAGCAATGTCCTTATCTGATAGAATGGCAATAATGAAGAATGGTCTTATTTTGGAATGCTCTAGCCCTGAAGAGATTTATGAAAATCCTAAAAGTCTTTATACTGCCAATTTTATAGGAATTGCAAATATAATTGAGATTTATAAGAAAGATGAAAATTTTTATTCTGATGATTTAGGTATAAATTTTAAATTAAACAAAGAATTAAAAAATACAAAAACTAATATTTTACTAAGACCAGAGAAAATAAAAATACAATCAATGAATAATTTGAAAACAAGTTCATTTAATTCCTTTAGTGGAGAAATTTTAGAAAAATCATATTTGGGAAGTTTTACACGTTATGAAATTAAAATTAAAAATATGATAATTTCAGTTTTAGATCAGAATTTTAACTCCAACTCAAATTATAATTTTCCAAAAGGGGAGAAAGTCATTTGTATTTGGGAAAGTGAATCAATCAAGGTTTTAGAGGATTAATTGAAAAATAAATTATTTGAAAAATATTTTGTTTTTAGTCCTTATTTTTGGCTTGTTCTATTTTTTTTTATACCATTAGCTATAATTTTTAAAATATCAATTTCGGTATCAGAATGGGGGATGCCCCCTTATCAAGATATTTTTCTTTTTGATAATGGATTTAAGATCAATACTACATTTGAAAACTATGTTTATATATTTAGTGATTATTACTACATTGGATCTTTTGTAAACTCTTTGATACTAGCTCTAATATCTACTTTTTTTTGTTTACTTATTGGGTTCCCATTAGCTTTTTATATTGCGACTTCAAATATCAGATTAAGAAATATCCTATTAGTTTTAGTAGTTATTCCATTTTGGTCATCATTTTTATTAAGAGTATATGCATGGAAAATAATTTTACAGAATAATGGAATTTTAAATGTAATACTTCTAAACCTAGGCATAACATCAGAACCACTTCAATTATTATACAATCAATATGCTGTCATCATGGGAATTGTATACACTTATTTACCTTTGATGATTTTACCACTCTATGGATACTTAAATAAATTTGACTTAAATTTAATTGAAGCATCAAAAGATTTAGGATTAAATCGTATTAAAACCTTTTTTAAAGTTATTCTTCCTTTGTCTGTTCCAGGAATTGTTGCCGGATCTTTATTAGTTTTTATACCTGTTGTTGGAGAATTTATTATACCTGAAATGTTAGGTGGTAGTGATAGATTGTATTATGGAAAAATATTATGGGAGGAATTCTTTGTTAATAGAAACTGGCCAGGTGCTAGTGCTTTAGCTTTTAGTGGAATTATTATTTTGGTTTTGCCAATTGTTATTTTTCAAATACTTTATTCTCGTTGGAGTCAAAAAAATGAAATCTAGTTTAATCAAAAGTACTGTTGTTTTTTTAGGTTTATTTTTTTTATATTTCCCAATTTTAGTTTTAATTTTTTACTCATTTAATGAAAATAAGAGAGTAATGGTTTGGAAAGGATTTTCTTTAAGATGGTACAATGAGTTATTTAATAATGAACAAATAATTGAGGCATTTATTATTAGTATTAAAATTGCAGCTTTGTCTGCAACTTTTGCTACAATTTTAGGAGTTATGATTGGATATTCACTTGTAAGAATAAGAAAAATTCCTTTTAAATCATTTTATATTTTTCTTTCATCAACACCTTTGGTTTTGCCAGAATTAATTTTAGGTCTTTCAATGTTACTTTTTTTTATAAGCTTAAATAATGTAATTGGATTTCCATCATCAAGAGGGCAATTAACTATTTTTATATCACACGTTACTTTTTGTATTGCATTTGTCGCAATTATTATTCAAGCAAGATTAACTGACTTTAACAAAAATATTGAGGAAGCTGCGATGGATCTAGGCTATAATTATACCAAGGTACTCTATAAGATAACTTTACCAATAATTTTACCTTCTATTATTGCTGGTTGGTTATTAGCTTTTACAATTTCTTTAGATGATCTAGTTGTTGCGAGTTTTACTACTGGGCCTGGAGCTAACACATTGCCAATTGTAGTTTTTTCTAAAGTTAGATTAGGATTGAGTCCTGAAGTAAACGCATTATCAGCAATTTTAATGTTTGCTTTAATAATAATTGGTTTATTTTATTTTTATTTTAATAAAAAATTTAAACATTAAGTAATAAATATTCTCGCTCCCAAGAACTTATTACTGATAAATAAGCTTGATACTCAACTCTTCTTATCGCAGCTATCGACCTTACAAATTTTTCATTAAATATGGATTTTATATCTTCATCATTTTCAAAGAGAGTTAACGATTCATCCATATTTTTAGGTAGATTAGAATTTTTATCTTTAAATGCACTATCTTTAGTTTCTGGATTTGGTTTTAAATTGTTTTTCATTCCTAAATATCCTGAAGCTAAATTAGCTGCAAAAACTAGATATGGATTTGTATCAGATCCAGGAATTCTATTTTCAATACGTATATTCCTTTCCTCAATTGATGGAATTCTAAAACCACAACTTCTATTACCTATTCCCCATTTAACATTTTTAGGAGCACCCCAAGTTGCAAACAATCTTCTAAATGAATTTATATTTGGAGCGTATATTGGCATTAATAATGGAGTATATTTTTCCAAACCACCTAAATAGTTTTTCATTTTTTTTGAAATTTTAGTTGATTGATTAAAAAAAATATTTTTATTTTTTTCATTATATATTGATTGATGTATGTGCATTGCACTGCCAGGTTGGTTCTCCATAGGTTTTGCCATAAATGTTGCATGAAGTTTATGTTTCAAAGCTGACTGTCTTAAAGTTCTTTTAAATAAAAATACCTGGTCTGCTAGATCTAAAGGATCGCCATGCTGAAAATTAATTTCCATCTGAGCTGAGCCAGATTCATGATTAATAGTATCAATTTCTATATTTTGTGCTTCACAATAATTATATACATCCTCAAAAAGATGATCAAATTCGTTAACAGCATCTATACCCAAGGCTTGCTTACCTGTTTCTTGTCTACCTGATTGACCAACTGGCACTTCGAGGGGGTAATCTGAGTCAGCATTAGGTTTCACTAAATAAAATTCTAACTCTGGTGAAACAATTGGAGTTAATTTATCTTTTTTATAAAGTTTAAGAATATTTTTTAGAGCATTCCTACTAGAATTTATAACATCATCTCCATTTAGATTTATTGCATCGCAGATAATTTGTGCAGTAGGGTCGTCGTACCATGGCACTACTCTCATTGTATCAAAATCTGGTTTTAAAATTACATCAATGTCAGTTGGATTGTAAACACTTCTTGGTAAAGCACCAGCAGAGTCCTCAGTTGCATAATCTCCTGATATGGTTTGAATAAAAGTTGATTGTGGTAATCTGTGACTTTCATCTTCCAATCCTTTTAAAAATTTATTTGTCGGTAAAATTTTTCCCCTTGCTATGCCCCCAAGATCTGGAACTAAACATTCAACTTCTGTAATAGAGTTTTCCTGAAACCAATTTTGAAATTTTTCAATCATATTGAGACTGTTTGTTTACTAATTATTATTAAACCATTAAAGATAAGTTAATGTTTACTACAAAAAAAAGGACTTTTAATCAACATGATAATGAAAAAGAGAGTTTTTATAAATTTTCAGCACCTAATTTTTCTAATCAAAGTAAATTAAATGAGAATATTTCAACTGATGTATGTATTATTGGAGGTGGTTTAACAGGTATTTCTTCAGCATTAAATTTATCTAATCAGGGTTTATCAATAACGATTTTGGAAGCAAATAAAGTTGGATCCGGTGCTTCTGGTAGGAATGGTGGTCAACTAGGAATTGGAATGAGAAAAGATCAATTCTACTTAGAAAAAAAATTTGGTATTGAAAAAGCAAAATTTTTTTGGAAAGTTGGATTAGATGCTGTTTCAAATGTAGTTAATTTAATTGAAAAATACAAAATTGACTGTGCGCTTAGACAAGGTGTTCTTCATGTCGGCAACACAAAAAAAGATTATAAATATTTTCAAGATGAAATTGAGCATATGCAGAAGAATTATAATTATAATAATTATGAATACTTTGACCACAATTCAATAAGAGATGAAGTTAATAGTGACAGATATTTTTCTGGAATGCTTTTAAAGGATTCTTATCATTTAAACCCATTAAAACTGACATATGGTTTAGCAGAACAGTGTTTAGCGAATGGTATAAATATATATGAAAATTCTCCGGCTGATAAAATTGTTGATAATCAAAAAGAAGTTATAATTCACTCTGGAAAAAATATTATTAAAGCAAAGAAAGTAATTATTGGTTGCAATGGTTATCTTGACAATCTTTTAGGATCAAAGAGAAATTATTTTATGCCTATAAATAATTATATTATTGCAACAGAACCTCTCGGAAAAGATCTGGCAAGTAAATTAATCAAAAGAAATTGTGGCGTAATAGATTCTAGATTTATGATTGATTATTATAGATTTTCAGAAGACTACAGACTTCTTTTTGGAGGACCTGAAACAATTACATCTCATTTTGTAAAAGATGCAAAGAGTTTTGTCTCTAAACGAATGTATAAAGTTTTTCCTGAATTAAAAAAATTTAAAATTGAATTTTCTTGGGGAGGTACCTTGGCAATATCGATTAATAGATTGCCTATTTTTGGAACTATAATGAAACAAAAGTTATATTATGCTCATGCTTACTCTGGGCATGGGTTAGCTATGAGTATTATGGGAGGAAAAATGGTAGCTGAAAAAATTTTAAATAAATCAAATAATTTTGATATGTTTGAGCAAATTAATCATTTTAAAATTCCAGGTGGCAACATGTTTAGAAGACCATTGTATTCTTCAGCCATTATTTACTATAGGTTAATGGATTATTTAAATAGATTGTAATTACTTAATTGCTCTTCTTAATCTGTCATTTATAGTTTTGCCAAGCCCTTTATCAGGTATTTCTACTACAGCAATTTTTTTGCATCTACTTTGATCTAATTTATGAAGATAATGATAAAAATTTTTTGCAGCTTCATTTAAATTTTTTTTATTACTCAAATTTAAATTAATTATTTTAGACTTTAATTTATTATTGCCAAAATTTAATAAACCTTCATTTTTTAGTATTCTCTTAGCATTCATTCTTATTGGCTTTAAAGTTGAGTAATGTTTTTTTAAATTACCAGGAGAAATAGATGATTTCTTTTTAATTTTTACTTTTGCATATTTATTTAGCTCTTCAACAGTTATGCTGCCATATCTTAATACTTCAATTTCATTATTGTTATCAATTCTAACAACTGTGGACTCTAGTCCATGAGAAGACTGTTTATCTTTTAAAACAAATATTTTTTTTACGAGAATAGGATCGATATCCATAATATTAGTTACAGAAGTTCTTTCTGATAGATTAGCACTAGGGGCTGCAATAGGTAGGTCAAATAAAGTAATTAATTTTTTAGCCAATTTATTACCGGGAATTCTGCAGCCAACTAAAGTTGAGTTGTTAGAGACTAATTTTGATATTTTAGAATTTTTCTTTTTTTGTAATATTATTGTTAAAGGACCAGGCCAGAATGTTGAACCTAATTTTTTTTCAAATTTATTTAAAATAAAATATTTTTCTATTTGTTTAATACTTTTAAAGTGACAGATAATTGGATTACTTCTTGGTCTTTTTTTTACTTTAAAAATAGATTTTACAGCCTCATCATTTGTTGCATCTGCTCCAAGACCAAATACTGTTTCTGTGGGAAATATTACAAGTTCTCCACTGCTTAATAATTTTTTTGCAATATCTAACTTATTTTTTTTCATATTTTTTTATAAAATGTTTCCATCTATCTTTAAAATAGTTATTATCAATACTTGTATATGGGAAAAGTTATAGCATTTTCGAATCAAAAAGGTGGCTCAGGTAAATCAACTCTTTCAGCAAATCTATCAGTTTTGTGGAGCAATAGTGGTTACAAAGTAGCTGTTATAGATGCTGATGCACAAAAAAGTCTATCATATTGGCTTGAAGCAAGAAAATCTTATTATGGTGAAGATGATATTGGAATAACTCAATTAAATTTTGATATAAGGAATTTAATAGATGAAATTAAAGCCATAAAAAGAAAGTACGACTTTATAATAATTGATAGCCCTCCATCTATAACTTTTGAAACAATGCAGGTTGTAAAAGCTTCTGATAGGGTATTTGTTCCAGTACAACCAAGTCCAGTAGACTTAATGGCTACACTTCCTTTTTTAAAAATTGCAAAACAAGAAAGAAAAAATCCAATAATTATTCTTAATAGAGTGATGCCGAGAGCAAAATTAACCGACGCAATGATTTTGCGTTTAAGATATGCTGGTGCTAAAATTGCTCGCTCCCGACTGTCTAGCAAAGTATTATTTGCAGAAACATTCTCAGTTGGAAGAGGTGTAGTAGATATAAGTGTTACATCAGATGCTTCAAAAGAAATAATTAATGTTGGAAACGAAATTTTAAGAAATTTCTAACTTAATGTCTGATATCACAACTGTTATACTTGCTGCAGGCAATAGTACGAGATTTAAAGTAAGTAAATCAAAGCTTGTTTATCCATTATGCGGGTTACCAATTGTTTCACATATTTTTAATATTGCAAAAAAAATATCTGGTAAAAATATATTAGTTGTATCTAATGAAAAAAATAAAGAAGAATTAAAGTTAATATTAAATACCTCAAAGTTAGTTGTTCAAAAAAAACAAAAAGGAACCGCTGATGCAATTGAGCAAGTTAAAAAATATGTTAAATCAAAAAATATTTTAATTTTATTTGGTGACACACCTTTAGTTGAAGTTAAAGATATAAGAAAACTAGTAAGTAAATTTAAAAAAAGTAAAGCGAAAGCTTCGTTAATTGCATTTAATACTTTAGAGCCACATGGTTATGGTAGGTTATTATTAAATAACAACTACGTTGAAGAAATAATTGAGCAAATCAATTTAAAACCTGAACAAAAAAAAATCAATTTATGTAATTCTGGTATTTTGATAGCAAATACTAAATTATTATTTGATAATTTAAAAAATATTAAAGAAAATAAAATTAAAAAAGAAAGATATCTTCCTGATATATGCAAAATTTTTTCAAAAAAAAATATTCCTATCAATTATATTGAGTGTAACAAAGAAACAATGTTGGGCATAAATACATTGGATGATTTTAATGTTGTACAAAATATCTTGCAAAAAAAATACGTAAAAAATTTTATAAAAAATGGAGTCAATTTTTTAAAACCCAATACTTGTTATTTAAGCTATGACACCAAAATTGAACCTACCGTTACAATTGAAAGCAATGTTACAATAAAGGAAAAAACAATTATAAAAAAAGGTTCAATAATTAAAAGTAATTCATACTTAGAAGAGGTTACAATAGATGAAAATTCACATATTGGTCCAAGTGCTAGATTAAGACCAAAAACAAAAATCGGAAAAAAATCAAAGATTGGTAACTTTGTTGAAATAAAAAATTCTAAAATTGGAAATAATGTTTCTATTGCTCATCTTTCATATGTTGGAGATTCAGAAATAGGAAATAATGTGAATATAGGTGCTGGCACAATAACTTGTAACTATGATGGAAAGAAAAAACACAAAACGATAATAAAAGATAATGTATTTATAGGTTCAAACACATCACTCATTGCTCCAGTTGTAATTGAGTCTAAATCTAGAATTGGCGCAGGTAGTGTTATCACTAAAAATATTCCCAAAAATTCACTTGCTATTGAAAGATCAGCCTTAAAAATTCTAAGAAATAAAAGATCTAAATAATAACCCTTGTTTCAAGATATATTAGGGTTTATGAGCCTTTTCAAATTATGAGCGATAAATGGTCACCAAATAGTTGGAGAAATAAAAATGCTCTTCATATGCCTAACTATCAGAATGAAGATCATCTAAATAAAACTCTAAATGAAATTTCCAAATATCCACCTTTAGTTTTTGCTGGAGAAGCGAGACTATTAAAAAAGAAACTTGGAGAAGTTTCAAACGGAAATGCTTTTTTATTACAAGGTGGAGATTGTGCAGAAAGTTTTGCAGATTTTCATCCAGATAATATTAGAGATACATTTAAAGTTATTTTACAAATGGCAGTTGTATTAACGTTTGGCGCTTCTTGTCCAATTGTTAAAGTAGGAAGAATTGCTGGACAGTTTGCAAAGCCAAGATCATCTGCCACAGAAGTTATTAATGATTTAGAACTTGAGTCTTATAAAGGCGATATAATTAATGGGATAGACTTCAATCAAAAAGACAGAGATCCTAATCCAGATAGATTAATTCAGGCCTACAATCAGTCTGCATCTACACTTAATCTTTTAAGAGCTTTTTCTCAGGGCGGTTTTGCCAATTTAAATAAAATACATCAATGGAACCTAAATTTTGTTAAAGGTGAGAATGCTGCTAAATTTAGAGAGATATCTTCTAGAATTGACGAATGCTTATCTTTTATGGAGGCATGTGGAATAAATGGAAACAGTGTAAGGCAATTAAATGAAACAGACTTCTTTACAAGTCATGAAGCTTTACTTCTTCAATATGAGGAAGCATTAACAAGAATAGATAGTACTTCAGGTAAGTGGTACGATGTTTCAGCTCACATGTTGTGGGTAGGTGACAGAACACGACAACTTGATGGAGCACATATTGAATTTTTAAGAGGTATTGAGAACCCTATAGGTATTAAAGTGGGTCCAAGCACAAAGACAGAAGAACTATTAAAGATATTAGATGTGTTGAATCCAAATAATGAAGCTGGAAAAATAACGCTGATATGTAGAATGGGTCATGAAAAAGTTAGTGGAATACTTCCAAAAATAATTAGATCAGTTAATTCAGCTGGTAAAAATGTTGTTTGGACTTGTGACCCGATGCATGGAAATACTATCAAATCTAACACGGGTTTTAAAACTAGGCCATTAAAAGATATAATTTCTGAAATTCAGCAATTTTTTCAAATTCACAGAAGCGAAGGAACATATCCAGGCGGCGTACATTTAGAAATGACTGGTCAAGATGTTACAGAATGTATGGGAGGTCTTCAAGAAATAACAGATGAAGATCTAAAAAACAGATATCATACATATTGTGATCCGAGACTAAATGCCTCGCAGTCTCTAGAATTGGCTTTTTTATTATCAGATTTTTTAAAAGAAGAAAAATTGCTCTCAAAGCAATCTTCAAATTTATAAATTTATATTTATATATTACTTATGAATTCAAAAGATAAGATCGTATACATTTCTAATTGGATTAAAGATTACGCTAAATCTATAAATAATCATCCAACTACATTAGTAATAGGAGTGTCAGGAGGAGTGGACTCAGCTCTTACTAGCACCTTATGTGCTCAAACTGGTTTAAAAACTATAGCTGTTTCAATGCCTATTAAGCAAAATTCATCACAACACGATTTAAGTTTAAGACATTTAGAATTTTTAGAGCAAAATTATCCAAATGTAGAAACAAAAATAATCGAGCTAGATAATGTTTTTAAAACATTTCAAAATACGATGCAAAATTTTGATAGTGAGTTAGCTTTTGCAAATTCAAGATCTAGACTAAGAATGGTAACTCTATACCAAATAGCTCAAAGTAATAATGGTATAGTTGTTGGTACTGGAAATAAAGTTGAAGATTTTGGTGTTGGATTTTATACAAAATATGGTGATGGAGGTGTAGATATATCGCCAATAGCAGATTGTACTAAAACTGAGGTGTGGGAATTAGCTGAAGAAATTGGGGTTATAAAAGATATTATTAGCGCAGCACCGACAGATGGTTTATGGGATGATAGTAGAAATGATGAAAGCCAGCTTGGTCTTTCATATAAGCAATTAGAAGAAGCAATGGAAAATAAGTCTAGTGAATACTACAGTAGATACGAAGAAATTAGAAAGCCAAATCTTCATAAGATGAAGCCTATTCCTGTTTGCGAAATTCCTAAAGAATAATATGAAGTGTAGGTTCGCTCCTAGCCCTACAGGAAAAATACATATCGGTAATGCTAGATCAGCAATTTTGAATTGGATTTTTTGTCAAAAAAATCAAGGTGAGTTTGTATTAAGAATTGATGATACTGATGCCAATAGGAGTTCTAAAGAATTTGAGACAAGTATCAAAGATGATCTTAAATGGCTTGGATTAAATTGGAGTTACACTTTTAATCAGTCCTCTAGACAGCATATTTACAATGAGAAAATCCAAATTCTAAAACAAAAGAAAAGACTTTATCCATGTTTTGAAACAGAAGAGGAATTAGCTTTAAAGAAAAAATCTTTGTTATCATCTGGGAAACCACCTATTTATGATAGATCATCATTAAATCTAAGTGATGAAGAAGTAGAAAAAAAAATAGAATCTGGAATCCAACCCCATTGGAGATTCAAATTAGATCATGAAAATATTGGTTGGAAAGATATCATTAAAGGAGATGTTTCATTTGATGCAAAAAATTTGAGTGATCCTGTTTTAATTAGAGCTGATGGAACATTGTTATACCATTTACCTTCAGTCATTGATGATATTGAAGAAAAAATTACGCATATTATTAGAGGGGAAGATCACATTGCTAATACTGCTTATCATATTCAAATTTTCAAGGCTCTTGAATCTTCTATTCCATTATTTGCTCATCATCCATTCTTAGTTGATGAAACTGGTAAGGGTTTTAGCAAAAGACTTGGCAGTCTTTCAATTGAAAATTTTAGAGACGAAGGATACGAAAATATATCTTTACTTAATTATTTTCTTTTTATTGGTTCGAGTAGTAATATTGATCCAATCAAAGATTTAAATGAAATAGTAAAAAAATTTGAAATTCAAAGCTTATCTAGATCTTCTGCTAAATTTTCAATTGAATCCTTAAGAAATCTTAATGAAAATACCATCAAATTATTTAGTTTTAATGAGATTAGTCATAAGTTAAAAAACATAAAATCTAATTTTCAAAAAGAGAGTTTTTGGCGTTTTATTAAAAATAATATTTCATTTGTTAATCAAGCTAAAGAATGGGAAGAAGTAATTACAAAAATAAATAATGCTAAAGATTTAAATATTGATGATAGTTTTATTAATACGGCAGTTGATGAATTACCCGAAGGTCCTTTTGATGAAACAACATGGGATCATTGGACATCAAAAATTAACAAAAAAACTGGGCTTAAAGGAAAAGATTTATTTATGCCTTTGAGGTTAATTTTGACAGGAAAATCTCATGGACCTGAATTAAAATATCTACTACCATTATTTGATAGAGACGAAATCTTGCAAAAACTTGGAAAAATCTAGTAAATTTTAATTTATACTTTATTAGCGATCTAATAATTATGGAAGATAAAGTATATTTATTCGATACCACACTTAGAGATGGTCAGCAAACAACAGGAGTTAATTTTTCTGTTAGTGATAAAATGAATATATCGCAACATCTTGATGATTTAGGAATAGATTACATTGAAGGTGGATGGCCTGGAGCAAATCCTACCGATAATGATTTTTTTTCTAGAAATACAAAATTTTCAAAAAGTAAATTGACTGCCTTTGGTATGACAAGAAGACCAGGTAGAAGTGCAGATAACGATCCAGGATTAAATGCACTTATTAATTCAAGCGCAAGTTGTGTTTGTATTGTAGGTAAATCATCATCATTTCACGTAAAAAACGCTTTAGAAATATCTGAAGATGAAAATTTAAAAATGATCAGTGATAGTATTCAATCAATAAAAAATAAAAACAAAGAGCCAATTTTTGATGCAGAACATTTTTTTGATGGCTTTAAAGAAAATAAAGAGTTTGCATTGAATTGTATTAAAGCAGCGTATGACGCTGGTGCAAGATGGGTTGTACTTTGTGATACAAATGGGGGAACTCTTCCAGATGAAATTTACAATATTGTTTCAGAAGTAGTAAAAGTTATACCAGGTCAAAATGTTGGTATACATGCTCACAATGATACTGACAATGCAGTTGCAAATGCATTAGCAGCTATTAATGCTGGAGCAAGACAGATACAGGGAACAATTAATGGTTTAGGAGAAAGATGTGGAAATACTAATTTAATTTCCTTAATTCCATCTTTGGTTCTAAAAACAAAATATAAAACAAATATTTCAAAAGATAAGTTAAAAAATTTAATTCATATTTCTAGAACATTAAACGATATTCTAAACATGCCTTCAAGAAAAAATGCTCCATATGTTGGAGATCATGCTTTCTCTCATAAAGGTGGATTACATGCATCTGCCATAGAAAAAAATTCTTCAACTTATGAACATATTAAACCAGAAATTGTTGGTAATTCTAGAAACGTAGTAATTTCAAATCAGGCAGGAAGATCTAATATATTAAATCAATTAAATAAGATTAATATTGATCTACCTAAAAATGAAATCAACAATATCTTAGAGATAATCAAGGAAAAAGAATCAGAAGGATATTCATTTGATACTGCTTTAGCTAGTTTTGAACTATTAGTAAGACGTCATCTTGGTCATTTTGAGGATTTTTATAATTTAGAAAAATTTAGAGTCACAGATGAAAGAAGATGGAATGCTAAAGGTGAAATTGTTACTGAAGCAGAGGCTACGGTATTTTTAAAAGTTAAAGATTCAAATATGATGACAGTGGGTACTGGAAATGGTCCAGTAAATGCTATTGATAGTGCATTAAGAAAAGCCCTAATTGATTATTATCCTGATCTTAAAGATTTAAAGTTAACTGATTACAAAGTTATGATTCTTTCATCAGAAAAAGGTACTGGCGCTATCACAAGAGTTTTAATTGAATCATCTGATTCCACTAATACACATTGGACAACTATTGGCGTATCTCCAAATATTATTGATGCATCTTATAGCGCTATTTTTGATAGCATTACTTTTAAGCTCTTAAATGATTTAAAGAATAAAGATTGACTCTAAAAAATCCAAGCATAATTTTAGTTAGACCCCAACTTCCTGAAAACATTGGGATGGTTGCTCGTGTTATGCACAACTTTGGTTTAAAAGATCTAATTATTGTTTCGCCAAGAGATAAATGGTTAAACAATAAATCAATAAATGCAGCAAAAAAAGCAACGAAAATTATTAAGAATATTAAAGTTTATGATGATTTAGAAATTGCACTTTCTAATTTTTCTTATGTTGTGGCCACAACGAATAGAAGAAGATATTTGGAAAAAAATTCTACTAACGATTTTAAATTCATTAAAAGAAAAATTATTGTTAATAAAAAAACAGCAATACTTTTTGGTCCTGAAAATTCAGGACTTTCAAATGAGGATTTGAGATTATCTGATATTATTTTTACTATTGAAACAAGTAGTAAAAGTAATTCATTAAATCTTTCTCATGCAGTTACTGTTTTAAGTCATAAATTATTTGAATTGAATAATTTAAAAATTACTAATTCTATTTCAATTGAAAAAGATAATATTAATAAATATCAATTATCTAAATTCTTAAATTATGTGATTGAGAAACTTGAAAATAAAAAATTTTTTACTCCAAGTGAAAAAAAAGAAAGTATGAAAAATAATATTTATAGTATTTTCACAAAAATCCCTCTCACAAAGAAAGAATTGCAGACATTATGGGGAATTACTAAAAAACTTAATAAATAAGCCAAAAATTGAGTATATTAAATTTGACATAGTACTTTAAATCACTATATACCCCTCATAATAATGACAAAAAGACATAACGCTAAATACAAAATTGATAGAAGGTTAGGTGTTAACTTATGGGGGAGACCTAAAAGCCCTTTTAATAGAAGAAACTCAAAGCCTGGTCAGCATGGTGTACAGGGACAAAGAAAGAAACTATCAGATTATGGAAATCAGTTATTTGCTAAGCAAAAACTTAAATTTTATTACGGTGATTTAACTGAAAGACAATTTAGGAATATTTTCAAAAAAGCTTCTAATATTAAAGGTGATACAAGTCAGATTTTAATTGAACTTTTAGAAAGAAGATTAGATGCTACAGTTTATAGAATGAAATTTGTACCTACAATTTTTTCTGCAAGACAGCTAGTTAATCATGGTCATGTAAAAGTCAATGGAAAAAGAGTGAACATTCCATCTTATAGTGTTAGCGACGGAGATGAAATCTCAATAAGAGATAAAAGTAAAGAAATTAACTTAATTGTAGAATCAGTTAGTTCTCAAGAAAGAGAAATTCCAGAATACTTAGAAGTTGATGTAAAAGAGTTGAAAGGTCGTTTTTTAAGAGCGCCTCTAATTCATGATGTTCCTTATCCTGTAACTATGGAACCTAATTTAGTTATTGAGTATTATTCAAGATAATTTCTTTTTTATAACTATCATAAATATAAATTATTATTCCTATCCAAATAATTATAAATGATATTAACTTAATTTGTAAAATTTCTTCATTAAGAATAAATACTGAAGTTATAAAATGAAATGTTGGTGCTAAGTAAAATAAAACTCCAGCTAGACCTAATTGAATAAATTTTAAGCCCAAATTAAAAAATAATAATGGAAAAATTGTTACAGCTCCTGTTAGAATTAAAAATAATGATGTCTTCAAATCAATACTAAAGATACTATTTTCATTTTGCCAAAATAAATAAACTAAGTAGGGGGTAGATATTAAAGAAATTATGAAAGTCTCATATAGTAAGCCAATTGGGGGATTAACATTAACTTGTTTTCTTAATAATCCATATATTGCCCATGAAGTTCCAATCCAAATTATTAGGAATGGAAATTGATTTAAATTAATAAATAAGAATAGTATACCTGATAACATAAAACATACAGATGCAAATTTAGGCTTAGTTATTTTCTCATTTAAAAAAAAATAACCAAGAACAATACTTATCATTGGAGTAATAAAGTAACCCATTGATGCATCCTGAACTCTTTCTTGTCCTACAGAATAAATAAAACCTGCCCAGTTACCTGCAATAAGAAAAGCTGTAATTGTTAAAATAAAAATTCTTTTTCTAGATTTAAATATTTCAATAAAATCACTTATGTTTGAAATTAAAATTAATAATAAAAATAAAAAAATAAATGACCAGAAACCTCTGTGAGCTACAACCTCAATAGTCTCAACGTGATTTAATTCATTAAAAAAAAGGGGTTGTGGAAGCCCCCAAAAAATTGCTGCAATACAGGAAAATATTACACCTTTAGAAAATTTATTATTTAACAATCTAGGACGGGTTTACGTCTATTCCATTTGTATTGAATAATTCTAGTAATTCACCACTTTCAAACATTTCAGTTATGATATCACACCCACCTATAAATTCTTTCTTAACATAAAGTTGTGGTATGGTTGGCCAATTAGAATATGTTTTAATACCTTCTCTCATTTCGTCACTCTCTAACACATTCACACTTCCAAATTTAACACCTACTTTATTTAATATTTCAACTACTCTTGCAGAAAATCCACACATTGGAAATACAGGGGTGCCCTTCATGAAAAGCATTACATCATTTGAGTTAATTTCATTTTCTATATTTTGAGATACATGGTCGTTATTATTCATTATTACTCCGATACAGTTTTTAGCTTAAGTGCGTGCAAATCACTACCCATTTTACCATTAAAAGCATCATAAACCATCTTATGTTGTTCTACTCTTGTTTTTCCAGAAAAGGATTTTGACGTCACTGTAGCACTGTAATGATCGCCATCTCCTTTAAGATCTTCAATTTCAACAGTTGCATCTGGTATAGCTTCTTTAATAAATTGTTCAATTTGTTCAACAGTCATTGGCATACCTATTAAAATAGTTCAGATATTAAAAAAAATAAAGACTATTTAATTTTATTTTTAAAAATCCAATCTATTTTCTTTAGATCATTATCATCTTTAATGATTTTTTCGATTTCTTTTGAATTTAATTTTTTGTTTAATTCTTTATTTTTTTGTAAAACTTGAGAAAAATTCTTATTATTATTCCATGTTTCCATGGCACTTTCTTGAACAATTTTATAGGCTTGTTGTCTTTTCAATCCTTTTTCAATTAGTTTTAACATAATATTGTGAGTTCTATGTAAACCTCCAAGCATATTCAAATTTTTTAACATATTTTTTGGATAGACTTTTAAATTCTTTATAATGCCATTTAAACGACTCAGTGCAAAATCAGTTGCAATTGTAATATCTGGTGTCGTAATTCTTTCAACACTAGAATGACTAATATCTCTCTCGTGCCAAAGTACAACATTTTCTAGTGAAGGTATTACACCACTTCTAATATAACGTGCTATACCTGTTAAGTTCTCACTTAATACTGGGTTACGTTTGTGAGGCATAGCAGAAGAACCCTTTTGCTTAGAAGAAAAACTTTCTTCAACTTCTAATACCTCTGTTTTTTGTAAATTTCGAATTTCCACTGCAAACCTCTCAATAGAAGATGCTAAAATACCTAGTACTGAGAAAAAATACGCATGCCTATCTCTTGGAATTACTTGAGTTGATACATCTTCAGAATTTAGTTTAAGTTTTTTTGCAACATAATCTTGAACTCGTGGGTCTATAGAATTAAATGTTCCAACAGGTCCAGAAATTGCACAAACAGATATTTCGTTGATCGCCTGATCAAGTCTTTCTAAATTTCTTTTAAACTCAAAATAAAAGGAAGATAATTTTAATCCAAAAGTAATAGGTTCAGCATGTATACCATGACTTCTTCCAATCATTAATGTGTCTTTATATTTTTTAGATTTGATTTTTAAACTTTTAATACATTCTACTAAGCTATTTCTTATTATTTCAGAGGTTTGCTTAAGTTGTACAGAAAATGAAGTATCAATAATATCACTTGATGTTACACCAAAATGAAAATATTTTGATGAGTCGCCAATATATTTGCTTACATTGTTAATATAAGCAACAACATCATGTTTTGTTTCTTTTTCAATTTTTTCTATTTCTTTAATATTAAATTTTGCTTTATTTCTTATTTCTTTTGCTGCTTTTTTTGGAATATCGCCGAGCATTGCTTGTTTTTCTGCAATCAAACACTCAATCTCTGTCCAAATTGTAAATTTATTTTCTAATGACCAAATCTTTTCAATTTTAGGTCTATTATATCTAGGTATCATTTTTTCTACTTATACATCCTTTATTGGAAAAGCTGTATTGTTTTTAGATAATGTAAATATTTCATTTCCTTCATTTGTTATTCCAATTGTATGCTCGAATTGAGCAGATAAAGATTTATCTTTTGTTACAGCTGTCCATCCATCATTTAGTATTTTTGTTTGCCATCCACCTAAATTAATCATTGGTTCAATTGTTAAAAACATTCCAGGTTCTAACATTGGTCCCTCACCTGGTTCTCCAAAGTGTAAAACACTAGGTGGAGTATGAAATTCTTTTCCAATTCCATGACCACAAAAATCTCTTACTACAGAATAACCTTTTCCTTCAGCAAGTTTCTGAATTTTATTTCCAATATCACCAATATGCTTACCAGGTTTAGCTTCACTAATACCAATTAATAAAGATTCATAAGTTATTTTTAAAAATTCATAATTCTTTTTATTTGTCTTGCCTGCTACAAACATTCTTGAACTATCACCATGCCAACCATTTAGAATAACTGTTACATCTACATTTACTATATCTCCATCAGATAGAATTTTTCTTTCAGAAGGAATTCCATGACAAACAACATGATTAACAGATGTACAAACTGATTTTGGGAAACCTTTATAATTTAAAGGAGCAGGTATTGCTTTATTTTGAATAATTTGATCATGGCATATGTCATTTATTTCTTGAGTACTTATTCCTGGAACAATCTTTTCATTTAAAGAATCTAGAACATCAGCAGCTAAAGAACCAGCCTCCCTCATGCCCTCAAAATCTTTTTTTGTATGTATTGGGATATTGTTGTTTCTCATTTAAAAAATAATTACTTACGATTAATAAATAATATATAGAAAATATCAATTAATCATATGAGTTCTTTTACTGCAGGAGTTATTGTTATTGGTGATGAAATACTTTCTGGTAGAACCCAAGATACCAACTCAAATTATATTGCAAAAAAATTATTAGAAGCTGGTATTAAGTTAGAAGAAGTTATTGTTATTCAGGATGAGAAAAAAACAATAATAGAAAATGTTTTAAAATATAGCTCAAAATATTCTTATGTTTTTACTACTGGAGGAATTGGACCAACTCATGATGATATAACTTCAGAAAGTATATCTGAGGCCTTTAATTTACAATATGAAACAAATAAAATGGCATTTGAAATTCTTGAAAATTATTATCCAAAAGGTGAATTTAATGAAAGTAGGCAAAGAATGGCCAAAATGCCATTTGGTTCAGAGCTTATTTTAAATCCAATGACTGCTGCACCAGGATTTATTGTAAAAAATATTTATGTTTTACCAGGTGTGCCAGAAATAATGCAAGTTATGTTTGAGGAATTATTGAAAAAAATTAAAAAAGGTAACCCAAAGCTTGTTACAACAATTAATACTAATTTATACGAAAGTAAAATTGCAAAAAATTTAAAAAATATTCAAAACAAATATGCAAATGCATCAATCGGTAGTTACCCATATTTTAATCTTGCAGCTAAAACAGGTGGTGTTAACATAGTTGTTTCATCATGGGAGATGAAATCTATCCAACCAATAGTTGATGATATAACTAAGATGATTGAATTAAATGGTGGAAAAAGTTCTATAGTTTGATATTAGTCCAAAATTAGGCCTCGTGGTGGAATGGTAGACACAAAGGACTTAAAATCCTTGCCCTTTTGGGAGTGCCGGTTCAAGTCCGGCCGAGGCTACCAATCTCTAAATTATGTTTGCTTTTATTACCATTGGGACAAATAATTTAAAAAAATCATCTGCATTTTATAATAAAATTTTAAAACCTCTAAAAATTAAAAAAGTTTTATCTCATAATCGATATTATGGTTATGCTAAAAAAGAAACTCCTAAAAAAATAGAATTATACTTGATTAGACCTCATAACAAAAAAAAAGCAACCATAGGAAATGGTACAATGATTACTTTTAAAGCTAATTCTAAAAAAACTGTTAATGAATTTTATAAAATTGGAATTAGTCTTGGAGCAAAAGATGAAGGAATGCCTGGCCCCAGACATGGTAAAGATTATTATGCATATTTAAGGGATTTAGATGGTAACAAGATTTGTATTTTTAAAAAAATTTGATCTTAAAAATTAAATTGTTCATTCAAAATTTTATCTTCAATAGAGTGTTTACTATCGAATAATACAGTACATTTATTTTCATCTGAAGATACAATATTTACTCTACTAATATTTCTAAACTCAACATTGTCTGCAGTTACGCTAGAGGAACGTTCATCATTATTTAACACTTCAAAATCAATTTTACTAATTTCAGATAACAGAGCACCTCTCCACCTCCTTGGTCTAAAGGCACTGATTGGAGTTAATGCAAGTATATTTGAGTCTAAAGGTAGAATACTACCATGTGCGGATAGATTATAAGCTGTACTTCCAGCTGATGTAGATAACAAAACGCCATCACATATCAATTCTTCCATTTTTACTTTCTCATTTATTTTGATTTTAATTTTTGATGCCAAATGAGTCTGCCTCATAAGAGAAACTTCATTATATGCATATGCCTCAAAGATTTCATTATTAACACTTTGTGCAGTCATTTTTAATGGTTTAAAAGTAGATTTTTTAGCATTGGTAATCATGTCATTTAAATTTTCATTACTAAGATTATTCATTAAAAAGCCAATTGAACCAAAGTTTATTCCAAAAAATGGTTTGTTTAGTTTATTAAAATTATGAAGTGATTTTAAAAGTAATCCGTCGCCTCCAATTGGAATAATGTAATCGGCATCTTCCACAGAATTTTGTCCAAATAATTCTATTAGTTTTTTTTCTGTATTTTTTGCCTCACGATTGTTTGATGATAAAAAATGAAATTTCATTATCCACCTGTTACGTTCATATGTCTTTTCATATATTTATTAATTTTTTCTCCAATCATAAAATCATGTTGTTTTGGTTTAATATTAAGAGCAAACTTAATTTTTTCTTTTATATAATCATCACTATGATCTTTCCTCATTATTTCTCTAAAATCAACAAAGTCATTCTGACCAAGGCACATGAAAAGTTTACCAGTGCTCGATATTCTTATTCTATTGCAAGAGGCACAAAAATTATTTGTTAAAGGACTTATAAACCCAATTTTATTAGAAACTAAATCACTAGTATAAAATTTTGCTGGACCTCCAGTACTATAATCAATTTTAGAAAAATTATATATTTTGTCTAGTTTTGAAAAAGTATCAGATAATGAGATAAACTGATATTCTCTTGATATATCTGTTTCTTCCATTGGCATTACTTCGATAAAAGTAAGATCAATTTTTTTATTACTAGTCCAATTTATTAATTCTTCAATTTCATTTTCATTAAAATCTTTAATTACTACAGTATTAATTTTAATTTTTATGTTGTTATCAAGTGCTTCATTAATTCCATCAAAAACTTTTTCAATATTTCCAAATCTTGTTATTTTATTATATTTTTCAGGATTAATTGTATCTAAAGAAACATTAATCCTATTAATACCATTTAGCTTCAGTAGTTTGGCATATTTTTTTAATAATGTACCGTTTGTTGTCAGTGTTATTTCCTTTAGATTTGTTTTTTCTTTTTTGGTATTAAGTTTTTCAATTAATTTTATAATATCATTTCTTACCAAAGGCTCACCTCCAGTTAATCTAATTTTTTCAACTCCGAGTTCTATAAAGTTGTCACATAATCTTTCAATTTCTTCTAAAGTGAGTATGTCTTTTCGAGGGAGAAATTGCATTTTTTCTTTCATACAATAAACACATCTCAGATCACATCTATCTGTAACAGATACTCTTAGATAATTTACTTTTCTTAAATACTGATCAATTAGTTGCATTTATATTAATTATTTTTAATTCAACTTCTCTAGGGTTAATAGTTTTTTTTCCAACATTTTCAAAATTAATTGTAACGATATTATTAATACATGATTGTACTTGACCAATTCCCCATTCTTTTTCTTTACTGACATTTACAACAAAAGTACCTGGTGTAAGATCACCTATATAAAAATCTGACATTTAAAAAAAATTAACTAATTCTTTTTTCTGCTTTTTCATGCATTTCTTGAGCTTCTAGACTCAATGTTGCAACTGGTCTTGCTTCTAATCTTTTGATACTAATTGGATCACCTGTTTCATCGCAATAACCATATGAACCATCTTCAATTCTTTGAAGGGCGGCATCAATTTTGTTAATTAGTTTTCTTTCTCTATCTCTAGTTCTAAGTTCGAAAGATCTATCTATTTCTTCAGATGCTCTATCAGTTATGTCGGGTTTTGCTTCATTCTCATTCTGAAGATTATTTAAAGTTTGAGATGACTCCTTGAGCAAATCTTTTTTCCAACTTACTAATTTTTGCCTAAAATATTCTTTCATTTTGGCATTCATGAATTTTTCTTTCTGAGTTGGTTTATAATTTTTAGGTAATTTAGTCATAATTTTAAAACGCTGCTGATTTATCAAATGATTTTATTTATTCAAGCAATATTGAAATATTATTAATTATAAATAATTCATATTTTTCAATATATTAATTAAATTTTTATAAAAGAACAAAAATAGAACTTTTAAAAATAGAACAAAACGTGTACAAGTAAACATGATTTGCAAGAATCTTAATAAAAACATAGGAAATTAATGGAGAAATGTAATGTCTCAAGCTAAATTAAAAGTAGTAAATAACGAAAATTCAATGGATAAAGAAAACAGAAGTAAATCTCTAGAAGCCGCTGTAAGCCTGATAGAGAAAAATTATGGAAAAGGCTCAATAATGAAATTGGGCTCTAAAACAAATGTAGATATTGAAGCAATATCTACTGGTTCATTAGGGCTTGATATAGCTCTTGGTATTGGAGGGGTTCCAAAAGGGAGAATTATTGAAATTTATGGGCCTGAAAGTTCTGGTAAAACTACTTTAGCCACTCATATTGTTGCAGAGTCACAAAAACAAGGTGGTAATTGTGCATTTATAGATGCGGAGCATGCTCTAGATCCAGCATATGCTAAGAAATTAGGTGTAAATTTAGAAGAATTATTAATTTCCCAGCCTGATACAGGTGAACAGGGTTTAGAAATTGCTGATTCTTTAATTAAATCTGGAGGTATTGATGTGTTAATTATTGACTCAGTTGCAGCACTTGTACCAAGAGCAGAATTAGAAGGTGATATGGGAGATTCATTACCTGGTTTACAAGCCAGATTGATGAGTCAGGCTTTAAGAAAACTCACAAGTTCTATTGCTCAATCAAACACTTTAGTTGTATTCATAAATCAACTTAGAATGAAAATTGGTGTTATGTTTGGTAGTCCTGAGACAACTACAGGTGGTAATGCTTTAAAATTTTATTCTTCTGTTAGAATGGACATTAGAAGAATTGGCGCAATTAAAGATAAAGATGAAATCATTGGAAATCAAACTAGAGTAAAGATAGTTAAAAACAAAGTCGCGCCTCCATTCAAAGTTGTTGAATTTGATATAATGTACGGAGAGGGGATATCTAAATTAGGTGAATTAGTTGATTTAGGTGTCAAAGCAGAAATTATTGATAAATCTGGATCATGGTTTGCTTACAAAAATACTAAAATAGGACAAGGTAGAGAAAACGTTAAAAACTTTCTTAACGACAATCCCACTATAGCTAAGGAAATTGAAAATCAAATTCTACAAAATGCTGGAATAGTTGAAAAAGCTATGATGGAAGGAAAAGTAGAGAATAAAGAAAAAGAAAAAGAAAAAGAAGCTAAAGAAGCTGAAGAAATAAAAGAATAGTAAATATTATTTTTGTTTGGCGCCTATTTCAAAATAGGCGCTTTTTTATTTAGACAATAGAGTTTTCAAGTTATAATACCTTTTCATGAATTCAAATCAGATTAGGTCAACATTTCTCAATTATTTTAAAAAAAATGGACATGAGGTTATTCATTCTAGTTCTCTAGTACCAGATAATGATCCTACTCTAATGTTTGCTAACTCTGGAATGGTACAATTTAAAAATATTTTTACAGGCAAAGAGACAAGAGATTACAACAGAGCAACTACTGCTCAAAAATGTGTAAGAGCAGGCGGTAAGCATAATGATTTAGAAAATGTAGGATACACTACAAGACATCATACTTTTTTTGAAATGTTAGGTAATTTCTCTTTTGGAGATTATTTTAAAGAGTTGGCCATAGAACTAGCTTGGAATCTAATTACTAAAGAATATTCAATAAACAAAGACAGGCTATTAGTAACTGTTTATTCTGATGATAATGAAGCTTTTGATTTATGGAAAAAAATAGCTGGATTGTCTGAAAATAAAATTATTAAAATTAGTACATCTGATAATTTTTGGTCAATGGGTGAAACTGGTCCTTGCGGTCCATGTTCTGAAATATTTTATGATCATGGTGATAAATACGAAGGAGGCCCTCCAGGCTCTCCAAATGAAGATGGTGATAGATTTATAGAAATATGGAATTTGGTATTTATGCAATATGAGCAGATATCTAAATCTGAGAGAATAAATCTACCAAAACCCTCCATTGATACTGGAATGGGATTAGAGAGAATGACAGCTCTACTAGATGGTTCTAATGATAATTATTCAACAGATTTATTTCAACCGATTATAAATGAATCAACTAAATTATGTGGCGATGAAAGTTCAATAACAAGTCCTAGTCATAGGGTAATTGCAGATCACTTAAAATCCTCCTCTTTTTTAATTGCAGATGGAGTTATGCCTTCAAATGAAGGTAGAGGATACGTCTTACGAAGAATAATGAGAAGGGGAATGCGACACGCTCATTCTTTAGGTAATAAAGAGCCTATTTTTCATAAGCTATTCCCTATTTTTTTAGATGGAATTAAAAATTCATATCCTGAATTAGATAGAGCAAAAGATCTGATCACTAATACATTAATGAATGAAGAAACTAAATTCAAGGAAACTGTTGAAAAAGGAATTAAAATTTTAGATGAGGAAATTTCTAACTCAACAAATATATTTAATGGAGAAGTAGCATTTAAATTATACGACACCTATGGATTTCCCTTAGATTTAACACAAGATTATTTGAAAAGTAAAAATATTGAAGTCGATATAAAAACATTTGAACAAAAAATGTTAGATCAAAAGGAAAGAGCAAGACAAAGTTGGAAAGGTACAGGAGACATCGAGGATGAAGGCATTTGGTTTGAAATAACTTCTAAAATAGATCCAACAGAATTTTTAGGATATTCTGATATGGAAGCTGATTGTAAAATAATTTCAATCATAACAGAAAGTAAGTCAGTAGATAAAATTAAAAAAGATCAAGAAGCAATTATAATATTAAATCAAACACCTTTTTATGGAGAAAGTGGTGGTCAGGTGGGAGATCATGGTTTTTTTGAAAATGATAGCTTTAAGTTTGAAGTTATGAATACTACAAAAATATTTGGAAACTATTTTCTTCACAAAGGTAAAGTAATTAGTGGTGAATGCGAAATTGAAGATACTATTAAAGCAAGCATTAATACATTGAATAGAGATTGTATTAAATATAATCATTCTTCAACTCATTTATTACATGCTGCTCTAAGAAAAATACTGGGCAAGCATGTCACGCAGAAGGGCTCACTTGTAAATTCAGAAAAACTTAGATTTGATTTTAGTCACAATAATCCAATTGAAAAAGATCAACTCATGAATATTGAAGAAATTGTAAATGATCAAATTCAAAAAAATGGAATTGTTGAAATAAAAATTGTGGATCAAAAAAAAGCTATTGAAGAAGGTGCGATGGCATTATTTGGAGAAAAATATAGCGATGAAGTAAGAGTAGTAACAATGGGTCAAGAAAATGAATCATTCTTTTCAAAAGAATTATGCGGAGGAACTCATGTAGTTAAATTAGGGGAAATAAGTAAATTTAAAATAACTAATCAATCCAGTGTTGCGTCTGGAATAAGAAGAATAGAGGCTGTATCTAATGTTGCAGTGGATAAATATATTAAAGAAATAGAAAGAAATTTATTAGAAAAAAATAAAAACCAAGATAATCAAATTGAAGATTTAAAAAATAAAATTAAAAAGATTAATGCTGATTATAATTTTAAAAATCAATCTGAAGACAAAGGTTTGTTAATTAAAGAATTAATTCAGATACACGAAAAATTAAAACAAAATTTGTCTATATCGAAAAATATTGATAATATTGTTGTAAAAAAAATCAAAGAATTAAATTTCATATACTTGATTGCTGAAGACTACCCTAATAAATCTTTGAAAACATTTATTGATGAGCAAAAAAAACAATATAACAAAAATAGTGTTTCGTTAATAATTTCAAATAATAATAACAAACTATCTATAGTGCTAGGAGTTACTGAAGATATTACAGACCTTTTTGATGCTTCAAAAGAAATAAGAGAAATTTCGATTATTCTAGGTGGCAAGGGTGGGGGTGGTAGAAAAGATCTTGCTCAAGGAGGAGGATCAGATGTTAGTCAAATTAATGAAAGTATAAAATACGTAGAAGATAAATTAAACTCTATTAGTTAGTTTGAAAATTGTTTTTTATTGCGCTTAAAAAATCTTGAGTGTTTAACCATTTCTGATCTTTGTTAATTAATATTGCAAGATCTTTTGTCATTTCACCATTTTCTACAGTTTTGATACACGTTTCTTCTAATTTTTTAGCAAAATTTATTAATTCATTATTACCATCAAATTCTCCTCTAAAACTTAAACCTCTTGTCCAAGCAAAGATTGATGCAATGGGGTTAGTTGAAGTTTCTATACCTTTCTGATGATTTCTATAATGTCTTGTAACAGTTCCATGTGCTGCTTCAGCTTCTACTGTTTTACCATCTGGGGTCATTAACACACTTGTCATTAAACCTAGTGACCCAAATCCTTGAGCAACAGAATCTGATTGAACATCTCCATCATAATTTTTACAAGCCCAAATAAAATTACCTTCCCATTTTAAAGCTGAGGCCACCATATCATCGATTAATCTATGCTCATAAACTATGTCTTTTTCTTTAAACTTATTTTTAAATTCAGTATCAAATACATCCTGAAATAAATCTTTAAATCTTCCATCGTAGACTTTTAAAATAGTATTTTTAGTAGAAAGGTAAACTGGCCAACCAAGGTTAAGTCCATAATTAAAACAAGCTCTGGCAAAGTCTTTAATTGAATTATCTAAATTATACATTGATAGGGCTACACCAGGTTTTTCAAATTTATATACATCTTTTGTAAAACCTTCAGATCCATCTTTAGGTTCAAAAACCATTTTAAGAGTTCCTGGTTTATTAATTAATGTGTCAGTCGCTCTATATTGATCACCAAAGGCATGTCTAGCAACTACAATTGGATGATTCCAGTTTGTAATTATTCTTGGAACATTTTTGCATATAATTGGCTGTCTAAATATTGTTCCTCCCAGTATATTTCTTATTGTTCCATTGGGAGAACGCCACATTTGTTTTAATTTGAATTCCTCTACTCGATTTTCATCAGGAGTAATTGTTGCACATTTTATTCCTACACCATATTTTTTCACCGCCTCGGCAGCATCTATTGTGATTTGATCATTTGTCTCATCTCTTTTAATTACTCCAAGATCAAAATATTTGATATCTATATCAAGATAGGGCAAAATTAATTGTTCTTTGATGTACTCCCAGATGATTCTGGTCATTTCATCTCCATCCATTTCAACTACAGGGTTTTTAACTTTTATTTTTGCCATTTAATTAATATATTTTTTAATTGATCAACCGTATCTATAATGTGAAAACTGTTTTGTAAATTTTTATTTGAAAAATTTTCATCTTCAAAAAATTTAAATTGCTGAAATAGATTATCCCAGAAATTATTTTTATTAAAAAATATTATTGGCTTATTATGAATCCCCATTACTTTCCAAGATACAACTTCTACTATTTCTTCTAAAGTTCCTGTACCTCCTGGTAATGCTAAATACGCATCACCTAACTCAAAGAGTAACTTTTTTCTTTCAGACATATTATCCACTATTTTTAATTCATCTATATTTTCAAAAATTATTTCTCTCTTAGATAAAAAATTTGGAATAACTCCCGTAACTCTATTTTTATATTTTTTTGCTGTCTTAGCAACCACACCCATAATTCCAACTTTTGCCCCACCGTAGACAATATTTATTTTAAATGATGATATTAATTTGCTAATTTCTTCTGCATCTTGATAATATTTATTACTTAATTTATCTGAAGATGAGCAATAGACAGTAATAGATTTAACAGTCATAAATTTAATGTTTATTAGAAAAAATTTAACTAGAAATTTTATTCTTATACCAATTCTTAATGTTTTCTCTAAACATTAATGCTGATGGCGTTACAACTAATGTGAGAAATGTTGCAAAAAGTAGTCCAAATACTATAGCTGTTGATAATTGAACCCACCACTGGGTATCTGGCGAACCTCTGGTTATTTCTCTAGATATGAAGTCAACATTTGTCATTGTAACCATTGGTAACAATCCTAGTACTGTTGTAGTTGTTGTAAGTAAAACTGGTCTAAGTCTCTGTGCTCCTGTTTTGATAATGGCTTCTCTTATACTAGATGTTTTAGTCTTTAAAAAATCAAATGTATCAATCAAAATAATATTATTATTTACAACTATTCCAGCAAGAGCAATTACTCCAACTCCTGACATAACAATACCAAATGGCTGTGCTGTTACCATTAAGCCTATAAACACACCAGCTGTAGACATTACTACTGCAAAAAGAATTAAGAATGCACTATAAAAACTATTAAACTGCAATAGAAGTATCATTAGCATTAAAAATAAAGCTACACCAAAAGCTCCTGTTAAAAATTCTTGAGCTTCTTTTTGGTCTTCATTTTCTCCAATAAGTTCAGCCCTTACTTTGTTATCTAATTTATAACGTGGTAAATCTAACGTTCTTCCTCTCCAAGAAGGAGCTGTATCTGAAATTCCTAATACGTACTCAAGTTCTTTTACTTTTCCATCCGGATAAGTTCCAGGTTCTACATCTGCCTGAATATTTATAGCATTTTTAGAGTCTACTCTAATTATATTTCCTGTTCTACTATTTGGAACAATTTCCACAAAATTGGATATAGGAACTAAACCATTTGAGGTAGTTACTCTTAAGTTATCAATTCTATCTAATGTTCTTCCTTCGTTTGGATAACGCAGATAAAGTGGTATACTTTCATTGCTATCATCAGGTCTATATTCGCCAAGTTTAAGACCGTTTGTTGCAAGTTTAATCACATTACCAATTGATGTAATATTAGCTCCAAATTTAGATGCTTGTTTTCTATCTACATTAATTTCCCATTCTATCCCAGGTGCTGGTAAATTATCTTCAACATTCATTAACTTTGGATAATTATCCATAAATTTTTTAAGCTTAATTCCTTCAGCAATTAAAAGTTGTTTATTATCACTGGTTAATTTAATGTTAATTGGTTTACCTTCACCAGGACCACCTTGTTGTTCTCTTGATTCTACTTTAATCCCATTGATGCTTTTTGTGGCTTCCAAAATTTCCGCTAGAATTACTTTTGATTTTCTTCTTTTATCCCAATCTGTATATTCCAAACTTATTGATCCAATAAAATCTTCTGATGCCTCTGATTGCTCACTTACATTTCCACTTAAAGAATAAATATTTTTAAATTCTTGTCTTTCCGATTGAAGCTTTAAAATAATATTCTCAACTCTTGATACATAATCTTTTTTTTCTTCAACTGAGAGATTACCTCTTGCAAAGACTACAATTTTTGCAAGATCTGGTTCAACATCTGGGAAAAATTCTACACCTTCTCCAACTTTAGTATAGGTGTAGTTTACAGCAACTAATATTACTAAAGCACTAATCATCACCTTTAAAGGATGAAATAATAAGAAGTTTAATACTTTTGCATAAAATCCAACAAAACCAGTTACGTTTAAAACAGGTTCATTTGATTCTGAAGATAAGATTTTTGCATTTTTAGAAACTAATTTATCTGTAGAATTTACATTTTCTGAAATTTTATAAACTCTTGGTATAATTCTTATAAATACAAATATAAATAAAGCGAAGCTCAGTAAATATTTTCCAATTGTTATAAATAAACTAAAACTTTCAAGATTTAATAATCCAAATCCATAAGATAATAGATTGTAAAAAATTAATGATATTAGTAATGGTACAATAAATTGGAGAAGTATTCTTGAAACAGTATTTAAGATAGATCCTAAAACTGGTACAAACAGTAATGCCATAAACAAAGAAGATATAAGAACGCATATAAGTGTAATTGGTAAATATTTCATAAATTCACCAGCTATACCAGGCCAGAATATTAAAGGTAAAAAGGCCGCTAGGGTAGTTGCAGTCGATGATATAATTGGTAGTGACATTTTTTTAGATGCGTTTGCGAAAGCATCTTTTACACCAAGACCTTCTTTCATTTTTCTATCTGCATATTCAACAACAACAATTGCTCCATCGACTAATAGTCCTACAGATAAAATTAGAGCAAATAATACTACTATATTAATAGTAAAACCCATTACAGACAGAGCTAATAAACCTGATAAAAATGATCCTGGAATAGATACACCAACTAATAAACCAGATCTAACACCTAATGCTCCTAAAATAATAATTAAAACAAGGATTATAGCTGCTATGACGTTATTTTGCAGACTATTTAACATAGTTTTAATTCCTTTTGATTGATCATTTCCAAAAGAGATTTCAACATTTTCAGGAAAACTTTTAGCAGTAATTGCAGTTATTCTTTTTACTTCTTCAATAGTATTTATAATATTTTCACCAATTCTTTTGGAAACATCAATTGTTATTGAATTAGATCCATTTACATTTGCATAAGATTGCCTATCTTCGAATGTTCTTTTAACTTCAGCTATATCTCTGAAAGTAATAACTGAGTCTCCGTTAGTTTTAACAGGAGTATTTAATACATCTTCAATAGTTTCGTATAAACCTGGAACTTTAATATCAAAACTTCCGTCACCAGTGTCTTGACCACCAGCAGATACCATTTTATTATTTTCTCTAACGATATTAATAAGACTCTCAAGATTGATACCATAGCTATCAACTGCAGTTGGATTAATTAATATGTCAACCTGTTCATTTCTTTTACCGCCTATTTTAGCTTCTAAAACACTAGGAATTGTTTCAATATCATCTTGCAAAATGTCAGCTAAATCCTGAAGAGTTCTATTAGGTACATCTCCACTTAAAGAAATAGAAAGGATAGGAAACGTACTTATATTTACTTCGTTAACTGTTGGTTCATCTGCTTCACTAGGTAGATCACCCTTGGCTCTATCAACTTTATCCCTAATATCAACCATAGCTTGATCAGAGTCAAAACCAGCATCAAATTCTAATAAAACATTGCCTCCGCCTGAATAAGCTGTTGATCTTACTTCTCTTACTCCTTCAACAGTTTTAACTTCGTCTTCAATTGGTTTAACTAAAAGCCTTTCAGAGTCTTGTGCAGAAATACCATTTTGACTTAGTGAAATATAAACTATTGGTATACTTACATCAGGAGATGATTCTTTAGGCATTGTGATATAAGTAGATGCGCCTGAAAAAATTATAAAAATAAGTATTCCCATGAAAACTCGGGAATGGCTAATTGCATAGTCTATAATATTTATTTTCATTTAGATTAGTTTATTGTTTCACCAATACTTATATATTCTTGACCACTTACAATTAAATTTACTTTCTCAGGTAATCCAGAAACCCACATGCCGTCTATTGTATCCTTAATTGTTTTGGTTGGATAGAATGTAACCTTATTATCATTATCTACAGCCTTAACACCTACGGTCCCATCATCTAATAAAGTTAGTATAGAAGGTGGTATTTTGTGAGCTTTAAGTTCTGAACCTTTGATAATAATTTTAGTTGTTATTCCACTTTTATAAGAGAGATCTTTGTTATCAGCTTCAATCGTAATTTCGAATGTTCTAGTACTAGTTTCAGCTGATGGAGAAATAAAAGATATTATTCCATTTTTTTTAATACCATTACTATCTTCAATTAAAGCTTTAGTACCAACACTCACTTTATTTACATCAAATTCAGATAAATAACCTTCAATCTTGATAGGGTCTAAATCAATTATAGTAAATAGGGGAGTACCAATTGAGATAAATTCAGTTTCCTCAACCATCTTTTCTGAAATAATTCCATCAAATGGTGCCTTGATAGTAGTTTTTTCTATATCTAGTTTTATGTTCTTTAAAATTGATTTTACATTTGAAATTTGAGCTTCAAGGTTTGCTAAGGTAGATTCAAATTTTATTTTAATATCTTCTCTATCCGCTTGCGCATTGGCAAGATTAAAAGATGCTAAACTTAATTTTGATTTTGAACTTAAACCTTTATCAATAAGTTGTTTTGCAGATGCATATTCAATTTCATACAATTCAATTCTCTCAACATTTTGTCTAAGTAGATTATCTCTGTTTTTTTCATTTAAAATTAATTCTTTATTAAGTCTTTCTAAATCTTTTTTTGCACTAGAAAGCTTTTCATTTCTATCCTCTAGTGAGATTGTAATCATTTCAGCATTTACAGATACTCTATCTCCTCTTGCAAATTGAATATTATCTATGTTGCCAGATGTTTCAGATTTAACATCAATTTTTTTATTATGAATAGTTTGACCTTGTAATTCAATAGATTGATCAATTAAACTGGAAGTAAATACCTTTGTTTCAACAGAAAATGTAAAATCTTTATTATCTTTATTTTCTGTATCTTGTGAATATGATGTTTCTGTTTCAGTACTAGTTTCTGTATTATCGTCTTGCGCAACAACATTATTTGTAAATTGACCAGAACCAATCCATCCAACAACGGCGGCAAGTATTATGAAGGCTATAAATATTGATCTTTTCATTAAATATCGTACATGTCATATATATTAAAGTTACTAAAAAACAATTTTTTGTTAACTTTATTATCTTTTATGAAATCAAAAAACTGGGTTAATAGACAAAAAAATGATCAGTTTGTAAAGAAAGCTAAACAGTTAGGGTATATAAATCGAGCTGCGTTTAAACTAGAAGAGATTGAGCAAAAATATAAAATAATTGAACACTCTAGAGAAATACTAGAGCTTGGATCCTCTCCAGGTGGTTGGACTCAAGTCATATTAAATTACAATTCAAAAACTAATATAACCTGTTTTGATTTATTAGATATGAAAATGAATAATCAACGTATAGCTTTCTATAGAGAGGATTTTTTAAAATTTAATTTTACTAATTTAAAAAATAAATTTGATTTGGTTTTATCAGATGTAGCTCCTAATACAACTGGTCATCAATCAACAGATCATCTCAGGATAAGTCAATTAATATATGAAGTTATAGACAGATTAGAAATAATATTAAAAAAACAAGGATCATTTATATTCAAAATTTGGAAGGGAGAGGAAGAAAAGGAAATTATAAAGATGCTTAAAAAAATTTTTGATAAAGTTGAGTATTTTAAGCCAAAATCATCAAGACAAGAATCAAGTGAAATATTTATAATATCAAGAGGATTTAGATTTCATGAAGAGTAAATTAGAAACTATTTTAATTGTAGATTATGGATCTCAATACACACAATTAATAGCGAGAAGAATAAGAGAGTTAGAAGTCTTTTGTCTTGTCTATCCTTTTAATAAAATTACGAAAAAAATTTTAAATGAAATCAAACCATCGGCATTTATATTATCTGGAGGACCTAGATCAGTACTCGACAAAAATGCCCCAAAATTAAATCAAGAAATTTTAAAGATGAAAAAACCAGTTTTAGCAATTTGCTATGGTATGCAATTAGTAACCAAAAATTTGAAAGGTGTAGTAAAACGTTCTACGCATAGAGAGTATGGTCACACTATTATAAATATTAAGAAAAAATCACTTTTATTTAAAGGAATAAACAAACGAAAAATCAAAGTATGGATGTCTCATGGAGATAATATCAATAAAATACCAAAACTTTTTTCAATAACATCTTTATCAAACAATAAAATTATTTCATCAATTGAAAATAATAAAAATAAAATTTATTGCCTTCAATTTCATCCTGAGGTCTATCATACAGATTTTGGTTCAAAAATAATTAATAATTTTATTTTAACTATTGTAAAAATAAAAAATAAATTCAAAATTCAAAAATTTATTGAAAATAAAGTATCAGAATTAAAAAATGAAATTAAGAATAAAAAAATAATCTGTGGTTTATCTGGAGGTGTAGATTCCACAGTTACTGCATATTTATTAAGCAAAGCCGTTAACAAAAATCTCTATTGTATTTTTGTTGATCACGGTCTTCTAAGAAAAAATGAAGCTAATGAAGTGTCAAAAATATTTTCCAAAAAATTTGGCAAAAACTTTACTAAAATAAATGCTTCTAATATTTTTTTAAAAAATTTAAAAAATGTTTCTGATCCAGAGAAAAAAAGAAAAATTATTGGCAAAACATTTATAGAAGTTTTTGATAAAGCAGCTAAAAAAATATCAAATGTAGATTATTTAGGGCAGGGGACTCTTTATCCAGATATTATAGAAAGTATTCCATTTTTTGGTGGTCCAACAGCTAAAATCAAAAGTCATCATAATGTTGGGGGTTTACCAAAAAAAATGAAATTAAAAATTGTGGAGCCATTAAGAGAATTATTTAAAGATGAGGTAAGAAATGTTGGAAGGCAATTAAAAATAGATAAACATTTACTTTTAAGACATCCTTTCCCAGGTCCAGGTTTAGCAATCAGAATACCTGGGGTAATTGATAAAAAAAAGATCTTAATTCTTCAAGAGGCAGATCATATTTTTATAGAGTATCTAAAAGAGAAAAATCTTTATAATAAAATTTGGCAAGCTTTTGTTGTTCTTTTACCAGTAAAATCAGTAGGTGTTATGGGGGATGAAAGAACATACAATTACTCTGTTTCACTTAGAGCTATTACTTCAGTGGATGGAATGACAGCGGATTTTTATATGTTTACAAATAATCAATTAAAAGAAATATCATCTCGTATAATTAATAATGTTAAAGGTATTAACAGAGTATTATATGACTTTACATCTAAACCTCCTGGAACCATTGAGTGGGAATAATATAAATAATTGATTTTGTTATATTTTTAAATTTAAGATTTATGTATGCATTTTAAGAATTACTAAATTGCCTATATCGTATTATTAAAAAAACACATTTAAACTAACCTCAGATTTAAATTAGGAGGTATAATCAAATGAAAATATTTTTAATATTTATTACTTCAGTTCTCTTATCTTTCAATAGTTTTGCAAATACTAAAATATCTTTTGCTTTAGATTGGAAATTTGAAGGACCAAGTGCACCTTATTTCTATGCAATAGATAAGGGACATTTTGGTGAAGAAAATTTAGAAGTTGAAATATCTGCGGGTAAAGGATCCTTAGATGCAATTCCAAAGGTTGCAACAGGAGCTTTTCCAATTGGCTTTGCAGATATAAACAGTTTAATCAAATTCTTAGATCAAAATCCTGGAGCGCCAGTTATGGCAGTTATGATGGTTTATGATAAACCTCCATTTGCAATTGCTGGAAGAAAAAGTCTTGGTGTTACAACTCCATCTGATTTAGAGGGAAAAATTCTTGGTGCGCCACCACCTGATGGTGCATGGGCACAATTCCCACCATTTGCTTCTGCAAATAATATTAATGTTGATAATATAACAGTGGAGCCAGTAGGTTTCCCAACAAGAGAACCGATGTTAGCTGAAAAAAACGTTGATGCTATAACAGGATTTTCATTTTCAATGTTTTTAAATTTAGTTCGTCTTGGTGTTCCTGAGGATGATATATCAATAATGTTGATGGCAAACTATGGATTAGAATTATATGGTAATGCCATAATAGTTAACACTGATTATGCGGATGCAAATCCTGAAATAGTTAAAGGTTTTTTAAAAGCTGTATCTAAAGGATGGACTGATGCTATGAAAAATCCTGAAGAAGCCGTGAAAAGCATGGTTGAGCGAAATCCAGCTGCTGATTTAGCTTTAGAAACAAGAAGATTGATACTAGCAATAGAAGGAAATGTTAATACTGATTACGTAAAAGAAAACGGTATGGGTAATATTGACATTGCAAGAATGGAAAAAGCTTTAGGACAGTTAGCAGAAACATACGAATTCACATCTGATCCAGAGATTTCATCATTTTTTACCGATAAATATTTACCTTAATATTTTTTTATGGGGTAGACTATTTCTACCCCATATACTAATCATAACTTATGCATATCAATATTGAAAAGGTTTCTCATCAATATGAAACTAAACAAGGTATGCTTCCTGTTTTAAAGGATCTTTCCCTATCAATTAAAAGAAAAGGTTTTACTGCTATAGTTGGACCCTCAGGTTGTGGAAAATCTACAATAACTAGATTAGTCAGTGGATTAATTAAACCAACTCAAGGTAGTATTTTTATTTCAAATAAAAAAATTACATCCCCACTTTCTACTGTAGGAATGGCTTTTCAAAATCCAGTTTTGTTAGAATGGAGAAATGTAATTAAAAATATAATTCTTCCACTTGAGATAGTATCAAAAAATATGACTTATAATCAAAAGAGATCGAATGCATTAGATCTGCTTAAGTTAGTGGGATTAGAAGAATTTGAAAATAATTTACCATCTGAATTATCTGGTGGGATGAAACAAAGAGTTTCACTTTGTAGATCTTTAGTTCATAGTCCAGAGGTCTTAATTTTAGATGAGCCTTTTGCAGCTCTAGATGCATTTACAAAAGAAGATTTGTGGGATGTTATGCACAAATTAAAAAAAGAAAGAGACTTCACATGTATTTTAATAACTCATGATTTAAGAGAAGCTGTTTATTTAGCTGATCAAGTAATTGTTTTATCCGGGAGACCAGCTTCATTACAATACGACGTTAAAACTAATTTTAATGAAGAAAAAAAACTCTCTGATTTATATTCATCAGAAGTATCACAATTACTTGCAACACTTAGAAATCAAATCGAAATAGCTCAGAATAAAAATGATTAGAATCAATAATTTTATTATACCTTTATTTAGCCTTATAATTTTTTGTTTGTTATGGGAATTGTTGGTTTGGTATAATAACTGGCCAAATTATAAAATGGCTTCCCCTTCAGATTTATGGCCAGCATTTTGGAAATTTAAACATCTCTTTTTAATCTACGGTTGGGAAACTTTTTGGAGAACTGTTGTAGGATTAATATTATCTGTTTTGGTAGGATTAAGTTTGGGTATTTTGATGGGGTTTTCAAAAACTATTAGAATAGGCTTATATCCTATTCTTGTTGGTTTTAATGCTATTCCTAAAGCAACAGTAGTTCCAGTAATTGCATTAATATTTGTTGGTATGCACAATATGAATACAATTATAATTGTAATTCTTATTTCATTTTTCCCCATCTGTGTCTCAATTTCGATTGGATTGTCAACTTTGGAAAGAGAATATGAGGATATACTTTTATCTTTAGGTGCAAACAAATTTGAGATTTTTTATAAAATTGCCTTACCAAAAACGTTACCAGAATTTTTTGGAGCATTAAAAGTATCAACAACACTTGCTTTTATTGGAACTAATTTAATGGAGATTATTGAACCCCATGGAAAAGGATTAGGTCATTTGTTTGATAGTGGAAAAATTAGTGCAGATTATCCGTTAATGTTTGCAGTATTGATCACATTGGCTGTTATGGGAATATTTTTATATTATATTGTAGTTTATCTTGAAAATATTTTTGCTGGTTGGGCCATTAGAAAATAAAGTGTAGAAAGATAAAGTTTAATAATACAAAATGTTAAATAAAATCGTTAATATTTAATTTACTAACTTAAAAATATTTCGATTTAAAGATGATATCAGTGCGTCTAAACTTTCAAATTTCTTGTTTTGATTTTTTGATTTTAAATTATAAAAAATTTTTCTTTTTTTTCTCTCAAGTGATTTGTTTAGTACGCATTCTGGAGCTGCTAGACTATGTTTAAATATATAAAAAAATGCATTATTTTTATTAAAATCAATAGCATAGTCTTTCCATTCTCCATTAGAAACTCCTTTAGAATAAAGATTTAGGATTTTGGCGAGTTCATCTTTGGAAAAGTAGAGATTGTGATTGTTAGTTGAAGCACTAGATGTTACTAAGCCCATAAATTAAGAATATAACAAAATTTTATGCCTGTAAATGCTCCAAATGATAATTTAGATGTATTAGCACCATCATTTAATCTTAAAAATGTTGATGATCAGATGGTTTCTTTAGATAATACAAAAGGATTAAATGGCACTGTGATTGTTTTTATTTGCAATCATTGTCCATATGTTAAAGCAATTGCAAGTAGATTAAAAAAAGATGCTGATGAGTTACTAGAGCACTCAATAAATACAATTGCCATTATGTCTAATGACGTAATTAACTATCCCGATGATTCATTCGATAATATGAAAATTTTCTCTGATAAATATAAATTCAATTTTCCCTATCTTTATGATGAAACACAAGAGGTGGCAAAAAATTATAATGCTGTTTGTACTCCAGATTTTTTTGGTTTTGATAAAGACCTTAAATTAAAATATAGAGGTAGAATAGACTCAGGTATTATGAATGCAAATCAAAATTCAAATATTGAAAGAGATCTTTTTAATGCAATGATTAAAATCAAAAATGAGGGAGTAGGTCCAACTAATCAAATGAATAGTATTGGTTGTTCA
>CACGJH010000006.1 GCA_902573325.1 uncultured Alphaproteobacteria bacterium | reverse complement strand
TCCAATTCATCAATATACTCGGACATTTGTTTTCGTAAATTTTTAATTTCATTTTCAAGATTTTTAATTTTTTCTTTTTTGGAAATATGATGATCCCTAAAATCTTCTAAAGCTGATCTTAGATTATTTAAGTTTTCGCTTAGAACTGTAATTTTTTTTTGAATTTCCATTATAATTTTATAGTTTGTAATTTTATAATTGTCACTGTAATGAGCCCATATTAAATAATTTTATATCAACCATAAAGGTAAGTATTTGAATAATTTAAATAATATCAAAAATCTAAGACAATTATCTAATTGTATTAGATTTTTATCAATGGATGCAGTGGAAAAAGCAAAATCTGGTCATCCTGGCATGCCTATGGGTATGGCAGACATCGCAACAGTTCTTTATAAAAGTCATTTAAAGTTTGATCCGAATGATCCAGAGTGGATTGATAGAGATAGATTAATTATTTCAAATGGGCATGGCTCAATGCTTTTATACTCTTGTTTGTATCTAACAGGATATAAAGACATTGACATAAATCAAATTAAAAATTTTAGACAATTACATAATAAAACTGCAGGTCACCCAGAGTACGGAAGTGCAGAAGGGATAGAAACAACTACTGGGCCTTTGTCTCAAGGTTTAGCAAATGCAGTTGGAATGGCTTTAGCAGAAAAAAAATTATCAAATAATTATGGAAAAGAATTATTCGATCATTACACTTATGTTTTTGCTGGGGATGGATGCTTAATGGAAGGTTTAAGTCATGAAGCATGTAGTCTCGCAGGACATTTGAAATTAAATAAGCTTATTATGTTTTTCGATAATAATTCTATTTCCATTGATGGATCAACAGATCTTTCAGTTTCAGACAATGTGAAAAAAAGATTTGAAGCCTATAATTGGAATATAATTGAAATAGATGGTCATAAATATGAAGAGATTGATCAAGCTATAATTCAAGCTAAAGAAAGTGATGCTCCAACAATTATATCCTGTAAAACTAAAATTGGTTTCGGATCTCCAAACAAACAAGGTTCTGCTTCATCACATGGTTCACCTCTTGGTGAAGATGAAATTAATTTAACAAGAAAAAAATTAGAATGGAATTATTCGCCTTTTGAAATTCCAGATGATTTATTACAGGAGTGGAGAAGTTTTTATAAAAAAAATGAAGACTCAAAAAATTCATGGTTATCAAAAAACAAAGAATTAATTGAAAGTAAGAATTTTAAAGATAGTTTTTATCAAAAAATTGACCATCAAATTCCAGAAAAACTTAGTGAATTAAAATCTGAGCATTTTAACAATAAAACAAATTGTGCTTCAAGAAAATCGAGTGAGTTAACGCTAAATTTAATTTCAAACTATCAAAAAAATCTTATTGGTGGATCTGCTGATCTTACTGGATCAAATAACACTAAGGCAAAAGATATGAATGAAATTACATCTGATAATTTTAATGGGAATTATATTCATTATGGCATCAGAGAACATGGAATGGCTGGAGTAATGAATGGCATTGCTTTGCATAAAGGATTAATTCCATACGGAGGAACGTTTTTGGTATTCACCGATTATTGCAGACCTTCAATTAGGTTATCAGCTATTATGAACATACCAGTTATTTATGTAATGACGCATGACTCAATAGGATTAGGAGAAGATGGACCAACCCATCAACCAGTTGAACATCTTGCATCTTTAAGAGCTATACCAAATTTAACAGTCATTAGACCTTGTGATATTATTGAAACTATAGAAGCATGGGAATGTGCAATAAAAAATAGTGGGCCAACAATCTTAGTTTTAACAAGACAAAATCTACCAATGTTACAAAAAGATAATCGAAAAGAAAATCTTGTAAATAAAGGTGCTTATAAAATAAGAGATTTTAAAGAATATGATGCAACAATTTTATCTTCTGGTTCTGAAGTTGAGATCGCTTGCTCTGCATCAAATAAACTATTTGAAAACAATAATTTAAAGATAAGAGTTGTAAGCATGTCTTCATTTGAATTGTTTGAGAAAACTGATGATAGCTATAAAAATGAAATTTTGGGGAATAAGCCTATTTTTGCTATTGAGGCTGGAGTAATAAATGGTTGGGAAAAATATATTAAAAATGAAAATTTTGTTGGTATGTCAACTTTTGGTGAAAGTGGCCCATACAAAGATTTATATACGCACTTTAAGATAACAGATGATTACTTAATTGAAAAAATAATTAAAACTTTATAAAAAGAGGAAATATGAAAGTAGCAATAAATGGATTTGGAAGAATTGGAAAACTTGTTTTTAGAGCTTTACTAGAAAAAAATCCTAAAGATATTAATATTGTAGCTATTAATGAACTAGGAAGTGTTGAGAGCAGTGCTCACTTACTTAAATATGATAGTGTACACGGTATTCTTAAAGATGAGATTAGTTCAATTAAAAATGGATTAAAAATTGGTAAACATAAAATTAATTTTTATTCTGAAAGAGATCCAAATAACCTTCCTTGGAAATCACTCAAGGTAGATGTTGTTCTTGAATGTAGTGGTGTTTTTACTTCAAAAGAAAAGGCGATTTCTCATTTAAATGCAGGAGCAAAAAAAGTTATTATTTCAGCACCAGCTTCAAATGTAGATGCAACAATTGTCCAAGGTGTAAATAACGATACCATTAAAAAAAATCATAACGTAATTTCAAACGGATCTTGCACTACTAACTGTCTTGCTCCTCTAGCTATGGTTCTTGATGAAAAATTAGGAATTGAAAGTGGTTTCATGACAACAATTCATAGTTACACGGGTGATCAAAGAACTGTGGATCAAACCCATTCTGACTTTAGAAGAGCGAGGGCTGCGGCTGAGTCAATGATACCGACTTCTACAGGAGCGGCAAAGGCTTTAAGTTTAGTGTTACCAAGATTAAAAGGTAAACTAGATGGCACAGCTATTCGAGTACCTACTCCTAATGTCTCACTTATAGATCTTACATTTGTAAGTAAGAAAAAAACTAGCCCAGAAAAAATTAATTCTATAGTTCTCCAAGCTTCAAAAACTAAAAAATTAAATGGAATTCTAACAACTAACTCATTACCTCTTGTTTCAATCGATTTTAATCATAATTCAAGCAGTTCTGTATTTGATATGAGTCAAACACAAGTTGTCAAAGATAAATTCTGTAGAGTTTTATCATGGTACGATAATGAATGGGGATTTTCAAATAGAATGGTAGACACTATGGTTGATCTTAAAAAATTTATTTAGTGCCTAAAAAAATTTGTTTTGCAGTATCAACACTAACACAAATTGAAAATTTGATAGAATTTCGAAAATCAAAGTTCAAAACTTCGATTATTTTTATAAAATATTTTTTAATTAAAGGTTTCGGAATAGAATGGCTGAGAACGTTAATAAACTATATTAAAAATAAGTATAAGACACACAATATTAAGTTTCTTGTCGACTCAGGCTATGATCAAGGTCTTAGTATATTATTAACTCATGAAAATATTGATTATTTAAAATTAAAAAATAATAAAACTGTCTTAAATAAAATTAATCAAATTGCTAAAAAAAATAAGGTTTTATTAAATCCAACTTTTGATGTAGTAGATCTTACAAAAATTAAAAATATACAAAAAAAATTAAAGATAAAGTTATGAAGATAGATGGAAATGAAATTAAGGTTGGAAATATTTTAGAAATTAATAACAAACTTTGGAAAGTTCTGAAAACCCAACATACTCAACCAGGAAAGGGTGGCGCCTACTTACAGGCTGAGCTTAAAGAAATAAGAGAAGGTACTAAAATGAATAGTAGGTTTAGATCATCAGAAACAGTAGAAAGAGCTATCCTTGATGAAAAAGAATTTCAATATCTTTATGATGATAATAATAATTTTATATTCATGGATAAACAAACCTATGAACAAATAGAACTTGGCTCAGACATATTAACTGAAGATCAATCAAAATTTTTAGTTGAAAATAGTAATGTTACTATTAATTTCTATAATGAAAGACCGGTTGGAATTGACTTGCCTGATACTGTAGAATTAACTGTTATAGAAACTGAAGGCGTTGTAAAAGGTCAGACAGCTGCTTCATCATATAAACCAGCTACTTTAGAAAGAAATATTAAGACATCTGTACCTCAATTTATTGCAGTTAATGATAAAATAGTAATAAGTACAATTGATGGTAGTTATATTGAAAAATCAAAAAATTAATGCAGCCTGCTGTAATTAATATCTTTGAAAAAGCAGTAAAAAAAGCTGGTAAAATATTATTAAGAGATTTTGGAGAATTAGAAAATTTACAAATACAATCAAAGTCTGTTGGAGATTTTGTAACTAATGCTGATTTTAAAGTAGAAAAAACACTTTTAGAAACTCTAAAATATTATTATCCAGATTATTCTTATATAACTGAGGAGACTGGTGAAATAAAAGGTGATGAAAACACAATTATAATTGATCCAGTTGATGGAACATCAAATTTTATTCATGGCATACCTCATGTTGGAATAATTGTTGCTAAAATGACAAATAATGAAATCACAGATGGTGTGATTTATAATCCAATTTTAAATGAATTTTTTTGGAGCTCAAAAGGTAGAGGTTCATGGTGTAATAATAGTAGACTTCGAGTTTCAAACAGGCAAATATTTTCCGATTGTTTGATAGGCACTGGTCTTCCTTTTGGAGACAGAATTTACAAAAACTATTTGAGAGAAATTGATGAAATACTAAAATCTTCAGCAGGAATAAGAAGACTTGGCTCTGCAGGCCTTGATTTAGCTTATGTTGCCTCAGGTAAATTAGATGCTTTTTGGGAAAAAGATTTAAATTTATGGGATGTTTCAACTGGTGTTTTATTAGTTAAAGAGGCTGGTGGGAAAATTTCAAATATAGAAGGAAATGCATGGGAAATAAATTCTCGTGATTTAGTTGCTTCAAATAATAAAATCCATGATGAATTAGTTCAAAAACTTACTTTACTTTGAAAACTATATAAATATAAGCAAGACATGAAAAAAGATATACATCCTAAATATCACGAAATAAACGTTGTAATGACTGATGGATCTACTTTCAAAACTAGATCTACTTGGGGCAAAGAGGGTGATACTCTTAAACTAGAAATTGATCCTAAATCTCACCCTGCTTGGACTGGTGGCAAGGCTGGTCTAAATGAATCTGAAGGACAGGTAGCTAGATTCCAAAAAAGATTTAAAGGTTTAAAAATTAATAAATAATTATCTAAAAAATTTTTCAGCATTAAGTTTTAAATTCTCCTTCTTCTTTATCTCATCTTGAACTCTTAGTATTTCAATTTGAAGTTCAGAAATATAGTTTTGTAAATCCTCAACACTGAAATCATCCAAATTTAATACTTTAACCGTTTTTTGTTTTTCATCAATTTCAAAAAAATCTATCATAGTTATATTTTGTTATATATTATTTTTTGATTATATTATATGAGCCATTTATGAAATATCCTTTAATGCCAAAAGCAACAGCAATATGGTTGGTAGAAAATACAGGTTTAACATTTGATCAAATAGCTGAATTCTGTGGAATACATGAATTAGAGGTTCAAGGAATAGCTGATGGAGAAGTTGCTGTCGGCATGAGAGGTTATGATCCGATCGATAACAATCAATTGACAAAAAAAGAAATTGAAAGATGTGAAAAAGATAGTGCAGCTCGTTTGAATCTTATTAAGTCTGATGTAATTGAGGATTTACCACCAAGAAAAAAAGACTCTAAATATACACCTCTTTCTTTAAGACAAGAAAAACCATACGCTATTTTATGGCTTATAAAAAGATATCCGACTGAATTAAGTAGTTCGCAAATTGCAAAACTTACCGGCTCAACAAAAAATACAGTAGAAGCGATAAGAAATGGTACATACAGAGAGGCAGTTCTTGAGGCAAAAAGTCCAATGGACGTTGGTTTGTGTACTTATAAGGATCTCGAAAGAACGTTAAATAGAACTAGAACAAAAAAATCAGATCAAGAAAATTAATCATTTTTTATAACGTAATTTAGATAATAGAACATCAAGATCATCCAAAATAATATCATTGAAATAATAAAAACCTGAAAGTTATATATTTTTATAACTCCGATAGGTTCACCGAAATAATAGGTTAAAGGTCCTAAAACTCCACTTAAAATAATTCCTAAAATTTTATAACTTTTAAAAAAAGTAAGAATTTCATCAAAAAGAGTACTAAAACTAAACCATAGAACAATCATCCATAATGGCAGAGTGCCAAGTTTAGCAATAGTTTCAAAATCGTAAATTTGGAAATAAACTAATAAAGTATCAAAAAAATATCCTGGAACTGAAATCAAAAGTGAAATCTTAATAAATTTTTGTTTATTATGATTAAAATAAAAATAGGTTAGTAAAAAAATAATTCCAACCCAGATTCCCAACATAGGATTAGAAAATTTTGTTTCACCAAATACACAAGCTAACCAAGTTAGTTGATAGCCAGTTAAGACTAAAAATATTTTTAGTTTTTGCATCTCTATTTTTTAATTAAAAAATGAGAAACGTCAGTAGAACTATTTGAGAAACCTGTTTCACAATATGAGAAATAAAATTCCCACATTCTTTTAAATTTAATATCGAAACCAAACTTTGATAAATCAGTCCAAGATTTTTGAAATTGTTTATTCCACATTTTTAGTGTTTTTGCATAAGAACCGCCAAAACTTAATTTTTCAATACATTTTAACCCAACGTGTTTTGCTGAATATTCAAATTGTTTTTTGGTTGGAAGCATACCACCAGGAAAAATATATTGTTGAATAAAATCTGGTCTGTTTTGATAATCTTTAGCCTTTTGTTCATCAATTGTTATGACTTGTAGTGCAGCCATACCTCCATCGTTGAGAGAATTACTAATTTTATCGAAGTAATTATGCCAGTATTTCTTCCCAACTGCTTCAAACATTTCAATTGAAACAATATTTGAATATTTTTTTTTGATATCCCTATAATCTCTGAATATAACTGATACTTTTTCAGACAAACCTTCATTTTGGATTTTTTCAGAAGCATATTCGTATTGTTCCTTAGAAATAGTTATGGCATCAACTGAACAATTGTAATTTTTCGCTACAAATGATGAAAACCCGCCCCATCCGCATCCAATTTCTAAAGTTTTAGAATTTGAGTCTAATGATAAAGTTTCAGCAATCTTTCTATATTTGTTAAATTGTGCATCCGATAAATTGGTATTCTTATTATCAAAAAGAGCAGAAGAATAGGTCATGGTTTTATCTAACCACTTTTCGTAAAAATTATTTCCTAAATCATAGTGATATTTTATGTTTCTTTTACTCTGTGATTTTGAATTGTTATTTAAAAAATGTTTTAATTTAGCAAAAGTAGCAAAAAGAAGATTAGTATTTATACTTTGTAAAAAATAATTTTCATTTTTGTGAGAAAGTAGTAATAAATTAGTCAAATCGGTGCTTGAAAAGTAACCATTCATATAAGCTTCTGCAAAGCCTACAGAACCTTTTTTAAAAATTAAATTTAAAAAATTATAATTATGAATTTTAATACTTGCAGATATATCCTCTTCTTTTCCAACAAAAACTCTCTCCTCGCCAGTAGGAAATTGAACTGTTAATTTTCCATATTGAATTTTAGATAAAAAGTTTACTAATAATTTTTCGACAGATTTATCAAAATTTGTTTTAAAAAAATTCATTTAAAAATTACCTTCAAAACTCACTGTATCATTTGGCTTCTTTTTTCGTGCATAATATTTACCACCTTTGTAAATTATTTTTAAAGCCTCATAGAGAATTCCAGCCATTACCTTAAAACCAAAAAGTGGATTATAATATAAAAATTTAAACATATTTTTTGAATTAAAATCTATAAATTTGCCATGCTGGGTAGCTGTTAGAACTTTTTTATTATTTTTATCATAAAGATCAATATTAATATTTATTTTATCTTTTTGCATTCGATTGTAGAATTTATAATTTGCCTCCATTTCTATGAATGGAGATACATAAAACTGCTTTGCACATTCATGAGATAATTTAAAATCTTCAAAATTTACATTTCCTTTAAAAATATAGGTATGTTGTTCATTAGTCGTATTTTTGACTTCATAGAAAATAGATATTAATTTTTTATCATCATAACAATATATAATTGATAAGGGATCAAATACATATCCCAAAATTCTAGGAAAACATAATATCATTATATTAAGATGTTTATATTTAATATTAAATTTAGTGAGGGAATCTTTAACGAATGTCTTTATTGACCTTTTGTCTCTATATCCATGATCATTTTCATAAATAGAAAAAAGATTAAAAGAGTTTAATGAAAAAAGTTTATAGCTTTTACTTAATTGATCAAGATTATCCAAATTAATAAAAAGACTTGGTACCTCATATTTCAATGTGTGTTTAAATGGAATAAATCTTTTATGTATAATGCTAGATAATAGTATTTGAGAAATCATTTAAAATTAATTTGCAATCTATTATAAAAATTTTTCTCTCTCTTCCAAGGTAAATCACAATTTAATAATTTACAAATATAAGAAGATGATTGAATGCCGTCTTCATGAAAACCATATCCAAGATAAGCTCCACAGAAAAATGTATTATTCTTTCCTTGAATTTCCATAACATTTTTTTGAGCTAAAATAGTATCAGTAGTATATATTGGATGATTAAATGTTGTTTCGTTAATTATATTTTTAGGCTTTTTATATGGATTAACAGTTACGAAATAATTTTGTTTAGTTGGTAATTTTTGCAAAAAATTCATCCAATAAGTTAAAGTAAATTTAGATGATGATGGCTTATTTAAAAAATTCCAACTTGACCAAGCAATTTTTGATTTAGGCATTAAAGAGTGATCGGAGTGAAGTATTGCTGAGTTAGTTGAATATTTAAATTGTGAAAATATTTTTACTTCTTCTTCTGTTGGTTTTTCCAAAATATCCAATACTTGATTTGCATGGGTTGCGAATATTACCTTATGAAATTCTAATATATTATTTTTCTCATCTTCTATTTTAATTTTACTATTTTCTCTAATAATTTTTTTAATTTTGAAATTTGTTTCATACTCAAAAACATTTTTATTAATAATTTTTTTTATATATTCGTTACTTCCCCCTTCTACGTATTTCCATTGAGGTCTTTTTTTTAAATTAAATAAAGCATGATTTTTAAAAAAATTAATGAATGTTATGAGAGGGAAATTTTTTACATCACTTATATTGCTTGACCATATAGATGATATCATAGGTAAAATATGATAATTTATTAGGTATGTTGAAAAATTATTAGTTTTTAAAAAATCATTTAAGGTTTTAGTTTGCTCTAAATCACTAACATTCAAGCTATTACATAATAAATAAAGTTTTCTTATTTCAAATAACATTTTATAAAAATTAAAAGAAAACACATTTCTAAAATTAGCAAAAAGAGAAAAGATATTTTTGCCACTATATTCAATTTGAGGATCTTGATTTGAGACCGCAAAAGACATATCTGAATTTTTGCATTTCACATCAAGTAATTTAAAAAAATTTGTTAAATCTGGATAATTATTTTCATTGAATACAATAAACCCTGTATCGACTGGGATTTTTTGTGTTGATTCTTCAATATAGATAGTTCTTGTATGTCCGCCCAATCTATTATTTTTTTCAAATAAATAAACATCATATTTAGAAGACAAAATGTAAGCCGCACTTATTCCTGAAATACCAGAACCAATAATTGCTATTTTTTCTCTCACATCAACTAATAGTTTTAAACGCTGATAGTGCTCTATTTCTTGTTTCTTTTAAATCCACAATTGGTGCTGGATATGAAGTACCAATCTCAAAATTATATTTCTTTTGATCCTCCATAGACATCTCCCAAGGATTATGAATATATTTTTTTGGAATATTATTCAACTCAGGAACAAATTCTTTTACATAATCACCATCTGGATCAAATTTTTGACCCTGCAATATTGGATTAAAAATTCTAAAATATGGACTTGCATCAGCACCACAACCAGATATCCATTGCCAACCTGCAGAATTAGAGCCAACGTCAGCATCAACTAAAGTATCAAAAAACCACTCTTCTCCATTTTTCCAGTGTAACAATAAATTTTTTGTTAGAAACGAGCCTACAATCATTCTTACTCTATTATGCATCCAGCCTGTTTTATATAGTTGTCTCATTCCAGCATCAACAATTGGAATACCAGTTTTACCATTATGCCATAGTGATAAATTTTTAGCATTTTTAATCCATGGAAATTTATTAAATTTACTTTGTATAGGTTTATGAGTCATATCTGGATAATGAAATAAAAGATTATAAGAAAAATCTCTCCAGCCAAGTTCAGCAAGAAATTTTTTTTTATTTTCAGGATCAATTTTTTTTTCAATATTTACTGTATAATAAACATCCAAAGCGGATATTTCTCCAAAATGAAGATAAGGTGATAATTTTGAAGTTAAATCTTTATCGGGTCTATCTCTTCCAACTGAATAGTTATTTGATTTTTGCGAAATATATTTTTTTAATTGTAATTTTGCATTACTTTCACCAGGTATCCAATATTTTTCAATTTTTTTGATCCATTTCTCTTTTTTGTTTGTTAGATTTAAATCTTGTATAGTTATTTCATTTTTAAATTTTGAATTGGCGTAGCTTATTTTTGTATTTTTAAATTTAAGATCTTTTAGTTTTAGTAGTTCATCACAATGTCGCCAGTAAGGGGTAAATACTTTAAAAAAGGTTCCACTTTTATTTTTAATATTCCAAGGTTCATTTAAAAGATATCCATTGTGCGAGTCGCATTCTAATTTAGATGAGGTAACTATAGATTTAATTTTAGTATCTCTTTTAATTGAATATGGATCATATAGTCTATTCCAGGATACATATTTAATATTTGAATTCTTTAGTATTGAAGATATAATTTTCTCTGGATCACCAGCAAAAATATTTAGTTTGCCATTATGTTTTTGTATTGAGTCAAATAAACTAATTAAGGATTTTTCTAACCACCATTTGGATGTGGATCCAATTCTTTGATTTATATCTAAAATATAAATTGGAATTATCTGATCAACTTTTTTTGAAAGTGACAATAAAGATGGATTTTCTTGTAATCGCAAATCTTGTCTAAACCAATGAATTCCATACGTAGCTACCATGAGTTTAAATTATGTTAATTTAGAATAAATTAAAGAGGTAAATCTATTATTTGCTATGAGGAGGCATTTTTTTCTCTACGAACCAAACGTGTTTTTTTAACACAGGATCATATTTTTTCATTCGAAGCTTTTCAGCAACTTTCAATCCTTTTGTAGGTTTTCTTACAATATACTTAGTTCCTGTTTTTGGATTTTCTTCAGGTACCAGTTGTTTAAGAGCGAATGAAGTTTTTTTTGCCATGAGGTGTCTATATAGAATAATTATATGAAATAAAGTATTATTTATTCATAATCAGAAATTGACTGCTTGATAAAACGATTAAAATTTCCTCTTTTTTTATCAAGTTTAATTTGTTTATTTCTTTCAAGTAAGTTTTTTTTCTTTTCTTCAGATGTTTTATCAAAACAATTATGACAAGATACGCCTGATTTATAATATTTATTATAAGTATCTTTATTACTAATGGGTAACCGACAAGCATGACAAAGTTTGTAAGTTCCATCTTTTAATTCATTTTTTAAAGATACTCTTCCATCAAATACGAAACATTCACCATTCCACATTGAATCTTTTTTTGGAGTTTTTTCTAAATACTTTAGTATACCTCCGTCTAACTGAGCAACATTTTTAAAACCTTTCATCATCATATATGATGAAGCCTTTTCACACCTGATACCTCCAGTACAAAACATTGCAATTTTTTTGTCTTTTGACTTATTTAGTTTTTTTTGAACAAAAGATTTAAAGTCAGTGAAACTTTTAGTTTTTGGATTAATTGACCCTTCAAAAGATCCTATTTTAACCTCAAATTCATTTCTTACATCAATCACAATTGTGTCTTTGTCTTTAATTAGTTGATTCCATTCATTGTATTTAACTTTTTTTCCAGATATTTTTGTAGGATCAGCAAATTTGGTTCTGAGTGTGACTATTTCATTTTTATTTCTAATTTTTAGTTTTTGAAAAGGCATATATTTATATTTTGATCGTTTAAGATTAAGTTTCTCAAAACTAAAATTTTCAAGATATAGAATGAAAGAATTTATATTTTTTTCTAAGCCAGCTATTGTTCCATTAATGCCTTCATCAGCAATTAATATTGTACCTTTTATTTTATTAAATTTGCAAAAATCTTTAAGTTTAGTAACGATATCATTTTTATCTTTAATTATTTTGAATTGATAAAAAGTAATTATAGTAAAGTACTTGTTGTTCATTTATTTAATTAATATAAAAAACTTTAAAAATTTATGTCTAAAGAAACCATTAATATTGTTAAAAATTTTCTCAATAGTTATTCTATAGAAACAACTCCAAATGTTTACGAAAAATATGGAGGCTTTTCTGAATTTCTTAATAAAAATCATGACGTTTATATAACTTATTTACCAGATGAAAATGCAAAAAATGTTATTAGAACGGCAAAAAAATTAAAATTAGAAGGTTATGATGTTATACCTCATTTGCCTGCGAGAACTATTGTAAATAAAAATGACTTAGAAAAATATATTGGTGAACTTGCAAATGAATCTGGGTGTTCAAAAATTTTAATTATTGGTGGTGGTGGAAATCAAGCTGGCGAAATCTCTTCCTCAATTGATGTTTTAAAAACAGATTTTCTTTCAAAATATAATTATCAATTTGTAGGTGTGGCAGGACATCCCGAAGGAAGCCCAGATATTTCAAATGAAAATTTAGATTTAGCAATTAAACAGAAGAATGATTTTGCAAAAAATGTTGATTTTAAAATGTATTTAGCAACGCAATTTTTCTTTGAAGCTAAATCTTTAATCGACTGGGAAAAACACTTAGTAAAAATTGGAAATAAATTACCAATCCACGCTGGGATACCAGGTCCTGCCTCTATTAAAACATTAGTAAATTATGCAAGGTCTTGTGGTATTGGAAATTCTTTAAGATTTATAACAAAACAGGCGTTTAACTTAACTAAACTTGCAACATTGAGCACTCCTGACAAATTAATTTATGATCTTGCTGAACATAGCGCAATAAATAAAGACTCTAAACTTGAAAAAATACACTTCTATGCGTTTGGTGGTATGAAAAAAACATCAGAGTGGTTAAATCAATTTAATAACTCAGATTTTTCTTATAATAATAAACAGAAATTTGAGTTAAATTAGCTTCTTCACAATTTTTTTATCTTTTAATGAAACAAAAGTTGTTTGATATTTAAGTTAATTTATAGATTAAGAATCTAATAATTAAGGAGTCTCATGTCAGATATTGAAATAGCAAGAAAAGCTAAAATGAAGCCTATTAGTGAAATTCTAAAAGAGCTTGATGTACCAGATACACCTGAAGCCTTCAGTCCTATGGGTCGTCATATAGCAAAAATAAACTTGGAGTACATAGAGTCACTTAATAAAAATAAAGATGGTAAACTTGTTCTAGTCTCAGCAATAACTCCAACACCAGCAGGAGAAGGTAAAACAACTACTTCTGTTGGATTAAGTGACGGTCTTAATAAACTAGGAAAGAAATCAATAGTTTGTTTAAGAGAGCCGAGTCTTGGACCATCATTTGGTATGAAAGGTGGTGCAGCTGGTGGAGGCTATGCTCAAGTAGTACCAATGGAGCAAATTAATTTACATTTTACTGGAGATTTTCATGCAATTACATCAGCTCATAATTTACTTTCTGCATTAATTGATAATCATATCTACTGGGGAAATAAATTAAATATTGATGTTAGAAGGGTTGTTTGGAAGAGAGTAATGGATATGAATGATAGATCACTTAGATCTATTGTTGTTGATTTAGGAGGAGTTGCAAATGGATATCCTAGACAAGATGGTTTTGACATTACTGTTGCATCGGAGATAATGGCAATTTTCTGCTTAGCAAAAGATTTAAACGATCTTGAAAATAGAATTGGAAATATAACTATTGCTTATACACGAGACAAAAAAGCTATTTATGCAAAAGATTTAAAGGCAGAAGGCCCAATGACAGTATTATTAAAAGATGCCATTAGACCCAACATAACACAAACGTTAGAAAATAATCCTGCTATAATTCATGGTGGACCTTTTGCAAATATTGCTCATGGTTGCAATTCTGTAATTGCAACTAAAGCTAGTTTAAAATTAAGTGATTACGTTGTAACTGAAGCAGGCTTTGGAGCTGATCTAGGAGCAGAAAAATTCCTTGATATAAAATGTAGAAAATCAAATTTAAAACCTGATTGTGTGGTTTTGGTAGCTACAATTAGAGCGCTAAAAATGCATGGCGATATTTCAAAAGAAGATTTAAAAAATGAAAATGTAAATGCTCTTAAAAAAGGTTTAGTAAATCTAGAAAGACATATTAATAATGTTAGAAAATTTGGATTATCAGTAACTGTTGCTATTAATCATTTTGTCACTGATTCTAAAGCTGAAGTTGATGCCGTTCTAAGTTTTTGTACAACTCAAGGAGTCAAGGCTTCTATGTGTACTCACTGGTCCGATGGTGGTGATGGTGCAACTGAATTAGCTCAAAATGTAATAGATATTTGTGAAGAAAATAAGAATACATTTAAATTTTTATATGAAGATGATTTAACTCTATTCAAAAAAATAGAAAAAATTGCACAAGAGATTTATCATGCAAGTGAAGTTGTGGCAGACACGAAAGTACGTCAACAATTGAAGGATTTTGAAACTAAAGGATTTGGTAAATTACCTGTTTGCATTGCAAAGACTCAATATAGTTTTTCAACTGACCCTAATTTAAAAGGTGCCCCTACTGGCCATGTTTTACCTATTAGAGAGGTAAGATTGTCTTCAGGAGCAGAATTTATAGTAGTTGTTTGCGGTGATATTATGACCATGCCGGGTCTACCAAGTGTTCCTGCGGCAAATTCGATAAAGCTAAATGACCATGGAGAAATTGAAGGTCTTTTTTAAAACTGCTATAAAGAGTTATAATGTTTAATAATAATAAATACTCATTTCTTTCTATTGCTAGGAACGCTTTAAATCATCATGAGAATTGGCAAAAGACGTGGAATAGTCCTGAACCAAAAAAGAGTTATGATGCAATAATAGTCGGTGGTGGTGGACACGGTTTAACTACTGCTTACTATTTAGCAAAAAACCATGGAATTAATAATATTGCAGTAATTGAAAAAGGTTGGATAGGCGGAGGGAATACAGGGCGAAATACCACTATAATTAGATCAAACTATTTATGGGATCAAAGTGCAGCTTTATACGAGCATGCATTAAAACTTTGGGAAGGTATGTCTCAAGAATTAAATTACAACGTAATGTTTTCTCAAAGAGGAGTTTTAAATGTTGCTCATAATCTTCATGATGTAAGAGAATTAAAAAGACGTTGGCATGCAAACAGACTAAATGATATTGATTGTGAATGGCTTGATACAAAGAAAGTTAAAGAATTTTGTCCAATAATAAATACTTCACCAAACATTAGATATCCTGTTTTAGGAGCAACACTACAAAGGAGAGCAGGAACTGCAAGACATGATGCTGTAGCATGGGGTTATGCAAGAGGAGCTGATGAGATGGGGGTTGATATAATTCAAAATTGTGAAGTAACTGGTATTAATGTAAAAAATGGAAATGTAACTGGTATTGAGACAACAAAAGGAACTATTAATTCAAATAAAATTGGAATAGCTGCTGCAGGTCATACCAGTGTTATTGCCAATATGGCTGGAATTAAATTACCTTTAGAGAGTAAACCATTGCAAGCTCTAGTTTCAGAACCAGTAAAACCAGTTATTGATACTGTAGTAATGTCCAATACAATTCATGCGTATGTATCTCAATCAGATAAAGGAGAATTAGTTATTGGTGCTGGAACAGACGGATATACATCATATACTCAAAGAGGTGGCTTTAACATTGTTGAAGATACTTTAATGGCGATCGTTGAATTGTTTCCAATATTTTCTAGAATGAAAATGCTTCGTCATTGGGGAGGGATTGTAGATATATGTCCTGATGCAAGCCCCATTATCAGTAAAACTCACATAAACGGACTATATTTTAATTGTGGTTGGGGAACAGGTGGTTTCAAAGCAACACCAGGTTCTGGTTGGGTATTTGCTCACACTATAGCTAATGATCAAGCCCATGAATTAAATGCTCCTTTTACAATAAATAGATTTTCTAGCGGTGAATTAGTTGATGAACATGGTGCAGCTGCCGTAGCACATTAAATCATGTTTTTAATAAATTGCCCATACTGTGGAGAAAGAGATCAAGCTGAATTTTCTTGTGGAGGTGAAGCTCATATTGCAAGACCAAAAAATCCTTCTGAACTCTCTGATGATCAATGGGCAGAATATTTATTCTTGCGAAAGAACGAAAAAGGTATTCATTATGAAAGATGGAACCATGAATATGGATGCAGACAATGGTTTAATTTAGCAAGAAATACCTCAACCGATGAAATTCTAACAGTATATAAGATGGGAGAAGCTCCTCCTAAATTAAAAGCAAATATTCCTGCTACTCCTTCAGGTGAGCCAAGTATTGGATCAGGGAATTTATCAACATCAAAAAAAGATAGATTTTAAAAATAAAGATGCGATACAAAAATAATAAAAATATCGAAAATAATAAGTCTGTAAGATTTTATTTTGATAATAAAGAATATTTTGGATTTGAAGGTGACACCCTGGCTTCAGCACTTCTTGCAAATGATGTTCACTTAGTAGGAAGAAGTTTTAAATATCATCGACCGCGGGGTATTTATACCGCAGGTAGTGAAGAACCTAATGGAATAGTTCAGCTTGAGACTAAAGAATATACCGAACCTAATAGAAGAGTGACTGAAGTCCAGATATATGAGGGGTTAAAAGCTTTTAGTCAAAATAATTGGCCGTCAGTGAAATTTGATGCAGGCGCTATAAATGATTTACTATCACCATTTTTTCCTGCAGGGTTCTATTACAAAACCTTTATGTGGCCACCAAAGTTTTGGAAGGCATATGAGTTTTTTATAAGACATGCTGCAGGACTTGGTAAATCTCCAAAAAAAGATGATCCCCACAAATACGAACATTTTCATTATCATTGTGATGTTCTAGTTGTTGGAGCAGGAGTGAGTGGATTAATTTCAGCAGAAATTGCAGCGAATAATAATTATAAAGTATTGCTTATTGAGCAAGAAGACGATCTTGGAGGTGAAATTTTATCTACAAGAAATCAAGATATTAAAATAGATAACTTGCCAATTAATGAATGGAAAAATAAAATCGTTGATAAACTTTCTAAAAATTCAAATATAAAAATAGTAAAAAATACAACTTGTTTTGCTTATTTAAATTATAATTTATTATTAGCTGTTCAAGAAATTGATCCAGAAAAAGGATTATATAAAAAAAACGATATTAAAGAAAGAATTTGGAAAATTAGATCAAAGAAAGTTATTTTAGCAACAGGTACAATAGAAAGACCAATAATTTTTAACAATAATGATAGGCCTGGTATTATGCTTTCTAACAGTGCAAAAAAATACTTAAATAAGTATGGAGTTGCACCTGGAAAAAATTTAGTTTTTTTTACAAACAATGATAGTGCCTATGAAACTGCAATAGAATTTATTGAACAAGGTATAAAAGTAGAGGCTATTGTCGATACAAGAGATGGTAGTGATGGATATTACCCTAAAAAAGCAAATAAATTAGGTATTACTATACTAAAAGGTTATGAAATTAGTGATACAGTTGGAAGATTAAAAATTAGAGAAGTTAAATTAAGAAAAATAAAAACTGAAAACAATAATGAAAAATCTTCTATTAATATTAAATGCGATCTTTTAGCAATTGCTGGTGGTTGGACTCCTACTGTTCATTTATTTACTCAATCAAAAGGAAAACTCAAATTTAGAGATGTAGACGGAAGTTTTATTCCTAATGAAGTTTATCAAGATACATTGTGTGTTGGCAGTTGCAATGGTGACTATAATTTAAATGAAATATTAATAAAAACTAAAGAAGATACATATAAATATTTAAATGATAATCAGCAAAATGAACTTGGTGAAGTAAATTACAAATCAGATAATGTAAAGCATGGCAAACACGAAAATGTTTGGATTACATCAAAGAACAGTATCTCAAGAACAAAAATGTTTGTAGATTTTCAAAACGATGTAACAGCAAAAGATATTAAACTAGCTTTAAAAGAGGGTTTTCAATCCATTGAACATGTCAAACGATATACAACTACAGGAATGGCTACTGATCAAGGCAAGACTAGTAATGTTAATACACTTGGAATAATATCAGAATTAACAAATACTGAAATCTCTGAATTAGGCACAACAACATTTCGTTTACCCTATAAACCAGTAACATTTGGAGCAATTGCTGGGCGTCATGTTAAAGAATTTTTTGATTTAGAGAGAACAAGCCCAATGCATCAATGGCATATTGATAATAAAGCTTTATTTGAGGACGTAGGCCAATGGAAAAGAGCCTGGTATTATCCTCAAAAGAATGAAAGTTTTCAATCTGCTTTAAATAGAGAGGTAAAAGCAACTAGAGATAGTCTAGGAATATTAGATGCATCAACTCTTGGTAAAATAGATATTAAGGGTAGAGATGTAAGTGAATTTTTAAATAGAGTTTACACAAATTTATGGTCAAAATTAGAAATAGGAAAATGTCGATATGGTGTAATGTTAGGTGACGACGGAATGGTTATTGATGATGGTGTAACAACTAGATTAGATGAGTATCATTATCTTATGTCAACAACTACAGGAAATGCGGCATCAGTAATGTCAAAATTAGAAGATTGGTTACAAACAGAATGGCCAGAGTTAGAAGTATATTTAACATCCGTAACAGAAAATTATGGAACGATAAGCTTAAATGGCCCAAATTCAAAAAAATTAATGCAAAAAATAGTTCCAGATTTTGATTTTTCGAAAGAAAATTTTCCTCATATGAGTTTTAAGAATATTAATATTAACGGAATAAAATGTAGAGTCATGCGTATAAGTTTTACTGGGGAAATGTGTTATGAAATAAATGTGCCATCTGGCTATGCTAAAAATCTTTGGGAACTTTGTATAGATAAAGGTAAAGAATTTAATATTACTCCATATGGCACTGAAGCGATGCATGTACTTCGTGCTGAAAAAGGATTTATTATTGTTGGTCAAGAAACAGATGGATCAGTGACACCTATAGATCTAGATATGGACTGGATAGTTAGTAAGAAGAAATATGATTTTATTGGTAAAAGGGCATTATATAGAAGTGATACTATTAAAAAAGATAGGAAACAATTAGTTGGATTAAGAACTAAAGATCCAAATAAGGTTCTTGAAGAAGGATCTCAATTGGTTGAAGAAATAACTGCCCTGCCTATGAAAATGGTTGGTCACGTGACCTCTAGTTACTATTCACCTAATTTAAAAAGTTCTTTTGCTTTAGCTCTAATTAAAGGTGGTCTTGAAAAAAGAGGAAGAGTTTTAATTGCTCCCATGGAAAATGAAAATATTGAGGTAGAAATAACTAGTCCAATATTTATTGATCCTGAGAATCAAAGGGTTAATCAATGAGTTTAACTTTCAGTAATGTTTTGAATATAAATAAAAAAAATTACAATGGAGTAACAATAGAAGAAAGAGCTCTATCTGGTAAAATAAATATACGAGGTAAAAGTTCAGATAAAGAATTTATGAAAAATATAGGCTCAGTGTTAAACCTGGTTTTACCAATTGAGCCAAATGTAAGAATTTTTAATAATAATATTAGTATTATTTGGCTTGGCCCTAATGAATGGTTAGTTGAAACACCAGAAAATGAGAAAGATGAAATTATTTCTCTATTAGAATCTAAGCTCAATCCAGAAAAAACAGCGATAACCGATGTTTCGTTTAATAAAACTGTTTTGAGGCTTGAAGGGGAAAAGGTTTTTATTTTACTTTCTAAATTTCTTGTAGCTAACTTAGAAAAAATTTTGGAAACTAATTTTTCTGTAGTTCAAACTATATTTATAAAAATTCCTGTACTTTTTATCAGAAATAATAATGATAAAGAAGAGACTTCACTAGATTTACATTTAAACAGATCACATGCAAAATATGTTTATGATTTATTAGTTGATGGTAGTAAAAATCTTAATATTTAATTTATTTTTTATCTTAATATCCTTAAGCACAGTATCATCTGGTAAAACTATATTTGGAAAAGCAAAAGTAATTGATGGTGATACTATACATATTAACAAAAATAAAATAAGACTGCATGCTATTGATGCCCCTGAAACAAATCAAACATGTTATAAAAATACCAAAGTCTGGAATTGTGGTGTAGAATCAACAAAATTCTTAAAAGAATTAATTGGTAATAATAAAATTGAATGCATAACACAAGGTAAGGATCGATATAATAGATTTATTGGAATCTGTTACAAAGATGATTTAGATTTAAATAGTGCAATGGTTCTGAATGGATGGGCGATAGCTTATCGCTATTATTCAAAAGATTATGTTGAAGAAGAAGAAGAAGCAAAACAAGAAAAAAAAGGTATATGGATTGGGGATTTTGAAGAGCCCTATTTATTCAGAAAAAAAAATAAATAATCAACCATGATGTTGGGTATCTTTTAAATAAATTAAATCTTCTATTTCTTTATCTTTATTTTTAATTATTTTTTTTAGCTCATCTAATTCATTTTCAAAAATACGATTTTTTTGTTCGATTTGTCTAATTTCTGATTTTAGTATTGAATTTTCAATATTTAGTTCTTCCATATCTTCATTTGATGCAGAACTTTCTAATTCTATTTCTAATTTTTGAACAAGATCCTCGTATTTTGACAATTGTTTATTTAATTTAATTATTTTATTTTCAAGTGTATTAAGTTTCTTAATACTTTCCGAATTATTTTCTAATGTGTTATTTTCTAGATCTGATATATTGTTTAGAGATTTTTCATAATCATTCTTAATTGTATCGAAGGATTCATTTAAATTGCTTATTTCTTCACGTAAGTTTTTTATTTGATCATCTCTAAATTTTAATCTCTGATCTTTTTGAAATATCTCAAGTTTAAGTTCTTGTATTTCAGAGCGTAAGCTTGTTTCATCAACGACACTACTAGGAATGATTTCAATAAGTGGCTCAGTTTGTTCAGTTGAAAAATCTAAAGAAGGAAAATAGAAAAAAATACCAAAGATAGCTATAATTGAAATGACAAGTAAGATTCTGTTTCTTCTTCTTCTTCTAGCTTGTAAACCAACAAAACCTACCATACGAACTCTATAAAACGGTAAGTGTAAAAAATAAATATTTAATTATTAAATTGTGGATCTAAAGAATATGTAGTTGATCTTAAGTACTGAGTAATTTTTTTGATATCTCCAATTTTTACAAGGTTTTCGTAAGGTATAAGTGAACCAAAGTACATATAGATATCATCACCTATCTTTCTTTTCAGTTCATACATACATAAAGAGTATCTAAATGTTTGTCCGATTTTGTTAGCAATGTGGTAAAGTTGACTGTTTTGACCGTCAAAAAAAATTGGTAACACAGGGCTTTTAGTTTTAAGAACTAGTTTCGATACCCATTGTTTCCACTCACCATCGTCAGCTTTTGTATTTTTTTTTAAGTTTTTTTTAGTTGCTATCGTTCCAGAAGGAAAAAGAACTAGAACACCTTCATTATGCAAAACTTTTTCAGCTTCTTTACGTGTATTAATGTTAGTTATTAGAGCTTCTCTATTTTCATTAAAGTCAATTGGTAATATTTTGTCTTTTACTGCCTCTGCTTGCCTTAAGACTTTATGCGTAACCATTTTATAATCTTGTCTTACTTTTGAAATTGCTGAACATATGGATACGCCATCAGCAACTCCAAAAGCATGATTTGCTATAACAATTAATTTTCCTTTTTTTGGAATGTAACTACCTTCCCGAAAATTAGTTATTAAAGTAAAATTTAATTTATCTACTGCATCATCCCAAAAAAGCTCAGGAGGTCTATTTTCAGATAAATATTCATCATATAATTTTTTTAATTTTATTTTTCCCGTTAATAATTCAGTAATCTTAATAAATATTTGGCCAATAAAATTTACTTCCGCTGTTGCAAAAGTAAATACAATTTTATTTTTCATAATGAAAATGAATCAATTTAAATAAAATAAGTATATTTCAAATATATTACATATTTGCATAATTTGGCCCCCCACTACCTTCAGGTACAACCCAATTAATGTTTTGTGATGGCTCTTTAATATCGCATGTTTTACAATGAATACAGTTTTGTGCATTAATTATAAATTTAGGATTTTGAATATCAGTCTTATCAATCTCATATACACCAGCAGGACAATATCTTTGAGATGGCTCATCGAAAGCATTTAAAGTAAATTTTATTGGTAATTCCTTATCCTTTAATTGTAAATGCACTGGCTGATCAGCTTCATGGTTAGTTCCAGTCAAATAAACAGAACTGGTTTTATCAAAAGTAAATATTCCATCATATTTTGGATAATCTATTTTTTTTGAATCTTTTGCTAATTCTAAAGCTTCATGATCAGCATGTTTGTGTTTTAATGTAAAAGGAAGCTTGCCTCTAAATATTATTTGATCAATTCCAGTAAATATTATTGCAGGTATTAGCCCCCAATTAAAACTAGGTTTTACATTCCTTGCTGCAAACAATTCTTTATAAAGCCATGAACTTTTAAATTTATCTTCATATGCTGCAAGAGATACAGATTTACTTAAATAATCATTAATTGTTTCAGCAGCTATAATTCCACTTTTCATTGCAGTATGTGAACCTTTAATCTTTGGCATATTTAAGGTGCCTGCATCGCATCCAACTAGTAATCCGCCCGGCATATACATTTTAGGTAAACTTTGAATTCCACCTTCAATAAGTGCCCTTGCTCCATAAGCGATACGTTTTCCATTAGTAAGAATTTTCTTAATTGCTGGGTGGGTTTTAAATTTTTGAAATTCATCATAAGGTGATAAATAAGGATTTTTATAATCAAGACCAATTACGTATCCTAAAAATATTTGTTTATTTTCAGCATGATAACAAAAACTGCCGCCATAAGTTGCATTATCTAATGGCCATCCCGCAGTATGCATGACAAGACCTTCTTCATGCTGACTTTCATCTACTTCCCAAACTTCTTTAAACCCAATTCCGTATTGTTGTGGTGACTTGTCTTTTGATAAATTATATTTTTTAATTAATTCTTTTCCTAAATGACCTCTACAACCCTCAGCAAAGACTGTTACTTTAGCGTTAATATTTATTCCTGGTTCAAAACTATCTTTTTTGTTACCATCTTTATCAATACCCATATCACCAGTTTGTACACCAATTACATGATCTTCATCTGAATATAATATTTTAGATGCCGCAAATCCTGGAAAAATTTCTACTCCTAAATTTTCAGCCTCACTTGCAAGCCATCTACATAAATTTGCAAGACTAATGATATAATTGTTATGATTTTTTTGTACACTAGGAAGAAGCCATGTAGGCCAATTTAACGAGCCTTTCTTAGATAAAAATAAAAACCTTTCTTTTGTTACTTTAGTTTTAATTGGTGTGTCTTTACTTCTCCAGTCAGGTATTAATTCATCGAGTGCTCTTGTTTCAAACACATTACCACTTAAAATATGGGCTCCTACCTCTGACCCCTTTTCTAATACACAAACATTAATTTCTGGGTTCAGCTGTTTTAGTTTAATTGCAGTTGAAAGGCCTGAGGGACCAGCACCTACCACAACAACATCATAGTCCATTGACTCACGTTCTACTTCCATTTTATTTATTGTAATAAATTAATTTATTGTTGAATAGTATTTAATTTATCTAGTTCAGAAGATAATTGAGGCAATGCCTCAAATAAATCAGCGTTTAATCCATAGTCAGCGACGTTAAATATTGGCGCTTCTTCATCTTTATTGATTGCAACAATTACCTTACTTTCTTTCATACCCGCTAAATGCTGTATTGCACCAGAAATTCCGACAGCAATATACAAATCCGGAACAACTACTTTACCAGTTTGCCCAACTTGATAATCATTAGAAACATAACCAGCATCTACAGCAGCACGAGAAGCTCCAACTGCCGCATTAAGCTTATCTGCTATTTCATTTAATAGTTTAAAATTTTCGGCGCTTTGTAATCCTCTGCCACCGGATATCACAACTCGAGCAGTACTTAACTCTGGTCTTTCAGATTGAGATTCTTCTCTATCTATAAATTCAACACTGCCACTATCATTATCAAAAGAAACATTTTCGACCTGTTCTTTTCCACCGCTAGTTTCAACAGGGTCAAACGATGTTGGTCTTACTGTTATTACTTTAATCTTGTCATTTGATTTAACTGTTGCAATAGCGTTACCAGCGTAAATTGGCCTCATAAAAGTATCGGAACTTATTATTTTTATAACATCACTAACTTGTGCAATATCTAGTTTAACGGCAATTCTAGGAAAAATATTTTTACCAAATGTTGTTGCAGGTGCCATTATGTGGGAATAATTATTAGCCAAAGACATAACGATAGGCTCAATGTTTTCAGCAATTGGGTTTTTAAGTTTTTCATTATTAGCTAAATATACTTTTGAAACTTTTTCACATTTAGAGATATTTTTAGCTAACTCTTCACATTCATAGCCTGATACCAAAACATGGATATCTTGGTCTATTTGCGATGCTGCAGATATAGTATTTAAGGTGGATGATTTGATATCTATATTATTATGTTCTGCTAATACTAATATTGTCATATTACTTTTGCCTCATGTTTTAGTTTTTGAACCAATTCTGCAACATCACTTACCATAATTCCTTTTTGTCTAACAGGTGGTTCTTCTACTTTTATTTGTTCGATTCTAGGTTCTATATTTATACCAAGCGAAGATGCTTCTTTTGTATCAATTGGTTTTTTCTTTGCTTTCATTATATTTGGTAAAGAAGCGTACCTAGGTTCATTCAGTCGAAGATCACATGATGCTACAAAAGGTATAGACACTTTTATTCTTTCTAAACCTTCATCTATTTCTCTAGTAACGATTGCTTTTTGACCATCAATTTCAATTTTAGATGCAAATGTAGCCTGAGGCCAATTGAGTAATGCAGATGTCATTTGACCAGTTTGATTAGAGTCATCATCGATTGCTTGTTTCCCCATTAGAATAATTGATGGTTTTTCTTCTTCAGCAACTTTAGAAATTATTTTAGAAATAGCTAGAGGTTCTAAATCATTGTCTGTTTTAATATGAATACCCCTATCAGCTCCCATTGCTAATGCAGTTCGAATAGTTTCTTGTGCCTTATCATTACCTATAGAAAGAATTATAATCTCATCTGCTTTACCAGCTTCTTTTATTCGTAGAGCTTCTTCTACTGCGTTTTCATCAGGAGGATTCATGGACATTTTTACATTATCTTTTTCAACTCCAGAACCATCAGCTTTAACCCTGATTTGAACATTATAATCTATGACTCTTTTTACGGTAACAAGTAACTTCATACTATTGTTTTAGTTTTTCATTTTTAGGATCATAAGGACTATCCTCTATAACAGTTACATTGTATTTTTTATCTAATATATCCATTTCTAATTTTTGACCAATGTCTGCAAATTGAGGATCCACCATACCAATAGCTAATGATTTTTTCACTCTAAAACCATAGTTACCTCCTGTCGCACGACCTATAACTCTTCCATTATTATAAATTGGATTATTACCCAATGCATCTGCATCTTCAACATCATGAACCTCTAAAGTTACCATTTTGTTTTTAAAACCATTTTGCTGCCATTTAACAAGAGAATCTCTTCCAATAAAATTCCCTTTATTTAAATGTACAAATCTCTCTAATCCAGACTCAAAAGCTGCATATTCAATAGACATTTCTGTACCAACCAATTTGTATGTTTTTTCAATACGTAAGCTTTCCATCGCTCTAATACCAAATGGTTTAAGCCCATGATGTTTTCCTGCTTCCATCAATTTATCAAAAATATGGTTTTGATATTCAATTGGATGATGTAATTCCCATCCTAGTTCTCCAACAAAATTCATTCGCATAGCAATACTAGGAGCTAAACCAACATTGATTTTTTTTGAGGATAACCATGGGAAATTTTCATTAGATAAATCAGTCTTAGTAATTTTGGAAAGAATATCTCTTGATTTAGGTCCGGCTAAAACAAGAACACCCATACTATTAGTTAGATTTTCATAAATTACTGATCCATCTTTGGGCATCCATTTGTGAATCCAATCATGATCTAATCGTTGAAATGCTCCTGCTGAAACTAAATAAAACGCATTTTCTTTTTCTTTCGCAATTGTAAATTCTGAGTGAACTCCTCCAGCAGTATTTAGTGCATGACAAAGATTTACTCTTCCAATTTTTTTAGGGATTTTGTTTGCAACTAAGTAGTCTAGAAAGTCTTCTGCACCCGGTCCTGAAATCCGACATTTAGCAAAGGCAGTCATATCTAGAAGACCAGCATTATCTTGAACATTTAAGCATTCGTTGCCAACATGCTCAAACCATTTTGATCTTCTAAATGACCAATCATCTTTTTGTAATTCTTTTGAAGGTGCAAACCAGTTAGCGCGCTCCCACCCAAACTTTTGACCAAAAACTGCACCAAGATTTTTTAATCTATCATAACAAGGAGCTTGTCTTAATGGACGTCCCTCTTCCCTTTCCTCGTCAGGATAGTGTACTGTAAAGACGTTCGCGTAAGCTTCTTCATTCTTTTTAATTAAATATGCTTCAGTTGCATAATCACCAAATCTTCTAGGATCTACTCCTAACATATCAATTGTAGGTTCACCGTCTACTATCCATTCAGCAATTTGCCATCCAGCTCCACCAGCTGCAGTAATTCCAAAACTATGACCTTCATTTAACCAGAAATTTTTAAGTCCCCACGCCGGTCCAACAATTGGACTTCCATCTGGTGTATAACAAATAGCACCATTGTAAACTTTCTTAACTCCAACTTCTCCAAAAATAGGAACACGGTGCATTGCCGATTCAATGTGAGGCTCTAAACGCTCCAGATCTTCTTGAAATAATTCGAATTCAGATTCTTTATCAGGTCCATCGACATAACATACAGGAGCTCCTTTTTCATAAGGTCCTAAAATCAATCCTCCTCTTTCTTCACGCATGTACCAAGAACTATCTGAATCTCTTAAGACTCCCATTTCAGGAAGTCCTTGTTCTTTTCTTTTTAATATTTCAGGATGATCGTCAGTAACAATGTATTGGTGTTCAACAGGTATAACAGGAATATCAAGTCCAACCATCTTTCCAGTCTGTCTTGCAAAATTACCACTACATGAAACTACATGCTCACATTCAATAGATCCTTTATCAGTTTCTACAATCCATAAATCATCTTTATTTTTTTTAATTCCTATTACAGAAGTATTTCTATAAATTTCTGCACCTTTGTCTCTTGCTCCCTTTGCAAGAGCCTGAGTTAGATCGGCTGGTTGAATGTATCCATCTTCAGGATGTTGAATTGCACCTATCAATCCATCTGTATTACAAAGTGGCCAAATTTCTTTTACTTGTTCAGGTGTTAAAAATTTAACATCTACACCTATTGTTTTTGCGACTCCTGAATATTGATAATACTCATCCATTCTATCTTGAGTAGTTGCTAAACGGATATTTGAAACCACACTAAACCCAACTTTTTGTCCAGTTTCTTTTTCAAGAGTTTTGTAAAGTTTGACTGCGTATTTATGCAATTGACCTACCGAATAACTCATATTGAATAATGGAAGTAACCCTGCTGCATGCCATGTTGATCCTGAAGTTAATTCTTTTCTTTCAACCAGAACTACATCTGACCAACCCTTTTTGGCTAAATGATAAAGAGTGCTAACGCCTACAGCACCTCCACCGATGACAACTACTTTTGACTTTGATTTCATTATTACTATTTAATACTGTACTTCATTAATCATATTAAATAAGGTGGGTCAATCATGAGATACTTCAAAAAAATAATTTTGGTGGTTATAATGAGTGCGTTTATTTGTCTTCCTGTTAAGGCTGAAATGACTCTTAAAGAATTATTTTTTGATGAGTCTAAGCCTTTTCATTTAAAAATATTAGATGTTATTCCTGAAGAAGGAATTGTTCAAATTGGTGATGAAAATGCAAAAAATACTATTATTGAATTTATGGATTATTTTTGCGGATACTGTAAAAAAGTCCATCCTGAATTGCTTCAAATTGCAAACGAAAGAGAGGATACAAGAATAATCTTCCTGCAACATCCAATTTTAAGTGAGTCTTCAAAATTACTAGCAAATATGGTTATAGCTGCAAACATGCAGAACAAGGGTATTAATTTTCATAATGCATTGTTTGAAGTTGAAGGAAATTTAAATAATGTAAAACTAAAACAGATAATTGAAAACCTTGAGTTAAATGATGCTAAATTAAATATCGATATGACAAAAGAAAGTGTTAATAATATTGTAAGACTGAGTTCTTTTTTAGCTAATGGATCGGGAGCTCGTGGTACTCCTACTTTTTTTGTTAATGAAGAACTTGTTGTTGGTTATATCTCTATTGATAGAATAAAATCTTTATTAAAATAAAGAAGCTCTATTAATTAAATAGAGCTTCTTAAAATATTTTATTTATCTACTACTTCTCTTGTGTTTGCGTTGTGTGATTCAGTAAAAGGAATTGGCACAACTTCTGCATCTACTGGCACACCAGGTGAGTCTGCATATATATCAGGTAGATGAACTTTGAATTTGCGACCAAAATTTCCAATAGGAAAACCATTTTTATTTAGAGTTCCATCAAATGGTACATAGCCCATAGCAATGTTCCTTCCTTGCTCAGGATGATACCAAGGAGATGTTATGAATCCACAAGGTTCGTTACCATCTTCTGAAACAAGCCAAAAATCAGGAGCATATTCTTCGATAGGTTTTCCACCTAAGCTTAATCCAACTAACTGAAGCTTATATGGTTTTTTTCCATCTTTTAAATCTGACTTCATCTTTTCAAGAACAGTCTTACCTACGTAATCAGAAGTTTTATTCCACTCACCTTTACCAGATAGAGATACTTGATAGCCTAAATTACATTGAAAAGGATTATGCTGATTATCCATGTCTTGACCCCAAGATAGAATTCCTGCTTGGATTCTTCGATGATGAGCTGGAGCTATGACCATAAGATTATGTTTTTTTCCTGCTTCTAAAACAGCATTCCACATATCATCAGCATACTTAGTGGAATCATATAAATAAATTTCAAATCCAGCCTCTCCAGAGAAACCTGTTTGAGAAATTATACAATCTCTTCCACCTACTTTCGCAGCAGCAAGTCCATAGAATGGCATTTCATCAACTTTAACTTGATCACCTATTAAATCATTCATCAAAGCATGCGCTTTAGGGCCTTGAATTTGAACTGGGCTTACATCAATTTCATCAATATGGACATTAAATCTATTATCATGATTTACACCTTGCAAATACAAGCCGATGTCTGAGTCAGATAAAGAAAACCAAAACTCATCCTTAGAAATTCTTAGAAGAATAGGATCGTTTAAAACACCCCCATATTGATTACAAAGAATTACATATCTTCCTCTCATTGGAGATATTTTTGTTGCATCTCTAGTTATAACGTAATCAACAAAAGCCTCAGCATCAGGGCCTTTAACTTGAATTTGTCTTTCAACTGCAACATTCCACATGGTAACATGATTTTTAATTGCCTCATACTCAACCATTGCTCCACCATCTTCTGGTTTTACATAACCCCTCGGATGATAAATTCTATTATAAACTGTTGCTCTCCAACATCCCGCCTCCATTGACAAATGCCAATAAGGTGATTTTCTCACTCTGGTTGAAATAAGCATTTGAACTGGTGTAGGACCACTTTGTCTTAAATTGTAGGGAACCTTTCTGTCCGATTGATCCACCGACGTAGAATGTTTAATCATTATAAACTCCTTAAATAAATATGCTAATTCTGTATTTAATCTTTAAATACTCTGCAATGATAAAATGTCTATGATACAAAAAAAATGGTGGACCTTAATTCGGTCAAAATTTAGTCTTAGTTTTGACAGCTAAACTTGATAATAGAATTTTATGAAATTTAAATACTTAATATCAATTATCTCTATTCTAATTTTTTTAACAGGATGCTCTGCTAGCTATAAAGAACTATCTAAAATGGAAACTAATAAGCCAAGAAACTTTCAAGAACACTTATTGTCCGAATACAAAAAAAGAGCTACTTTTGAAGCAGAAGAAATGCATGATTGGAATTCAGCAAAACTATATTCTGAAAAAGCTCTCAAGAGTTTAGAAACTGATGAAATATATCCAGAAGATATTTCATATTGGAAACTGCCAAAAGAAAATATCAAGGAAATAAGAATTGCATATGATAACCTTATGATAATTTATAATGATGCAAAAAATATTGATCCTTTAAATTTAGCGAAAGCTATTTCATCATTAGATTGCTGGTCAGAACAACAGGAAGAAAATTGGCAAACATGGGATATTAATAGTTGCAAGAATGATTTCTTGAACGCCATACATAATATTTATGAAAAAATATCGACTCAGGAAAACGAGCAAGAAACTTCAAGTGGGAAATACAATAATTTAGAAAATGAAACGAAAGATGAAGTAACAATTGTTACTAAAAACGAAAATAAAGAATTAATGCAAATAATATATTTCGATTTTGATCAATTCAATTTATCTGAAGTAAGTAAAGACAAAATAAAAAAATTTTTAAATAATTATGGAAGTGTTATTAATGAGTATCTTGTCGTTGGACATACTGACACTAAAGGAACAAATAAATATAATTTATCATTATCAATTAAAAGAGCTGAGGTTGTAAAAGAAATTTTAATTAATTATGGTATCAAACAAAATAGTATTAAAATATTAGGCAAAGGGGAAGAATCTTTAGCTGTAAATACACCAGATGATACAAAACAACCAGCAAATAGAAGAGTAGAAATAAAAAAAACAAATTAACTTTTGTTTACAATTATTTTGGTATATTGAGCTTTCTTCAATGTATTCTAAAACAACAAAAAAAATAAACATTACTGTAAAACCATATTATCTTGAAGATCAATCTGAGCCAGAAGATCAACATTATGTATGGGCATATAAGGTAACAATTGATAATCAAGGTAACGAAAAAGTGCAACTTGTAAACAGACACTGGAAAATTATTGATGCTAATGGCACATTACAAGAAGTGCGTGGAAAAGGTGTTGTGGGTGAACAGCCTGTACTAAATCCAGGTGAAAAATTTGAGTATACAAGTGGGACACCCTTAACTACTTCATCCGGTTTTATGGAAGGAACTTACGAGATGCAAAATGATAATGGTAACACTTTTGATGTTCAAATACCTCAGTTTTCATTAGATACACCATTTGAAAATAACAAATTAAATTAATTAAAAAAAAAGAATGAGAGACTTTAGGTCGATATTGAACATAATTGGTTTACTAATATGTATTGAAGCATTGGCAATGCTAATACCAATGTGTTTTGATCTTTATTATGGTAATTATGAATGGTTACAGTTTTTTTATTCTAGTCTAATCACATTTTTTATAGGTATAATTTTATATTTTTCTTTTAGAAAAAAAAATATTAAGCTTGGAGTTAGGCAGGCATTTTTATTAACAATTTCATCTTGGTTAGTAATATCTCTTTTTGGTGCAATTCCATTTGTATATTCATCATCTTCACTTTCATATACAGATGCTTTTTTTGAGTCTGTAAGTGGAATTACTACAACTGGTGCAACTGTTATTAACAATTTAGAAAACTTATCAGAGGGTATATTAATTTGGAGATCTCTTCTTCAATGGTTTGGAGGAATAGGAATAATCGTTCTTGCAATGGCGATATTGCCAACTTTACAAATTGGTGGAATGCAGCTGCTACATATGGAACATGATGATCCTTATGAAAAAACAATACCTAAAGTTAATCGGTTTGTAGTTGAATTATTTCTACTTTATGTATTTTTGTCAGTTATTTGTGCCCTTTTGTATTTTGTAAATGGAATGAAGGGTTTTGATTCAATTATTCATGCAATGACTACGATATCAACTGGTGGATTTTCAAATTACAATGAATCTTTTTTATATTTTAATTCTTTTCAAATTGAGATTATAAGCATCATTTTTATGTTGGTTGGCAGTTTGCCATTTGTCTTATATTTGCAATTTCTACACAATCAAAAAAAGTTAATTTTTAAAGATGATCAAATAAAATTATTCTTTCTAATTTTGTTTATAATTATTTTGTTAACGACAATTTGGCTAACTACTAATCAATCTATAGATATAATTTCAGCTTTTAGAATTGCTTTATTCAATATTACATCAATTTTAACTGGAACAGGTTATACTAGTAGTGACTTTTCCAATTGGGGTAGTTTTGGTATTGTAATAATGATGATTATTATGTTTGTTGGTGGATGTGCAGGATCTACTACCGGTGGAATTAAAATATTTAGATTACAAATTTTGTTTAGAGGAGCAATTACACAAATTAGAAAGTTAACTCAGCCTCATGCAGTATTGGTTATGCGATTTAATGGCAAAACAGTTAATGAAAATACTTATAACTCAATAATGGGCTTTTTCTTTATGTATATATTCTTATTTATTTTATCAGCAGTAAGTTTAAGCTTATTTAATTTAGATTTTTTAACCGCTTTTTCAGCAGCAGCATCTGCAATATCAAACGTTGGTCCCGGTTTAGGTGAAATAATTGGACCTAGCGGAAATTATTTTTTATTAGATAGTGGAGCTAAATGGATATTATCAATTACTATGATTATTGGAAGATTAGAAATTTTTACAGTATTAGTTTTATTATCTATAAACTTTTGGAGAAGTTAAAAACTCAAGTAATCTTTCATATAAATTGATAATTGGTTTTTCGTTTCATTTATATAATCTCTCATTGTTGAAACTAATAAATCATTAATAATTATTTCAGTTTCATTTAAAGAAATATATTTTTGAGAAGTTGTGGATCTTGAAGTTTCTACTATTGTATTAGCTATTAAAAAACCACTATTATCATAAAGTTCATATTCAACTAAATAAAATAGTTCGTAATTAAATATTGTTCTTTCCTCATATTTTTTAGCACCAACATTCATTATTTCATTTTTTTTAATAGATGCATCTAAAATATTTATAACTAACTTGTTTTCGTTTCCAAGTTTAAGAATGTTTTTGCTATTCCATTCAACCATTAAATTAATTGGAGATTTTTGTAATTGATCCTCAATATTAGATTTGGAAAATACTGAATTGTATTTTTTATTAACTTCAATTATTTCAGCATTTATTGATATTTTTTCAAATCTAGCCGTATCAATTTGAACTGGTTTTAATATCTCAACTGGCTGACAAGACAGAATAATAAAAAAAATTAAAATAAAACTATTTTTTAAGTACATAAATCAATATCGCTTGTTGAATATACATTCTATTTTTTGCTTGTTGTAATACAACAGAGTTTTTACCATCAAGTACATCTGAAGTTACTTCTTTCCCTCTTTTTGCTGGTAAACAATGCATAAATATTGCATTATTTGATGCATTAGTCATAATTTTCTTATTCACAGTAAAATTTTTAAAATATTTAGATTTATTATTTTTTTCACCCATTGAAACCCAAACATCAGTCATTATGCAATTTGATTTTTTTACACCTTCAAAAGGATCATCAAAGTATTTCATATTTTTATTCTTATATTTTAGAAATTCTTTTTTATAATTTTTAAAAATTTGATTGGGAATAATAACATTAAGTTTAAAATTATAAATATTTTGCAAATGAATAAGTGAGCGCAAAACATTATTATAATCACCTATCCAAGCAATACTTACATTTTTATAATTTTTAAACTTCTCTTGAAGTGTTAAAAAATCTCCAAGTATTTGACACGGATGACTATATTCGGTTAGGCCATTTATTATTGGAAGAATATTTTCTTTGCTTAAATTTACTATTTGTTTGTGATTATTATTTCTTATCATCAAACAATCAATATATTGACTTAATACATTAAGAACATCTTCTGCTTTTTCTCTTTTATTATCAAAACCAATATCTTTACTTTGCAGTTCTAAAACAAAACCCCCTAATTTTTGCATTCCTACATTGAAGCTTAATCGTGTTCTTAGTGACTGCTTTTCAAAAATTAAACCGAGAGTTTTATTTTTACAAGATGAAGAATATTTTTTTGGATTTTTTTTTATTTTTTTTGCAAGTGCAATTATTTCATCAATTTCTGTTTTTTTAAAATTGTTAATATCAATAAAATGTTTCATTTAGATAACTCTTTCATACTTTTTTTAATTATTGAAATTGATTTATCAATCTCTTTATAAGATACAATAAGTGGTGGTGCTAATCTTACTGTATTATCTGCAGCAGGTACATTTAGTAATTTATTTTTTTTAAGTTGTTCAGAAAAATCTATATTGCTAATATTTGTTTTGATACCCAATAAAAGTCCTGCACCCCTAACCTCTGAAATAATATTAGATGTATTCTCCAATTCTTTTAAATTTTTCCAAAAATATCTGGCTTTATTATCAATCTTTGAAAGAAATGTTTTATTAGAGACAACTTTTAAAACTTCTAAACCTACACTCATAGCTAACGGATTACCACCATAGGTTGATCCATGACTACCCTTAGTCATTGCAACACATGCTTTGTTTGTTGACAAACAAGCTCCAAGTGGAAAACCAGATCCTATACCTTTTGCAACAGACATGATATCAGGTTTTATTTTTGCCCATTCATGAGAGAATAATTTACCAGATCTCCCAAATCCGCATTGAACTTCATCAAAAAAAAGTAAGATTTTGTTTTCATTACAGATCTCTCTTAATAGTTTTAAAAAACTTAGATTAGCAGGACGAATACCACCTTCTCCTTGAATTGGTTCAATAATAATACCGGCTGTTTTTTTATTTACTGCAGATATTAATTTTTTTTTATTATTAAATTCAATTTGTTTAAAGCCTCTAAGCATAGGGCCGAAGCCATTAGAGTATTTTTTATTTTTTTGTGCTGAGAGTGCACCGTAAGTTCTTCCATGAAAGGCACCATCAAAAGTAATAATCTCTGTTTTTTTTGTCTTGTGATATGAATGATATGCTCTGATTATTTTAATTCCACATTCAATAGACTCAGTTCCAGAATTAGTAAAAAACACTTTGTCTGCAAAAGAATTTTTACAAAGTAATTTTGCAAATTGTTCTTGTTTTTTTATTTTATATAAGTTTGAAACATGCCAGAGTTGTTTCGATTGCTTATTCAGTGCCTCTATTAGTTTTGGATGACAATGACCAAGAGAGTTTACAGCTATTCCACTTGCAAAATCTAAAAATCTTTTGTTTTGACTAGTGTATAAATAACATCCTTTTCCTTTTACAAATTCAAGAGTTTTATTGCCATAAGTTGGCATAACATTTGATAAGGGTTTGTTAACCATATTTAAAATTTAATTTTATATCCTTTGAGAAACATAAAATAGCATATTAAAATTAATATAATATTAATAATTATTAAGAATATTGAGCCATGAATTAACGAGCTATCAGAAATACCCGTAAAAGCATATCTGAAGCCATCAATATTGTAAAAGAATGGATTAAATGAAGAAACTGTCTGCCAAAAATCAGGAAGTCTTGCAATTGAATAGAATGTTCCTGATAAAAAAGTAAGAGGTAAAACAATAAAGTTAGTTATACCTTGTTGTTGATCCCATTTGTCCGCCCAAATGCCAACAATTGTACCCAAGGTTCCCATCATTGTGCATCCCATTAATGTGAAAAATAATAGTGCCATATAAGAATGAACCTGAAGAGGTACAAATATCATCACTCCTAAAGTTGTTACTATACCGCACACAACACCCCTGCAAACTGAGCCAATTATAAATCCGAATGCTAATTCAACATTGTTTAATGGGGCCATCAATATGTCTACAATATTACCTTGAAATTTTGATTGACCGATACTTGATGCGGAATTGGCAAAAGAGTTTTGAAGCATAGTCATCATTATCAAACCCGGTGCAATAAAATAAGGAAGATCAATACCATTTATTGAATTAACAGATCTACCAAGAGCTAGACTAAAAACAGCTAGAAATAATAAAGAGCTAATGGCAGGTCCAATCACAGTTTGTATTCCAACTTTTAAGAACCTAAACACTTCTTTTTTTACTAATGTAAGAAAACAAAGATAATTATAGTAAATCATATTAAGAGTTTTCTTTTAATATATTTATATTATTTGTATATTAATTTAGTGGACGAAAAAAAACTCTTAAAATACGCAGTTGATTACTTAAGTAAATACGATTCCTCAAAGAATAATTTAGTCAATGTACTTAAAAGAAAAATTTTAAGATTAAATGTATCAAATTTTGAGAAAAAAAAACTTATAGATATTATTGAAAGTATAATTTTAAAATTAGAAAAAAATAAATTTATTGATGACGATAGATATAGTTCAACAAAAATTCTATCTTTATCAAATTCTGGAAAATCTAATAATTTTATTTTCAATTATTTGATAAAAAAAGGAGTAAATAAATCTCAAATTCAAAATAATTTAAACTTAATGAAACAAGATAATGAAAATTGGGAGTTAGAGTCAGCAAGAATATTTGCTAAGAAAAAGAAGTTGTTGGAAAAAAATGAAAGCTATGAAAAAAAATTAGCAAAAATGGCAAGAGCTGGATTTAGTTATGATATATGTAAAAAAATATTAAGTTAATTTTCTTTAATATGAATCTTACCTTCTAATAATCTTGCAATTTGTTTGGTTGTTTCAAATCTTTCAAATGTAATTCTGATAATTGCAGTTAAAGGTGCTGCAAGAAGAACTCCAATAAACCCCCAAATCATTCCCCAGAAAATTAAGGATAAAATAATCGTAATTGGATGTAATCCAAAACTCTCACCAAATATTTTTGGTTCTACAAAATTTCCTACTATTTGATGAATAATCGTAGGCAATATTATTATTAATACAACTAGTGTTGGATCGTTATATTGAAGGAAAGCAATTGGGAGTGGAAGTAAGACAGCAATTACAGAACCAATAACTGGAATAAAATTTAAAATAAATGTTAAGCTGCCAAAAATGAAGGCTAATTCTAAACCTAAAAACCAATAAATTAATCCTGCAGCAATACCTGTAAAAGCTGATGTTAAAAATTTTGTAAATATATATTTTTTTACTAATCTAATAATGTCATTCCACTCATCAGAGGTATTCTTAGGAGGAGTGCCAAGTAATAAAAAAAGTGTGATTATTACAACTAGGAGAAACTTTGAAATAAAATTCGCACTGTTACTTAATATAGTAGCAGCCCAATTAGTAATGGGTAACTCTGCAATTGTATTTCTAATTGTTTCTCTATCAATATCAATTTCAAATTGTTGAAGTTGTATTATGACTGCCTCAATCAAAATTATTACTTTTTGATTATAGTCATCTGCAGACTCCAAGAATGTAGCTACAGAAGAAACAATGAAAGGAACAATAATTGAGAATAAAAGAACAATTAAACATATACTAATAAAAACTGCTATAAATCTATGTACTCGAAGATTTATAGTCTGAAAATCAATTATTGGATCAATTAATATCCTTAAAAGAAGTGCTAAAACAAATGGAACCATTATAGGTTGAGAGAAATTTAAAATGAATGCAACAGCGATACTGGCCAATATAAAAAGTGAGCCAGAAATTACGCGATTATTTTCATTCATTATTTCTTAGTAGATTGAGGGTTAAAAATTTCTGTTTTTTCATCTGATAATTTTTCAACATAAAGAGATTGACTCGGAAAAGCAAAACCAGCTTCATTATTTTCAACTATTTCTATTATTTTGACAGCAAGGTTTTCTTTTATTTTTAAAAATTCTGCCCATTCATTCGTAACAGTAAATGTTTGTACTAGCATATCAATAGAACTATCAGAAAAACTATCTATTCTAACGTAGAAACTTGCATTTTGATTTTTTGCAAAGTTATCATCTTTTTCAATTAAATTATTTATCTCGTCTCTGATATTTTTTAATTGATCAATACTAGTTCTATATTCTAATCCAATTAGCCATCTTATACGTCTATGATGTCTTCTTGTGTAATTAGTTACAGACTGCTCTGCAAATTTATAATTTGGAACCATTACTGGAGTTGAATCAAATCTTCTAACAAGGGTTGATCTAAATCCAATTTGTTCAACAACTCCCTCTACTTCACCTGAAACTAATATAACATCACCAACAGTAAACCTCTTTTCCATTAGTATCATGATACCACTAATTAAATTTTTAAATAAATCTTGAGCACCCAGTGCAACGGCTACACCAAATAAACCTAATCCTGCAATTACTGGTCCCACTCTTATTCCCCACAATTCTAAAATTGCTACTGTTCCAAGAACAATAATAAGAATTTTTAAACCTTTAAGCGTCCAATCAACTAAAGGTTTTGAAATTTTTGACTCAAAGTTTTTTATTACAAATGAAAACGGTATAATCAATTGATGCAGTAGCCAGAATATAAAAATTGTAATTAATGATCTGTTTAGTAAATCTAAAAAATCTTGGTTGTTATCAGAAACATCTAAATATGAAGAAGCTATAAAAAAACCTAAAACGACAGGGAGAAATTTTAATGGCCCATCAAGTACTTCAATAACAGCGTCATCAATTTGATTGGAAGTTTTTGAAACAATTCTTGATAATCGATTAAGAATAAATCTAGCTATAAGCCTTCTGAGTAAATAAAAAAGAAGGAAAATTACAAGGCTTACTATGATATCTGTAGCATTTATGCCAAAAACACCGTTATTCCAAACATCAAAAAAAAGGTCTGTGAAGCTATTGAATGTTTCCATAAGCGATATATTTATTACACACTAACATGAAATTTAAATTTTTACTTGTTTTTTTGATTATGCTTAACTTAAAGAATACATTATTAGCTAATGAGATAGTGAATTTATACAATTTTTCATTTGAAGATATAGACGGTAATCAAGTAAATTTAGAGAAGTTTGATGGTAAGCCAATTTTAATAGTGAACACAGCATCTAGGTGTGGTTTCACTCCTCAGTATGCTGACCTCCAAAATTTATTTTTGAACTATAAAAATACTGATTTAACAATAATAGCTACAACAAGCAATTCCTTCAATCAAGAGTACTTAGACACCGAGGATATTAAACAAATTTGTTTAGTTAATTATGGTGTAGGTTTTGTTACCTCTTCACCAATGGATGTGAAAGGAAGCAATGCTCATCCAATTTATGCATGGATTGATGAGGAGTATAACGAAAAACCAAAATGGAATTTTTACAAATATTTATTTGATAGAAATGGACAGCTTATTAAATCTTGGTCTTCTATGACAAAACCAGACAGTTCGAAAATTATTAATCAGATTGATCGTTTAATCTAAAAAAAAAGGGCAAATAAATTTGCCCCTTTCTAAAAAAATTTATTTTATAATTACATCATGCCGCCCATGCCGCCCATGCCGCCCATGCCGCCCATGCCACCGCCCATGTCAGGCATTGCAGGTGCTGCAGATTTATCTTCAGGAGCATCAGCTACCATAGCTTCAGTTGTAATTAGTAAACCAGCTACAGATGCTGCATCTTGTAGTGCAGTTCTAACAACTTTAGTTGGATCAATTATACCAGCATTTACCATGTTGGTGTATTTGTCCATTTGAGCATCATAGCCAATATTATGATCTTTACTTTCACGAATTTTACCCGCTACTACTGCTCCATCAACACCGGCATTTTCTGCAATTTGTCTCATTGGATTAAAGAGCGCTCTTCTTACTATATCAACGCCAATCTTTTGATCATCATTAGCAGTTTTAACAGATTTCAATGAATTTGTAGCATATGCTAGAGCTGAACCACCACCAGGTACTATACCTTCTTCAACGGCTGCTCTTGTTGCATGCATAGCATCTTCGACTCTGTCTTTTTTCTCTTTAACCTCAACTTCTGTAGCTCCACCAACTCTGATAACTGCTACACCGCCTGCTAATTTTGCGAGCCTTTCTTGGAGTTTTTCTCTATCATAGTCAGAAGTTGTTTCTTCAATTTGTGCTCTGATTTGATTACATCTTCCTTCAATGTCTTTCTTTTTACCGGCTCCTTGAACGATAGTAGTATTTTCTTTATCAACAACTACTCGTTTAGCAGTGCCTAGCATTTCAAGATTAACATTTTCTAACTTTATACCAAGATCTTCGCTTATAACTTGACCTCCGGTTAGAATTGCAATGTCCTCTAACATAGCTTTTCTTCTATCTCCAAAACCTGGAGCTTTAACTGCAGCTATTTTTAAGCCACCTCTTAGTTTATTTACAACTAAAGTAGCTAAAGCTTCACCTTCAATATCTTCAGCAATAATTAATAGTGGCTTAGTAGATTGAACAATAGATTCAAGTAAAGGCAACATTGGTTGTAAACTTGATAATTTTTTTTCATGAAGTAATACATAGCAATCACCAAGTTCAGTGATCATTTTTTCTGCATTAGTTACAAAATATGGTGAAAGATAACCTCTATCAAACATCATACCTTCTACAACATCAAGTTCAGTATCTAAGCTCTTTGCTTCCTCTACGGTAATAACACCTTCTTTACCAACTTTTTGCATTGCGCTTGAAATCATTTTACCAACTTCAGCATCGCCATTTGAGGCAATAGTACCTACTTGTGCAACTTCCTTATCTGTTTTAATAACTTTAGATTTTTTTCTAATTTCATCGACTACAGCTTCTACAGCAAGATCAACTCCTCTTTTAAGATCCATAGGGTTCATTCCAGCTGCAACAGCTTTCATTCCTTCAGTTGCAATTGCTTGTGTTAATACGGTTGCAGTAGTTGTTCCGTCTCCAGCAATATCATTAGTTTTGCTAGCAACGTCTCTTACCATTTGAGCACCCATATTTTCAAATTTATCTTTTAATTCTATTTCTTTTGCAACACTTACACCATCCTTAGTAATTCTTGGTGCTCCAAAAGATTTATCCATAACTACATTTCTACCCTTAGGCCCTAATGTAACTTTTACTGCATCAGCTAGCTTGTTAACCCCAGTTAACATTTTTGATCTAGCATCTGATCCAAAAAATATATTTTTTGCAGACATTTTTCTATCCTCTCTTAATTATTATTTTTTTTTCTTGCCTGAAGTTATAATTCCCATGATGTCAGACTCTTTCATAATCAAAAAGTCATCACCGTTCATTTTTACTTCAGTACCAGACCATTTTCCAAAAAGTATTTTATCTCCTTTTTTGACATCCAAAGGTACTAGTTTTCCTGTTTCATCTCTTGCTCCAGAACCAACTTCTAATACTTCACCTTCCATTGGTTTTTCTTGGGCAGTGTCAGGGATAATTATTCCCCCTGCTGTTTTTTGATCAGAGTCTACTCTTTTGACTAAGACTCTGTCATGTAAAGGTCTAAAATTCATATTTCCTCTTTTGTTAACTAATTGAAATTAAATCATTTTTTATTAGCACTCTCATTATGAGAGTGCTAGTTATTTAAGCATTATTAAAGTCTATTCAAGAAGAAAACAAAAAAAAATTCGAATTATCCAAAGTTATGATATTTTTAAAAAATGGTATTTTTTAGTGTTTTTTTAAGAACTTTAGGTTTTTTAAGTGCAGTATTAATTTTTTTAATCATTATTAATATTTTGCTGCATTTTACAAATGATTTACAAAAAAAATATTTTGTTATGACCGATGGCATCGAAACTTCCAATAATATTATAGCAAAAATTAATTTGAATGGGCCAATTTTTAATAATCACAGTAATCTATTTGGAAATAATTTTTATGATTATATAAGCCCCACTCAAGTAAAATCTTATTTGGAAGAATTAAAACAATTAAAAGTTAGTATTCTAATTATTATTATTAATAGTCCTGGTGGGACTGTTAGTGCTACGGCTGAATTGGAGCAAATTATTTACGAATTTAAACAAGCTACTAACACTAAAGTATATTTTTTTACAAAAGAAATTTTAGCATCAGGTGGATATTGGGTTGCAACTACAGGTGACAAAATATTTGCATCCTATGGCTCAATTATAGGTAGTATTGGAGTAAGCGGACCAAGTTGGTTTTATTATAATACGCCACTAAGCTTATCTTCTGGAGTCTTTGGTCAATCAATTGAAACTAAAGAAGGCATAGAAGTTTTTAATCAGAATGCGGGAGATGGTAAAGATTTATTTAATCCATTCAGACGACCTAAAACTGATGAAATAAGACACTTACAAAATATAGTCGATGATGTTTATAGTGACTTTATTACAAAAGTTTCTAAAAGTCGTAAAATTGAAATTTCAGTTTTAAAAAATGATATTGGAGCTTTAATTTATAATAGTAATCAAGCGAAAAATAATTTTTTAGTTGATGAGATTTTAAATTATGAGACGCTTCTTGAATTAATCATCAAAGAAAACAAATTTGACAATTATAAAATCTATGAAAATAAAGTTGCTAATTCTCTTATTGAAAATTTATTGGCTAAATATCAAAACCAACCTATTGACGAATATTCTTTCAAAAAAATTTGTAAAAATTTAGAAACCAATATTAGCGTTGTAATTCCAATTTATTTGAAAAATTGTTAAATTAAATTAGTTCACGCAGATTCTGAATTTTAACTATTAGATTTTTATAGTAATTACTTTGAGATAAAACATCATTGTGAATATATTTTTTTGCCAGAGGTGAATGATTTTCAACATCAATTGTATCGGAAATAATTTTATTATACTTAAGATTATTAATTAAAGATAAGTTTAAATATCTCTCTTCAAGAATTTTTTCGTTAATTTTAAAAGAGGGAGTTATTTCAAAAATTTCAGTTCCAGGTTTACAAAAGATAATATTTGCTAAATTGGAACCATGTGGAGCAATAATTTTTTCTGCATTTGAAAAAATTTCTATCTGCTCTGATATTTCATATAACTGTGGGTTAATCACTTTGTAACCTTTTTCTCTTAAAAGTTTTACAACATCACCTTCATTAATAATTTTTCTATAATTAGAATCTTCTCTGGTTACATATATTTTCTTGCTCAGTTCTAAATTTGTCTTTGGATTTAAAAAATTTTTTAGTATTTCAATAGAATTATTAATACTAAAAAACTGAGGAAACTCTGAATCTGTAAAGTAATAAAAATCATCATCTAGAAAAACAAAAGTGAATTCGATATTTAGAGATCTTAAAATACTTTCAATGAATTTTCTATATTTATTTGATGAGTTTCTATGAATTGCTAGTTTGAGATTTGTTTTTTTATTAAAGAAAATTCTTGGAAGAAAATGTATTAAATTTGAGTAATAATTATTACCTGCATTTGATCCAAGAATATAAATGTCTTTAAAATTTTTTAGTGATTTTTTATTTTCTTCAAAACTATCAAAAAATTTTTGGGAATAAAAATGAGAAATATTGTTAATATCTCTAATAAATAATGATGAAAATGTTTTATTATTTTCAGTAATTGGAAAATAATAAAATGAATCAGAATAAAAATTACCTTTAAGTATATTGCAGTTAATAGATAAATTATTAAAATTTGCGTTAACAAATAAATTTGATAATTGTTTATCACTTTTTATTTTTGTGGAATTTATATCAACTATCATTTTATTATTTTAATTAATACAGATTTTGACAAATTCATATAATAACATTTTTTATTTTTGGCGCGCCTGAGAAGAGTCGAACTCCTAACCTTATGATCCGTAGTCATACGCTCTATCCAATTGAGCTACAGGCGCTTATAATATTATACACTTTATGTAAATCGTATGCTACTTTATAAAAATATTAGCATGCAAATCATAATCGCATTTATTTCAATAATTATTTTTTCCCAAATATGTAATGCAGAAATTGGTAAAGAAACTGGCCTAGAAATTCCAAGGTATATATCTTTAAAATCTAATGATGCAAATATACGTGTTGGCCCAAGTAAGAATTATCCTATTGAAATTAAATACGTAAAAAAAAATTACCCCTTAAAAGTATTAGAAGAGTATGAAGATTGGAGAAAAGTAGAAGATTTTCAGAAAAATTTTGGATGGATTCATAAAAGTTTAATATCTGGTATTAGAACCGGTATTGTTTTATCAAATGATAATAAAACTATAAAATTATTAAACACTTTAAATGGTAATGTTATTGGAGAAATAGGAAGTGGAAATATTGTGTTTTTAGAAAAATGTAAAATTGATTGGTGCTTAGTGTCATTTGGTGATTACAGAGGTTGGATAGATAAAAAAAATATTTGGGGTATTAAAGAAAAAGAAATAATTAAAATTAACATTTTCCAAAGATTTGAAGATTTATATTGGAAAAGTGTTAACTATCTAAACGAAATACAAAAAAGATTTTAAATTTGGCTGGGGCGGTAGGATTCGAACCTACGAATGCCGACTCCAAAAACCGGTGCCTTACCGCTTGGCGACGCCCCAAATTATGATCACTCTCTAGTATTTAGCATAAAATAAGTCAAATTCTTCAAGTGCGACAATACCATAAATAGTATTAAAAAGCTTAAAAAGTGATCCTTATTGATACAAGATTACTTCAAAACAAGGGATTTACATTTTTAAAGCTAAAACTATTTAATTTCTATGCCTAAATTACTTACAATAATTTCATGCCTATTAATTTTTTCATCCATGACTCAGGTTAATGCGAATACCGAAAAAATGTACGAAAGACTTGTTAACGATTGGTCAACTATTTTTCCTGATGGGAATAGAAATGCAGCAGGACCAAGATTTTTTAAATATATTTTAGATCAAAACTTAGAATATGAAGAGTTTATGCAATTTAATAAGTTATACTGTGCTGTCTCAGGTTCTCTAATTCCTCCAGATGCTCAACCAGATGAAATTTTTCTTACTAATTCAGAAAATGATGAAAAAATTTGTGGTCAATATTATAAATGTTGTTGGCCTTGCTTATGCGATGTAATGAAATATTCAGAAACAAAAAAAATCAATGTTGATTTTAAAGATCAATCAAAAGATATCTATACAATCGTTATTGATAATCCATGTAACAAAAATGATTTTCCTGAACTAGTTAATAGAGATTATTTTTGTAAAGGTAATGAATTAAATAAAGAATATACATACTCAGTAGATAACAAACTTGTTATTGGTTTATTACATAACCCAAAAAAATGTGATGCTTACGATTTAGATTATATAAAAAATGACCAAATAACTGGACCCATGTGCGAAGCTAGAAATAGTATGCCTCTTGAAGAACTTAATTTTGGAATGGGCGATATTTTTATCAGATTGGCAAATTGAAAACACTTGAAATGCAAAAGTTAATTTTTATTTTTATTATATTGATATCTAATATGGCTAAGGCAGAATTTTTCTCTAATATTTCTGATATAATCGAAAATAATAATGATCGATTAAGCTATGGAGTTTCAGTAACTGACTTTAATAAAGATGGAGCTTTTGAATTTGTTGTTGCAGGTTTTGGTTACTCTAATTTAGCTCTTAGCTATAAAAATGGAAAACTAATTAATATAATTCAAGATCCTTTATTTGTTGATGAAGATAGAAATACTATTGGTGTATCAGCTTGTGATATTGATCAGGATGGTTTTGAAGAAATTTATTTCTTAAATACTGATACGTATAGTGGAGAAAAAAAATACTCTGACAGATTACTGGATAACAATAACAAAATATTCGATTATTTTGAGTTAGAAAAAAATTTAGAAAATTTAAATTTAACCGCAGGCAGATCTGTTGTTTGTGTAGACAGAAATGGATCGGGAAAGTACGGCATATATGTTGCTAATTATGGAGGTCCTACTAGATTTTACGAAATTAAAGAAAATGAAGTTGAAGATTTAGCTCCAATGCTTGGAATTGATCAAATAACTGGAGGAAGAGCGGTAATTTCAGGACATATAGTTTCTGATAATATGGATATATTTGCAGCTAATGAGAGAGGTCCAAATTTCTTATATAAAAATATTAATGGTAATTTTGATGATATTGCGATTGAAAAAAATGTGCAAGATACTTTTCAAAATGGTCGCGGAACCGCTTTAACTGATTTTTTGTATAGAGGCGAACTTGATATTATAACAAGTAACTGGGAAGGTTATCATCGTATTTTTGTAAAACAAAAAGAATCTTTTCTTGATATGTCTTCATTAGATTTTAGATCACCTAGTAGAATACGGACAGTTATATCAGCAGATTTTGATAATGATGGTTATGATGAAATTTTTTTAAATAATATCGGTCAACCAAATAAACTTTTTCGTATTCTTGATGAAGGAAACTTAGAAGAAATCAAGTTAGACGAAGCACTTGAAACTCAGGGTCTAGGAACAGGTGCTGCTGTTGCTGATATTGATGGAGATGGAATTTTAGAATTACTTATTTCACATGGTGAATCTGGAGCTCAACCACTGAGTTTATTTAAAGCAAATGTATCAAATACAAACTATATTAGAATTAAACCTCTTAACACCTTTGGTGCTCCAGCTAGAGGTGCAACTGTTACATTACATACAAATTTAAGAAATCACGCCAAGACTATTGATGCTGGCTCAGGATATTTATGTCAAATGGAACCAATAGCACATTATGGTTTACGCCCAGATGAAGTAATTAAAAATATATCAATTAAATGGACTAATGGCACAATTGATAGTTATGAAATTAATGATATAAAAAAGACTTTCGAATTCAAACAAGGAATATAATTTAAATGTCTGTAGCTGAAACATTAAAAAAACCAGCTCCACGTTTTCATTGGAAATGTAAACATACATGGAGAAGAAGCGCTAAAAATACTGCTTGGTGTTTGCTAGGATGTAGCATTGGCGATTTAGGAACCATACTCTATTTTCAATTAACTGGCATTCCTTGGCCTACTCTTTATATTATGATCCTAGCAATCATTAATGGTATTATTACTAGCATCATTTTAGAGACTGTCGTTTTATCAAGACAAATGATTTTCAGCAAAGCTTTTAAAACAGCCATAGGAATGAGTTTAATTTCAATGGTGTCTATGGAAATAGCCATGAATGCAGTTGACTGGATCATTATGGGTGGCGCTAAACTTGTATGGTGGGTAATACCTATAATGCTTCTTGCAGGCTTTCTAACGCCGTGGCCATATAATTATTACAGATTAAAAAAATATAATATTGCCTGCCATTAATTAAATTAATTCACATACAAATATTGAAATTGGTTTAAACCCACATATCTCATCTTGATGATTAGAATATTTCTTACATTATTATTTATAAGTTCCACATCATTTGCCGCTAGTACTAGCTCAGATGATAGTGCAACTAGCATTTCAGCTAGCGAACAAGTTACAAAATTATACGATAAGGCTTACGAATTAGTTTATTATAAGAAATTTGATAAATCTATTAAATTACTTGAAAAAATTGCGAAGCGTAAAGACTTAGGTGAAAAAAAAGCTGATGTATATAACTTACTTGGTTTTAGTTACAGAAAGCACAGTGAGCCAAATCTAGATAAGGCCTTTGAAGCATATAGAATTGCTTTAGACGCAAATCCTGAACATTTAGGAGCACATGAATATCTTGGTGAACTTTACATCACCCTTGGTAATATGAATAAAGCTAATGAAATGTTATTAAAATTAGAAACAATAGCTGGAACTAATTCTATGGAATATAGAAAATTAAAAACAGCAATTGATAATTCATAAATATAACAATTGCTCTTTATATAAGAGCAATTTTAACTGATGATAATCTATACTCTTAATTTTTTAGTAACAATCCTTATAGGATCTATGATTTTCTTTATGGCTGTCGTCTCGCCCTCAGTCTTTGCCACATTAAGTACTAACGCCAGCAGTAAATTTTTAAGAACAATTTTTCCTAGAATGTTTTTATTTGGGTTTATAATAGCTCTTTTATCTTTAATCCTTAGTTATATTTCAGCTAATAATTTAAATTCTATTTTATTAGTAATAGTGGCTGTAAGTTTTATTATTAATAGAAATTATTTAACACCCAAAATTAATAATTTAAGAGATAAAGAATTAGATGGCGATCAAAAAGCATCATCTAATTTTAAATATATGCATTTGCTTTCTGTTTTATTATTTATATTGAATTTTATTATTTTAGTTAGCATTGTAATTATCAATTACTTTAATTATAATTTATAAACTTTATCCTGTCCCACAGGATAAATACTCAAATTATTCTTACCTAATACATCACTTATTTGTTTAGAATGAACATCCAGTCCACCCGTTAAAATTCCAAAACTTGGTAAAATTAATATTTTTTTATTATGTACAAATGATGTTTTAAAAATAGTTTTCCCTCTGTGAACAATTTTTACTTTTGGATGATAGTGACCACAAATTTGAAATAAAGATGTTTTGATAGGTATGTGTGTAAATAAAAATTTACCAATTTTGTAATTTGTAAAATTTTTAAAACCTTCAATTTGTATATTTTTATCATGATTACCCTTGATCCATATGAAATCAGTATTTTTCATATATTGACTAAGATTTTTATAATCTTGATCTTTTATGCTCAAAGTTGAAAAAACATCGTGTAATAAATCACCAACTATAATTAAATTACTTGGTTTAATTTTATCTAGACTAACAAAAATTTTGTTTAATATTTCTTTTGTATCATACGGAGGCAAGAATTGCTTATTCTTTGCATAACTAATCGATTTTCCCATATGTAAATCTGATACGATCAGGGTATTTAATCTTTTCCAATAAAGAGATTTATTTGGATAAGCATGAAATTCTTCATTACCAAAATTAATTGATTGATAGTACATTAGCCTCTTTTAATATTTCATTTTCTAAGTCCTCTAAAATGTATTCATCAGTTTCTTTTTTTGATAAATTTTCTCTATTTATTTCAAGAATAATTGGAACAGCCAATGGTGAGATACATGTAAGTTTCTTTAATATAATTTTTTTATCAATTTTTTTTAAGATTTCTCTAAGTCTATCATAATCAATCATATTCTTTTTTGCGTCTTCATATGATGATTTTAAAAGAATATGATCTGGTTCATTTTTTTTTAGAACTGTATAAATTAGATCAGAACTAAATAAAACTTGCTTTCCAGTTTTTTCCATCCCTGGCAACCTTCTTTCTATTAAACAAGATATAATAGCATTATCTCTAAATAATCTTTTGACTATTGAGGTTTCTTCAAGATAATTATCTAAATGTTTATCTAACAATCCTAAATTTAGAATTGTTTTGATTTCTTTAACTTCTTTTAAAGACCATAAAACAATAGCATAATCATTTGCGACAAAACCTAGAGGTTTATAATCAAATTCCTTGAAGCCTCTAAGCAATAAAAATCCTAGTGTTTGATTGGCATGCCATCCTGCAAAAGTATAGATAACAGTATAAAAATTTTTTTTTCGAGGGAATTGTTCCACTAGATATTCATCTTTTTTAGGAATTTTAGATATATTTTTTTGTCTTTTTAACCATTCAGTAATTTGCTCTGGATATAAATCCCGCATATTACTTTTTGCCAATAAAGCCCTAACTGAGTTAGCCAAATTTGTTGATAATGGCATTCTGCCTCCAGAGTATGACGGAATTTTTGAAATTAAAGATTTACTTCTTTTAACTTGTACTAAATTATTTTTCATTAATTGAAATTCTAGTACTTGACCTGCAAATATGAATGAATCACCTTGAGAAAGATTTTGAACAAAAACTTCTTCTATATTCCCTAACGTTTTCGTTCCAAGTTTTATTTTTAACATAGGATTTTCAATTATTGTTCCAACATTCATGCGGTATTTTCGTGTTTCTCTTTTATTTACTAGCTTATAAATATTTTTATTTTCTCTCAGTTGGAAGATTCTCTTAAATTGATCATAATTTTTTAAAACATATCCGCCATCTTGTATGAGATTAATCAATTGTTTAAAATCATTAAGTTTTAATTTTTTGTATGGATATGCTTTGATAATTTCTTTGTAGAGATCATTAATATCAAATTGCCCCGCACAAGCCGTTGCAAAAATATGTTGAGCTACAACATCAAAACTTCCTTCTTTTAAATCTATTTTATCTAAGTTATTTTTTTTTATTTCTTCAATAGCAGCTTTTGCTTCGATAAATTCAAAACGATTAGTGGGTACTAAAATTGCTTTTGAAGGTGTATTTAAATTATGATTTGATCTTCCTACACGCTGTAATAATCTATTAATTCCTTTAGGTGCTCCAACTTGAATAATTTTTTCTACATCTCCATAATCTAATCCGAGTTCTAAAGAAGAGGTCGCAACAACACAGTCAACTAATCCTTTGCTAAGATTATTTTCTACTTTTAAACGTAAGTTTTTTTCTAATGAACCATGGTGAACAGCAATTTTTAATTTTTTCTTATTAATTAGCCATAAGTTTTTAAACATATATTCGGCTTGTGCCCTCGTATTAACAAAAATAATAGTTAATTTTGATTTCATTATTTCTTTGTAGATTTCATTAATAGAATACGTAGCCATATGACCAGACCAAGGGATGCGTTCTTTTGATTCTAGAATTTTAATCTTAGGTAAAACTGAATTTTCATAAAAAATTATTTTTGGTTTTTTGCGGCAAAGCCATTTTTTGGCATCTTGTTTATTCTTGAGAGTTGCTGACAAGCCTATTCGTTGTAAATTTGGAGAGAAAGTTTGTAGTCTTTCAATATTTAAACTTAGAAGATCAGCTCTCTTATTATCCAAAAAAGTGTGTATCTCATCAATAATTATATATTTAAGATTGTGAAAAAATTCTTTCGCATTCTCATACGAATTTAATAATGCAAGTGACTCTGGAGTTGTAATAAGGATATTAGGAGGTTTTTGTTTTTGTTTTTGTTTTTTATATGGTGTTGTGTCTCCTGTTCTTACTTGAAATGAAATATTTAAATCAAGCTCTTTAATAGGTTTCTCTAAATTTCTCACAATATCGTTTGCAAGAGATTTTAATGGAGAAATATAGAGAGTATGAAGACCTTTAAATTTTTTTAATTTTATTAAATCATCTATTGGATTAATAAACCCTGTTAATGTTTTGCCAGCACCAGTAGGAGCAAATACAACAACATCAGACCCAGTTCGAACATGATGAAACGTTTCAATTTGATGAGGAAACCAGGACCATTTTTTTTTCTTCATCCACTTATTTAGGGGGTGTAATAATAAGGGATTCGATTTATTTATATTCATATGGATTTCATTAACCATCAGCTATTTATCAAAGATATAAATGTACATATAGATCCAATATTGCCGAAAAAAACAGCAATTATTACACATGGTCACGCAGATCATGCTCGATTTGGACATGATCATGTTATTGCTACTAGACAGACAATAGACATAATGAAAATTCGCTACGGAGATAAATGTGCAAAGAAATTTACTTCTCTTAGATACGGGCAAAAATATTCGATTAAAAACTTTGATTTTACATTATACCCTGCAGGACATATTTTAGGAAGTGCTCAAGTTTTAATTGAAAAAAATAATCATCGTTTAGTCATCACAGGTGATTATAAAGTAGGAAAAGACGAAACATGTAAAAATTTCAAACTAGTTAAATGTGATACTTTAATTACCGAAGCAACATTTGGATTACCCATATTTCAACATCCAGATCCCAAAGATGAAATTCAAAAACTCATTCGATCTGTAAAGATAAATAAAAATAATTGTCATATTGTTGGTGCGTATGCACTTGGAAAAGCGCAAAGAGTGATGAATCTTTTACGTCAGCACAAATATAATGAGACAATTTATATTCATGGCTCTCTAGAAAAGTTATGCCAATATTATTCAAAAGAAAAAATTAATATTGGAAAGTTTGAAAAAGTTTCTTCAAAGGATAAAAGCTTTTATGAGGGTAAAATAATTATTGCCCCTCCTTCAGCATTAAAGGATCGTTGGTCAAGACGATTTCCTAATCCTATTATTTGTATGGCAAGTGGATGGATGACAGTTAAGCAAAGAGCAAAACAACAAGGTATTGAATTACCTTTAATTATTAGTGATCATAGCGATTGGAATGAATTACTAGATACAATTAAAAAATCAAAAGCGAAAAATATTCTTATTACACATGGTCAGGAAGATGCATTAGTTTATTATTGTAAGAAACAAAATCTTGTTTCAAAGCCCCTTTCCATCCAAGGAAGAAGTGATGAAGAAATAGAATGAAAAAATTTTCTTCCTTACTTCACAATTTGATTTTAACACCAAGTCGAAATACTAAAATTAAATTACTTCAAGATTATTTTAAAATTCTTGATATCAACCGTGCATATGCACTTGCAATTTTATCTGACCAACTTTCATTTCAATTTATTAAAGCATCTAAACTCAGAGAACTTGTCTATGAACAAGTAGATCAACATTTATTTGATTACTCATATGACTATGTTGGAGATTTAGCAGAAACAATATCATTAATTTGGCCGACAAATAAAAAAGGTAAATCACAAAATTTATCTACCTTAATAGAAAATATAAAAAAAATTAAAAAGTCAGAAATTAATACAGAGTTTAGTAAAGTTTTTAGCGAACTATCTAATAATGAAAGGTGGACTTTAATTAAAATTTGCACGGGTGGATTGCGAATTGGGGTCTCAGAAAGATTGGTTAAAACGGCCTTAGCTGATTTGTATAATAAATCTGTAAATGAGATTGAGGAAATTTGGCATGGTCTAGAATTTCCATATGAAAATTTATTTCAATGGTTAAAAAATGAAACATCAAAACCAAAAATAGATTTTAAAAAATTATTTCATCCTATGATGCTTGCTAATCCTATTGATGAGGAAAAAGATTTTAAAAGATTAGACGCGAATGAATTTCAAGCAGAATATAAATGGGATGGGATCAGAGTTCAGCTTATGGTTTCATCAAACAGTGTTTCACTATTCTCAAGAACAGGTGATAATATATCATCTGCATTCCCAGAAATAATTGAAACTACTAAAGGTGATGCGGTGATTGACGGGGAATTACTTGTGGGTAGAAATTTTAAGCCCTCTGGTTTTAATGATCTACAACAAAGATTAAATAGAAAAAAAGCGTCAAAAGATCTTCAAAAAAAGTTTCCTGTTTTCATAAGAGCTTATGATATCCTTTTTTATAAGGGAAAAGATTTAAGAAAATTATCTCTCGTTGAAAGAAGAAAATATTTAGAAAAATTTCAAAAAGAAAATACAACTAATCAAATTGATTTATCTACCATCATTAATTTTTCAACATGGGAAGAATTAACTAAATATAAAAATAATTTTTATGATGATTTAAATGAAGGTGTAATGATTAAACTTAAAAATAGTGAATATTTACCAGGAAGAAAAAAGGGGTATTGGTACAAATGGAAAAAAAATCCAAAACTAGTTGATGCTATTTTAATGTATGCTCAACGAGGACATGGCAAAAGATCATCATATTATTCAGATTTTACGTTTGGTGTTTGGAAAGAAAATGAATTAGTTCCTATAGGAAAAGCATATTCCGGTTACACAGATAAAGAGCTATTAGTTTTAGATAAATTTATTAGAAATAATACTACCAATAAATTTGGTCCTGTTAGAGAAGTAAAAAGAGAAATTATTTTAGAGGTAGCCTTTGACGATGTATTCCCCAGCACGAGACATAAATCAGGTGTCGCTATGCGTTTTCCTCGAATTCATAGAATTAGGTGGGACAAGCCAATAAATGAAGTACTTTCAATTAAAGAATTTAAGAAAGAATTTAAAATAGATTAACCAAATTATTTTCACTTAGATGTGTCCATAGATTTGAAAAGCTTTGTTGAAATTTTTTTTGTGCATTTATAGCATGCTCTTTTTTTTCAAATACACTATAAATACAAGAACCACTCCCAGTTAATCTTGAAAATATAACATCGTCAAAATCCTCCAAGAAATTTATAATTGATAAAAATTCAGGTTCATTTTTTTTAAGAATTTTTTCAAAATCATTTCCAGAGTCTTGATCATTAATTTCTTCTAAATCAAAGTCAGTATTATAATCAAAATCTGAAAGTTGAAATGAATCATACATTTTTTTTGTAGAACATTTAAAAGATGGTCTAATTAGTAAGAAATAATATTTTGGAAAATGAACATTAGCAATTAAATCACCCCTCCCTCTAACTAGAGCATCTTTTTGATTCAAAAAAATAGGGACATCAGAGCCAAGATCAACATAATCAAATATATTTTTCTTTTTTATTATCTCAAGATTTTCTAAAATTTTTATAACACTTGCAACATTAGAGGAAGCAGAACCTAAACCAGCTTCATAAGGAAAATTTTTTGATATAGTAAAAAGAAGTTTAGGTTTATCTTCATTTATATAAGAAAATAATTTATCAATAATGCAGTCCTCAAATAGATTGTTTTTTGGAGCGAAATTACCTGTATAGATTACTTGAAATTTGCTGTGAGGTTGAACAGTTATCTCATCAAAAAGATCAATAAATGTTATTCCAGTACGAATATTATGAAAACCATCATCTCTTCTATTTATAATTTTTAAAAATAAATTTATTTTGGCAGGTGATTTTTCAATTATTTTATCCGGCATTAATATTATCTAATTTGCTTTGAACATCTTCAGTTATTTCATCTTCTGGTTCAGCCAACTCTAACGCTTGTTGCCAAAAATGAATTGCTTCTCTTTTTCTATTCATAGCATAATAAATATCACCAAGATGGTCTAGAGATATTGCTTCACCAGGGGCAATATCTATTACCTTTTCCATTAACCTTGCCGCTTCTGAAAGGTTATTTTGTTTAAAATGAGCCCACGCTAAACTGTCTATAATATAAAAACTATCAGGATTGGCTTTATATGCCTCCTCCAACATTTTCAAAGAACGGTCTAGTTTAATATTTCTTTCAACCCAACCATATGCAAGATAATTTAAAACATTTGGCGTTCCAGGTTTAATTTCTAAGGATCGCAAAAAATCTTTTTCAGCTAAGTCCCATTCATCTTTTTGTTCATAGCAAATACCTCTCATATAAAAAATATTCCAAAGATCGTCCTGGTTTTCTTTGATCATTTCATCATAAATATCTAATGCTAAATCATACTTTTTATTATAACGATAAAAATCACCTAAAGTTTTTTTTAGAGAATAATTGTCATTATTATTTTCAACTAATGATTTAATTTTAGTCTCAGCTTCCTCATAAGTATTATTGAATAAGTAATGTCTAGCAAGACTATTCTGAGCATCTAAATAATAAATACTTTCTTTATCTATCTTCGCATATATATCTGATGCAACCTTATCTTGTCCAACTTGTGAAAATAACTCCGCTTTAATAATCATTGCTCTGTCGTTTTTTGGATCAAGTATTTTTGCGAGTGAAGTATAAAATAATAAAAAATTATAATTTAAACGACTTTGTTCATTATTTGAATATGAAGATGATACCAATTCAACTAGAGCATTACTTATAGTACTATTATTTTTAAGTCTGTTATCAGCAAAAAAAATAAAGTCTAATAATTCACTTGGTTGCAGCATATTATCCCTTAGTTCACTGATGTCTTTAAATTTTTTATCTTTGTAAAGAGAAGTAGTTTTTATAATTAAAGCTTCTGGGTTATTGTTATTTTCACTTAAGATTTTATCAGCAATTTTTACAGCCAAGACTAGATCCTCTGTAATTATAGCAGCAATAGCTTTATCTAAAAGGCTGTCTTGAGATAGGGTTACTTTATCCATATTAAATTTAAATAAAGTGGAACTATAATCATAATTATTAAAGGCAGATTGTGAGATTAAAAAAGATGAACTTGTTAGAGCTAAAGCTCCAGAATTAATAACCAGAAAAATTAAGATAAATTTTAGTGTTTTAATTAAATAAACCATTTCAAATATAGTATAGTTACACTATGAATAGATAATTGTAATTTTACATGAATCAATCAAATAAAGAAAATTTAGAATTTGTTATTAACTCAGGGGTAAATTATTTTCTTCAAGATTCTCCTAGAAACTGGTTTGAGAATGAGAAAAAATTAGAGCAGCCTAATTTCCACAAGGATACTGGGGATAAAAAATCTAAAATAGATGGTGTTATTGAAGATCTTAAAAATCACAAATCACCTCTTCAAAAAACAGCAAAAAATTTGGTAGTTTATGATGGTAACTTAAATGCAAAAGTAATGTTAATTGGTGAAGCACCAGGCAGAGATGAGGATCAACAAGGAATTCCATTCGTTGGAAGAGCCGGACAACTTTTAAATAAAATGCTTTTGGCCATTAATTTACAAAGAGAAGACGTTTATATTACTAATGTGGTTAATTGGCGTCCAGCCGAAAATAGAACGCCTAATGACGATGAAATTTTAGAATTTTTACCATTTTTGCAAAGACAAATTGATATCATCAAACCTAAATTTATCTTCCTATTAGGTGGTGTCGCAGCAAAAGCCATTTTATCAACTCCTCTTGCGCTTGGAAAACTAAGAGGCAAATGGCATGAATACAAATCACTCAATCTAGAAGAAGGTATTCCTACAATAGCCTCCTATCATCCAGCTTTTTTACTTCGATCTCCTCAATATAAAAAACATTCTTGGGAAGATTTACAAATGTTACAAGAAAAATTAAAAAAATGAATCATAAAAAATTTTCTATTATTTGTTTTTTTATATTCTTCGTTTTTTTTTCGGAACAAATCTATGCATACCAACAAGATATAGTCATCAAATATGATAGTATTTTCTCTACAAAGGTTCTTAGTGAAGAAGATGTATATAATTATCAACAAGCTTATAAATTTCAGGAAAAATGCAAATGGAAAAGTGCAAATAATTTTATTTTAAAAATAAAAAATAAATCTTTGCTTGGTCATATTTATGCACAGAAATTTTTACATCCTAATTGTTATCGATCAAAGTATTTAGAATTATATTATTGGCTTAAAAAATATAATGATCACCCTCAAGCAAAACAAATTTATAAATTGGCTATTCGAAGAATGCCAGCAGGTTATAAAAGTCCTACTAAACCTAGTGCTCCAATTGGTATAGAGTCAGAACAAGTAATAAGTAAAAAAACCAGTAAATATACAAGTTCAAAGAAACTATCGAACAATCAGAGAGCTGAAAAAAGAAAATTAATTAATGGTATCAAATCAAGAGTGAATAAAGGTTGGCCAACAGGAGCAGTACAACTATTAAATCAAAGAGATGTAGATCTATTATTAGATCAAGTTGAGATAGATCAACAAAAAGAATTAATAGCAAAAGGATATTTCTTAGCAAATAAAAATGATTTAGCAATTCAATATGCTTCTGAAGCTCTTGTTAATTCTGCTAAATATGTTCCTTATGCAGCTTGGACAGCCGGTCTATGTTCTTGGAGACTAGAAAAATATGAAGATGCTGCAAAATATTTTTCTCTTTTTTCCATTAGTTTAAAAGATGATGCGTGGCACCAAACGTCAGGAAGTTTTTGGACAGCTAGATCATATGCAAAACTTGGTCGCTATGATGATATTAATTTTTGGTTAAAAAGAGCATCAAATAATCCAAATAGTTTTTATGGTATGCTTGCACTAGAAATTTTAGGAGTAGATAAAAAAATTGAATGGGTAGAGCATACTGATCTTAATAAAAATAATAGTACTATTTTAAATATACCAGCAGGAAAAAGGATACAGACTCTGATACAGGTTGGTTTTGCGGATGAATTAGAAAAGGAAATTATTCATATCAATTCTATTTTAAATAAAGAAATAGCGAAGGAGTCTATTCAAATTGCTGAAAATTTTGACCTTGCCTATACTCAATTAAAAATAGTTAATAAGTTAGAAAATTTTGGTATGGATGTTCCAACCTATCTCTACTACCCTACTAGTGTTTGGAAGCCCCGAGATGGTTTTAAATTAGAAAAAGAATTACTCCACGCCTTTATGCATCAAGAATCGATGTTTAATATAAAAGCTAAAAGTAAAGACGGAGCCATAGGTTTAATGCAAGTATTACCTTCTACGGCAAAATTTATTACAACAAGTAAAGATGTAAAACAAAGCAATAGTAATATTCTTAAAAATCCAGAAATAAATTTAGAGGTTGGGCAAGAATACTTGACGTATCTTCTTGATCTAGAGCAGGTTTCAAGAAATCTTATATTTCTCGCAGCAGCTTATAATGGCGGTCCAGGAAATTTACAAAAATGGAAAAATGAAACAAATTATATGGAAGACTCACTCTTTTTTATGGAAAGTATTCCATCAAGAGAAACAAGATGGTTTATTGAAAAAATCTTAACAAAATATTGGATTTACCAAAATAAAAATAATAAAGAAATGCGTTCCCTAAAAATGCTAGCAAATGGAAATGATCCGCTTTATTAATAGGTTATGCCAATTGATACGTCTCTAGATTTTGTTCCCATAAATATTGCTGTTATTACAATTTCAGATTCAAGAACTAAAGAAAATGATACATCTGGAGATACATTAGAACAGCGCATTACTGATGCTGGTCATAAAATGATTAAACGGACAATTATCCCAGATGATGTTTCTCAAATAAAAGATACCTTAGATACAATATCAAAAGAAAAAGAGATTGATTGCATTATTACAACTGGTGGGACTGGACTCACAGGAAGAGATACTACACCAGAAGCTGTAAACGCTATTGCTAGTAAACATATCGATGGATTTGGTGAATTATTTCGCCAAGTTAGTTTTGAAAAAATTGGTACATCGGCAATTCAATCACGTGCAGTTGCAGCCTTAATAAATAGTACATATGTTTTTTGTTTACCTGGATCTACGGGTGCATGCAAGGACGGCTGGGATGAAATTTTACAATATCAATTAGACATTAGACACAAGCCCTGTAATTTTGTTGAAATCATGCCAAGATTAAATGAAAAGTAGTGACTGATTTTTCTATAGAGAAATCAATTAATGGACCTGTAATTGGTTTAGATGAAGTTGGCAGAGGCCCATTAGCAGGCCCAGTGGTGAGTTGTGGATGTTATTTTTCTAATTATGATAATTTAGAATCAGAAATACCCATTACTGACTCAAAGAAACATACAGCAAAACAAAGAGAAAAATTATTCTTATTTTTTAAAAAATTACAAAAAGAAAAAAAACTTCAATATTACTTAGGCTACGCTAGCGTAAAAGAAATAGATACAATTAATATTTTGGAAGCAACAAAATTATCAATGAAAAGAGTAATTAAAAAATTTAATTTTGAAAATCCACATCTTATTATTGATGGAAACTTTTCATTAAATTATCAAAATGAAAAATCTATAATAGGAGGAGATAAAAAATCTTTATCTATCGCAAGTGCATCTATTATTGCAAAAGTTCACCGTGATCGACTGATGAGTATTCTTGATAGTAAGTTTACATTTTATGATTGGAAAAAAAATGCAGGTTATGGAACTAAAAAACATATTGATGCAATACACAAACACGGTGTAACTCAATTTCACCGAAAATCGTTTGAACCAATTAAATCGTTATTAAAAAAATAAATTACCCAAATTTTTCCATGCAAAGAATGCATACCAAATATTATATTATTATGCTTCAAAAAGATGCGACAAACACTAAATAGGTATTAGGTTTCATCATTCCTCCCATTTGATGAACTATTCTTGGGGTCTTCGGACCCCTTTTTTTATGTTTATAGCCGAATTTTAAGGTTATCCCTACCTAAAGATTCCACCTGTTGATAACTCAATTGACCTGATTCCATATCTGCTTAAAGATTCTTTTTATCAATTATGAAGAAAAATCAAATTATTTTGGGTGATTCCATTAAGGAAATGAAAAAATTAAAAGATCATTCGGTTGATCTTATTTTTGCTGATCCACCATATAATCTTCAATTAAAGGATACATTATACAGACCTGATCAAACAACGGTCGAAGCTGTTACACAAGATTGGGATAAATTTAGCACATATAAAGAATATGATCAATTTACCAATGCATGGCTTAGTGAATGTAAACGTGTTCTAAAAAAAGGTGGAGCGCTTTGGGTCATAGGGAGTTATCATAATATTTTACGTGTAGGTTCTACAATCCAAGACGAAGGCTTATGGATCTTGAATGATATTATTTGGCATAAAACAAACCCTATGCCAAACTTTCGTGGTACACGTTTCACAAATGCCCATGAAACACTTTTATGGTGCACAACATCAAGAGAAGCAAAATACACATTTAACTATCAAAATCTTAAAGAACTAAATGAAGGAAAACAAATGCGGAGTGACTGGTATATTCCTATTTGTTCTGGGAAAGAAAGATTACGTAAAGATAACAATCAACGATCACACCCAACACAAAAACCTGAAGCTCTACTCTACAGAATTCTATTAGCATCGACAAACAAAGGTGATCTTGTTCTTGATCCATTTTCAGGAAGTGGGACAACAGCTGTTGTTGCAAAAAAATTACAACGTAACTTTATTGGTATAGAAAAAGATAAAGACTACGTTAAACTTTCAAAAGAACGATTAAAGAATACAAAAGTATTGAAAAAAGAAGTTGTAACTATTGCAAAGAGCAGAAAAGATTTACCAAAAGTTCCTTTTGGTGAATTAGTCGAGCAAGGAATTATTCCACCTGGTGCAGTATTAACAGATAAGAAAGAACGTTTTAAAGCAACGGTCAGTATTGATGGTACACTTAAAATAAAAGATTTAACAGGATCTATTCATCAAATGGGAGCAAAGATACAAGGATTGCCAAGTTGCAATGGTTGGGATTTTTGGCATGTGAAAGATAAATCTAAATCAATCCTGCTAGACGAAATACGATCTAATTACCGTAAAGATAAACTGAATTAGTATATTTAAAAATTGTAAGTCAGAATTAATTCCGCTTCTTGATTTGGATTAGCACTAAGAGACTCACTGGCATTAAACCCTAAATCAAAACCATATATATTTTTTGATATACCAAGTTTAGCCTCTGCATTTTCATCACCGGCTAATGACAGACTATATTGTGTCTCACGATTTGAAATAAAGTTAATAGCAAAGTCTATAGTATCTCTTCGTTCGCTCCTGTTACCTTGTACCCTACTATAACTGGAGTTAATATTTAAATAATCTCCAGCGGTATATCTCAATCCAATCATTGAACTTATTAAATGATCTGAATTTGCTTTTTGTGTGTACGTATAAATTGTTGAAGTATCTGTTACATAATTGATCTTGGCATCAGATTTGTTACTAAAATCAGTAATAAATTTAAGTGATCCAAATGGTTGTAATTTATTTTCATTAAGTTGAATATTATCACTAAATTCAAAACCAAATGAAGCTAATCCACTTTCAATTCTCTGACTTGCATAATACAAAGCGTTTATTCCAGTCTCCTTGTAGTCATCAAGTTTAGTATAACCTAAATCAAGACGTCCAATTGGTGTTATATTAAAATCACCGCGGTCAATTGTTTTACCATAATTGATGGAGCCAAATATTTGTGTTCCATCCCGTGTACCAGTTAATACATTAGAATTATGGACTCTTTTTAAATTACTTTCTATTAACCCTACACCTAATAATGTTTCGATAAAGTTATTATTATCAAGTGGTTTCGTTCGGTAGATAGAAAAATTCATATTTTCACTATCAATACTTGTTCCATTTGTTCCAATATCCGTATCGCTTTCACCATACTGAATAGCAAAACCAAGAAAATCACTATCACTCAATTTTTTATCAAATCCTAAGGCCACTGCTTGCCCTTCAGTTTCTTGTGATGATGAATTTGTACTATCACCAATTGTTGACAGATAAGTTGATCCAGATGTCCATGCAGACCAATTATCTGGCATGATGGAATTGGTATTTTTTTCTATGTTATCATTTGCTAATGAGGCAAGAATTGTATTACCAAGATCTATTTGTAAGCCTTGGCTTGATAATGAATTACTCAATCTGTTTTGTCTTAAAAATCGTAAACGATTTGAGATAGTATCAATAGACTGACTAATATAGTTTTTTGCTAATTCACTTTGTGCATCTATGGAGCCTACAACATCTTTAATTGTTGTTGGGTCCAATCTATCATCGCTAACAGTAAAACTTAAAGCCGTTGTTGATGATATACCTGCATAGTATCCACTTGTATTATCAACAAATGCTGTAGCAGGAATTAAAACATAATATGCAACACCATATTCTAAATCATCAGTTGGATTAATAGTTATTTGAGAAGTTCCAGTTCCTGTAACATTACTACTTGTTACATCTATTGTTGCAACTGTTGTGTCATCAGAAGTTTTATGAATAGTAATGTTACCATTATCAACATTCACTTTTTCACTAAAATTTAAAACTATATTAGCATCTACTGAAACACCTGTAGCATTATCCGCTGGTGAAGAAGAGCTCAATGTTGGTAATTTTAAATTATAGTTTGATACTAGGGTAAATTCAAAAACTTTATCAGTATCGGTGCCTCCCAAAAAAAACATTTTGGAACCAGTGTTATTAAATGCCATACCTTTAGGTTGTTGATCAAAGAAAGCACCAGCAAGTGCAAAACTGCTAACATGTGAGGCGGTTGTTAAATCAAAACCAGTAGAAAGATAATACTCGTGAAAGGTATCATCAACGTTACCCAAAATAATCATCACCTTACCATCATCGCTAAAATCAAATGCTTTTAATCCAGTTTCATAATCAGCTGTAGAGAAAGCATAATTATCATAAGATGCGGTTGATATGTCAAAGGCAGTAGACAACGTATAGACATAGATACTTGATGTATCTAAAATAAACATTTTGGTACCATCAGCATTAAATTCTACATCCTTAGGTTCAGTTGATAACTCGGTTAATGTTTTAGTTTGTTCAAATGAAGCCTCTGAGACATCGAAAGCAGGTAGAGAATACTCATGGATGTCTCGAGTATGTGATACCATAAACATTTTAGTTCCATCATTATTAAATTTAACACTTGTTGGTGTCCCACTTTTGTCGTCCAAGTCATAGGAGTCACCTGCATCATAAGTTCTTGTTGATATATCGAAAGGAGTAGTAAGAGTGAACTCATGGACATCATCACTAAAAGTCCCTACAATATACATTTTAGTTCCATCATTATTAAATGATAAACCAGAAGTAAATTGTTCTGCAGCAGTATTATCATCTCCACCTCGATCATCAACGACTGTACCATCGATAAAAGTTGGATTTGCTTTTAAAGAACTATTAAACAAACAATTGAAACATAAAAATAGAAAAAGAATTATAAATTTATTTTTTTTGACCAAATCTACAAACATAAAACTTTTAATAACGTTTGGCCTTTTTTATTTTAAAATAGGGCTTGTGGCCGACCTATTTGTTAAATTATTTCTCTTTTTAAGTATTTTTTTTAAATTTAATAGAATTATTCATGGATACGGCCATAAATTCTAGGCATGTAGACAAACAAAGTAAGTGCTCTTGCAATAAAGAAAAGGCAAAGAGATAGCCATAATCCTGTATTGCCAAAACTTGCTATTAAAAAGAAAGAGACAACAATATAGATGGCAACAGATACGATCATCGCATTACGCAGTTCTGTTGTTTGCGAAGCACCAACAAAAATACCATCAAATTGAAAACAAAAAGAGGCTGCAAAAGGAATGATGATTACCCAGTAGGAAAAGGAAAAACTAATTTCTCGAATGTCAGGTAAATCTGTCATCGTAATAATGAAATAATTTTTACTAAAGAAAAAGATTACACATATTACTAATCCAGTTGCTGTACTTAGGATAAAGGAATTTTTTATGACATCTCTTAATAATTGTTTATTTTTTGATCCAATAGAAAACCCTACAATACCTTCTGTAGAGAAAGCATAAGCATCAAGAACATAAGCTGATAACATTATAAAATTTAGTAAAATGGTATTTGCCGCTACTATTTCTTCACTGATAGAATTACCAAGATAGGTAAAATATAAGAAGGCAAAAGCAAGAAGAAGAGATCGGATAAATATATTAAGATTAATATTAAAAATATTTTTTATCTTACTAAGATTAAAAATTTTTTTTGTATTGAATTCCAATTTAGTCATCTTGCTTAAGTCATAGATTGTATAGAATAAAAAGATTATTGTTGTCAGTGTTGAGGCTACGAGAGTGCCTAAGGCAACACCTAAAACATTTAAATTAAAATATAAAACAAAAACTAAGCTTAAAATTATATTTGCAATAGAATAAAACCCAACAATAAGACTAGATGTTTTTGTTTTTTGTAAACCAATAAATAATCCTGTAATTACAAAGATGGTTAGCTCTCCAAAAGAGGAGTAAATACGAAAGGTAAAATAATCTTTAAAATATATTTTTGTTTCCTGTGATAACTCAAAAATAGATAGAGAAATATTATAAATATATCTTTGAAGAATAACTAATAGGAGAGAAATAATAATAACAAAAGTAATATTGCGTAAAAAAATATTTATGATTTCTTCATAATCTTTAGATCCATCTGCTTGAGCAATCATTCCAACCGTACCTGATCGTAAAAAACCAAAACTCCCAAAAAGAATGGAAAAGACACTTGCCGCAATACTGGTAGCAACCAAGTAACTAGCGTTATCAAGATTACCCATTAAGCCTGTATCAACAATAGCCACAAAAGGAATAACTAAATTTGCAAAGAAAATAGGGATAGATAATTTAAAAATATTTTGAATAGATGATTTCGATGACATTTTTAATGTAACAAGAATTTATATTAGTAAAATTTGACAGTAAGTAATTAGTGGCAACTTTCTTAACAAAATATTCACTATCTTTATTTATCAAATCTTATAAAGCTTTACATACTTTAAATGAAAATTGGCAGATACAAATACGAGTTTGATTTCTTTAGTTGGATCAAAAAAACGGAGCTAGTAGAACTAGATGGTGTTAATCCATCAGACGATCCAGTACGCCCAGAACTCGATAATGAATTTCGTACATCAAAAGGAAGAAAAATTTTTGGCCTTAAATATAAGGATGATATTGAGGGTATTGCCTGCTTTGCCTTTACAAATGAAATACCCGCAACAATTAAAGAAATGGATTTGATGAGTGTTGAAGAAGATCAAGCAACCATTCCAATCGCCTATACGCTATGGTCTTTTAAAAAAGGGGCAGGAAAAAAAATTATGAAAGAGCTGCAAAAATATATCAAATCAAAAAAGCAGTTTGAAAGTATCATTACCATTTCGCCTTTAACTCCTGTTGCTACACACTATCATATTCGAAATGGTGCAAGATTAATTAAGATTAACCCTACAACACAGAACTTCGAATATAAAATTTAAGAAGAAGGGGTTCAAAAATTATTATTTGAACTATTTATTTTACAAATCGAAACAAAATAAATATTGTTGGAAATGGCCTACCAGATAAATACTAATTATTCCGTTACTTTTGATGATGTTCTGCTCTCACCAGCGTATTCGGAGATAAAACCAAAAGATGTAGATACATCGATTACCATTGGAAAAGTCAAATTACATATTCCTATACTTTCTGCTGCTATGGATACCGTGACAGAGAATAAGATGGCGATCAATTTAGCACTTAATGGTGGTCTTGGTGTTATTCACCGTAATATGCCAATTGATAAACAAGCAAGTGCTGTCAAAAAAGTTCATAGTTTTAAAGTTAACAATAAAAAATTTCAAAATGCTGTAATTAATTCTAACAAAAAGATTGCAGTAGGAGCAGCAATTGGTGTTGAAAATAATGCTTACTTACGACTATTAGAATTATTAAAAGTCGGCGTTGATATAGTCTTTATTGATGTTGCTCATGCACATACAAAAACAACTTTACAGTTTATTGAAAAAGCAAAAAAAGTTTTAAAGAAAACCCCTCTTATAGTTGGAAACATTGCTACAAAAAAAGCTGCATCAGATTTAATTAGTGCTGGTGTTGATGCTATCAAAGTAGGTATTGGACCAGGATCAATTTGTACTACAAGAGTTGTAACTGGTGTTGGTATTCCTCAACTCTCAGCTGTAATGGATACATTTCAAGTTGCCAAAAAATTTAAAATTCCTGTGATTGCAGATGGAGGAATAAAAACATCAGGTGATATTGCGAAAGCTATAGCAGGTGGTGCAAGTGCTTGTATGATAGGCTCCTTATTTGCCGGCACTGAAGAGTCACCAGGAAAATTACTAACGATTAAAGGTAAAAAATTTAAATCCTATAGAGGTATGGGTTCTGTAGGAGCAATGCAAAAAGGATCTTTTGATCGATACTCACAAGAAGAAACAAAGAATTCCAAAAAATTAGTAGCAGAAGGTGTGGAAGGAATGGTTCCATACAAAGGTAAAATAGAAGATGTAGCCTATCAACTTGTTGGTGGTTTAAAATCTTCGATGGGCTACACTGGTCATAAAACGATTAAGAAAATGCAAGGCAACTGTAAATTTGTCTTTATTTCAAAAGCTGGAGCCCGTGAAAGTAATGTCCACGATGTCATTATGTAATAATGTATCGAATCATCATTGAATTGATACAATAAAATAAAAATGATGTCAGCATCAACAAAACATAAGGTAGCAATTGTGATGGGAAGCAAGTCTGATTATGCTACCATGAAAAATTGTGAAAAAATTTTAAGATTACTGAAAGTTAAGTTTGAAACCAAAATTGTTTCTGCACACCGCACACCAGAGAGAATGTTTAAATTTGCCAAAGCAGCGGAAGACAATAATATTTCTGTCATTATTGCCGGTGCAGGAGGCTCTGCGCATTTACCAGGAATGATTGCATCATTAACAACTATACCTGTAATCGGCGTACCAGTAGAAAGTCGTAAATTAAAAGGATTAGATAGTTTGTTATCAATAGTACAAATGCCAAAAGGTATCCCTGTTGGCAGTGTAGCAATCGGTGAGGACGGCGCAATGAATGCCGGTTTATATGCAGCTTCCATTATTGCTCTTACAAATAAAGAAATTAAGAAAAATCTAAAAAATTATCGAAGTAAACAATCAAAAGCTGTTAAACAAAAACCATAAGTCATGAATACACCCACACTTGGTATTATCGGTGGTGGACAATTAGGAAGTCTTTTAGCAGATGCTGCAAAAAAAATAGATATACAAACCGTTATATTAAGTGATGATCCTGATGCACCCGGGAAACACTTTGCGACTAAATTCATTTTTGGTCAGTATGATGATGATACAACGATAAATAATTTTATTAATGCAGTTGATCTTGTTACATATGAATTTGAAAATATTCCCTTCGAAATACTCAAAAAGATTAATGAAAAGAAAAAAGTTTTACCGAAACCTGAAATTAATCAACTCATTCAACACCGGGAAACAGAAAAAAAATTTCTCAATGATAACAATATAACAACAACAAAATATGTAATTGTAAAAAATGAAAAGGATTTGAGTGAAAATGTAGACTTGCTTCCAGGTCTATTAAAAACAACAACGTTAGGGTACGATGGCAAAGGTCAGTATAAATTAAACACTGTAGATGATATTACGAAAGAGATTGATTTTACAATAGAATATATTTTAGAAAAACTCATTCATCTTAAAAAAGAAATATCAGTCGTCATTACTCGTTTTGATCAAAATAGTTATGAGATCTATGATCCTATTGAGAATGTTCATGAAGAACAAATTTTAAAATATTCAACAATACCAAGTGATATCTCTGATGACATACGAATAAAATCAATTGAGTGGGCAAAACAAGTTGTAGAAAAACTAGATTATATTGGAACGTTATGTGTAGAATTTTTTATTGATACTGATGATAATTTATATGCTAACGAAATTGCTCCTCGTGTTCATAATTCTGGACATCTAACAATGAATTCTCATAATATTAGTCAATTTGAAAATCATGTACGAGCAGTATGTGGCTTAGAAAAAATTGAGACAAAAAAATTGTATAATGCCAAAATGATTAATTTAATTGGTGATGATATAACACCGTATCGAAATAAAACTTTTAAGGATAATGAATTTTTTTATGACTATTTAAAAACAGAAATTAAACATAAAAGAAAAATGGGTCATATAACGATTATTGATAAATAAATTATTTACTTAAATTAAATTGATCAGTTAGTTGTGTTACCAGTTGATATTTATTAGCAACATTTACTAAATCTTCTCCTTCACGAAAAGATTGTTTATCTAATTGTTTAGTTGGATCTCCGCCAGGCCATATTCGCCAACTATCATTATCAACAACATCAGATAGAACTAACGAGTTATCCGATACTTTAAAACCAAGCTCAAACTTAATATCTACCAAATGAATAGGACCATCAATTGTCTCAATAGTTTTCCATTTGTCTTCTATAAGCTCGAAACTTGGCAGAATAATTCCATTAATAGCTATTTCTAATTCCTGATCAGACAATATTTTTTTGGTTTTCATCAAGCTTTTGTTTGTAATAGGTTGTTTTGCAGAAAATAATTCCCATTCTTCTCCAGTTTTTACAAAAGGATCTGTAAATACACCCTCTTCCCATTTTCCATCTTTTAAAAATTGTCTTCTTGCTTCACTCTCATCCATTTGAACAGGTTTTGCAACATGAGGAGGAATAACAACAGCTTGTTTATGAAATATTTCCCAAACTAAGTTTTCAAATTTATGGGGATGACTTTTGTCTTTTAAAAATTGAATGTTTCTACTTAAATAACTTCCCCAAGCATAACGTCTAACTACAAATTCTAAAGGAAGCATATTACAGTTGTAACTTAAAAGACTATTTGGCGAATCTTGTTCAATAAATGATGTTGCAATACCTGCCTTGGTTAGCAAGCTAAAAACATTACTTGTTTGTTTTGTCTTTTGAATTCCAATATCTTTAATTTCCTCTTTCTTCGCAGCATCCCCACCTGTTAAAAAATCCTTTGTTACAATTCGAATAACGTTTTGATCATTTGTTTTCTCTATAATTTTCGTTTTTCCTTCAACTAAAAATGCATTACTCATCAATATATCTCCAGCCAATATCTTTTCGATAATATCCCTCATCCCATTTAATTTGATTGATTAAATTGTGAATGGCTTCTCTTATAGTTTTTAAATCTTTACCCGTACTAGAGATATTTAATACACGGCCCCCATTAGATAACCATTTGTTTTCTTTAAGTATTGTTCCTGCATGAAACAGATACTCATCTTTTGTTAAAGCAAGATTTTCTAAATTATTAATTGATGTGAATTTTTTATAATTCTCAGGATAGCCTTCAGCAGCCATTACTACTGTCATAGCGTAATCATTTTTCCACTTAATTTGTTTCATTTCATTTAAAGTACCTAACGCTGAAGCATGAAGGAGTTCTAATAAATCTGTTTCTAATAATGGAATAATTGCTTGGGTTTCCGGATCACCAAAACGAACGTTGATTTCGAGTAAATTTGGACCCTTATCTGTTAGAATTAATCCTGCATAAAACATGCCTTGATACTTGATGCCTTGTTGAGCAAGATGTTGAACGATAGGCTCAACAAATGTTTTGGATAATTCATTCATTTTATTTGATGAAATAGAAGGAACAGGTGTGTAGGCTCCCATACCACCAGTGTTTAAGCCTTTTTCTCCTTCCAAGATTTTTTTATGATCTTGTGCTGTTGTAAGTGGCAACACAAATCCATTTTTATCAACAAGTGAAAATAAACTTACCTCTTCACCAACTAAAAATTCTTCAATAACAACAACTGAACCAGCATCACCAAAAGAATTATCTTTAAAACATTTAATCAGCGCATCTTTTGCATCCTCCTTTTTTTGACAAATAATAACTCCTTTTCCTGCTGCTAAACCATCAGCTTTGATAACAAGAGGATAGGATTGGTTTTGACAAAAATTTAAGGCATCATCATAGTTGTCAAATACGTTATAGGCAGCTGTTGCAATATTTAATTTTTTACAAATATCTTTTGTAAACTTTTTTGATTTTTCTAACTCTGCTCCCATTTGATCAGGACCAAAAACTAATATAGTATTGTTCATTAAAAGGTTTGATAATCCTTTAGTTAAAGGCAATTCTGGACCTATGACCACGAGATCGATTTTATTTTCTAGACAAAATTGAAGAATAGCATCATGATCATTAACATCTGTGATAGTCGAAGAAGCAATCTCACTGATACTATCACTTCCAGGTATACAATATAAATTAGAACAATTAGGAGATTGTTTTATACCATAACATAGTGCGTGCTCTCTTCCACCATTACCAATGACAAGAACGTTCATGAAAAAAAATAACTCATTAATTAGTTATTTGAAGCAAGACTTAAAAATGATAGTTTTTTTAAGCTTTCGTCATTCAAGTAATCTAAAGGTCTGACCGGATACTCTCCTGTAAAATAATGATCAGTAAATTGAGGATTATCATTATCTCTCTCATCATAACCAAGAGCTCGATAAAGACCATCTAATGATAAAAATTTTAACGATTTAGCACCAATATATTTACGCATTTCCTCTAAATTTTTATTTGCAGCCAATAATTCCTCTTGGGTCGGAGTATCAACTCCGTAAAAATCTGGATATTTGATTGCTGGTGAAGCAATACGCATATGGACTTCTTTTGCTCCAAAATCATAAAGCATTTTTATTATCTTAGTGGATGTTGTTCCACGAACTAATGAATCGTCAATTAAAACAACTTTCTTTTTTTTAATAGAACTTTGGTTAGGATTTAATTTTAACTTTACACCTAAACTTCTAATTTGCTGAGTTGGCTCAATAAATGTTCTACCCACATAATGATTTCGTATTAATCCTAACTCAAAAGGAATACCAGACTCTTGACTAAAACCAAGCGCAGCGGGAACACCAGAGTCTGGAACAGGTACGACTACATCCGGTTTTATATCGGTTTCTTTTGCTAAGTATGTACCTAAATTTTTTCTATATTCATAGGCAGTTTTATTTTTTAAAATACTATCAGGTCGTGAAAAATAAATATATTCAAAAACACATGGTTTAATTTGTTTTTTTGGAAATGGTCTTCTACTTTCAACTTTATTATCTTTAATAACTACTACTTCTCCATTTTCAATTTCGCGGATAAATTTTGCACCTATAATATCTAAAGCACAAGTTTCAGAGGCAAGGATAAATGCATTTTTAAATTTACCTAAAACAAGTGGTCGAATACCTAGTGGATCTCGTGCACCAATCAATGTACCATTAGCAATAATTGATAAAGCATAACCACCTTGAATTTGCATTAAAGCATCAATAATTTTATTTAAAATATCTCTCTTTTTTGAACGAGCTACAAGTTGAACAATAGTTTCAGTATCAGATGTTGTTTGAAATATTGCTCCTTCACGAACCATTTGCTCTCTTAGAAGGAGTGCATTGGTTAGATTGCCATTATGAGCAATACTAATAGCTCCACCATGAAGGTCAGCATAAAAAGGTTGTATATTCCTTATTGTTTCACCACCCGTGGTTGAATAACGATTGTGCCCTATAGCAATTTTTCCCTTTAACTTTTCTAATGAGTGTTTCTTCGTAAAATTATCTCCAACTAATCCAAATTTTCTTTCTGAGTGATAGGAGTTGCCATCATAACTGACGATTCCACAACCTTCTTGACCACGATGTTGCAAAGCATGCAAGCCAAGAGCTGTTAAAGCAGCAGCATCTTTGGTTCCACTTATTCCAAAAACACCACACTCCTCATTAAATCTGGGAACATATGATTGCCTTACTTCGAATTTTTTTAAGAAATTTTGTCGATTTTTCATCTTACTGTTGTCTTGTTAAAAGTGTTTTTGCAACCATCTGTAATGCTCTTGGATAAACCTTATGCTCTTCTATCAATATTTTCTTTGAGAGTGATTCGGTATTATCTTTCTTCAAAATCTTTACTTTTTTTTGCAATATAATCTTTCCAGAGTCAATTTTAGTGCTTACGTAATGAACACTACAACCAGAATAGCTCGCTTTAGCCTTTATGGCCTGATCCTGAGCATTTAAACCTTTGAAAGCTGGAAGGTAAGATGGGTGAATATTGATTAATCGCGATCGCCACTGCCTGACAAATTTTGAGTCTAAAACTTGCATAAAACCAGCCAAACAAATGATATCAATATTTTTTAGATACTTCATGACTTTGTTTTCAAAATTTTTTCTTGGAATAAAATGTATGAATGGAATTTTATTTTTTTTGGCAATAGTTAAACCTTTTGCTTTGGAGTTATTAGAGACTACCAATTGAACCTCTACTAAACTTTGTTTTTTCAATGATGATTGTATTAGTGATTCTAAATTGGAACCTCTTCCCGATATGAAAATAGCAACTTGTAATTTTTTCAACTAATTGTGCACCTTGATGATTTGTTAACTTCTATTTTCCCAATTTCAAAAATATCTAAATTTTCATCTTTTATTAATTGTTCAAATTCTTTGTAATTATTTTTTGAAATAGTCATTATCAAACCTAATCCGCAATTAAATGTCTTCAACATTTCTTCATCTGAAATATTAGCTAAACTTTGAAACCATTGGAAAATTTCTTCATCACAAATAAATTTTTTATCAATCCTTGCTGATAAATTTTCAGAGAGCATTCTTGGAGCATTACCAACAATACCTCCACCTGTAATATGAGAAATACCGTTGATAAGATTTGTTGTTAAAATTTTTTTTAAAAAAGGAAAATATAATTTTGTTGGAGCCATTAAGGCTGCTGCATTTGTTTCATAAGATGATTTAAATTCTGTTTCTTTATGTAGATCTATATTTTTATCTTTTAAAACTTTTCTAATGAGAGAATATCCATTTGAATGAAAGCCTGAAGATCTAATCCCATATAGAAGATCATCTTCTTTCATGACATCTCTTTTAGGTAGAATTTTTTTTCTCTCTACAGCACCAACACAAAATCCAGCAAAATCAAAATCATCTTTTTTATAAAGCCCAGGCATCTCTGCTGTTTCACCACCAATAAGAGAGCAATTATTTATCTTGCAAGCTTCAGTGATGCTTTTCATAATTTTTAAAAAAGAATTTTTATTAATCTTGGAAGAAGCATAGTAATCTAAAAAAAATAATGGCTCTGCCCCATGACAAAGAATATCATTTAGACACATACCAACAAGATCATGACCTAAACCATCTAAAATGTCAGTTTCAATCCCTAGTAATATTTTTGTCCCTATGCCATCTGTTCCAGACACCAATAAAGGGTCTTCATATCCACAATTTTTAAGATCAAAAATGCCCCCAAATCCACCAATTTTATCAAAATTTCCATTTCTATTTGTTGATTTACTTAGCTGAGAAATATCGTCGACAAGGGCATCTGTATTTTCTATATCAACACCTGCTTCTTTATATGTTGTCATATTTAATTAGTTTTAAACGAATCGTTAACGAGTAAACTATTAATATAGTAAATTAAGTTGATTCGTACTCATAATGACAAATACAATTCAAATTCTCTCTATTGAGAAGACAGGGAAAGAAAGTTCACTACAAAAAGAACACAATAATAAATCCATCAAAATTATAGATGGATATTTCTTTTCGACAAATCTTGATGATCAAAAGTTTAATAAAATAAGTAAACTTATTTCTAATTACGTTTCTCAAACAATATTAACAAAAAAAAATGTAAAAAAGGTTTTATCTAGTTATAGTAATTTTAACTGGGTTGTAGAAATAAAATTTTTACCAGGTGTAACTGATAATATTGCTACAACTGTAAAAGAGATAATCAAAGATAATCTTAAAAGTAGTTTTAAAAGCTTTGAACTTGGTTCAACAAAAATTATTTTAATAAAAGGAAGAAAAGAAGATATTACCAAAATATCTAAAAATGAAGCAAATCCCTTAATTCAAACAATTAAGATTTATCCATTTAAACAATATTTAAATAATTTTAAAAAAAATCAATTTAAAATAGAAAAGGTAAAATTACCGAAAAAAAAATATAGTAAAAAAGAAATTAATTTAGATATTTCTGATCATCAACTCAGTCTTATTGGTAAACTTGGTATTGAAGAAAATGATAAATCTAGAAGAGGAACACTTGGCTTAGATCTAGAATCTTTAAAAGTCATAAGAAATTATTTTTCCACTATAAAACGTAAACCAACAGACGTAGAAATTGAAACATTAGCACAGACGTGGTCCGAGCACTGTAAACACAAAATATTTTCAGCTAAGATTGATGATATTCAAGAAGGTATATTTAAAAAATACATTAAAGGCGCTACTGAAAAAATTATTCAATTAAGAAAAGATAATTTTTGTGTTTCTCTTTTTACGGATAATGCTGGTGGAATAGAATTTAATAAAGATTGGATTATTTGTCATAAAGTTGAAACACATAATACACCTTCAGCCTTAGATCCATTTGGTGGTGCAATCACTGGAATTGTTGGTGTTAATAGGGATTGTCTTGGATTTGGGAAAGGAGCAAAACCTATAGCGAATACGTATGCATATTATTTAGCAGACCCGAATAAGAAATATCAATTGTATCGTCAAAAAAATAATAAGGATCCAATGCTTTCAGCAAATTTTATTGCTAAAGGTATTATCAGTGGTGTTAGAGTTGGAGGAAATTGTTCAGGTATCCCTACCCCTCAAGGTAATGTGTATTTTGATGATCGGTTTGCAGGAAAGCCTCTTGTGTTTTGTGGAACAGTTGGGATTATTCCAAAAAAAATAAAAGGAAAATTATCACATAAGAAAAAAGCTAATCCAGGAGATATTATAGTAATGGCTGGAGGTAGAGTAGGAAAAGATGGTATTCACGGTGCAACATTTTCATCAGAAGAATTAGATCCTAATAGTCCAGTCTCTGCAGTACAAATTGGTGATCCAATAACACAGAAGAAAATGTCTGATGTCATCATTAGAGAATTGCGAGATGAAAATCTTTACTCAAGTATAACTGATAATGGAGCAGGAGGATTATCATCATCAATAGGAGAAATGGCAAAAGAGAGTGGTGGTTTTATAGTTAATCTTGAAAAAGTTCCTCTCAAATATAATGGATTATATCCTTGGGAGATTTGGGTTTCTGAATCACAAGAAAGAATGACACTAGCAGTACCTCCAGCGAACGTAAAAAAAGTTATTAAGAGATTTAATGCAAGAGGTGTGGAAGCAACAATAATTGGTAAGTTTATTAAAAAAGATAAAGCCATAGTAAAATACAACAAAACTGAAATTCTCAATTTAGATATGGAATTTCTTCATGAAGGTTATCCAAAATTAAATTTAAAAACATCTTTTCCAAAATTTAAAAAAGAAAAGAAAAAAATAATTAAGAAATGTTCTTTGATAGATAAGCTACATAAACTTCTCTCTAGTCCAAATATTGTATCAAAAGAATTTATAGCCACGCAATATGATCACGAAGTACAAGCTACCTCTATTATAAAACCATTACAAGGCGAAGGCAGAGTTTTTGGAAATACTACTGCTATTAAACCTCTATTTGATGATGAAAAATCAATAGCTCTTTCTCAAGCTGCATATCCTCAGTACGCCGAAACAAATCCTTATGATATGGCTGGGTGCTCTATTGATACAGCATATAAAAATTTAATTGTAAGTGGTGCCAACTCAAAAAAAATTGCAATTCTTGATAACTTTTGTTGGTGCAGCTCAGATGAACCTGATCGCTTATATCAATTGAAAGAAGCAGCAAAAGCTTGTTATGATTATGCAGTTGCTTACCAAACACCTTTTATTTCAGGAAAAGATAGTATGTTTAATGATTTTAAAGGTTTTGATAAAACTGGAAAATCAGTAAAAATTTCAATACCTCCAACATTGCTGATTTCTTCTATTGGAGTAGTCGATAAAATTTCACACTTAACAAAAATGACACCCGATGATGGTGATATTCTTTTAGTTTTAGGAAATACCCGTAATGAATTACAGGATAGTGTTTATTCCAAAATTGTAGGTTATGAAAAATCAAAAAATCCAGTTGTAAATAGCAATGATGCACTTTGCACATATAGAAATTTTGAAAAAGCTAATAAACTAGGAATTATAAATTCTGCAATTGGAATAGATTTGGGTGGAATTGGAATTGCAGTTACCAAGATGGCAATTGCTTCAAAGAAAGGTTTAACCATTGATTTAAAACTAAAAAATAAAATCTCAGTTGACCAATTTTTATTTTCTGAAACACCAAGTAGAATTCTTGTTTCCATGAAAAAAAATAAGTTAGCCAATTTTAAAAAAATATTTAAAGGTTCTGATTATACAATTATTGGCAAATGTACGGGCTCAGATGTAGTTGAGTTTAAAGATAACAAAAAAATTATTAGAAGTAAAATTTCAGATTTTGCTAAGTCATACAAACAAAATATTAAAGGGTTATGAACGTATTAGTCTTATCAGGTTATGGTATTAATTGTGAAAATGAAACACTACATGCATTTGAAGTAGTAGGTTTTGAAGGAAAAATTGTTCATATTAATGATCTAATACAAAATCCTAAACAACTTAATAACTATCAAGTATTCGCTATACCTGGTGGTTTTTCGTATGGCGATGATACAGGTTCAGGAAATGCAATGGCGAAAAAAATTCTGACCAATTTGTATGATCAGCTAATAGATTTTTCATTAAAGGATAAATTAATTATAGGCATTTGTAATGGATGCCAGATATTAATTAATCTTGGGTTAGTTCCAAGCCTAAATAAAAAAGATCCAGAAGTTGCAATGATTGAAAATAAATCTGGGAGCTATGAGTGTCGATGGGTTGATGTAAAAGTAAATAATAATAAATCACCATGGCTAAAAAATATTAGTATCTTAAACTTGCCTGTCGCCCATCAAGAAGGACAATTCATGATACCTATTAATCTACTTAAAAGTATCAAAGCTAATAACCTTATTGGCTTACAATACATTAATAACCATAAAAAATTAGCAAAAGGTCAGTTTCCCTTTAATCCTAATGGATCTAAAGATGATATAGCTGCGTTAACAAATCAAAATGGGAATGTTCTTGCAATGATGCCTCACCCAGAAAGAGCATTTTATCATTATCATGTTCCTAATTGGCAAAACAATAGTTCTAAAAAATTCGGTGATGGGTATAAAATTTTTATGAACGCAAAAAAATTCTTTGCATAAATTTATACTGCTATATCTACTATTTTTTTCATAACAGTTGGCATTCTAGAACTAGAATAAGATGATTTCTTTATCCAATTACTTTTTGATAATTTTGCTTTTTTAACATATCCATAAAAAATTTCTGTTTCTAAATCAAAATGACTAAATGAATATTCAAATGAACCTTTAGATTGTAATTTTGTTTTTATTTTTTGTATGTCTTGATCAGTAGTTAGCAATTTTTTATTTTTAACCCAGACATCATTTGGTACTTCAAGCATAGAGGCCAACATTCCTTTATTTGGTCTACTTCGTACTAGAATTTCATTCTTTTCATTCACAATTACGTAAGCTCTTGTGTACTTTATTGGCTTATTACTTTTCTTTTTTTGTTTAAAAGGAATTTTTTGCTGTAAATTCTTTTTATATGATTGGCAAAATTTATTAATTCCACAAATATTACATTTAGGGTTTCGCGGAAGGCAGATCTCTGATCCGTAATCCATAAAAGACTGAATTAAGTTTGAAGAAAATTTATCTGAGATGAATTTATTTCCCAAATCTTTAAGTTTATTTTTTACTTTATTTATTGGTTTATCAATAGCATGCAACCTAACCAAAATTCTCTCAATATTAGCATCAAGTGGCATGACTGATTTATTATATCCTATTCCAAGAATTGCTTTTGCAGTGTAATCTCCAATACCAGGAAGTTGGATGAGTTCATTATAAGTTTGTGGTATATTATTTTTAAAATTATTTTTAATTATTTTTGCAGACTTTAATAAATTTCTCGCTCTTGAATAATAACCAAGACCTGACCAGAATTTCAAGATATTTGGCTCTGAAGTTTGCGCTAATTTATTTAGTGAAGGCCATTTTAAAATAAATTCATTAAATTTATTTTTTACAGTATTTACTGTTGTTTGTTGAAGCATATACTCACTTACAAATACAAAGTATGGATGAGGTAAATTTAGATTATTTTTCTTCCGCCATGGTAATTTTCTGGCATTCATAGAATACCATTGAAGTAAAAACTTTATTACTTGTGTTTCGTGTTTAAACATATTGCTTTCATATTTAGGTACTATAAATTATTTATGCATATGGACAAAAAAAATTTAAAACAAAAAAGAACATTTGTTCCACAATCTATTGGCGATACTCTGAGGAAGGTAAATAGAAAATTTGCCTCTAAATATAATCGTACAGAATTTGTAATTAACTCCAAGTGGCCTGAAATTGCTGGGAGTTATTTTAAAGAATATTCAGAGCCGTTAAATGTTTCAAGGGTGCGTGATTTTGAAAATGATTTAGGTGAGACAGTATATAAAAATTATCTAAATGTGAGTGTTGCACCGGCTGCAGCCATTGAGTTTCAACACTTTAAGGACACTATAATTGAAAAAATTAATACTTATTTTGGCTATAAAGCTATTATGGACTTGAGAATTAATCAAAATTACATACCTAAACATAGTCATATGAAACAAAGTAAGAAAAAACAAATAAACAAAGATGACATAAGATTTGTTGAAGAAAACGTTAAAGAATTTCAAAATTCAGATTTGAAAAAATCGCTATTAAATTTAGGTAATAAAATTACAACTGAGGACAAATAATGAAAATTAAAATTTTATTTATTTCTATTATACTATCACTACTTTTTATTAATGCCAAAGCAGCTGAAAACTCAATACTTGATGTTAAAGATAATGATTTTTATATTGGGGAAGACAATGCTCCAATCACAATTATAGAATATGCTTCAATGTCTTGTAGTCACTGTGCAGATTTTCATAATGATACTCTAGAAGAGTTAAAAAAAGAGTTTATTGATACTGGTAAAGTAAAGTTTATTTTTCGTGATTTTCCCCTAAATTATCCTGCTCTTGCTGGAAGTATGATTTTAAGATGTGTCACAGAAGATGTAAGATATGATTATATGAATGGCCTTTATAAGCTTCAAAATAATTGGGTTAATAGAGACCTCTCTAAAACAAAATCTGAGTTATACAAAATTATGCAAAGCGGTGGTATGCAGCAAGAGGACTTTGATGCATGTTTAGACAATGTTGATATAGAGACTCAAATACTTGAAGGCAGATTAGAAGTTGAGAGAGAATATAAAATAAGCTCCACACCGTCATTCATTGTTAATGGAGTTCTGTATTCCGGTAATAAAAACATAAAAGAGTTTAGACAAATCATCGATAAAATATTATCACAATAGTTGATGATTAATTTTAAGACCCTTAAAGTCAAAGGCTTTAAGTCTTTTGTTGAACCAACAGAAATTTTAATTGAAAATGGTTTGACCGGTATTGTGGGGCCAAATGGATGTGGTAAATCCAATCTCGTTGAAGCTTTTAGATTCGTTATGGGTGAGCTTTCTCCAAAACAAATGAGAGGAAGCGAATTAGATGATGTTATCTTTAATGGTACAGATGATAGACCAGCATGGGATATTGCCGAAGTTACTATAGATTTAGATAATAAAGCAAGAAAAGCACCAAGTATTTTCAATGAAAATGATACTATTGAAGTAACCAGAAGAATTTGGCGAGGTGAAGGCTCAGAATATAGAGTTAATGGGAAGGAGGTGCGATTAAAGGATGTGCAATTGCTATTTGCTGATGCAGCAACAGGTGCTCGTTCAACATCGATGGTTAGTCAAGGTAGAGTTGGAGCTATTATCGCAGCTAAACCTGAACAAAGAAGGACATTACTGGAAGAAGCTGCAGGAATTACTGGTCTTCACTCAAGAAGACACGAAGCTGAATTACGATTAAATGCTACTGAAAATAATTTAGAGCGTGTAAAGGACGTATTAAAAGCACAAGATGAACAACTTACAATATTAAAGAAACAATCTAAACAAGCTGAAAGATACAAATACATTCAAAAAGATATTACTAAAGCAAGGGCAAGATTATTTTATAAGAAATGGATAGATGAAAAAGATAAATTAAAAAATGCCAATGAAAAAATTCAGTCTGAAACGAATGCTGTCAATGACCAAACACAAGTTGTAGCAAAAATAAATGTTGAATTTGAAAAAGTTCAAGAAAGTCTTCCAAACCTTAGACTCCAAGAAAGTAAGATTGCAGCTGAGCTGCAGAAATACTCAATTAGTTTAGAAAATCAAGAAAAAGAAATTGAAAGAGCAAATATTGCAGTAGATGAAACAAAAGTCCGTATAGAGCAAATTAAAAATGATATTGATAGAGAGAAGTTTTTATTCGAAGATGCAAAACAGAATCTTGAAAGAGTACGGGAAGAAAAATCAAATCTATTAAAACAACAAGGTGATCTTTTTATTCAAACTGAAGATGATTTAAATACTGAAAATGGTACTAATAAAAAAAATAATAATCCAATAATTGATTATCTAGACTTTGAAGATGGTCTTGAACAAGCAATTGCTGCAGTTTTTTCAGATGAGTTAATTGCATCTATCGATGAAGAACAAAGTATTTTTTGGAGAAAATTGGATGTGGAAGATTCTTCCTTTAATTCAGATATTACAAAATTTTCCTCTCTAATCAAAGCTCCAGATAATTTGAAAAAGAAGTTAGAATTTGTTGGATTAATAGAAAATAAAGAAAATATTTTAGAAATTCAAAAAAACTTAAAACCAGGACAAATATTAGTTAGCAAACTAGGAGAAATTTGGAGATGGGATGGATATGTATCTAAAGGTAAACAAAATAATTCTACTAAAGCTATATTAGAGCAACTAAAAAATAGAAGAATAAAGCAATTGAGTGCAGAAGAAAAACAATGGAATGATATTTCTGCAAAAGCAAATCAAAGAATAGAAGAGTTAAATTCAAGGCAAAGTTCATTAATTGGTGAATTATCAAATCTCCAATCCGTTCCTGAAGATGTATCAAGTGAAAAATTAAAAATACAAAAATTGATTGATGAAAATAAATATTCTTACGAGCAAATAGCTGAGCAACTTCGTCAAACTGAGCAAAATTCTAATGAAATCAATAAGAAATTAAAACTAGAGGAAATTAAATTAAATGAATTGAGAGAAGAGAGAATTAGAACTGAAGGTCAAATTAATACAATTAATGAAGCAATTAAATTATTATCTACTCAAGTAAAAGAAAGATTGAGTGTAGATCTAGAAGAACTTTACAATATTGGAGAAATTAATCCAAATAAAGTTTTAGGCGAGACTGATTATTTAGAAAAAAAGCTAGAAAGACTAATTGGAGAGCAAGAACGTTTAGGTGGTGTTAATCTTCTCGCAGAACAAGAGTCAAAAGATTTAGAAGAAAAAGTTAATACGATAAAGAAAGATCAAAGCGACCTTTTAAGTGCAATTGCAAAACTAAGAGATGCAATTGACTCACTTAATACAGAAGGTAGACAACGCTTACTTGCTGCATATGGAATAGTAAATGAAAATTTTCAAAAGTTATTTACCAGGTTGTTTGGTGGTGGAAAAGCTTATCTAAAGTTTACAGATGAGTCAGATCCTCTTCAAGCTGGTTTAGAAATATTTGCTAGTCCTCCTGGAAAAAAATTACAAAATCTAAATTTACTTTCTGGAGGTGAGCAAGCTCTTACAGCCTTATCATTATTATTTGCTGTATTTTTATCAAACCCAGCTCCCATTTGTGTACTTGATGAGGTTGACGCTCCATTAGATGATACTAATGTTGATAGATTTTGTTCATTAGTCGAGGAAATAGCCAAAACTTCATCAACAAAATTCTTAGTAATAACTCACCATAGAATGACAATGGCAAGAGTAAATAGATTATTTGGTGTTACTATGCCTGAGAAAGGTGTATCACAATTAGTTTCCGTTGATCTTGAAAAAGCAATTGAGATAAAAGAACAAGATACTACTAATGAATTATAAAAATAAAAATTTAGAAGAATTAGGTAAAAAAATTAATGATGTGGATAATCAAAATAAAGAACCTAATATTAAAAAAAAAGAAAGTGGTGCAGGATTTGGTTTTAAAATTAGTACAGAAATTATAGCTGCACTAGTTGTTGGCGTTGGAATTGGGCTTATTGTGGATAATTACTTTAATACTAAACCAATAGGCTTAATTATTTTCTTTATATTTGGCGCATTAGCTGGATTTTTGAACGTTTATCGTGTAATGCGTCGCATTGAAAAGCAAAGGTAATTTTAATATTCAATAGCAATTATGGCCGCAAAAGATAGTCCTCTAAAACAGTTCGAAATAGATCCAATATCTAATATTGAACTTGGAGGTTATAATATTTCTTTCACAAACTCATCTTTTGCAATGCTAATTACCGTTCTAGTGATTACTCTATTTTTGACTTTAACAGTGAACACCAGAACAATTATTCCTTCTAGGATGCAGCTTATCTCAGAATTGATGTATAATTTTATTGCTCAGTTACTCTCTGATACAGTTGGAGATAATGGAAAAAGATATTTCCCATTCGTTTTCTCTTTATTCATGTTTGTACTAATTGGAAATATGGTTGGAATGGTACCATATCAATTTACTTTCACGAGTCACATCATTGTTACATTTGCATTAGCAGCAGTTGTATTTATTGGCGTAACTATTCTTGGATTTGTTAACCATGGTATTAAATTTTTTACTTTCTTCTATATACCAGGTGTGCCGTTTTACATGCATCCACTGCTTATTCCCATTGAGGTAATTTCTTATTTATCAAGACCTATAAGTTTATCAGTTAGATTATTTGCAAACATGCTGGCTGGTCACACACTACTAAAAGTGTTTGCAGGTTTTGTTGTTTCCATGCCATTTTTTACAGGAGTTTTTCCTTTAGCTTTCATTGTAGCTTTAACAGGATTAGAAATTTTAATTGCTTTTTTGCAAGCATATGTGTTTGCAATACTGACGTGTTTATATATTAACGATGCTTATCATTTACATTAATTTAAAATAGGAGGTCTTATGGAAATTGAAGCAGCAAAAGTAATCGGAGCGGGTTTAGCCGTTATCGGTGTTATTGGATCAGGTATTGGAATTGGGAATATTTTCTCATCTTTTATTCAAGCAGTTGGAAGAAATCCGGCAGCAAGAGGTGAAGTTTTTACAATGACAATGTTAGGTTTCGCATTAGTTGAAGCGATTGCTCTTTTCGCGCTAGTTATTGCGTTAGTTATTTTGTTTGGATAGAACTCAATAATTAATTAATGCCTCAATTAAATCCAGAGTTTTTTGTTTCACAGCTCTTTTGGTTAGCTGTATTCTTTACTTTTCTATTTGTATTTTTATGGAGGGTATCACTACCAAGAATAGCTACAGTTTTAGAGAAAAGACAAAATAAAATAGATGAAAATTTATCTTCAGCAAAAGAGCTTCAAGAACAGGCAATGGAAATTGAAAAAAAAATTAATGATCAAATCAATAAAGCTAAACTAGAAACAGATGAGAAAATTAAAGAAACAATCAATGCTTTACAAGAAGATGTTTCTTCTCAAATTTCTTCACTTGATAAAGATTTAGAAAAAAAAGTTTCTGATGCAGAAAAAGAAATTTTAAAAAGTAAAGATGATCAAATGAAAAATATTAACAATGAAATAGTTAATATTACAAAACTGACTGTTGGAAAAATTACAGATATAGAATTGTCAGACAATGAACTTAATAAAGTTATTGAAACACAAAAAGGTAGTTTTAACTAATGTTTTCTGATCCTCAATTTTGGGTAGCGGTATCTTTTATATTATTTATTGCAGCTATTTTTAATCCAGTACGAAAAATCCTTACATCTAGTTTAGATGCACAAATTAAAGATATAAAAAATAAAATTGATGAAGTTGAGAATTTAAAAAACGAGGCTCAAAAAGCTTTAGATGAACTTAGGGAGAGAGAATCTAAAGTAGAGAAAGAAATACAAAATCTAAAGTTAGAATCTGAGAAAAGAATTTCTGAATTGAAAGATATATCCGCCACTAAATTAACTGATCAAATTGAAAAAAGAAAAATATTGGCAGAAAATAAAATTGAACAATTAGTTAGAGATACCAATAATTCTATCAAAAGTTATATTTCAAGTGTTGCAATAGAGGCTACTAGAAATATTCTACTTCAAAATCTAAGTAAGGATAAAAAATCTACTTTAATTCAAGAGTCAATTACCGAATTTAACTCTGTTCTAAAGAACTAGCAGTAGATTTAGTTACTCCAAAATCTACTTACAATATTAATAATTTAATATTAAAAGATTTTCAAAATCTATAGTATTATTAACTAACCAAAATTAATGGTAATAGATTTGAATGACAAAAAAACTTAATATATTTCTTGCAGGACCTCGGGGATTTTGTGCAGGTGTAGATAGGGCTATAGAAATGGTAAAGGGCGCTCTAAAAAAATATGGAGCGCCAGTATATGTTCGTCATGAAATAGTGCATAATAAATTTGTTGTTGAAAATCTCAAATCACAGGGAGCTATTTTTGTAGAAGAATTAAATGAGATTGAAGATAGAAGTAGGCCAGTTATCTTTTCTGCACATGGTGTTCCAAAAGCAGTCCCAGAGGAAGCATTAAGTTTAAATTTAGTATATTATGATGCAACATGTCCGCTTGTTAGCAAAATCCATAAAGAAGTTGAAAATTTTGATAAAAAAAATCTGCCAGTAATTTTAATTGGTCATAGAAATCATCCTGAAGTTATTGGAACTATGGGCCAAACAGATAAAAAAATTCATTTAGTAGAAAAAGTTGAAGATGTAAAAAAATTGCCTTTAAAACAAAATGATGAGATTGCATATGTTACTCAGACAACGCTATCAGTAGATGATACAAAAGATATAATAAAAGAGATAAAATTATATTTTAGTAATGTCATAGAACCAAAAAAAAATGATATTTGTTATGCTACAACAAATAGACAAGAAGCGGTCAAAAAGATAGCGAATCAATGTGATTATTTTTTAGTAATTGGTGCAAGTAACTCATCAAATTCCCTAAGATTAGTTGAAGTAGCAAAAAATTATGGATCAAAAAAAGCTATTTTAGTAGAAGATGTAGATTCATTAAATTTAAATATATTTCAAGAATCTGAAAATATAGGAATAACAGCAAGTGCATCATCACCAGAAGTACTTGTTAAAAAACTTCTCGATAATTTGAAAAAAAATTTTGAAATAAATATAAATGAAGGATTTTACCAAAAAGAAGATGTATTTTTTAAAGTGCCGCAAAAACTAAACGTATAGAAGATGGCAGTCTTTACTAAATTACTTAAAGAAGATATCGAAAACTTTATTTCTGATTACTCAATTGGAAATTTAGACAGTTTTGAAGAAATTGTAGATGGGATAGAGAACTCAAATTTTAAAATTTTTTGTAATAATCAACCATATATTTTAACAATTTTTGAAAAAAGAGTAACTGAGCAAGAATTACCTTTTTTTATAAATTTAAAAAACTTTTTAAATAAAAATAATTTTAAATGTCCAAAAGCTATCTCAGATAAAAATGGAAAAATTTTAAAAAGAATAAAAAATAAAACAGCTGTAATAATATCTTTTCTGGAAGGTAAAAGTATTGAAAAACCTAACTCTGAAATGTGTAGAGAAGTTGGAAAAATGGTTGCTGATTTACACAATCTTACCATAAATTTTGATGAAAAAAGACCTAACAGTTTAGATTTACAGGATTGGAAAGAAATTTACAAAAAGTGCATTAATAATAAATCCAAAAAGTTTAATGAAACAATGTATTTGTTAAAAAATGAAATAGACTATTTAGAAAATTATTGGCCAACAAATATTCCTTGTGGTGTCATACATGCTGATTTGTTTAGAGATAATATTTTTTTTAAAGATGAAAAAATTTCTGGAGTAATAGATTTCTATTTTGCATGTTATTATTTTTATATTTACGATTTAGCCATAGTTATTAATGATTGGTGCTTTAGTGAAAATGGACAATACTTTAACAAAGAGAACTGCTTGGTAATTCTTGGGGAATATCAAAAGTTGAGAGAATTAAGTGATCTTGAAAAGAAATCGTTAAATATTTTATTAAGAGCTGCTGCTGTTAGAATATTATGTACAAGAGTGCACGATTATATTTTTCATCCACCTGATGCAGTAGTTGTTAAAAAAGATCCATTTGAATATTTGAATATTTTAAGATGGCATCAACAAAATGATATTTTTGAATAATGATTAATATTTATACAGATGGCGCATGTTCTGGGAATCCTGGTATAGGTGGATGGGGTGTCGTGATATTAGATAATAATAAAGAAATTTTATTAAATGGTGGTGATCAACACACAACTAATAATAAAATGGAACTTACAGCAGCAATAAAAGCACTGGAATATTTTGAGATAAAAAAAGAATTAATCATTTATACCGATAGCAAATATGTAAAAGATGGTATTGAATCATGGATTACAAATTGGAAAAAAAATGGATGGAAAACTTCAACAAAAAAAATAGTGAAAAATAAAGAATTATGGATGCAATTAGATAATCTAATTAATAAACATAATGTAACATGGAAATGGGTTAAAGGACACGCTGGTTTCGAATTTAATGAGAAAGCTGATGAACTAGCAAGAAAATATATTGAAAGTTATATTTAGTTTATTTTTTATATTTCTGTATTGTAAGCAGAGTGCAGCTAATGATTTATGGACTATAGATAAAAATATTTCTAGTATAGAATTTGAAGTTCCAGTTTTGTTTGCAAAAAATGTTACTGGTAAATTTAATACATTTGATGGTTTTGTTTCTTTGGATTTGTCCAATGAAAATAATAATAAGGCACTAATAAATGTTAGTATTGATAGTTTAGACTTAAACTATAAACGATATAAAGATTTAGTACTGAGTGAGGTTTTTTTTGATGCTAAAAAATTTCCATTTGGTCTTATTGATACCAATAATTTTAAATTTAATTACGAAGATAATAAAATTAATTTAATAGGTGAATTAACAATAAAAGGTAAAAGTCAAAAAATCCCTCTTGATATTGAAATTATAAAATTAGCTAGTGAGTTGGTTCAGGTAAGAAGTGAGATATCTTTTTCCAGAAATGACTTTGAAATTGGGACTGGTAATTGGAAAAACACAACAATTCTTAAAGACAAAATAAATATAAGAGCAAATATTTTTCTTTTTAAAGAATAATTAATCTTATCTAACGGTATATCCTCCATCTACAACTAATACTTCACCTGTAATGTAACTTGAAGCAGGGCTACATAAAAAAAGTGCTGCAGATGCAATTTCACTTGCTTTACCCATTCTTTTGAGCGGTGTCATGCTATTCCAAGTTTCATACCAATGTTCGTTTTCTTTAGTTAGTTTTGTCATTTCTGTATCGATGTAACCTGGAGCAATAGCATTTACACGAATATTATTTTCTGCAAAATCACTTGCTAAACTTTTTGTTAACATATGTACTGCAGCTTTTGATGCATTATATGCCACTTGAGGTTGAGGAATATTTGATACTACCCCAGATATCGAACCTATATTTAAAATCACTCCTTCACCTTGTTTTTTCATTTGTGGCAAAACTGAACGACACATTCTAAAAACAGAATCAACATTTGTATTCATAATTTTATCCAATAAATCATCATTAAATTCTTCCATAGTTCCATGTTGAGCAACACCTGCATTATTAACTAGGATATCAATTGAATTATATTCCTCTAATACATAATTTATAATTTTTTGAGGTTCATCTGGTTTAGTAATATCACCCTTTAAAAAAGCAACATCATAATTTGCTTTTTTTAAACTTTTTAAACCATCATATTTATCTGTTCTACTAGTGACAATTATTTTTGCTCCAGCTTCTGCAAGAGCATGTGCAATCGATAGACCAATTCCTCTTGTCCCACCGGTTACAATAGCAACTTTATTAGTTAGTTTGAATTGATCCATAATCATCAATACTTACAATATGTTAACAAAATATAAATTTCATCAAAAATTATAATAATTTATATTTAAAAATATGTTATTTATTAACAGTCATGAAAGCATTAGTTTTAGAAAAAAAACTTGAATTAAATTTAAGAGATATTGATCTACCAAATAAGGTTGGTTTGAATGATGTAAAGATCAAAATGCATACTGTGGGAATATGTGGATCAGATATACACTATTATGAACATGGAAAAATTGGACAATGGAATGTTAATGCTCCAATGGTTTTGGGTCATGAAGGTTCAGGTACAATAATTGAAGTAGGTAAGGATGAAAAAAATTTGAAGGTTGGTGATAGAGTTTGTATTGAACCACAAATAGTAAGTAAAAGTACAAAAGAATATAAACTTGGTATCTACAATTATGATCAGGACGTAAAATTTTGGGCAACTCCACCTATTCATGGTTGTTTAACACCCGAAGTTATTTTTCCAAGTGATATGGTTTTTAAAATTCCAGATAACCTTTCTTACGCCGAAGGAGCAATGGTTGAGCCTTTAGCAGTAGGAATGCAAGGAGTTACAAAAGCTAAAATAAAACCTGGCCAAATTGGCTTAGTGATGGGATGTGGACCAATTGGCTTAGTAACAGCTCTTTCAGCTTTAGCTGGTGGATGCGCAAAAGTTTATATAGCTGATATTTTGGGTGAAAAATTAAAGATGTGTAATTATTACCCTGATCTTATTCCAGTAGATTTATCTAAAGAAAATTTAGAAACAAAAATTATGGATGAAACTAATGGATGGGGGGTTGATAGGTTTTTTGAATGCAGTGGAGCAGTGAAGGCATATGAAGCGATTTTTACTTGCTGCTCACCTGGTGCACATGTTGTTTTAATTGGAAATAATGCTGAACCAGTGCCTATGAACTGGGCAGTACTATTTGCTAAAGGTCTTGAATTTCAAACTGTGCATAGGTATTCGCATCAATATGAACCATCAATAAGACTTCTAGAACGAGGAAAAATTGATGTTAAACCGATGATTACACATACTTTTAAATTTGAAGAAAGTGTTGAAGCATTTATAAGAGCAGCAGAACATAGGCCTACTGATGTAAAACTTCAAATTAAAATTGATGAAAAATAATGAATTAGCTATTTCATCTTTTAATAGAGAGAATTGCAAAACTGGAATTGTTCACCTTGGTGTAGGCAATTTTCATAGAGCACATCAAGCAAACTATATAAATGAATATCTTAACACATCTAATGATCTTAATTGGGGAATATGTGGAATTAATTTAAGAAAAGAGGATAGAAAAAAAATTGATAATCTTAAATTAAGAAAAGGAAAATATATTCTTAAAACAATTTCTACATCTGGAGAAGAAGAATACAAAGAAATTAATTCGATAATTGAATTAATAGATTGGAGTAAAAATAAAGATGAAGCTGAGGATGCTCTTTCAAATCCAGATGTAAAATTAGTGACAATGACTGTTACTGAAAGTGGTTACTATATAAATGAAAAAAATAAATTAAATTTAAATCTAGAAATTATTAAAAATAATATTGATGGAAAAGAAAACAATATCATTTATGCATATCTCATGACAGCCTTAAAAAAACGGATGTTATCTACAAATAAAAAAATCACATTGCTATGTTGTGATAATATTAGGGAAAATGGAATAGTATTAAAAGACTGTTTAAAACAATATTTATTAGCATCTAATGAATTTGAGCTTTTAGAATGGATAGAAAGTAATGTAAGTTTTCCCTCTTGTGTTGTTGATCGAATTACTCCTAGAACTCCTGAATTTTTAAAGTCTGAAATAATGGAAAAATTTAGTTTAGATGAAAACTGTGGTGTCATGGCTGAGCCATTTATTCAATGGATAATAGAGGATGACTTCATTAATGAAAGACCAAGGCTTGAAGACGTTGGTGTCAAGTTTGTGCGTGATGTATTGCCCTATGAAGAAGCAAAAATTAGAATTCTTAATGGAGCTCACGTAGCATTAAGTTATTTTGGTGCACTTAAGGGTTACACAACTTATGATGAAGCTATATCTGATAAAAATTTAGAACAATATTTCTTTGAAATTCAACAAAAAGAAATAATACCAGCACTTTCACACAAACCCTTTAATTTAGAGGAATATATGATCACAATTTATGAAAGATTTAAAAATAGAAATATTGCTGATAGATTAGAGAGAATTGCAATGGATGGAGTAGGTAAATTTCCAATATTTATACTACCGACCATACATAATTGCTTTGAAAAAAAAATAATTCCAGAAAACTGTATTGATGCAATTGCAAGTTGGTATGTTTTTATGTTGAAAATTAGAGATAAAAAATTAAATTTTGAATATTATGAACCGAGTTGGGAATGGATCAAATATTATTTAGAAAAAGATAAAGTTGTTAAATTTGCAAATTGTGTAGAGCTTTGGGGTGACACACCAAAACAGTTTCCTTTATTTTCTGAAATTTTAGAAGAAAAAATTAATTTTTTAAAAAATATTTATTAAAAACTTAGATTTTGAGCAATCTTATTATTACTGTTATATAAATCTTTCCAAATTGAATATCTTTGTAATAAAAGATCAATGTTATCATCATTAGGCTCATAAGTTTTACTTATTTTTATTTCACTAATAATATTTTCTTTATTATCAATAGTAGCATCTTGATACATAGCTAATCTTGCAACACCAAGTGCAGCACCAAATTCGCTTTGATCACAAACACTTAACTTTCTATTTAAAAGTGCTGCGAGCAATTCAATCCAAAATGAACTTTTTGAACCTCCTCCAACCATAAATATTTGATCAAAGTTATTATTAACTTTCAAAATAGAATTTACTCCATCTAATATTCCAAAACTGACACCTTCAATTACTGCATACTGTAAATCTGTTACATTTGTAGTTGTTTTTATAGAATGGAACGAACCTCTAATATGTGGATCATTATGAGGGGTTCTCTCTCCAGACAAATAAGGTAAAAAATACGATGAATTTTTTTTAGAATTTTTATCATTATAAAATTGCTCTACATTATTAAGTGTATCGGCAATTGAAGTATTGGTAATAGAGCAAATCCAATCTAAACAATTACTTGCACTTAACATAACAGACATTAGGTGCCATTTATTTGGTAAACAATGACAAAAAGAATGTACTGCATCTCCAGTATTACTCAAAAAATTTTCAGTAGGAGTAAAAAAAACCCCTGAAGTTCCAAGAGATATAAATGATTGGTTTTTGTTTGTTATACCCATACCAGTTGCTGCGGCAGCATTATCCCCTGCCCCACCCACAACTTTAACATTATTGATAAAATTAAATTTCTCTTTTAAATCTTTTTTTAAAAATCCTGTCTGCTCATTCCCTTCCACAAGATCTGGCATGTGTTTTTCTTCTAAAAATGAGCAAGATAAAAGCTGATTGGACCATTTTCTTTTTTGAATATCTAGCCATAATGTTCCAGATGCATCTGACATTTCAGAAAAAAATTCACCAGTAAGAACAAATCGTAAATAATCTTTAGGAAGTAGAACTTTAAAAATTTTTTTAAAATTATCTATTTCATTATTTTTTATCCAATTTATTTTTGGTGCAGTAAAACCAGGCATAGTAATATTTCCTGAAATTGATCGTACATCAAAATTTTGTTTTTCAAATTCTTCACACTCTTGATATGATCTTGTATCATTCCAAAGGATACACGGTCTAATAACTTCTCCATCCTTATCTATTAAAGTAGCCCCATGCATATGACCGGATATTCCTATTGAAATAGTTTGTGAAAATTCTTTTGGTTTTTTTGATTTTAAAGCCTCCAAGCATTCCATTGTTGAATCAATCCATTCTTGTGGATTTTGTTCACTAAAACCATCTTTAGGTGATTGTACAGTAAGACTTGAATTAGCGGATGCAAGAATGCTTTGATTTTGATCAATTAAAATCATTTTGATTGATGAAGTTCCAAGATCGATTCCAATAAACATAAAGTAAATTTATAACATTAATTTTTTAATTGATACAAAGAAATTAAAACTACTTATAAGAATATCTAAATATAAATATTCCAGATGAAACAATAATAATTGCTCCTATAATCGTAAATATATCTGGGACTTCTTCATATACTAATAAACCAAAAATTATTCCCCAAACAATTATAGTATAATTATAAGGTGCTAAAATACTTGCCGGTGTAACACTCAATGCCTTAATTTGTAAAAATAACCCAGTACAAAAAAAGATACCTAAAAAAATAAAAAAGATAAAAGAAAATGAATGTAGCGGTTGCCAGAAAAAAAGTGATAGTACAAATGTAATGATAGCACCTATAAAACCATTGTAGAATAACATAGTTTCATTATCATCATACCTAGCATTTAATCTTGTTGCTATTTGAAATAGTGAATAGAAAAAAGCAGCGCATAATGGAATAATTAGATATGGATTAAATATAGTTAATCCAGGTCGCATTATTAGAATAACTCCACAAAAACTTACACAAATTGCTAACCAAGTAGCTACATTTATTTTTTCTTTTAAAATTAAATAAGAAAAAACTAAAACTAGAACAGGGGCTAAAGATCCTATTGTGTGAGCATCTGCCAGAGCTAAGTGCCTAAAAGATAATACAAAAAAACAAGATTCACATACAGATAAAATACATCTAGTTATTTGTATCTTGTAATTATTTGAAAGATAAAATTTTTTAACTTTATTTTTTTTTGCAATAAAAAAAGAGAATATAAAACAAAAAGTAAACTTTACAAACAACAATACAAAAACAGAGTGATATTGAACTGCTGTTTTTTGAATTGTATCTAAAATACCAAAAGATAAATAAGTTAAAAGAGTTAAAATTATTCCATAGGTATAGGGATTTGATTTCATTTTCATTAAAGATTTTTAAAGATATTATTGTAAAAATCTTTTTTAATATTCTTATCAGCATCTAAAATTTGCATCATTAAAACAGCTGACAAATTATTTTTTGGATCTGCCAAAAAATAAGTAGCGGCATAGCCTGACCATCCAAATTCTCCAACTGGACCAAACTTATTTTGAGAGGTATTGTTCATTAACACTCTAAATCCTAAACCCCAACCATATCCATGTAGATCATTTTCATAATCTTCATCTTTATTTGTATTAATTGATGTGATTTCAATTGGGAATAACTCCTTATTTAAAGAATTATTTCGCATTAATTCTAAGCTTTGAGAATTAATAAGCTCTTTTCCATTTTTATTTTTACCATTGATAAGCATTGTAGCAAATTTTTCATAATCTTCAGCTGTAGAAAACAAACCATGGCCTCCTCTGGAATAATTTTTATTATTTGTTGGGTACCCGTATAATATTAACTTTCTTTTATCGTAATTTAAATTTGTTAGTTTTAATTTATCACTATTATATTCAAATGTTTCAACTAACTGACTATTACTATTTTCATCAATATAAAAATTTGTATTATTCATTTCTAAGGGTATGAAAATGTTTTCTGTGATAATATGTTGAATTTTATCTTTTGTTACAACTTCTATAATTCTTGCCAAAACATCTATAGATATAGAATAATGCCATTTTGAACCAGGTTCATATAACAGAGGTAATTCAGAAATTTTACTAATCTCTTCCTCCAAACTTGAAGATGCAGAATGAAATAAACTTCTGTCCTCATATTCTTGAGCTAAAAAATTATCACAATTGTTATATGTAAAGCCTGCTGTATGTTGTAAAAGTTGTCTAACAGTAGGTTTATTTTCTAGTGAAGTTGTATTTTTTAAGTTACTCTCAACACTACTAAGTTTTTTAAAATTTTTAAAATCAGATAAATATTTATCTATAGTATCATCAAGAGATAAAAAATTTTTTTCAATTAATTGCATTGCTGCAAAACCAATAATTGGCTTTGTCATTGACCAAATTCTATAATATGAATTTTTATTGAGTTTATTTTTTAATTCCAAATCTTTGTAACCAATTACTTCATGATAAATATTATTTTTATGATTTATTATCCATTCAGCTCCATTACATCTTCCTGCACTAATATGTTTTTGAAAATCTAATTTAATATTATCCATAAATGGATTAGATTAGACTCTTTATCTTTTCTATTAGCTCTGAATTAATTTGTCTTGGGCCTTTATCTTGCCTATTAGTATGTCTTCGTTGTCCAGGTAAACGCACACCGTCTAAAGATGTCATTTGTTCAAAAAATTTCTCAGCATGTTCATTCCAATTTTTTCCTGCAATAAGCTCTGGAGATAAAGCCATAATAAATTCACCGCCTCTTGCAGGACCTCCATCATTATTGTCTTCTTCCTTAGCTTCAAAACTAAATAAATCTCCTACTAGACCTGCAGCTAATAACTCAATCATCATTGCTATTGCAGAACCTTTGTAGTCACCAAATGTTAAAAGGACTCCTCCATTTGCAATTTCAGATGGATTATCAGTTTTTTCTCCATCTTTATTTAAGCCTGTTCCAAATGGAACTTTATGACCATCACGTGCTGCAACCTGAACTTCTCCCATCGCCATTGTTGAAGTTGCCATATCGTAGACTACAGGGGTATTATTTTTTCTTGGCCAAGCAAATGATATTGGATTTGTACCAAATAATGGTTTTTTTGCACCAGCAGGAGCTACACTTGGTTTATAAGCTGTACAAGCAATTCCAACTAAGTTGTTTTCAGCCAATGCTTCAGTTTCATGCCATAAAGCTGCAAAGTGATGAGTATTAGATATAGTCAAAACACCAACTCCATGTTTATTTGTCGTTTTTATTAATTCAGGCAAACCAATTTTTATTCCTACGGGAGCAAAACCATAATCACCTTCAACACGAATTGCATTTTGTGTAAGATAAGTATTTGTAGGTCTTGAAACACCATTAACTTTTTTACTTTTTAGAGAAGCTACATAACCGGGAATTCGGAATAAACCATGAGAAACACTTC